>CAVZMC010000018.1:0-65003 GCA_963776125.1 uncultured Acidobacteriaceae bacterium | reverse complement strand
CATCACCGCCAGCCCGATGGCGACCATCACCTGATTCTGGCCGGGGAGATCGACCGTCACGATATTGTCGATGCTGCCGGTGGCGGTTTGGCGCGGCTTTTGCACCAGGGCGACCACGGTGGCGATCACGGCAAGCGCTCCCACGCAGATGAGCACAATCTTCGCCGGTGGCAGGTTCTTACGCGCGGTGCCAAATTCCTCGCCGATGTTGAAGGGGATGGGCGCTTGCGGCGAAATCGCCGATGGTTCGGAAGAGGGTTGGGTGTGAGTTGAATTTGGTGTGTCTTCGGGCATCGTGGCCTCGACGTTTGCGTTCATTCTATTCGCTTTCAGTCCCACCCGTGTTTTATAGCTTGCGCAAACTTCTGCGCCGGGAGCGTGTTGAGAACGTCACCTTTGGTGAGCCAGGCGCGGCGGGCCTGGAGCACCCCATAGCGGATTTTATCGAGATGCGAAGTGTGGTGGGAGTCGGTGTTGATTACGATCTTCACGCCGTGCTGCTTGGCTAAGCGCAAATGGCGGTCGCACAGATCCAGGCGGTCGGGATAAGAGTTCAACTCCATGGCAACTTTGCGCTTGGCGGCCGCTTTTAGGATTGCGTCCATATCCACGGCGAAGGCGTCGCGGCGCAGCAGCAGGCGTCCCGTGGGGTGACCGATGAGCGAGGTATTGGGATTGCCGATTGCTTTCAGCAGGCGATCGGTCATCTCGGCTGAGCTTTGATTGAAGTGCGAGTGCACGCTGGCGATGACGATATCCATTTGCTCGAGGACTGAGTCGGAGAGATCGAGCGCGCCGTCGGCGAGGATGTCCACTTCGATGCCGGCGAAGATCTTAATGCCGTCCATCCGATCACCGGCAGCGCGGATACGTTCGATATGTTCGACCGCGCGTTTGTCATCCAGGCCGTTGGCGAACGCCAGGTTCTTCGAATGATCGGTGATGGCCATGTACTTGTAGCCGTGGGAGCGAGCGGCCTCGGCCATTTCTTCAATGGTGTTGCGGCCGTCGGTCTCGACCGTGTGCATGTGCACGTCGCCTTGCAGGTCGGCTTGCGTGATCAGCGCGGGCAGCGTGTGCTCGGCGGCGGCATCGATTTCGCCCAGGTTCTCGCGCAGTTCGGGCGGAATGTAGTCGAGCTTAAGAGCGGCGTAGATTTCTTCTTCGGTCTTTCCCGCGACCACGCTTTGATCGTCCAGCCGCGCCAGGCTGTATTCGCTTAGCGTGAACCCCATCTTGAGCGCGCGCTGGCGGAGCGCGACGTTGTGTGCCTTAGAGCCGGTGAAATACTGCATGGCCGCGCCGAAAGAATCGGGCGGGAGTAAGCGCACATCGACCTGCATGCCGCCGCGCAGCCGGAAGCTAACTTTGTTTTCGCCGCGCGCAATGATGTCCATGAGGCCTGGCAGCTTAATGATGTGCTCGATCAGCTTCTCGCGTTCGGCGTCATCGCAGCAGGCTTGGCCGGTCACCAGAATGTCGAGGTCGCCGACGGTCTCGCGTCCGCGGCGCAGGGAACCGGCTGGTGTGATTCTGTCGATACCGGGGAATCCGGCCAGGTGGGCGGCAATCTTCTTCGCTTCATTTTCCGCGGCGTCGAGCAAGAACCGGCCTGCGATGCGGCGGTAGTCCTCGATGGCCTTGAGCAGTTTCTGCTCGTGCTTCTCGCCCATGCGCGGCAACTCGCGAATCTTGCCTTCGCGCGCCAATTTTTCTACGCCTTCCAGATCGCTCACTTGATAAGCGCTCCAGATGAGGGCGATGGTCTTAGGGCCGAGTCCCTGAATCTTCAGCAGGTCGAGCATCGAGGGCCGGTATTTCTTGAGCAGTTCGGCGTGCAGCGAGAGTTGTCCAGCTTTGAACATCTCTTGCAGGTTGAGGAGCATGCCCTTGCCAATGCCGGGAATGGCCAGGACGCTCTTGGGCTCGTCGATCAGATCCGCAATCTGTTGTGGGAGAGCCTCAATCGCCTGCGCGGCGTTGCGATAGGAACGGATGCGAAACGAATCTTGCCCATCGATTTCAAGCAGGTCGGCGGTTTCGTAGAGAATGCCGGCGATGGCCTTGTTGTCCATAGGCAATCAAGCGAATTCGATCAAAGAAGCTGCGAAGCAAAGCATACTCTCAGCAACGGTAATGTGAGGATGAGAAGGCTGGGCAGATCATGCCAGGCAACGCAGGCTGGAAGGCAAACGCCGATCCGGCCTAGGGAGGCAAAACGAATCTCGATGTTGAAGTGAAACCTTAAGCACTCTTGATAACGTTAGCTGCCTGCGGGCCTTTCTGACCTTGGGAGATTTCGAACTCCACGTGGTCGCCTTCCTGCAGGCTCTTGTAACCTTCCGACGTAATGGCGCTATAGTGCACGAAAACATCCGGACCGTCATCGCGTCCGATAAAACCGTAACCCTTCGCGTTGTTAAACCACTTCACCGTACCTTTCAAGCGCTCCACATACGCCCCCTCGGGCACGTGCTCAAAGCTCCGAGGCCGTGCCAATCAATTTGGCACAATTGTGGGGCTATTCCCGAAGCCTGTCAAGACGGTTAGTCCTGGAGAGAGTGTCCCAAACAAGACACCACCGGGCCCCTATTCATGCGGCTTGCGGGCGCTTGTCTGCTGGGCTAGCCAGAGCACGCCGGAGATGGTTTTGGCATCCCAAATCCGTCCCGTCATCACCATGCGCACGGCTTCGGAAAGGGGGACCATCTTGATATCGATAACCTCGTCCGCTTCGGGCGCGGCCCTTCCGGGACGAAGGTCCCGCGCCAGGAAGATGGTCATGGTTTCAGCGACGAAACCCGGGCTGGCGTAGAAGCGCAGGACGGGCTTCCAGCTTCTTGCCAAGTAGCCGGTTTCTTCGCGTAGCTCTCGTTTCGCGGCGGCGAGGTCCTTTTCGCCCTTGTCGATGCGGCCGGCGGGCAGCTCCCACAGATATTTCTGGGCGGCGTGGCGATATTGGTGTTCGACCAGAATCAGCGGCTCGGACCCGCCCTCCTCAACCGCCAAAATGACCACGGAGCCGGTATGGTGGACGATGTCGCGGCGGGCGCGTACTCCCGAGGGTTCGAGCACCTGGTCGGTGCTCACCCAGAATGACGGACCGCGATAGGCTACGCGAGAAGAAAGTACGCGAGCATTGGTTTTCGAGCGTGGAGACCTGGGGCGGGACGATTTAGGCATGACAACAATATAAGCGAAGCGAGCGCGCCATGCGATTCACTTTCCGCTTCTACGGCGCGTTTGCTCCTGTAGTGCATGCCGATATCTTTCGAGGTTTTTCTGGAAGGCCGGTTGCTCGTCCGAGGAAGCCAATGCGATTGCCTGCTGTTCCGTCTTTACAGCCTCCTCATGCTGCCCATTGGCGTAGTAAGCTTCGGCTAAAGTATCGAGATGGCTCGGATCGGGGTTGTCTTTTTCAGAGCTGACGGCTTTGCGGGCGTAGTCCAAAGCAGCGGCGGGATTGCGAATCGCGGGATCGGAGCTTGTCGCATAGGTCCAGGCAACGTTATTCTGTGCTTCGTTGTTCCCCTGATCAGCGGCCTTGCGGAACCAGTACAGGGCTTGGGCGTCGTCTTTGGTGAGGCCTTCGCCGCCGTCCGTATACATTACCCCAAGAAAGTACTGAGCATTGGCCTCGCCTAGGTCGGCGGCCTTGCGGTAGGCGCCAACCGCCGCCGTCGTGTTTCCCAGGTGCTGGTAGGCGATACCAAGATCGTACCAATCTTCGGCCGCCTCTGGACGGTAGGTGACGGCATCATGGAGCCATCGGGCAGCATCTTGGTAGTGCTGAGCGACCAGGGCTTCGTAGCCCCATTGTCCTTCTTCGTAACCGGACGCGCGTGAGAGGTTGACCCTCGGCCGGCCAAGCGTTGCGGCCCACAACCCAAACAGGACGATGACGCCGAGACACGCGACAATCAGGGCGCGGCGGCGCGGCATGGTAATTGCAAGTCCGGTCAGGATTCCCAAGACCGCCCCCGCCCCATGGGCAGTGTTGCCCACCGGCATGATATTGGTCACGGTCGTGACGATGCACAAGAAGAACCATCCTATGAAGAGTTCGACGGTTCTTCGGTCCATGGAATCGCGAAAGCGCGGGTCGCGCGAAGCGAGAATCCAGAGCAGCCCGAAGAAGCCATAGCCGACACCAGAGAGTCCCGCGCCACCCGCGGAGAAAGCAAATTCCAGCGAGCCGGACCCGACCGCGAAAAAAACAATTAGAGCTGCAGTCTTGGCATGGCCGTATACCCGCTCGATGGAGGTTCCGAAAACCCACAGCCAATAGACGTTGAAGGCCAAGTGCAAAATGCCGAGGTGGGGAAAGATGCTGGTTACCAACCGCCAAAGCTCCCCGCGCCGGATCATGGCGCTTTCAAAGAGCGGCGAGACATCCACCTTTGCCCACCAGGCAGTGGTGGTCCCGATGGCCAAGAGCGCCGTGCCCGCAACCACTGGGTAGTGCGGAATTTCGCTAAGCTTGGGAGGCGCATCCATAGCGCAACACGCTACAACCAGGGCTGCCTACCCGTCTAGGATGGATTTTCCGAGCGCAAAGGCGTGAGATGCGAACCAATGCCCAGCGGATTCTACTTCAACATCACCCGCTCAATCGTTTTCGCCCGTCCCGTGGCCACGTCGCAATCGACCACCACCGCGCACAGGCGCACATCGCCAGTGGCCGGCTCAAATCGCACGGGCATATTGTTCAGAAATTTTCCGACCACCAATTCCTTTTGTACTCCGATTACGCTGTCGTATGGACCGCTCATGCCTACGTCGGTGATGTAAGCCGTGCCGCCGGGCAAGACCCGTTCATCCGCGGTGGGAACGTGCGTGTGGGTGCCCACGACCGCGGTTACGCGCCCATCCAAATACCATCCCATCGCAATTTTTTCTGAAGTGGCTTCGGCGTGCATGTCCACAAACACGACTTTGGCCCTGATGGTCTTGAGCAATTCGTCGGCGGCGCGAAACGGATCGTCATTCGAGGCCATGAACACCCGCCCCTGCAGGTTGATCACAGCGTAGGCAACGCCGTTCTTGCTTCCCTCATACACGCCCCAGCCGGGCATGCCCGAAGGATAGTTGGCGGGGCGCAGCAGGCGCCGCGCCGGGCTATTCGGGCCGTCCGCCGACTGAAAGTAGTCCACGATCTCGCGCTTGTCCCAAATGTGGTTGCCGGTGGTGATGACGTCAATGCCAAGCTCGAACAGGTCTTCCGCCAGCGCCGGCGTGATTCCAAAGCCGGCGGCCGAGTTCTCGCCGTTCGCAATAACCAGATCGGCGGCGTACTGCTTAACCAGTCCCGGCAGGCGGTCCTTGACGATCGTGCGTCCCGGCCGCCCGAAAATGTCCCCAATAAAAAGAATGCGCATAGGCCTTTGCGATGGTAACACGCAAGTTTCGTGCGCCATGCCGCGGATGCCTTTCGGTCGCGGCTCGAATTGGCCAACGACGGACGGCCAACGACTAACGAGCGTTGTCTAATTCCGCAGTTTTCAGGAAGTCGTAATTCCCGGAGGAATTCAGCGTGAGCTTGCGGACTCGCGGCGTGGCCACCAGCACGTTATCCAAGTACCACAAATTGAAGTAGGGCAATTCGTCCGCGAGAATACGCTGGGTCTCCAGATAGAGCTGCCGGCGCGTCTCTTGGTCCGATTCGCGGTTGGCCCGGTTGATTAGCGCGTCCACCCGGGGGTTGGAATAGAAGCCGCGATTGCCGCCATTGGGCGTGAACTTGGCGGAATGAAAGAGATACTCGAACATATTTGGATCTTCGTTGCCGCCCACCCAGCGCAGGGCGTAGAGCTGAAATTCGCCGTGGGTCACATCGGCTAAGAACGTGGCGAACTCAAAGGTGCGTATGTCCAGCACGATTCCCACATCGCGCAATTGTTGCTGCAACACCGCCGCCAGCAGACGCGGGCTCTCGTCGGCGGAAGTTTTCATGGTGAGATGAAAACGCACTCCATTCACGGCGGGATAGCCAGCTTGATCGAGCAGTTGGCGGGCGCGTTCCAGGT
The DNA here is from genome assembly GCA_963776125.1 of uncultured Acidobacteriaceae bacterium. Taxonomy (GTDB): domain Bacteria; phylum Acidobacteriota; class Terriglobia; order Terriglobales; family Acidobacteriaceae; genus PALSA-270. Next base: position 58,977 of record CAVZMC010000018.1, on the reverse strand, counting down.
TGTGGGCGCAATCGGGCAAGTCGCCGCTGTAGGCCCAACTTTCCGGAGGCAGAATGCTCGATGCCGGGCGGGCGAAATCCCGCAACAGGTAATGAATCATCGGCTGCCGGTTGATGGCGCAGGCCAGCGCCTGCCGCACCCGGACATTTTTGAGGATCGGGTCGCGAGTATTGAAGGCCAGGTAAACAAGTTCGGTTCCCGGAGCTTGCAGCACCTGAAGGTGGGTGTTTTGTTGGAGCGCCAAAACCATATCCGCGGTCATCGCGTTGATGGCGATATCGGCGCTGCCCTTGCGCAGTTCGAGCGCGCGCGTGGTCATATCCGGCGCCACGATGAATCGCACTCGTCGCAAGCGAGGCTCTTCTCCCCAATAGGCGTCGTTGCGCTCGATCACCACGTCGCGGTCCTGCTCAGCGCCGACGAAACGAAACGGCCCGGAGCCGATGGGACTTCGGCCCTCCCGATCGTCGCTGCCGTAAGGCACGATCCCCATCGCCGCGCCGGAGAGGTTCCACAGCAGGGAAGAAAAAGGTTGCTTCAAGCGAAAAACAACCGTGAAGTCGTCGGGGGCATCAATCCGGTCCACGGGGCTGTAGGTCGACGCCTTGGTGCTGCGTATTTTGCCTTGCAGTAAGGAATCGAAGGTGAACTTCACGTCGCGCGAGGTGAGTGGACGTCCGTCGTGAAACGTCACTCCCCTGCGCAGGTGGAAAATGTAGGTAAGCGGATCGGGAATTTCCCAGCGCTCCGCCAGGCCGGGCTGAACGTTGAAGTGCACATCGCGCGTGAGGAGATCGTCGAAAAGCAATTCATCAATACGTTCCGATTGCGCGTCGATTCCGACCCGCGGATCAAGATTGGTTGGGCTGCTTTCGATGACCATCACCAGGGTATTCGGATCGGGCTTTTGGGAACAGGACGATGCCGCAAGAGTGATTCCGACGATCGTCATCCCCAGCACAAAACGACCGGTCAGCGACGGTCGCGGGATGAAGGGGCCCGGCTTGTCACGCATACGAAACCTTTCCTAAGATCGCGGGCCGGCGAGCGCCCGTTGCGGAAGGCAGATTCGACGGCCGCTGGTTCCAGGTCTCATAAGCCAACAGCGCGAAGGCTGCCGCTTCTTTCGCGGCGGCCGGCAAACCGAATTCATCCGAGCAGCGAAGCCGAAGCCCGAGGGGGTGCAACTGGTTCGTCAACATGGCGATGAGCGCAGGGTTGTTGGCTCCTCCGCCGGCGACGATGAATTCACCGTATGCGCCACCCGGCAGCACATGTCGCCGCAGGGCGTCGGCAATCGAATGGGCCGTCAAGGCAGTCGCGGTTGCGACTACGTCTTGTTTCCTTGCCCGTTTGCATCGTCGCAGAAATTCCCCCGCAAACTCCCGCCCAAACTCTTCCCGCCCCGCGGTTTTCGGCGGTTTTCGGCGGAAGAACGGCGCTCGCAACAATTGTTGTACGACAAGGTCTAACACTTTGCCGGAAGCCGCAATTCTTCCATCGCGATCGTATGGCTTGCCGAATAAGCGCTCGGTCACGGCGTCGATCACCATGTTGCCGGGCCCGGTATCGAAGGCGACCACCTGCTCAGGAGATACTCCCGCGCGAATGGCGGTGAGGTTCGCGATCCCGCCAATGTTCTGTACCACGCGCCCCACGCGCGCATCGCGATAGAGCAAGTAGTCGAGAAAAGGTACCAGCGGTGCACCCTTGCCACCGGCGGCAATATCCGCCGGGCGAAAATCAGAAACAACGGGCACTCCCAGGCGGGCCGCGATCACCGCCCCTTCGCCGGTTTGCCAAGTCGTGGCAACGCTGCGGCCCAGAAACCGGGCCGCTTCGCCTTGGTGGTAGAGAGTCTGCCCGTGACAACCAACCAGTTCCGCTCTCAGCCGGAATCGCCGCTGTGTTTTGAGCACGGCGTCTGCGTAGAGTTCGCCAAGAAGAAAATTCAAGCGGGCCAAATCAGCCACCTTCGCGCGCGCCGAGTTCATGGCGCCCAACACCGCGCGGCGGACAGGTTTGGGATAGGGATATTCGGCGTGAGCTAGAAATTTGAATGGGACATTCTGCGAGCCATGCGAGGGCTCAGGCGCGCGAATCAGCGCCACGTTGATCCCATCGGCCGAAGTGCCGCTCATCACGCCGGCAACAATCATGATTCGGCCCGCTTCAAGGCTTCCAAGCGCACGCGTTCCGAAAATTCCCACAAGCGCCGCGTGAGCTTGTCCACCTTTAATGATCCAGGCGCCGCCGTCCGGCGTTTCCATTCAGCCGACTTTCTCTTGAACGCCAGCACGCGCGCCGCGGACTCCTCGACCCGCCGGGCGAAGCCCGGGTCACGCCGCGCTTGCGCAACCAGCGCCTCGTAGGAGCGGATCACCCACTCCTCTTGATGGCAGATCAGGCACAAATCTCCGCCCGCGCGAATATGTTCCACTGCGGCCTGTTGGACCGGCGCCGACTTCAACACGCCACCCATCTCCAAATCGTCCGAGACCACCAGGCCTCGATAGGCAATTTTCTTGCGCAAGACGTCCGTGATCCATTTCCTGGAGAGCGAAGCTGGCTTGAGGTTGTGCGTGACCTCGGGATAATTCGCATGGCCCACCAAGATCATCGGCAACTCGCGGCGCAACGTTCTATAGGGATAAATATCTTCTTGCCACAGTTTCGTCCACGATTTCCGAACACTGGGCAGTTCGTGGTGTGTATCAAGATTCGCTTCCCCCAAGCCAGGGAAATGCTTGCCACAACCTAGCACTCCCGCCGACCGTAATCCTGCTAGAAATTCACGAACGTAGATCACCACCTGCTTCGGATCGCCGGAAACCGCGCGTGAACTCATCACCGTGCGCGAAGCCGGCAGCGCCAAATCCAGCACCGGAGCGAAATCCACATTGAAGCCGAGAGCCCGGCAAGATTCGCCGATGACCTTGCCGTGCGTGCGGAAGAGTTTGCGATTTCCCGTAGAGAACACGTCCGCTGCCGAAGGCGTTGGTCTTAGCACTTTGCGAAATCGGTCAACGCACCCGCCTTCGAGATCGACACACTTGAATAAAGGAGTGGACACACACGCCTGACAGTCCTTGAGCAACTTGTGCGTCTGTTCCGCGCTCGCGATATTGCGGGCAAAAAGAATGACGCCCGCAGGTTGCAATGTGGTGAGCAGGGAACGGAGACGCGGCGACACTTCGACGCCTTCGAAGCCGATGATGAGTACCTGGCCGAGATGTTTCTGTCCCTGGGACAACTCTCTTGCTGTAGCCACTGAAAGTTCAGACCTCGTTGGTAGCGCCGGCGGGACGCCGGCTGTGGAGCGGGCGTCTCGCCCGCGATTTAGACTCTATCCACGGGCAGCTCTAAAAACTACGGGCTCCGCCGCCATCGGGCCGGCGGCGCTACGCAAAGCTATTCGATCTGCTTCTTCAACTCCGCCAGCAAATTCAGCGCCTCCAACGGCGTCAACCGGTTCAAATCCACGGCTCGCAGCTTTTCCAGCACGGGTTGCGACAGCGGCGTAAAGATCGTCAACTGCGCCGGCGGAGGCCCCGCTCCCGGCGAAAGATGTCCGGTGACTTCCTGTTCCGCGGACTCATGCTCGGCCAGCACTTCCCGCGCGCGCTCGATGACCTCAACGGGAAGGCCAGCCAGTTTCGCGACTTCAATTCCGTAGCTGCGGTCGGCCGCTCCTGGTTCCACCTTGCGCAGAAACACCACGCCGCCACCGGTTTCTTTCACCGAGACGTGATAGTTCTTCACTCCGGAAAGCGTTTCGGCGAGCTTCGTCAATTCAAAGTAGTGCGTGGCGAAAAGCGTTTTCGCGCGCGTATGGCTATGAATGTATTCCACCGCCGCCCAGGCAATCGCCAGTCCGTCGTAGGTTGAAGTCCCGCGTCCCACTTCGTCGAGCAGGATGAGGGACCGCGGCGTCGCGGTGTGCAAAATGGCCGCCGTTTCCGTCATCTCCACCATGAAGGTCGAGCGCCCACGCGCCAGGTTATCGCTGGCCCCGATGCGCGTGAATACGCGGTCCACCACTCCCAACCGCGCCGACCGAGCCGGTACGAACGATCCCATCTGCGCAAGCAGGACGGTGAGCGCCGTCTGCCGCAGGTAAGTCGATTTGCCGCCCATGTTCGGCCCGGTGAGCACGAGGATGGTGTGGGTCGTCGAATTCAAATACAAAGCGTTGGGGACAAATCGCTCGCCGCCGCCTAGTTCCTGCTGCTCAATCACCGGATGCCGGCCTTCCGCCACTTCAATGTCCGAGGAATCGTCGAATTGCGGGCGGCAGTAATTTCGCAGAGCCGCGATATTCGCCAAGGCCGCCAGCACGTCCACTTCCGCCAGCGCGAGCGCGGTCTGGCGGATGCGCCGCGCTTCTCCCGCAACGGCCGAACGCATTTCCGCAAACAGCCGCCGCTCGATCTCGACGATCTTTTCCTGGGCATCGAGAATCTTTGCTTCGTACTCCTTCAATTCCGGCGTCGTGAACCGCTCGGCGTTGACCAGCGTCTGTTTGCGGTCGTAGTCCGCCGGAACCAAATGCAAATTGGGCTTCGAAACTTCCAGGTAATACCCGAAAATGGAGTTGAACTTAACTTTGAGGGAATTGATTCCAGTTCGCTGCCGTTCCCGCTGCTCGATCTGCGCCAGAAACTGCTTGCTGTTCCGGCTCAGGTCGCGCAGTTCGTCGAGTTCCTTGTCGACGCCACCTTCGATAACGCCGCCGTCGCTGAGCGAGATGGGCGGCTCGGGCTCGATGGTTTTGTCTATGCGCTCTCGTAGGTCGCCGAGTTCGTCGACCGATCCGTGCAAGGTCTGAAGCCGTGCGGCCGCGAAGCTGCGCAGCACCGCGCGGACTGCCGGGATCTTCGACAGCGACGCCGCCAGCGCCAGTAGATCGCGGGGATTCGCCGTTTCCAGCGTTACGCGGCTCAGCAAACGTTCCAGATCGAGAATCCCATCGAGCGCCCGCCGCAATTCCTCACGCGCAACCGTTTGCTTTACCTGGACCTCGACGGCATCCAGGCGCGCGTTAATTTCTGCGAGATCGATCGAAGGGCGCAGCAGCCACGAGCGCAACAGGCGCTTACCCATGGGCGTAACCGTGGCGTCAATCGCGCGGAACACGGTCGCACCCGCATCGGATCCGGTGAAAAGTGGTTCGATCAGCTCTAGGTTGCGCACCGTGACCGCATCCAGCACCAGGCAGTTCTGCCGTTCGTAGAAGCCGATGCGATCCACGTGGTCGAGTGTTCCGCGTTGTGTCGAGCGCACGTAATAGAGAATTGCCCCTGCCGCGGCCGCGGCCGCCGGCTTGCCGGCGAGACCAAATCCTTCGAGCGACAACACGCCGAAATGGTTCTCCAGCAGCGGAATGGCGTGGTCGGGCGCGAAAATCCAATCCTCCAGCGGCGTCTCGGACCATGCTCCGTCCGCCGCCCTCGGCTGCGGGCCTGCGCATGCCGTGGACGGTCTGCGCGCGCCTTCAAATAACGGCGCCGACGAGCCATACAGCACTTCTTTCGGACGCAACTGCTGCAACTCTTCCTGAATTCTGCGCGCCGCGTCCTCGCCCTTAAACTCGGTCGCTCGAAATTCTCCGGTGGAAAGGTCCAGAGCCGCAAATCCAGCCCGGTCCCCACTCTGCGCCAGCGCCGCCAGGAAGTTGTTCTCCTCCGAACTCAGCCCCGAATCGGCTGCTGTGCCCGGCGTCACCACGCGCGTCACCTCACGCCGCACCAATTTCTTGGCCAGGCGCGGGTCTTCCACCTGTTCGCAGACCGCGACCTTGAATCCCTTGCGAATGAGTTTTGAAATGTAACCCTCGGCCGCATGATAAGGCACGCCACACATGGGCACGGACACCCCTTTTTCCTTGTTGCGCGAGGTTAGGGTAATTTGCAGCTCGCGCGACGCCAGGATGGCGTCGTCGAAAAATAGCTCGTAGAAATCCCCCAGGCGAAAGAACAGCAAGGCGCTGGGGTGCTCCTTTTTGATGGCGGCGTACTGCCGCATCAGCGGGGTGGACGACTCGGTCATTGCGGGCAGGTGCGTGCGCGGATTATAACAAACGCGCGCGGCGGCCTTGGCCGGTGGAAATCATGGTTGACGTAGCATCCGTGCAGTGGTTTGCTTACTGCCATGGAACTTCGCAAAGACCCCATCACCCGCTCCTGGGTGATGACCGGCGATGAAGGGACGGACTCCGCTCCGCGCTCCGAGGTATGCCGGTTTTGCCCGGATTCCCCGGCCGCGCCGCAACTGATATCCAACCTTCCCGGAATTCAGGGTCAACCCTGGTCGGCTCGTGCGGTGGTTCATCCCACCCCGCTCTACCACGTGGAGGGCGATCCCGCCCGCCGCGGCGATGGGCTCTACGACCGTATGCAATCGGTAGGAGCGCATGAGGTGCTGGTGGAAAATCCCAGGCACGACCTCCATTTGTGGTGCGCCAGCGACGCCGAGATTGAGCTATTTCTGCAGATGGCCGCGCAACGCATTCAGGACTTGAAGCGCGACGGGCGTTTCAAGTACGTCAGCATTTTCAAAAACTATGGGCCAAGCGCGGGGCAGGAGTTTGCGCATCCGAATTCTCAACTTACCGCAACCACCTTCGTGCCGCGCCGCGTGCTCTACGAGTTGCGCGCCTGCCGCGAGTACTTCAAGCAGAAAGAACGTTGCGTGTTCTGCGACATCATCGCGCAGGAAGTGCAGCAAAACCTGCGGCTGGTGGAATTTCGCGGCGACTTTCTGGCTCTTGCTCCTTATGCCCCGCGCGTGCCCTACGAGACCTGGATCCTGCCGCGCACCCACGAGGCCGCCTTCGAGCGCTTTGCGCTGAACCGGCACGGCTCCTTGCGTGACCTGGCAGGTCTTTTGCGCCGCACCTTGCAGCGCATTCGCACCGTCACCGAGGATTTTCACTTAGTGCTGCACACTTCTCCCAACAGCCAGCACCCCTCGAAGAGCTTGGGCTACTGGAAAACTCTGGACGAGGATTATCACTGGCACATCGAAATCATGCCGATCCTCGCATCCAAGGCGAAGTCGTACACCTTTAAGGAGGTCTACTACTCGCCGATCAAATCGGAAACCGCGGCCAAACGCCTGCGCGAAGCCAGAATTGATGCGTGAGGATCGATGCCGGAGAATGTTCCCATGACGGTCCGCCGCATGAAGACCTATACCGGGGGCCAGGGCTACGTCTACCAGTACTATTTTGTGGGGAAACGCGCCGCCTTGGCGACCGCTCTCGAGGCGCCGGCCACCGAGTACATCTTTGACGTGACTTCCGACCGAAAAACTACGTTCGCGGTAAGCGTCTTTATGCCCCAGCAAGCTCCGCGCGCTTGGCAGTCGGCGCACGGACGCGCCCTTACCGAAGCGGAAGAATATGGCGCTGTGAAGATGCGCTTGTTCCAGGCTTTCGACGAAATTGAGAATATGATGGCCGACGGCCGGCGTTTGCTGGTCAGTGCCGAAACGCTGGAGCAGGTTCTGGCAGCCCTGCGGGTGGAATAGACATACCCTCACGACTTCTTTGCCCCGCCCCCGGTGCAGTCTATAATCAGCCTACTGGACGCAGGCAATCCACGAGGCAGGGTCGTCCGTCACCTCAATCTATGCCCATACTTTGGCTACGAGTCGCGCTCGGCTGTTACGGCGTCGGCCTGCTCTATGCATTGGTGGCGCTCACCCGCACCAGCGATCTGCTGGGCCGCATCGCCCTGCATGCCGCCTATCTGGGCATGGTCTTCCATTTGGTTTCGCTGGCAGAAGCCATGCAGCTCTCCGGGCAAATTGCGCTGACTTCGGTGCACAACGCGGAGTCCGTGCTGGCTTTCCTGATCATGGTCATCTTCCTGATCATTTACATGGTCTATAAGACGACCTCGCCGGGCATTGTAGTTTTCCCGCTGGTATTTCTTTTGACCTTGGTCGCCGTGGCCGGCCAGCAACCGTTTCTGCGCATGCCTCCCGGCGTTCGCAAGGGCTGGTTGATTGCCCACGTCGCTCTTATCTTCACCGGATACGCTGCCCTGTTTGTGAGTTTCGGCGCCAGTCTCCTTTATCTAATTCAAGAGCACACGCTCAAGTCCAAGAAATCGAGCGGCATCCTCTCCCGCTTGCCTGCGTTAGAGGTAATTGACGACATCGGTTATCGCTCGCTGCTGCTCGGCTTTCCATTCATGACTTTGGGCTTGATCGCGGGCACTATTGTGGCGCAGGTCACCTTCGGGCGAATCAATTTCCTGGACCCCAAAATCCTGCTCTCGGTCCTGATGTGGATCGTGTATATGGTGATGGTCTACACCCGCTGGACTGCGGGCTGGCGCGGCCGCCGCGCGGCGTATCTGGCTGCCGGCGTGTTCGCGGCCGCGCTCATCGCATGGTCAGCTAACTACTTCAGCGCCATCCACAGGTTTGTGCAGTCATGAACTTCCGTTTAATCGGCGTCAACCATAACAGCGCGCCGGTCGAGGTGCGCGAGCGCCTGGCAATTCCGGAGTCTAAGCTACCGGATGCCTTGCAGCGTTTTGTGGCGCACCCCGGCGTCGCCGAGGGAGTCATCCTGTCCACCTGCAACCGCGTGGAACTGCTCGCCCGCACGCAAAATGGCGCCGCCGATCTGCGCAGTTTCTTGCACTCCTATTTCCACCTGGACCCCGCCGAACTGGAGCCTCACCTCTACGACTACAGCGAGAACGACGCCGTCCGCCATCTTTTCCGCGTGACTTCCAGCTTGGATTCCATGGTGATCGGGGAAGCGCAAATCCTCGGCCAGGTGAAAGAAGCCTACGCCACCGCCCGCGCCGTGGGCGCGGTGCACTCCCAGCTCGATTTGCTGCTTACCCGCGCCTTCGCCGTGGCCAAGCGAGTGCGCACGGAAACCGCGGTGGGTTCGTCGGCGGTTTCCGTGGCCTCGGTTGCCGTGGAGTTGGCCAAGAAGATTTTCGGATCCCTGCAAGGCAAACATGTTTATTTGGTGGGCGCAGGCAAGATGAGCGAACTCGCCGCCCGCCACCTGCAAGCCCACGGCGCCGCTTCCATCTTTGTGGCGAACCGCACCTACGATCGCGCCCAGCAATTGGCCGCCAAGTTCAACGGCGAAGCGATCCACTTCTCCGAAATCTACAACACCTGCGACCGCGCCGATATTGTCATCACCTCAACCGGCGCGCCGGTGGCTATCTTCAAGCGCGCGCACGGCGAAATGTTCCTCAGCCGCCGCAAGAACCGCCCCATGTTCTTCATCGACATTGCCGTACCACGCGATGTCGATCCGGAAATGAACAAGCTGGACGGCATCTTCGTCTACGACATCGACGACTTGCAGCAGGCCGTCACCGCGCATGTCACCGACCGCAAGAAAGAAGCCAGCCGCGCCGAAGACATCATCAACGTTGAAGTCGAACGCTTCCAGGCCCGTTTGCAGGCCCTCGAAGTCGTCCCAACCATTGTCTCCTTGCAGGATCACATCGAAACCATTCGCCAGGCCGAGATTGACCGCGTACGCGGACGCTTGGGTTTTCTTTCGCCCGAGCAGGAGCTTGCAATCGAAGCCTTGACCCGCGGCATTGTCAACAAGATCCTCCACACTCCCATCAGCGCATTGAAGACCGCCGCCCGCGATTCCGAAGCTACCACGGTGGTGGATGTGGTCCGCCGCCTGTTCAACCTGCGGGAGGGAAAGCCGGCGAAATCCGGAAGGGAACCTGGAGAGCGAGAGTAATGGCGCGGTTGCGAATCGGTTCCCGCGGCTCGATGCTGGCCCTGTGGCAGGCGAACTACATCACCTCGCTGCTGCGCGAGCGCGGCCACAGCGTGGACATTGAAATCATCAAGACCACGGGTGACAAAATCACCGACGTTGCTCTGGCGCAGGTCGGGATCAAGGGCATGTTTACCAAAGAGATCGAAGAGGCGCTGGCCGAGGAGCGCATCGATCTGGCCGTGCATAGCTTGAAGGATTTGCCCACCGAACTTCCGCCCGAATTCGAGATCACTGCCATTCCGCCGCGGGAAGATCCGCGCGACGCGTTTTGCTCCCTCCGCTACGAGAGCATTGAGCAATTGCCGGAAGGCGCGCGCGTCGGTACCAGCAGCTTGCGCCGCCACGCGCAGCTAAAAGCTTTGCGTTCCGATATCGAGATTTATCCGCTGCGCGGTAACGTGGATACGCGTTTGCGAAAGCTGGAAGCCGGAGAATATGACGCGATGATTCTGGCCGCGGCCGGACTGCATCGCCTGGGAAAAACGGAGTGGGCGAAACAGTTGATCCCTCCCGACGCGATGTGCCCCGCCCCAGGACAAGGGGCCCTAGCCATCGAAATTCGCGCCGGCGATTCGCACATAGCGGACCACTTGGGGTTCCTGGATGACCCCGAAGCCCGCGCCACCACAACCTGCGAGCGGGCCTTACTGACGAAGCTGGGCGGCGGCTGCCAGGTACCCATTGGGGCCAGGGCCACAATTCGCGAGGGCTTGCTTCACCTGGACGCGGTCGTGGCCCGCGCCGATGGAACCAAAGTTCTGCGCGAATCCGGGGAAGGGGACGATCCAGTGCGGCTCGGTGAAGCCGTCGGCGGCGCGTTACTCCAGCACGGCGCCGACGAAATTCTGGAGGAAGTTTATGGTTAGCTCAGGTCGACAGCGTGCCTTGCCGTGCTGAGCGGAGCAGGACCCTCGCGAAGCGAAGGCTCCGCAAGTCTCAAATGACCCCCAAACCTCGCAAGCCGAGTCCGCTCGCCGGCCATCGCATCCTAGTCGGCCGGGCGCGCCATCAAGCCAGCGCTCTTTCCTCTGGCCTGCGCGACCTGGGCGCGGAAGTCCTAGAAATCCCCTTCATCGAAATCCGCAAGCCCCGTTCTTACGCGCGCTTCGACCAGGCCTTAAGGAATCTCGATCACTACGACTGGCTCATCCTCACCAGTGTAAACGGCGTTGACGCAATGTGGGCGCGCCTGACATGCCTCAGGCTAACCGGAAGAAAACTGCCGAGCCTGAAAATCGCCGCCATCGGTCCGGCGACGCAAAAGGCCATTGAGCGGCGCGGCCTCAAGGTTCACGTTGTCCCCGCTCAGTATGTTGCAGAGGCAGTGGTCGACAGCTTGCGCCATCGCGCGCAAGGCAAGCGCGTGCTCCTGGCCCGCGCCAAAGTGGCCCGCGACGTGATCCCCCGCGAACTGCGGAAGCTGGGCGCGAAGGTGGATGTAGTAGTGGCCTATAAGACAGTCGTCCCAAAATCTTCGAAAGCGCGCCTGCGGGCCATTCTGAAAGATCCCGAACGCCGCCCGGACGTGATTACATTTACCAGCTCATCGACCGTAAAGAACTTCGTGGCGTTGTTGGGGAGAACAGCCGGGCGAGGCGCCCGCGCCGGTGCAAAATCATTCGACAGCGTCCGCTTCGCCTCTATCGGCCCGGTGACCTCGGCAACTTTGCGCGACCTAGGCCTTCCGGTTGACATCGAAGCGAAGGAATACACCATCCCCGGCCTGATCGCCGCGATAGCGGCTTCTCTGTAGAGACGTAGCTTGCTACGTCTCGCCGCCGCGCCCGACCTCTCACTCCGTCAACGAACACCCGCAATCCGCCGGAGGCACCCGCGCCTTCAGAAAATCCGCCACTCGTTGATACGCGTCGATCTGGTTCTCCACCCGCGCAAACCCATGCCCCTCATTCTCGTAAATCTTCGCTTCCGCCACGCCGCCCTGCTTCTTAATCGCATCGACCACCTGCTGCGTCTCTTCTTTTGGGCAACGAGGATCGTGCCCTCCCGCGAGCAGCAACAACGGCGCTTTGATCTGATCCACAAAGAAAATCGGAGAGCGATCCTGAAACAAAGCTTTGTTCTTCACCGGATCTCCCATCGTCGCTAGATCGGATTGCTGCAACACCGGATCTTCGTTCTCGATCTCCGTGAACCAATTCACGAAAGGCACAATGGGCAAGCCCGCCGCCCAGACTTCCGGAGCCTTGGTCACCGCCATCATGCTCAAATATCCGCCGTAACTCGCGCCCATAACGGCAATCTTCTTGGGATCGAGAAACCCGGTTTGCTTGATGAAATCCACTCCCGCCAGCACGTCCTGCAGGTCGCCGCCGCCCATGTCGAACAGGTTGGCCTGCTGGAACTCTTTGCCGTATCCCGTCGATCCGCGATAATTCGGCGCCAGCACCATGTATCCTTGATTCGCCGCAAACTGAATAAACCGGTTGAACGAGTTCACCGTCTGTGCTGTCGGGCCGCCGTGAATATAGACGATGGCGGCATTCTCCCCGCTGCGCCGCATGTTATAGGGCACATAGAGAAACGCGGAAATCGTCCATTTCCCATCGCGGCTCGGATAATGCACCAGATACGGCTCAACCATATCCTCGGCGCGCACGCCAGCCACCAGCGAGTGCGTGACCTGGTGCGATTTCCCCTCCGCCAGCGTGTAAACCCAGACATCATTGGGCGCATCCGGCCCGTTGTGGTAGTAAAGAAGCCGCGACCCATCGCGCGAGAAAGCCGACTCCGAGCCGCCCGGCGTATTTACACCCTTCGGCAGGGGCAGGGAAGCCGTTTTCCCCGAAGCCAAGTCGTGCAAATAAATATCGGTATTCCCGTCGACATTGGCCGTCCAGAGCGCTTGCTTGCCGTCGCGAGAAAAGTTCCCGCCCTCGATCTCCCACTTGTCGTGAGTGAGCCACTGGATTCTTCCGAGACGCACTTGCCCGCCCTTCGTGCTTATGCCGAGCAGCCCTACGTTCTGGTAGCCGTTGCTCACGTTGGATGTGATCAAGAGCGTCTCGCCATCCGGAACGGCAAGAATGTCGTCGGCTTGATAGAGCTGTTCTCCTTGATGAGGAGTGAGTAGCGTGCTTTTCCCGGTAGCCAGCTCAACCAAGAAGATATTCGAGTCCGTCCCCTTCGATTGCTCCCGAGTGTAAGCGATCCATTTCCCATCCGGCGACCACACCGGGCTCACATTCATCCGGTCTTTGGCCGTGCCCGTAGTCACATGCGCCACCTGCCGCAGAATCATGTCGTAGACATCAATTTCAAACACCGACGACGTTTTCGGTTTCACCATGTAGGCCAAATAGCGCCCATCTGGCGACCACACCGGATGCTGCTCCGCAATCTGTCGCGTGTTCGTAAGGTTCACCACCTGGCCGGTCTTCGGCGAAACTAGAAAAATGTCCCACTGCTCGTCGCCATCGTAGTCCGACTGATAAGCAATCCATTTCCCATCCGGCGACCACGCCGGATGACTCTGCCGTTGATCGCTGATGGTCAGTTGCGCCGGCCAACCGCCCTCCGCCGGAACCAGCCAAAGATTGTTCCGCCCGCTGATATTCGAAACGAAAGCGATGGTCTTGCCATCCGGCGACCACGTGGTCCCGCCGATCGCCCGCGTCATGTACAGCTTTTCGATGGTGAGACTTTTCTCTACCAAAGCATTGGGCTTGCTTGAAATCTGCTTGGGATCGGTGACGGCCTGCGGCGCAGGTAGAGTTTGGCCTAATGTGACAACGCTCATGAAGATGACGATAGCAAAGGCAAGGAAAGTTCGCATGGTTCTTCCGTTTGGGAAGGGCACGACCTTTAGTCGTGCCGCTAAGCCAATGAAAATATATCCGCGCTTTCGCGCCTGAGGGCAACTGGAAGGTCGGGCCCTTCCCGGAGCGCGTTCCAATGCGCCATTCATGATCTCGGCTAACCAGACCTACAGTTTCGCGTTCTTGTGCAGCTCGACCGTCGTCCACGTTTTATCCGCGGCGTGGCAAAGGCTTTCCAGCGGGCAATCGGCGCACTTCGGACGCCGTGCTATGCACAGCTTGCGCCCATGCCAAATGATCTGGTGGGAAAACAAAATCCATTTGTCGCGCGGGATCACCTGCATCAGATCCTGCTCAATCTTGGCCGCGTCGGTATTCTTCGTCAGCTCGAGCCGCCGCGCGATGCGCGTCACGTGCGTATCCACGACCACTCCCTCGGCTTTGCCGAACCATGTGCCGAGTACGACGTTGGCGGTTTTTCGCGCGACTCCCGGCAAGGTCAGCAGCTTGTCCATGCTGTCGGGCACCTGCCCGCCGAAGTCGCTCACCACTTTCTTGGCCGCGCCCACTACGGATTTCGCCTTGTTGCGAAAGAAGCCAGTCGAATAGATATCGGGCTGAAGCTGCTCGGGAGTGATGGCGGCGAAAGACTCCACCGTCGGATATTTCCTGAACAATTCGGGCGTGACCCGGTTCACGTTGACGTCGGTCGATTGCGCCGAGAGAATGGTCGCCACCACCAACTCCCAAGCGCTCTTGTGATGCAGCGCGCAAGTCGCGTCGGGATAAAGCTGATCCAGCCGCTCGAGAATCTCCTGAATGCGCTCCGGCGCCAGCGGATTGTAGCGTAGTGAGGCTTTTCTTACTGCCGTCGTCTGAAAAAAACGCGTGGGGACTGCTGCCTTCGGCCGTCCGCCTTTGGCTAAAAACCCAGCGCTCTTCACTGTCGTCCGAACGCCTTCTTGCCTTCCGCTGCGAGCCGGTTGTCTCGGACCAAGACCGCGAGCCATCGGATATCTCCCAAGAATTCCGCTTCATGGTAGCAAATTGTGCTGCGAAGCATCCCCGAACCACTCCTCGCAATTGACTCCGGCCACACCCGCTAGGTAGTCTGAGACTGCGTGCAGCGGGGAACTCATTGGCGGTAAAGTCCATCCAACTCGGGCAAATCTGGCGCAGCAACGAGAATGGCCAAGACTACCTCGTAACCAAGGTGTACAACGAAGTCTTTTCGCAATATGCCATGCTACGTCCCGCCGAGGGCGCGGTCCCGAACGCCTCCGCTCTGCGGGTGAAGGTGGTGAAGAGCGCCGAAGGCGCGTCGCTGCCCGGATACACCTTTACCCAGGAAGGGTCATTCTGACTTGGCGTGATCGCGCTGCGACCATCCGATGACGGAAAAAATCCTCACCCTTCTGTTTGTCGTCATCAAGTCAGTGATCGCCACAACCGGCTACGGCGGTATTGCCCTGCTGATGGCGATTGAGTCCGCTTGCATCCCGCTGCCTTCCGAGCTGATTATGCCCTTTGCCGGCTACCTGGTGTTTACCGGCGCAATGAAGCTGCTCTGGGTGGCCACGGCGGGCGCCATCGGATGCAATCTTGGTTCGCTGGTCGCCTATGAAATCGGCTGTTACGGCGGCCGCCCGCTGGTCGAGAAATATGGCCGCTGGATTCTGCTGAGTCGTCGTGAACTGGACTGGGCTGACCGCTTCTTCCTGCGCTGGGGCTACCTGGCAGTGCTTGTCGCCCGCATGCTGCCAGTCATCCGCACATTCATCGCGCTGCCCGCCGGCATCGCCCGCATGCCCCGCGGACGCTTTCATGCATACACATTCCTCGGCTCATGGCCTTGGTGCTTCGCGCTGGCGTGGCTGGGCATGAAGCTGGGTGAAAACTGGCGCGGGCTGGGCAAGTACTTTCACCAGTTCGATATCGTCATCGGCGTTGGCTTGCTTGCGGGCATGGCGTATTTCATTTGGACGCACTGGCAGAACCGAATGCGCCCAGCTGAGTAGCGCGGCGGGAACCTCCCGGTTTGTGGCAGCTAGAGTTGGGCGAGACACTGGGCTGCTTCCCAGCAAAACTTGGGGAAGGCTCATCGCAGGCCAGGCGGCAGAGGCGCGGGGAGAAATGCCAGCCTCAACAGCTCTCGCTCAATCCCCGCTTGCGTCCACTCCGGATGCTCTTGCCGCAGGCGCTCCCGGCTGAGCGCACGGGCGAACAGGGACATCTCAAACGCCAACAAAAGACGCTGCTCGCCCGACATGGAACGATGAATCTCAAGCTGCATGGCCCGAGCCGCGGTGCTGGTGTCGGCGGCGAGCATCAAGAAATGTCATCACGGTGCGGCTTCCATATCGGGTTGCCGCGCCCGGCGCGCGTCGTGACCATGCGGCCCGCTCCGCATCCGCGCGGCGGAGTAAACTCACAGGGGCAGGAGGTTTTCCGATGAATCGAGTAATTGCCGGTGTGCTTGCGTTTCCCTTTATTGCCGCGCTCAGCTTCGCGCAAGGCGCGCCCGCCAAGTCCGCCGGGCCTTACGCTGTCGAATATTACTACAAAGTGAAATGGGGGCATTCGGAGGAATTTCTGACCCTATTCAAGAAGAATCACTATCCCATTCTCAAGAAAGGCTTGGAGTCGGGCCGAATGCTCAAAGTCTTCATGCAGCAGCCGCAACTGCATATGACCGAAGACGCGCGCTGGGACTATCGCGTGACCATAGTCTTCAAGAACGCCACCGTAGCTAACGAGCCCGATCCCGACGAAGCCGCGCTAATCAAGCAGATGTACCCCGATCAGGATACTTTCAAAAAAGAAGAACAGCGCCGCTTCGAGATTCTCGACGCGCACTGGGATTTGCCGGTCACGACCATCGATCTGGACGAGAAGTAGACAGGCGGGATGGCAAGACTCAGAGGGTGGCCTCGATTGTGCGCCGGATCACTGCGTGCTCCTGCATCGCAGGTCACAATGTTAAAAGCGTAGAAGTCCCGCCGGTGCTCCGCCCGGCGCGACGGAGAAGGAGGGTCTATGCTGCAGACCTCAGCTCCCAGATTCGCGAATCCCAGGTTCCGAAGCCGCTTTGACCGCAACCAATATTTCCACTTTCATCCCATGCACTCTCTGTACTCGCTGATCGCAGCGACGGCTCTGCTGGGGATGGTGGTGTGGTTCTTGTTGTCGATGCGGTAATGCTCGGCCGCCGGTCAATAGGAACTCCGTGACGATTCGCTGGCGCGATAGCTATGACGCGATTCGGCCGTATTCCCGGTTGATGCGCCCCTCTACCGTCTGCGGTTACATTGTGTGCATTCGGGCTTCATGGCTTGCAAATCCCGTCTCAATAGCGGACCATACCCGTTTGCCCTAATCTCACAATTCTCACAAGGAAGCCCCCGAAAATGGCGACGCGGCAGAAGAACAAGAAAGCGGAGACCAGCAGCCAAGGCAACACAGAAATCCAAGCCCCCAAAGGCAAGCTGGGCATCATGATTCCCGGCATGGGCGCCGTGGCCACGACCTTCGTAGCCGGCGTCGAAGCAATCCGCAAGGGATTGGCTAAACCCATCGGCTCGCTCACGCAGATGGGTGCCATCCGGCTAGGGAAGCGCACCGACGGCCGCTCTCCGAAGATCAAGGAATTCGTTCCTCTCGCTGCCCTGAACGATCTAGTCTTTACCGGCTGGGACTTGTTCGCGGACGACATGTACACCGCCGCCTCGAAAGCAGGAGTACTCGATAAATCCTTGCTCGACCAGATCAAGCCTTTTCTCAGTACCGTGAAACCGCGCAAGGCCGTGTTCGATCGGAACTACGTCAAGAAGCTCGACGGGTCCAACGTCAAGAAGGGCAAGAACAAGATGGACCTGGCCGAACAAGTGCGCGCCGACATTCGCGAGTTCCGCAAAACTTCCGGCGCGTCGCGCCTGATTACCATCTGGTGCGGCTCAACCGAGATATTCTTGCGACAAACCGCCGCTCACCAATCCCTCAAGGCCTTTGAGAAGGCCATGCTGCAGAATGACGAAGCCATCGCGCCTTCAATGATCTACGCGTACGCCTCGTTGATGGAAGGCGTACCCTTCGCCAACGGCGCGCCCAATCTCACGGTTGACCTTCCGGTCATGCACGCGCTGTCGAAAGAGAACGAAGCTCCCATTTGCGGCAAGGATTTCAAAACCGGACAGACTCTGATCAAGACTATCCTCGCGCCTGGCTTCAAGGCACGCATGATCGGCCTGAACGGCTGGTTCTCGACCAACATTTTGGGCAACCGCGACGGCGAAGTGCTGGAAGATCCAGGGTCATTCAAGACCAAAGAAGAATCCAAGCTTTCCGTGCTGGAGCACATCCTGCAACCCGAACTCTATCCTGAACTCTACGGCAACTTCACTCATAAGGTTCGCATTAACTATTATCCGCCGCGCGGTGATAACAAAGAGGGTTGGGATAACATCGACATCTTTGGCTGGCTGGGCTATCCCATGCAGATCAAAGTGGATTTCCTGTGCCGCGACTCCATTCTGGCCGCGCCGCTTGTCTTGGACTTGGTACTCTTTCTCGATTTGGCCAAACGTAGCAAACAGCTGAAAGGAATCGGCATCCAGGAATGGCTGAGCTTTTACTTCAAGTCGCCGATGACCGCTCCCGGTCTCTATCCTGAGCACGATTTGTTCATTCAATCCATGAAGTTAAAGAATACGCTGCGTCATCTGCGCGGCGAGGGACTCATCACCCATCTGGGGCTCGAGTATTACGACTGAACGGGGCAGTTGTCGGCGGAAGGGAAAAGCAAATGGTCGGACGGAACATCCTGTTAACCCTGGTGGTGGGTCTGGCGGCGGCGTACGCGGCCTGGCAGTACGTTCCTGCGGAGTGGACTCCTATTCGGTTGTTGGGACTGGGTTTGGCGTTAATAGGCTTTGTGATGTGGACGGTAGCAAGATTCCAACTCGGGAACTCACTGGCCGTGACCGCGCAAGCCAAACAGTTGGTCACTCGAGGAATCTATTCCAAGATTCGCAATCCGATCTACGTTTTCGCTTCCGTTTTTATCGTAGGCTTCATTCTCATCCTAGGCCGGCCCAAGTGGATGTGGATCTTTGCCTTGATCCTTCCGCTACAGATCTGGCGGGTTCGCAAAGAAGCTTCGGTGCTGGAGGCGAAGTTCGGCGAGGAATACCGCAAATATCGCTCCGCTACATGGTTTTAGGTAGCTTTCAACTTAACCGTCCAGGTGGAGCGGGGCCATTACTAGTAAGTTAACCTTCGGGCCGCCGGATAACCTCAGGTGCAGATTCTGCGTCTAAACTTCTAGGTAGGGGTGCGTGCCCACAGGGGTATAATCACCGAAGAAGGCTTGGGTGGGGCAGAAAAGGGAGTGAGTTATGAAGTTACGACTCTTGGCATTGGCCGCTGCATTTTTGACGTTGGGGTATACGGCGCCATCGCTTCTCGGGCAAGATCAAACCAATTCCAGCCCAAGCGCCCAGTCTGGAAGCGCAACGCCCGCGCCGGCTGCCGTCCCGCAGGCCGCCCCACAGGCCGCTCCGCCAGACAGTCCGAAGACCGATAGCCCACAGGCCGCTCCCAAAGACGACAGCGACACTTCCACCGCCGCACAAGGCGATCAAGCCTCGCTGCCACCCGCGGTGCAAGGCGCCGATCCCGACAAAGTGAAGCACGATGGCGGCATGGATGACGTCGACGCTATCGGCAATCGCAATGTGGGTTGCAACAAGGGCTTAGGCAATTGGTATAGCGTCGAGAAGCAGATTGCCATGGGCAAGGGCTACGCCATGCAGGTGGAGGCGCAGTCGAAGATGATTACCGACCCGGTGGTCACCGAATATGTGAACCGCATCGGCCAAAACATCGTGCGCAACTCGGACGCGCAAGTGCCGTTCACCATCAAGGTGATTGACTCCGATTCCGTGAATGCCTTCGCCCTGCCCGGCGGGTTTTTCTACGTGAACTCGGGATTGATTCTGGCGGCCGATGAAGAAGCCGAACTGGCAGGAGTCATGGCCCATGAGACGGCGCACGTGGCGGCTTGCCATGCCGCGCGCGAGAACACCCGCGGCGAAATTGCGCAACTGGCGACCATACCCCTGATCTTTATCGGCGGCGCAGTTGGCTATGCGGGCTACGAAGCGGCTGGCCTGGCGTTGCCTTTGACTTTTCTAAAGTTCTCCCGCGGCTTTGAGGCGCAGGCCGATTACCTCGGCTTGCAGTATATGTACAAGGCGGGATATGACCCGCAAGCGTTCATCGCCTTTTTCGAAAAAGTGCAGGCCATGGAGAAAAAGAAGCCTGGCACTTTGGCGAAGGCCTTCGATTCCCATCCGCAGACTCCAGACCGCATCGAGGCGTCGCAGAAGGAAATTGCCACTATTCTTCCCGCGCGGGCGCAGTATTTGGTTAACACCTCGGAATTCGACGACGTGAAGGCCCGTTTGGCGGCACTGGAGAACCGTCATAAGTTAGTGGATCAGAAGGACGGTAGCAAGCCCAGCTTGCGGCGCACCGCTTCGACCGATAAGACCGGCGGAGATAGTGGCGGGACTTCCGACGACGATCGTCCGACGCTGAAGCGGCGCCCCGATAGCAACTAACTCACTTAGTTGAGGTGCGTTCTAGCGGCGCTCCAAAGCCCCACACGTCGCACTGAATACGACAGATAGACCAGTGTCGGGACAAGGGCCTCTGCACCTGGACCGACGTCCGCCCTTTCAACTCCGCACTCAAGTTGGGGTTCAGCCTGCCGATAAACGCTTCTGGGTACAGGGAGAAGCGTTTCCATGCAAACTCGGCGACTGTTCTTGCTTTTGCTGGTTTTCGCATTGGCGGGGTGCACATCCACGCCTTCGAACTCGGTGGTATCTCCTTCGGCGGTTCGAACTTATAACGGGACGGCCTCGGTGGGGGATTTCCTCAACATCACGCTGGACCCGGTCGCGAAGACGCTGACCTACACCGATGTTTCCAACGGCATGACAGGAGTGGTGCCGTACACGGTCAATTCGGATGGGACCTACACGTTGAACGATCCCAATAACAACCTGGTTGCGGCCTACGAAGTGCCAAACTATGCCTTGCTGGTGCAGGCCAACAAGACGGGTCCTAGCAAAGACGTGCCTGCGCTGGTCACGGCGGTGGTGTCTGGACAGATTTCGCTGACCACCTTTGAAGGCAACACCTACAACTATATGCAGTTTCGCACCGCTGCAGGCGGGGTGGAGGCGGGCTCGGTGGTGATTGGCAACGACGCGTCCATCACCAACAGTTCGTACTGGCCGTTTGGAGCGATTAATCAGGATGGCCCCATTCATTCGAGCAGCTGGAGCGCCAGCGGCGCGGTGGCGGATGCGTCGGGGACTTTTCTTAAGATTGCGGACCCCGGCGGCAGTGGGGCCTTTGACTACGTTTTCGGAACCGGCAATGGGATTTTCGCGGTGGACACGCCCTCGGGCGCCATCTTGGGATTGCAGCAGGCAGCGAGCAAAGATTTCGATCCCACGTTCGCGGGGACGTACAAGGCGATTTACTATCAAAAGACCGGCGCCACGACGGGCCAGAACAACGCTGAATCCGGCACGCCATCCCTAGGCAACGCCACCATCACGATTACCAGCGCGGGCCAAGTCACGGTGCAGGACACGCAGGGCAACACGCTGGTGCAGCAGGTCACGCTGGTTCCGGTCGCGGATACCGCTTACCTTTACGGCAGCAACGGGGAACTGGCGAACCCTTGCTGGGGGCTGTTCACTTTTCGAATTACGACTGGCAATTCGCAACAGGATGTGTTTGTGAGCTTTATGTCCCGCGCCATTCTGTTCTCTTCATTCAAAACCAGCCTTCCGTTGACGCCGAACAACACGTATGACTACCTGTACGGCGTGGGGCTGAAGTAGGGGCCTGGTCTTATCGAGGGGGCTCCGGTCAAGCGCACCCCCGAGGTTACCGCACTGGCTGCGCAGTCTCGCGACAACTACTCCCGCGATCCCGCCGACCGGCTGATTGGGGCGACGGCTCACGCGGAAGGCTTGGCGCTGGTGACGCGGGATGAGAATCTTCGCCGCAGCCCGCTACTGCGAACGATTTGGTAGTTGAGGCGTGCGCGGGCGAAGGGCGTGGGGTAACGAGCCGGCCTGATCTGTGCCATCGGCCTCTCTGAGGTACCTTCGTAACCTCGCGCGAATAGCCGGTTCGTCCCATACTGGGATGGCCCATGAGTAACCTCCCCCATAAGCAGTCTCGCGTTCCTTCCAGGCCCGCGCGGGTGCGGCCGGCGGAGTACACCCCGGCGGTGCTTCGCATTGAAGATGGCAGTTGCACCCAGGCCACGCTGCAGCTTTTCTCGCTGACCGGCGGATTGCTCTCTCTAGCCAAACCTTTGGACAACGGCTCGCGGCCGCGATTGATGTTTCTGACCAAAACCGGGCCGGTGCTCGGGGTGGCGGAAATGTTGCGGCCGGTTTCTTGGACCGAACAGCCCTTTCGCTTTGTAGGGCTGAACGAAGACGACCAGCGCAGATTACGGGTGGCGACGCAAGGACCGATCGAACCGTGCCCCACGGAGGCAGCGAGCGCGGCCGCGGCCAGCGCCACGATCGCGCAGAAAGAAGAAACGGTTGCGCCGAACGACGTGCCTACGCTCGACAGCGGAGAACTCTGGATCCAGAAATACCGCGCGGCCCTCGATGGCGAGGATGAACCGCGCGGGCACTGGCCGCGGATATTTGCGGCCCTTACGGCGGCCAGCCTGGCGGCGGCCGTCCTTATTTACGTAATGCAGACTCACTTCGTGCGATAGCGGCCTTCCCGCACCGACCCTCGGCACAATTCAGGAAGTAGGAGCGTCGCATGACGCCGGCTACTCGTAGTGCAAGGCGGCGACCGGGTCCATGCGCGCCGCCTTCAGCGCGGGGAAGAAGCCGGAGACGATTCCAACCAGGGACAGGATCGCGAAGGAAATTGCCATGACCGCGCTAGAAGCGTGCAAGAAAATGTCCCCTTCATGATTGGCGGTCTTGTACAGGGCGCTGTAAAGCGGCATGGGAGGGATGACCCAGGTGAGCAAGACGGCCACGGCCATGCCCACGATGCCACCCGCGAAAGTGAGCACCAGAGCCTCGATTAGAAACTGCACCAGCACATGCCGCCGGCGGGCGCCGAGGGCCTTGCGCAATCCAATTTCCCGGGTGCGTTCGGTGACCGAAACGAGCATGATATTCATTACCCCCACGCCGCCGACCCCCAGCGTCACCGCTCCAATCAGCCCGAGCACCGCCTGCAATCCGATGGAAAACCCGTCGATCATGGCGCGATCTTCGATCGTGTCCCACACTGGAGTCGCTTTTTCATCCTTGGGATCGAAGTGGTGCCGGCGGGCGATGACTTCGCGAACCGCGGCCAACGCCTTTCTCTCCACCTCCGGAGCGCTGGGCTGGAATACGATCATCTCCGGATCGCGCAGGTTCAGCAGGTCGCGAAAAACGGCGAAGGGAATGAAGCCATCCTGATTGTCGGGCCCCTGGTACATGGAGTCCTGTATCTTGTTGCGCAGCACGCCGATGACATCAAAATCCAGACCGCCAATGCTCACCGACTGGCCGACCGAAGGCGCTCCTTGAAAGACCCGCTTGTTGGAGTCGTAGCCCAGGATGACCACGCGGCGGTGTTCGGTGAAGTCGGTCTCGTTGAAATAACGCCCATCTTCCAAATCGAGCCGGCGCATCTGTCCGTAGGGGAGCTCGACGCCGCGGACATTCAGGGAGACGACGCGAGTTCCGCGCTTGAAGCCCAGCGGGCGGTCGATTTCAGGGCTGACCGCGCGCACGATCGGCACTTCCTCGCGAATGGATTCCACATCTTCGTACTCGTAGCGGATCTGCCTGCCGGCACGCTGTCCGCCGGCTTGCATGCTGGTTTGCCCCGGCCACATTACGATGACGTTGTTTCCCATGTTCAGGAAGGCGTGCAGGACGCTGCCGCCCAGGCCTTGGCCATAGGCCAGCAGGATTACCACCGAAGCCAGACCCCACACGATGCCCAGCATGGTGAGCGCTGAGCGCAGCCGATTACGCATCAGGGCTTGCCAGCTTTGCGAGATGAGTTCTTTGAGGAACATGGTCGTCAGTCGTTAGTCGTCGGTCTGGAGTTACGAATTTTACGAACGACGACGCTCATTCAATTTCAATACTTCCCGATCCAGTCTCGGCTTCCACTGACACTCCACCGCCACGTACTTGTCCGCGAATTTCCTTGTGCCCGAGCGAGCCCTGCGTCGTGACGGGAGGAACCACGGAAAGCGATCCCGAGCCGGTGTGGGCGTAGAGATCGAATGCGGCGTCCGAAGGGAACTTCAGGCGAATGCCGCCGGAGCCGGTATGCAGGGTCCAGGAACCGGTCGGGTTGCCTTCCGCGCGGATGGAGCCGCTGCCGGTTTTCGCCTCCAGCGAGCCGCGCAAGCCGCGCAGTTCCACGCTGCCGGAACCGGTATCGACGCGCACCGCGCCCGGCGAGGTTTGCTCCAGTGTGACCTGTCCGCTGCCGGTGTCGCCTTCAAATCCCCCGGCCACATCGGTAGCGTGGATCGATCCGCTGCCGGCTTTGGCGTGAACATTTCCTTTGATGTGGTCCACGGTGATGCCTCCGGAACCGGTTTCGGCGCGCAGCGTGCTTCCAATGTCGGAAACTTTAATGCCACCGGAGCCGGTCCCAACCTCGACCGGGCCCTGCACTCCCTCGACCTGCTGGCCGCCAGAACCGGAGTGAGATTGCAGACGGGTTTCAACCGGCACGATCACCTCGTAGCTGATCGAAATATCGTGGCGCAGTGCGGGATCGTCGATGTGGCCGATGCGAATGTCGTTGCCACTTTGCTGAATGGGCGGATTTGCCTCAATCCGCTTGATTCGTTCCTCGACATCGCCGCTCTCGCCAAAGAGGCTCCAGTTAGCGCTAATCCGCCCAATGACCTGCACTTGGTTGGAAGTGCCGGTGCGCACTTCGATATTGCCGGAGCCGGTGGTGATCTCAAGGTTCACCGGCCCGCTCACACTGAGGGTGCGAAGAAAAGAGCCTTCCGGAGAAGCCAGCGCGGGCCGTGCTTGCAGGGCGATTAGACCGGCCACGCCAGCCAGAACAAGCAAAGTGTTTCGTAGAGTCTTCATGATTTGCTCCCTATTCAAATCTTAACGATTCCACCGGCTGCATCTCCGCCGCGCGTTGCGCGGGATACATGCCCGCGGTCACCGTGATGATGGAAAGCGTTAGCACCGACGCAACGATGGAAGTTGGCGAAATGATTGGGTGGGGCACGAAATCGGGCAAGGGAAGCGCGTTCAACGCGACGCACAGGCCCACTCCCAAAGCTAGTCCCAGAATCCCGCTGGCCGCGGTCAGGAGCGCCGACTCGGCGAAAAACTGGCGCAGAATATCGCGACGCGTCGCCCCAATCGCCTTGCGCATGCCAATTTCGCGGGTGCGCTCGGTCACCGA
The DNA here is from genome assembly GCA_963776125.1 of uncultured Acidobacteriaceae bacterium. Classification (GTDB taxonomy): domain Bacteria; phylum Acidobacteriota; class Terriglobia; order Terriglobales; family Acidobacteriaceae; genus PALSA-270. The sequence continues at coordinate 33,906 of CAVZMC010000018.1, read as the reverse complement.
AACCAGCATGATGTTCATCACGCCGATTCCGCCCAGGCAAAGCGTGACGATGGCCACGCAGGCGAAGAAGATGGTGACGACATTGAAGATATTTTCCACCAGCTTGGCGCCTTCCATGGTGTCCCACACGAAAAGCGCATCTTTGTCGGTTTCGTCGAAGTGGTGAACTCTGCCGAGGGTGCGGCGGACTTGCTGGACGGCTTCCTCATGCGCCTCGGAATCGGCGACCTCAAACACAATGTCATTCAGGTAACCGCGAACGATGCCGGGCTTTTCCGGCGGGGGAAAGTCGCGGGCGACGGCCGAATAGGGCGCGTAGAGGTAGTCGTTGTCGGGACCGCTGTAATTGGAGTTCTGTTTCTTTTCCTGGAGCACGCCGACCACGGTGTAGGGCACGCTCTGGATCAAAAGGGAAGCGCCCACGGCGGGCTCTCCATTGAAGAGCTGCTTGCGCGCCGCGTCGCCCAGGATCACGACGCGGCGCGCCTGGTTTTCGTCTTCTTCCGTGATGGGACGGCCATCCTCCAGGATCAGCGAACGGAAATCCTGGTAGGAGGGCCACATGCCGACGACTTCGCGGTTGGCGGAGTTGAACGGGCTGACCTCGGGAACGCCGCGCCGCAGTTCCGGGCTCACGTTCTTGATGAGATAGCACTCGCTGCGAATCAGGCGGGCATCGTCAATGACCAGGCGGATTTCGCGTCCCGCGGCCAGTCCGCCGGCTTGCGCGCTGGTACGGCCTCCCCACACGATCACCAGATCTTTGCCCAGAGTCTGCATTCTCCGGTGGTTGTCCACGCTGAATCCCCGGCCCAGCCCGACCAGCAGAATCACAGAGGAAATGCCCCAAACGATTCCGAACATGGTAAGGAACATGCGCATCTTGTGTGCCCGGAACATGGCAAACGTCTGGCGCATGATTTCCGTGAAGTTCATGGCTGTCGCCGGTCTTACTGCAGCACAACCTGGTCGCCTTCCTTCAGGCCGGAGAGGATCTCGGTCTTCGCGCCATTGGAAATGCCGATGCCGACCGCGATCTTGCGCATTCCATCCTTGGCGTGCGGGTCCGGCACTTCGACCGAGGCATTCTTATCTTTGTCGTAGATGATCGCGCCTTCCGGAATCTGCAGCACGTTCTTGTGCTCTTCCAGGATGATTTCGGCGTTCGCCGTCATCTCCGCTTTCAATTCGCCGCCAGGGTTGTTGATGGAGACGCGCACTTCGAAGGTCGTGACGTTGTCCTTTTCCACACCCATGGGGGAAATCTTGGTCACCACGCCGTTGAAGGTTTTGTCTTTGAAGGATTCCACTTTGATGCGGGCTGGCTGTCCCAGGTAAACCTTGCCGATATCGCTTTCGTCCACTTTGCCCAGCACGTACACCTGGCTGGTATCGCCCAGGGTCATCACCAGGGTGGCGGAAGAACCCAAAACCAGAATGGAGCTGACCGCGTCGCCCATCTCCACATCGCGCGAGAGGACGACTCCGTCAAGCGGCGACTCGATGTCGGTATAGCCGAGCTGCTCGTCGAGCTGCTTCAGATTGGCTTGGTCTTGCGCCACCTGGGCGCGGGATTGAGCGATCTTGGCTTGCAGCACGATGACCTGCGCCTTGGACACATTCTGCTTATTGAGCGCCATTTCGTAGTCTTTGTTCGCGTCGTCGAGGGCGGACTGGGAGACCACTCCGTCTTTCGCCATCCCCAGGGCGCGGTCGTAGGCGCGTTTCAGCAGAGGCACATCCGGCCCTTCCGCGTCCACTTTGGCGCGTTGCCAGTCGGCCTCTGAGCTGGTCAAATTGGCTTCCGCCGCCTGCAAGGCCGCGCGAGACTGGTCTACCTGGGCTTCAATCTCCATTTTGTCGAGCTGGGCCAGCAGTTGGCCTTTTTTCACTTTGTCGCCCGCATCCACGAAAAGCTTGGTCACGATGCCGCTGGCTTTTGACTTTACTTCCACCTTGGTGATGGGCTCGACCTTGCCGGTCGCAACGACGCTCTTGGCCAAATCGGCGCGGTCCACCTTGGCCAGCTTGGTGGGGTCAATTTTGGTGCCGCCACGGGTCGCGGCAACCACACCGAGAGCGATCACCAGAACCAGTCCGAGCGCAATGCCACCATAGAGCAATCCCTTGCGACGCTTCTTTTTTCCGTTGCCGTTCACATCCGCCTCCTGTGCGTGATCGCGCTGAGCCTTCGCCGCCCATTTGTGATTACGAAGACGGCCTGCACTTTGTTCCTAAAATCCGAGGTTGACAGCAAGCCTGCCGAGGTAATGGCCCGAGAAGCACCTCACCGTTAGACCCGGCAATCCTGAAAATGGAAGCAGAAATGTTAGGCTAACCCGCCCGAACACTAACCCGCACTCAGCAGGGGTAGGGAGCTGGTGCATGGCTCAGCCCATTTTACAATCCGCAAAGCCGAACTCGGTAACACTGCAATGCGGTCTTTAATCCTTTGGATGCTAGAATTGGTCTTCCATGATTGCTTTTGTGCTGCTGCGGGTGTTTTTGATCCTGCTCCTGGTGGCGGCCAATGCTTTCTTTGCCGCGGCCGAATTCGCCCTGGTGAGCATACGCGATACGCGTATCCAGCAACTGATCGAGGCTCGCCGCATCGGCGCCCGCATTGTCCAGAAGCTCCACCGCAATCTCGATGAGGTGGTAAACGGGGTTCAGCTGGGAATCACCGTGGTTAGCCTCACCCTGGGCTGGGTGGGTGAGCCGCTGCTGGCCCAAATCATGCAGGGATGGGTCGGCGACGTGCCGCACGTAATGATCTACGCGCACGGCGCCGCGATCTTCCTCGCCTTCGGTCTGATCACCTGCCTGCACGTGATCCTGGGCGAGCTGGTTCCCAAATCGCTGGCGTTGCAGCGCTCCGAGCAAGTGGCGCTGGCCGTGGCCGCGCCCATGGACGTCTTTCTCACCCTGACGCGGCCCCTGATATTTGTGATGAGCAGCGCCGCCGGTTCCGTACTGAACATATTCGGCTCGCGGAAGTTGCGCCAAGGCCCGGTGCATTCCCCCGACGAACTCAAGTTGATTGTGAGCGCCAGCCGGCAGCTGGGGCAAATTCCCCTTTTCCAGGAGGAAATGGTCCATCGCGCCCTGGATCTCGACAACATCAACGTACGCCAGGTGATGGTGCCGCGGCCCGACATTTTTTCGCTACCCGGCGATCTTTTTCTTGATGATGCGCTGGGGCGGGTGGTCGAAGAGCAGCATTCGCGGATTCCGATTTACGATCCGCAGCGCGGCCCGGAACATATCATTGGCGTGCTCTATGCCAAGGACTTGATGCGCTGGACTCGACTGCGCCTGGCCGCCAATCCCGGCCAGCCGGTCGCGGCGCGCATTGCCACCATGAAGATCAGCCAGATCATGCACGATGTGCTGGTGGTTCCGGAAACCAAAGTGCTGACCGAATTACTGGAAGAATTCAAGGAACGCAAACGCCACATGGCGGTCGTAGTGGACGAGTTCGGCTCGACCGCGGGCGTAGTGACCGTAGAGGACATTTTGGAGCAATTGGTCGGTGAGATCGAAGACGAATTCGATGTTCCCCCGCCCGAACAGCCGATGCTCGAAGGCAAAATCGCTTTGCAATTGGAAGGATCGGTGGGCATTCGCGATCTCGAGTCGCAATATCAACTCTCGCTGCCACGCGATGGAGCCTTCGAGACTTTGGCCGGGTTTGTGCTAGCTCGCCTGCAGAGAATTCCCCGAGTGGGAGAAAGTTTTGACTACGAAGGTCACCGCTTCACCGTCGACGAAATGGAAGGCCACCGCATTGCCAAGGTGAGAGTCGAGAAGCTGCAAACCGCCGCTGCGGGGCAGGTCGGAAATTAGATGGCGGCGAAGGCAGCGAATGTAGACAGAGTGAACGCAATCGCCTTGCTGCGCCGCTTGCTGGAAGAGGCTCCGTCTCGCTTGGAAAAGCTGCCGCAGACTACGGTCGCGCGCAAGCCGTCCGCTGCCAGGTGGTCACCCAAAGAACACCTCGGCCACCTGCTCGATTCTGCCGCCGTCAATCATCAGCGGCTGGTTCTTGCCCAGCTGGAGGAAAATCCGGCGCTGCCGGGATATGACCGCAACCGCTGGGTTGAATTGCATGGATATCAACAGCGTGACTGGCGGGAGCTGATCGAATCTTGGCGAGTGTTGAACCGGGAACTGCTGGCGGCGGCGGAAGCGGCCTCCGAGCCTGCCTGGCGGCGTAGGTGCATTGTTGCGGGCTCAGTCCCGCAAACCCTGAAAATCATGTTCGAGGAATATGTCGACCACCTGCTGCATCATTTGGAACATATTGGCATTGATGTTGAGGACTTCAGAACCAGCGCATAGACACCGAACCAACGACCAACGACGGATGACCAACCGCTAACCCATGATCCGCTTATTCACTCTCGGCCCCATCCGCCATCTCGCTCTCCGGGTGTTGTACACGCTGCCGGTGATCTGGCTCGTCGTCTCCATCGTCTTCCTGCTCATCCACGCGGTGCCCGGCGATCCCATCATTCAGATGCTGGGCGAAGGCGCGCCCGCGGCCGATATTCAAGCGACTCGCCATGCCTACGGCCTCGACGTGCCGTTGGGCGAGCAATATATCCACTACTGGAAGGGAGTGCTGCATGGCGATCTCGGCCCGTCGCTGCGCTTCAACCGGAGCGTGAGCAGCCTGATCGTTCAGCGTTATCCCTACACGCTTCAGTTAACCTTGGGAGCGCTGTTCGTCGCCATTGTGCTGTCGGTTCCGGCCGGTGTACGCTCCGCGCAGCGGCGCAATCGCTGGGACGACCACGCGCTCAGCGTGGTCAGCCTCTTCGGCCTGTCTTTCCCCAACTTCGCGCTGGGCCCAATCTTGATCCTGATCTTCTCCATCAAGCTGGGATGGCTGCCGGTCTCCGGCGCCGGAGGCCTGGATCATCTAATCCTTCCAGCGATCACTATGGGCGGGGCGTTAGCCGCGATCCTCACCCGCATGGTTCGCACCTCGATGCTCGAAGAATTAGGCCAGGAGTACATCCGCACCGCCCGCGCCAAAGGCCTTTCCGAACGCACGGTTGTCTATCGCCACGCGCTACGCAACGCCATGGTCCCAGTTCTGACAGTACTCGGCTTGCAATTCGGCGCGCTGCTCGCCGGCGCCATCGTGACCGAAACAATTTTCTCCTGGCCCGGCATCGGCCGCCTCACCATCCAAGCCATCGGCAACCGCGACTATTTCCTGGTGCAAGGCTGCATTCTGGCGATTGGGTTGACGTATATCGCGGTGAACTTCTTAACCGACTTGCTGTATTCGGTGGCGAACCCGAGGATACGGCAGTAATGAACATAAACAACGTGTCGAGAATCTGAAATGTCCACGCTCGCCATCTCGCTCCCCCGCGCCGCCCGCCGCAGCCCACTGGCAGCGACGGGAGTAGTGTTGGTGATCGTCTTCATCGTGTTCGCGCTGTTCGCGCCTTGGATCGCCCCGCAAGACCCGGCCCACATTGATCTGCCGAATCGGCTGGCCGCGCCTTCCTCCGCGCATTGGTGCGGTACCGACGAGCTGGGCCGCGATATTCTTTCCCGCCTCATCTACGGTTCGCGGATTTCCATGCTGGTGGGCAGTAGCGTAGTCGCCGTCTCACTCGCCGTCGGCTTAATCATCGGCTCGATTGCCGGCTACTACGGCGGCCGCATCGACCGCTTCGTTAATGTTGTGCTGATGAATGCGTTCATGTCTTTTCCCGGCATTCTGCTGGCCATCGCTTTTGTGGCGTTTCGAGGACCCGGCATCTTCAATCTCGTGCTGGCGCTTTCTCTCGGAGGCTGGGTCGGCTATGCCCGGTTGGTGCGCGGACAGGTTCTCTCGGCTCGCGAGCGCGAATTCGTGGAAGCGGCCAAAGCTCTGGGAGCGGGCGATCTCCGCATTATCGTCCGCCACATTTTGCCAAACATCATTCAGCCCATCATCGTGCAAGCCGCCATTGGCATGGCCGGCGCGATCTTGGCGGAAGCCACGATGAGCTTCCTAGGACTCGGGGTGCCTCCCCCTACGGCCAGTTGGGGCACCATGCTGAACGACGGCCGTGCCCACCTGTTCGACGCTCCGCATCTCGTCATTTTTCCCGCGCTGGCGGTGATGCTGGCGGTGTTGTCTTTCAATTTCATCGGCGATGCCTTGCGCGACTATCTCGATCCCCGCTCGCGAATGGAAGTCGGCCTCTAGAACTTCGCACGGCCACACTGCAAAATCGCCAGAGGTACTTCCGTAACATGCAACGATAGTTTCTTTTGCGGCCGACGCAATTTTTCGCGCAACATTCCTTTACAAACAGGGTTTCGTGATGGTGAGCCGCTAAGCGCTAGAGAGCAAAGCCGGCGGGCCGATACGAAAACACACAGGAGCGACGAGACGAGGAAACCTATGACCAAGCAAACGCACAGCATCTTACTGGCAGGGGCCCTGGCGGCGTTGATTTTGCCCGCGGCGGCCCAGACCACCACCACTACATCCACCCCGGCTACTCCGCCGGCCACCATCAATCAGCGCAAAGAGAACCAGCAGGACCGCATAGCCAACGGCGTGCAAAGCGGCCAAATGACCGCCGGTGAGACCGCGAACGTGGAACGGAAAGAGTCCGACGTCAACAAAGAAGAGCACCAAATGCGGCAACTGGACAACGGGCATCTGACCAGCGCCGATCGCAGCACGCTGAATCAGCAGCAGAATCAGCTCTCCAAACAGATTTACAACGACAAGCACAATGCCGCGGTGCAGAATACCAATCCAAAGAGCGAAGTCGGACAACGCCAGCGCAACCAGCAGGAACGCATTGCGCAGGGAATCAAGAGTGGCCAGATGACCGCCGGAGAAGCGGCCCGCACCGAAGGGCACAGCGCGGCCATCAATCGCGAGATTCACAACGACCGCGCCGCCAACGGTGGCAAACTGACCGCCGGCGAAAAAGCCCAAGTCAACCGGCAGCAGAATCGCAATTCGGCTCGCATCTACAACGCCAAGCACAACGCCCGCAAGCAGTAACGCGAGCCCAGACTAAGTTTTCATAGGCGCCCCTGGAAACAGGGGCGCTTTTTTTGGCTTGGGCGGGCCAAGTTCTGCACACCTCCGTAAGGAACAGAAAACAAGGGCAGTATTGTGCTTGACAGAATATCGCATATTGCAATATAAATATGCCGATTAGTTATATGACGCTTGGCGAAAAAATCCGCTACCTGCGGGAAGTCGAGGGTTCCTTGCGCGGCCTGGACCGTCCCATGACCCAACTGGAATTGATCCGCGCCGTTCGCAAGGAACAGGGCAAGAGCCTCAGCCAGTCCTACATCTCGCAAATTGAGGGAGGGATGCGCCGCCACATGACGCAATCCAGCCGCGCCTTGCTGGCGAAGTTTTTCAAGGTGCACCCCGGTTTTCTGGTGGATGATCCGGAGGGCTATCACACCGAATTGACTTCCGACTTGCGCACTACGGAAGGCAAGCTGGATGTCTGGCTGCTGCAAGGCTCGGAGCGTTTTGCTAGCGACCCGGAAGTGAGCAACACGTTGATTAAGGCAGCTCGCGAGAAAGATACGCGGCGCTGCCTGCTCTTGCTGGGAGCGATTTTGGACACGCCAGGGCTGGCGGAGCGCTTGCTCGAGGCGCTAAGGCCGGAAGCGGCGCATGATAAAGCGGTGCATTCCGCCGGCCGGAGGCACTCCTTATGACATGGGCATACTTTTATCTCGCGTGTTTTGCCGTGGGCTTTACGCTCAGCCTGCTGTCGTTCATAGCGGGAGGCTTTCGCTGGCATTTGCACGTGCCGCATTTTCCAGCGCACGTCGCGGGACCGCATGTGCACGCGGGCGGCGCCGGGCATGCCGCGGGGAGCGCGAAAGGAGTGGGCGCGAGCCATGTCTCGCCCTTCAACTTCGTTTCTTTCGCCGCATTCCTCGCCTGGTTTGGCGGCATTGGCTACTTGCTCATTCGTTTCTCGACTCTATGGTTCGTCACCGCGCTGGGGGTTGCCCTGCTCGGCGGCCTAACCGGAGGCGCGATTGTCTTCACGTTTCTCAGCCGGGTGCTGATGTCGGAGGACGAGAACCTCGATCCGGCCGATTACGACATGACGGGCGTGCTGGGGCGAACCTCGGTTCCCATTCGACAGGGTGGAACCGGCGAAATCATTTATTCGCAAGCCGGCACGCGCCGCACTTGCGGAGCACGGTCAGAGAGTGGCGACGGCATTCCCAAAGGAGCCGAGGTGATGGTGACTCGCTACGAAAAGGGAATCGCTTACGTTCGCTTGTGGAGCGAGATGTCTAGCGATGAGGCTGCGCCGCCGCGAAAGAACGAAGATACGCATTAGAGGAGGCGATATGTTCGGCATAGCAATCGAAATTTGGGTTATCGCAGGGTTGGTCGTCATGGCCACGCTGTTCTTGATGAGCATGCTGGCCCGGCTCTACCGGAAGGCGGGCCCGCATGAAGCTTTAGTCGTGTATGGCTTCCGCGGCACGCGTGTGGTGAAGGGACACGGCACAATTATTTTTCCCATGATCGAGAATTGCCGCGGTCTTTCATTGGAGTTGATGTCCTTCGATGTCGCCCCGCAACAGGATCTCTACACCAAGCAGGGGGTGGCCGTGACCGTCGAAGCTGTGGCGCAAATCAAAGTGAAGTCCGATACCGAATCCGTGCTGACCGCGTCCGAACAATTCCTCACCAAAACCGACCAGGAGCGAGAAGGCCTGATCCGCCTGGTGATGGAAGGCCACCTGCGCGGCATCATCGGCCAGCTCACGGTGGAAGAAATCGTGAAGCAGCCGGAAATGGTTTCCGACCGCATGCGCTCCACCTGTGCGGATGACATGAACAAGATGGGGCTGGAAGTCATTTCCTTCACCATCAAGGAAGTCCGCGACAAGAACGAGTACATCACCAACATGGGCAAGCCGGATGTGGCCCGCATCAAGCGCGACGCCGACGTAGCCACGGCGGAAGCCGATCGCGACACTGCCATCAAACGCGCATTAGCAACGCGAGAGTCCGCCGTAGCCAAAGCGCAAGCCGACCAGGAGCGCGTGTTGGCTGAGACGTTATCCATGGCCAAGCAGGCAGAGGCGCAGCGCGATCTCGAAATCAAGAAAGCGCAATACCTCGAAGTCACCAAACGGCAACAGGCGCAGGCCGACAAGGCGTATGACATTCAGACCAACATCATGCAGCAGCAGGTGATCGCCGAACAGGTGAAGGTGCAGCAAATCGAGAAAGAGCAACAAGTCAAGGTGCAGGAAGCCGAGATCAACCGCCGCGAGAAGGAACTCATCGCCACGGTGCTGAAGCAGGCCGAGATCGAGCGTCAGCGAATCGAGACGTTAGCAGCGGCCGAAAAGCAGCGCCTGATCGCGGAAGCCGAGGGCCATGCGTCGTCCATTCGCGCGCAGGGCGAGGCGGAAGCAGAAATCATTTTCAAGAAGGGCGAAGCCGAGGCCAAGGCCATGAACGTAAAGGCCGAAGCCTATCAGGAGTACAACCAGGCCGCGGTCATCGACAAATTGTTCGCTAGCATGCCTGAAGTCGTGAAGGCCCTGGCAAGCCCGCTGGCCAACGTGGACAAGATCACGATCGTCTCGACCGGAAACGGCGATGCCGCCGGCATGAACAAGATTACCGGCGACATCACCAAGATGGCCGCGCAAGTGCCAGCACTGTTCGAGACTTTGTCCGGCATGCCGTTGTCTGAACTGTTAGGCAAAGTACGCCAGATCGGTGACAAGACACCGAAGCCGGAAGTGCTGCCTCCCAATGGCGGAGGAGGTAAGTAGGGAATATGGCTGGCAAGTCCAAACACGGCGGACTTGGCATCGCGTTCGGCGCAATCCTAGGTGCGCTGGCTGCGGTGATCCTCGGAAGCGGCGGCGTATGGCTGGCGATCGGGATCGCAGTAGGCATTGCCATGGGAGCTGCCCTGTTCCGCAGCGACCCGCAAAGCCAAGAAGCGAACGACAGAACTAACGACAGACGACTGATGAGTAACGACTAAGCAAAGGAGTTCATCATGGCATTACTAGAGCGAGTCTCAACCCTAGTCCGGGCGAATCTGAATGATCTGATCGACAAAGCCGAACACCCGGAGAAGATGATCAAGCAGGTGATCCTCGACATGCAGAACCAGCTTCTGCAGGTCAAGACGCAGGTGGCCATCGCCATCGCCGATCAGCATCTGCTGGAAAAGAAGCAGAAGGAAAACGAGGACAAGGTGGCCGAGTGGATGCGCAAAGCCGAACTGGCGGTCGATAAGAAAGAGGACGACCTGGCCCGCGCCGCTTTGCAGCGCGTGGAAAGCTACCGCGAGTTAAGCGAGGGCTTTGCCCAACAAGTCACCGACCAGAAAGCGCAGGTGGAAAATCTGAAGACCGCGCTCCGCCAACTCGAACAGAAGCTAACCGAAGCGCAGGCTAAATCGGATCTGCTCATCACGCAGCATCGCCGCGCCCGCGCCGTCGGCAAGGCCAGCGACGCCAAAATGGCGATGGGCAACGGTTCTCACGCCAACGCCTTCGACCGCATGGAACGCAAAGTGGCGCATGCTTCCGCGCTGAGCCAGGCTAAATCGGAGCTTGCAGCCGATGACATGGAAGGCCGCTTGGCTCAGCTGGAGAAAGACGACCGCATCGAACAGTTGTTGGGAGAGTTGAAGATGAAGCGGGGCGAGTAGAGTTTGTGGGGCGGGCGACCCGTCCGCCCCTCGGGCAACGAAGACCATGGGCGAAACAGTAAACAAGGCGCGCATGATCGGGTTCGTGATCGGCATTGTTATTCTTATTCTGGCCCTGATGGTGAAGCGTCTTCGATAGACACAGGCTGGCGTGGAAAATTAGCCGCCGCAGCTATCCGGCCCGCGCCTTACCGCCGACCCGCCGCTTTCTGGTAGTCGTCGGCGGTGGTGCGGTAGCATGGCAGAACGATATTCTGCCGTTCGGGATCCGACGGCAGGGAGTCCGCGGGCAACTGCGAGCCCGTATAGACTTGCCCGGTTGGCGATACTTCCATGTGGAGCAAGGATTCATCGCAAGCGTGATCGCGCGTGACCCGCAGCTTATACATTCTTGAAGTGTCCGGATGGTATTCGGAGAGTCTTCGTTGATAAGGCAGAAACCAGTAGACCAGCTTGATGAGCTGCACCTGATGTCCGCTAAGTTCCTTTTCCGCGATGAAAACCTCATAGCTCGACGAAAAAGATGTGCCCGGCAGGGCGAACGCCAGGCCGACAATGCGCACGGGAAGCTCTTCTACTACAGGGTTCAGGCTCTGATCGGTATTCGAGTCGCCGACACCGTCCACTGACGGCGGGGGCGGCACTACCTCGGGGTTGGAGTCGCCTAGCGAATTTCCATCTCCACGCCCTCCCGATCCACCTGCGCCGTCCATCGAGGGGGGAGGAGGCACGACCGAGTCCGCGGTTTCTGAAAGACCTCCGCCTCCGGGGCCGCTTGATCTGCCTGCGCCACCCACTGAGGGAGCAGGTGGCACCGCAGACAATCCTGAGCCGCCAGGCCCGCCGCCCCTGCCGAAACCGGCCAGCCTGCCCACTCCGCCCACCGAGGGAGGCGGTGCCACAACACCCTGTCCCGAGCCACCTGCGAGACCTCCGCCGCCTGGACCCGCGAGTCTTCCTCCGCCCAACCTGCCGGCGCCATTCACGGAAGGAGGCGGGGGAACCGCGGCTAATCCTGAACCGCTAGGCCCACCACCGCCGGTTCCATTGCCCCTGCCAAAACCGCCAAGCCTGCCCACGCCGCCAACCGAGGGAGGCGGCGGCACAGCACCTTGGCCTGAACCGCCCGCCAGACCGCTGCCCCTTGGGCCGGCGAATCTTCCTCCAGCTAGCGTGCCCACGCCGCCAACCCGAGGGGGTGGTGGCACAACTCCCGTTCCTGGGCCGCCTGCAAGACCACCTCCTCCGGGGCCGGTTAATCGGCCCACCCCGCCAACTGACGGTGGAGGGGGTACTGCGGTGAAGCCTGAAGCGAGCGAGCCTGCGCCTCCGCCGCCCACGCTGCGAGTCGTCCCTGATCCTGGCACCGATGGTGGTGGAGGCACGACTCCTGTTCCTGTCCCGCCAAACCCTGCCAGCGGTGCACCCGCAGCGGTTCCGCCTTGCCCTTCTACCGGCAAGTCGGGAGCGGGCGCAACCACATCGACGTCTAGCAAAGTGCCGCCCTCTCCACCTTTGTCTCGTCGTCCTCTTCCCAAGGAACCGCCTTGCAGGGCAGGAGGAGGGGCAACGACGCCGACCTTCGGCCCCGCGATGCCGCGCCTTCCCGAAACCGCTGCCACCTCAGGAGCAGGTGCTACCGCGACCGTTTGAAATCCCCCAGTGCCACGTGACCTGACTGGTTTGATCCCGCCTCCGAGTTCAGGCGCAGGCGCAACTACGTCGACTTGCAGGCTGCCGGCGCGCCAAGTCGTAGCTTGTTTGACGTCAGGTGGCGGCGCCACAGCGGTAGCGTCGATCTGCGGCGACCGTCGTTGCAATCCCGCAGTCGCGGCCAAAGGCATGGCAGGGACCACCGGGGTCGAGACAATCGCATTCGGCAGCCCTGTGGGCTTGGTCACCGCCGCGAGATCGGGGGGAACAATCAGGGCTCCCGGCCGGGTTCTGACTTCTCTAGCTACCTGCAGAGCCCGTTGGATCTCAGCAGTTTGTGCCCTTCGCGCCGGCGCTCTCGGTGCCCTGCTTCCCAGCGCCGGAAAAGTCGGATTGGGCCTGTAGTAGGCGACACGAGAGCTGAACACCCGCGCCTCCTCGATCCGTTTTCGCGGGCTCCAAACCTGGGAAATGAGAAGCAGGACCAGCACGACACTTGTATGCCAGAGCGCCGATTCCAGAAAGGACCACCAGGGCGCGCCCGTAGGAACAAAGACGTCAGGCCAGAAACGCGCAGGCTTGGATACCAACTGGACTCGCGGTACCCGGCGGAGCAGCAATAGATCGAACAAGTTGCCGAGGAAAACGCGGTGAGCGGGATCCCACTCCAGCAGGAGCTTAGGACCGGGCGGTCCCGCCCAGTGAGCGTCCACCGTTGCATTCAGAAGCGTCGAGCCATTATCCATGCGGCCCACTGGAGGAACAAATTGCAGTTATTATAGCCGACTGCGGCTGAACCCCGCGTCCCAAGGGCGAACCCTTGGTCCTCCCGATTCGCTGCCCGGCGCCCGCACCTGGAAGGAAAAACCACACCGGGGAAAAAGGGCTAACCTCTTCCGTCCGTGGCTTCGTCGTCAAATTCCAGGGCCAACGTGCGCGTAGTGGTTTCGATGGGCTCGATCTCCGGAATCTCGTCGGTTACCGGCGCCCCCAACTCGGCGAATCTCCGCGCCGAGACCATCACACGGCTTTCGAGCGTGCCCACCGCTTTGTTGTAGCTCTCCACTGCGCGGTCCAGCCCTTTGCCAACGGCTTCCAGATGTCCGGCGAGGCTCCGCAAGCGATCATGCAAGTCTTTACCCAGCGCGCTGATCTCTTGCGCGTTCCGCGCTAGCTTCTCCTGATTCCACCCATAGGCCACAGCTTTGAGCAGCGCGATCAGCGTAGTCGGCGAGGCGGGGATGACCCGCTGCGCTACGCCCTGTTCAATCAGTCCTGGGTCTTGTTCCAGCGCTGCGCTAAAAAATGTTTCGCCCGGTAAGAACATAACTACAAATTCCGGCGAAGCCTCAAACTGCTCCCAATAGGCTTTGGAGCTGAGCCGCGTCATGTGGTCACGCACCTGGCGAGCGTGGTCCGCTAGCCGCGCCCGGCGGACTTCCTCGTCGCCGGCTTCTATCGCCTCCAGATAGGCCTGTAGCGGGGTCTTCGCGTCCACCACCACTTGTTTGCCGCCGGGAAGTTTCACTACCAAGTCGGGACGCAGGCGGCCATCGCTCGTAGTCACGGTTTCCTGCTCCGCGAAATCGCAGTAGGGAAGCATGCCCGCGATTTCGACCACCCTCCGCAATTGAATTTCGCCCCAGCGGCCGCGCACCGAGGGCGCGCGTAGCGCTTTCACCAAATTCCCTGTCTCATTGCGCAGTTGCTCTTGCGTCCCAATCAGCGATTGCACCTGCTGCGTCAAATCGCCGTACGCTTTATTGCGATCCTCTTCAATTTGATGGATCTTCTCGTCTACCCGGCCCAGGGATTCTCGGATCGGCGTCACCAAATGTTCCACGGCCTTCTGCCGTGCCTCCAAATCTCCCTTGGCCTCGGTTTGGAACTTTTCCAGGCTGGTTTTTGCTAGCTCCAAGAAAGATTGATTGTTGCTCTTCAAAGCATCGGCAGCCAGCGCCTGGAAGGACGCTCGCAGTTCTTCCGTGGCGCGGTCCAGAATATCGAGGTTCTTCTGATTAGCCGTCCTCTCTAGCGCCAAGGTCGTGTCTAGCCCGGCAATGGTTTCGCGCAACTTGGTGTTCGCCTCTTGCTGAGAGGCCAACTGAGTGCGGACGGCGGTCAGGTCGTTGGTGACCATCTGCAATTGCGAGTACAAAGCGGCCGCGCGCGAGCGCAGCGCGAGCGCAGCGACAATGCCGCCCAGCACTGCGCCCGCCAACAGGAACCAAAATTGTTCAATGGTCATCGCACTTATGCCGGACAGGGAAACCCAACCGCACTTTGGTGATGCCCAGGGCCATCAAGCGCATGGTCCGCCTCACTTGCCTTGTACAATGGCAGCCAGAGACCAAAAAGTGAAGAGATCCTCAGGCAACCCTGAAGTAGTCAATATATACCCGTGCTTCGCGTTACATCCGGTGCTCCGAAAGACTTGGGCCCGCCCGATCTGCGTGGCGATCCTGGTCAGCTTGCTGAGCGCCATTTCCAGTGCCCAAGCAATCTCTCCCGTCATCACCGTCGATCACGGGCCCAACGCTCCGCAGCAGCTAGCGAAGCCCTACGTCATCCTGGTTTCGCTGGATGGCTTTCGCTACGACTACGCCGAGCGCCACCACGCGAAGCATCTCCTCAATATGGCCGCTCACGGCGCCAGCGCGCCGCAGGGCATGATTCCTGCCTATCCCTCCATCACTTTTCCCAATCACTACACCATGATCACTGGCCTTTACCCGGAGCATCACGGAATTGTCGGCAACAGCTTCTACGATCCGGCGCGAAAACAGGTCTATGATTACCGCGATTCCGCCTCCGTCACCGATGGCACTTGGTACGGCGGCACTCCCCTCTGGGTGCTGGCCGAGCAGCAGGGTATGCGTTCCGCTTCATTTTTCTGGGTCGCGTCTGAAGCTGAAATTCAGGGCAGGCGCCCGACTTACTATCTGAAGTATGACGAGAGCTTTCCCAACCCGAAAAGAGTTGACCAGGTACTGGCCTGGCTGCGACTCCCACCGGAACAGCGGCCGCATTTCATCACACTCTATTTTTCCGACACCGACCACGCCGGCCACGAGTACGGTCCCGACAGTCCGCAGCTTGCGGATGCGGTGCATGAGCTGGACGATGAGATTGGCCGTCTGCTTTCCGGCCTTCAGCGCCTGAACCTTCCAGTGGATGTGATCGTCGTTGCCGACCACGGCATGGTGAAGGTCGAGGATGGCGTGGTAGCGCTGGATGAGTTCGGCCTCAAGACCTCGTCGTTTGAAAAAATTGTGGGACTGAGTTTCTATCCGAAATCCGACGCCGACGCCGCATCCGCGTATGAAGCTCTGCGCGGGAAGAGCGCAAAGTTCGTGGTATATCGCCGCGCCGATACCCCTGCCGGCCTGCACTTTGACAGCAACCCGCGCGCCGGCGACCCCATCATCGTGGCCACGGGCCCTTACTCGATTCGCCTGAGCACGGATCCCAGAAAGCCGCAAGCGGTTCCAGCCGGCAACCACGGCTATGATCCCGGCCGCGTGCCCGAAATGAAAGCCCTTTTCGTGGCCATGGGTCCGGATATTGTTCCCGGCAGCACCGTGCCCCCTTTTGAAAACGTAAACTTGTATCCGCTGATAGCGAAGATTCTAGGCTTGGATATTTCGCACTTGCAGACAGGCCCCGTCGACGGAAAACTAAGCGTGCTTCAGGCGATCCTAAAAGTTCCGAACTAACCCTCCCGCAGCGGTTTTCATTTTCCCCGGAACTTCGTTCGGTCACCTCGCGTACTTCAAAATGCAAGCGCTACAAGATGTTGGTTCTCACCAATCGTCAGTGGCGTTGAATTTACCGGAACGAGGAGGGATAAATCATGGACGCCAAATACAACTACATCATTGACAGCGTAGCGTGGCGGGTCGCCATGAATGTGGCTGGGTTCGCGCTCTGGATGGCCGCGGTCGTGGGCCTGCTTGGAACGGCGGCCTGAAACATTCGCAACGGAAATATCGGAACGGCCGAGAAAGCTAGCGAAGCCGCTAGCCCTTTGCCGTGAGTTCTTCCCGAGCCGCGTAGTGCGACTCGACATATTCGTCGAGAATCTGAATGAACTCGGCGACAATCTTGTCGCCCTTCAGCGTGGTGAACAGGCGTCCATCCACGTAAACCGGCGCTTTCGGCTCTTCAAACGTTCCCGGCAGAGAAATGCCCAGGCTGGCATGTTTCGACTCGCCCGGCCCGTTGACCACGCAACCCATCACCGCGACTTTCATTTCCTCGACGCCCGTGTAACGCCCTTTCCACACCGGCATCTGCTCGCGCAAGTAAGATTGAATCTGCTCCGCCATTTCCTGGAAGAATGTGCTCGTGGTGCGCCCGCATCCCGGACAAGCCGTCACCTGCGGCGTAAAACTGCGAATCCCGAGGGATTGCAGAATCTGCTGCGCCACACGCACCTCTTCGGTGCGGTCGCCGCCTGGCGCCGGCGTCAGCGAAACCCGAATGGTATCGCCAATGCCTTCCTGCAGCAGCACGCCCAGCGCGGCGCTCGAGGCTACAATGCCTTTCGCGCCCATGCCCGCTTCGGTCAATCCCAAATGCAAAGGATAGTCGCAGCGTGCGGCCAGCGAGCGGTAAACATCAATCAGATCCTGCACCCCGCTGACTTTTGCGCTCAAGATAATCTGATCCGGCCGCAGCCCATATTTTTCGGCCAGCGCCGCTGAGTTCAGCGCGCTGACCACCATCGCTTCCATGGTCACTTCGCGCGCGTCTTTTGGCTCCGGCAAAAGGGAATTCTCGTCCATCATGCGAGTGAGCAGCGCCTGGTCGAGCGAGCCCCAGTTCACCCCAATGCGCACCGGCTTCTGATTCTCCACCGCAACTTCAATCATGGTACGAAAGTTGTTGTCGTCCTTGCGGCCAATGCCGACGTTGCCGGGATTGATGCGATACTTCGCCAGCGCCCGCGCGCATTCCGGATACCGCTTCAGCAGCAGATGCCCGTTGTAATGAAAATCGCCGATGATGGGAACGCGCACGCCCTGCTTGTCGAGTTCATCGACAATGGGCGCAACCGCGGCCGCCGCGTCTTCGTTGTTCACCGTCACCCGCACCAACTCCGACCCGGCCCGCGCCAATGCCGCGACCTGCAGCACTGTGGAGGCGACGTCCGCGGTGTCGGTATTGGTCATGGACTGCACCACAACTGGTACATCGGAACCGACCCGTACCCCGCCCACCGACGAAGTAACAGCTTTTCTGCGATGAATATCAGCCATGCGAATGTTTAGTTTAACATGCGCGCCGCAGCTCGAAGGACGCCGTCCGAACCTGTAAATTAACTCTTGACCTGTCTATTGGTGTAGGGTTCACACTGAGATTGTTCGATGCTAAGCGTCTCTCAACTCGCCAAGCGGTACCGGCTGAGCCGGACCACCATTCTCTACTACGAGAAGTGCGGCTTGCTCAAGCCAGCGTTGCGCACCGAAGCCAACTATCGGGCCTACGGCGCCCGCGAAGCCGAAGTCTTAGAGCAGATATGCCTCTACCGCTCCATCGGAGTGAGCGTGCGAGACATTGCGCGCATGCTCTCGGCTCCGCAAGGCAAGCTCACGGCGCTGCTGAAGCGCCGCCTGCGGGAAACCGAGAGCGAAATCGCCCAACTGCGCGCGCACCAGTTGCTCATCCTAAAGCTACTCCGCGGAAAAACGATCAGGAGAACAAAACACATGACCAAAGAAAAGTGGGTTTCCATCATGAAGACTGCCGGCTTCAGCGAAGCCGACATGCGCCGCTGGCACCAGGCGTTCGAGCATTCCTCGCCCGATGAGCACGAAGAATTTCTGAAGTATTTGCGGATTCCGCCACCAGAGATTCGCCATATTCGCGAATGGAGCGCCAGACCGGAAGGGAACTAGAGGTCACTCCGGGCGGGCAGGAAGACCCGCCCGGTATACAGACTCAGGGCATTATTCCCGGCAATGTCTTCTTCAGATCGTTGTAGATCACCATCACCGCGAACAAAACCAGAAACACAAACGCCGCCTGATAGATGCGTTCCTTGATGACCAGGCCGATATCGCGGCGCATCAAACCTTCGAGCGCCAACAGAAGAATCACGCCGCCATCCAGAATCGGAATGGGCAGGAGATTGAAGATTCCCAGGTTCAGGCTAATGGCGGCGGTGAGCTGCAGCAGTGGGCTCCATCCTTTTTCGCTGGCGGCCTCACCGGCAGCGCGAGCAATCCCAATCGGCCCCTCAACCGTTCGCGGCGACACTTTCCGTTGCACCAGCTTCTGCACCAGTTCCAGGATCATCCACGAGAGCTTTCTGTTGTCGTCGATCGATTGCTCGAAAGCCGCGCCCAGCGCTAGGCGACCCACTTTCATATCGGTGGTGCCCTGAAATCCAATCCGGTACCGCTTTTCACTTTCGGAATCGGCCAGCACCGGCTGCACCTGGAAGTCGAGTCGTTTTCCATCGCGCAGCACTGCGACGTCGACTGGTCTGTCCTTGGTTTTCTGCAGACTCTCGATCAAGGCATCAATGCCGGGCACCGGCGTTCCATCGAGCGCGACAATGCGATCTCCATCGCGGATCCCGGCTTTGCCTGCGGGCATGTCCGGCTCCAGTCCCGCCACAATTACGGACTGTTCCGGCTCCCAGCCGGCCGAGCCAATCTCCGAGGTGGTCACCGGCTCCGGCACCAAAGTCTTTTGCAGAGTCTCACTGCCGCGCTGGACCGTAATGTTCATGGGCTGATTCGCGCTCAGCATGATTTCGGGGCCGATCTGCTCCCAGGTGGGATTGGAAATTCCGCCCAGGCGCACAATCCGGTCCCCGGCCTGCAGCCCGATCCTGGCCGCCGCGGAATCCTGCTTGATCCAGGCGATCACGACCGGTTGGTCGAAGTAGGTTGGATACTCGTAATGCACCATGTAAACGCCGGTCAGCAACCCGATGGCAAGCAGGATATTCATGCTCGGGCCGGCAATGGCAATCAGGAAACGATGCCATCGCGAATGTGACAAAAACTCCCGGGGATCGCCGCTGCGCTCCTCCATGATGTTCTCGCCGCTCATCTTCACGTAGCCGCCGAGCGGAATCGCGTTGATGCGATAGTCGGTCTCGCCCCGCCGGAAGCCCACCAGGCGCCTGCCGAAGCCAATGGCAAATTGCTCCACCCGAACGCCCAGCAGTTTGGCCACCGCGTAGTGGCCAAACTCATGGATTAGGATCATGAAGCCCAAGATCACGGCTACCGAGACAACAGCAGTTAGGAATCCGGTCATATAAGAATATTTACTCCCCTAGTACCCTGGCGGAAACCGCCCGAGGGCTGTTCATACCGCCCCACCGCGCGACCTTCTCCCCCGCCGCCTGGCGCGCTCGGGCGTCAGCTTCCAGCACATGCTTTATAGATTCGAGTTTCTCGCTTCCCGCTTCAGAAATGACGTCCTCGATCACTTGGGGGATTTGGTCGAACCGAATGCAGCCGTCAAGAAACGCGGCTACCGCAACCTCATCGGCCGCGTTAAGTGCAACCGATTGCACTCCTCCGGTATCCGCTGCCCTATAGGCTAGCCCAAGGCAGGGAAACTTCTCCATATCGGGAGGACTAAACTCGAGGTGACGTAAGTCCATGACCGGGAAGCGCATATCCGACAAAATCCGCTCCGGATATGTCAGCGCATACAGAATCGGCAACCGCATATCCGTCACCGAAAACTGAGCAAGTATGCTGCCATCTATAAACTCTACCATGGAGTGGATGGTGGATTGCGGATGCACCATCACTTTCACCCGGCTGGGCGGCAGCCCAAACAACCGGCAAGCCTCAATGACCTCGAATCCTTTGTTCATTAAGGTTGCGGAATCGATTGTAATGCGCCGCCCCATTTTCCACGTTGGATGCTTCAAAGCCTGTTCCGGGCTGATGGAGGAGAACTCCGATTTCGGAGTATTCAGAAACGGCCCGCCCGACGCGGTCAGCCAGACGCACGCCACTTCCTCCATGCGCCCAACACGCAGGCATTGATGCACTGCGTTATGCTCGCTATCGATCGGCAACAGCGGCTTGCCCTGCCGCCGCGCTTCCGCCGTAATCAACTCTCCGGCCGCTACCAGGCACTCTTTGTTGGCCAATCCGACCGTCTTGCCTGCACGCACCGCTTCGTAGGTGGCTTCCAGCCCCGCCACGCCCACAATGGCGCTGACCACAAAATCCGCTTCCGGATGCGTGGCCACGCCGACCGCCCCCGCCGATCCCGCCAAAACCTCGATTCTCCCGAGCCCAGCAGCTTTCAGACGCGCGCCCAGAATCTCCGCATTGCTTTCCGATGCCACCGAAACCACCCGCGGCTGCCAACGCCGCGCTTGCTCAAAAACCTCATCCAGATTTTTCCCTGCCGCCAGCGCAACCACCTGAAAACGTTCCGGGTAGGATTCCACGACGCTAAGCGTGCTGCGCCCGATCGAGCCAGTCGAGCCAAGAATGGCAATGCGTCTCATGCGAATGGAAAGCGCCGAATCGGCGAAGACCGTAGCGCCGGCGTCTCGCCGGCTGTCGCGAGGGCTTTTCGCCCTCGCTGGGAGGACAAAAAGGCGGAAAGCCTCACTGCAGCACCCGCCAAGCCGCATAGTACCACAGCACCGGAGCCGCAAAGAGCAGCGCATCAATGCGATCCAGCATCCCGCCATGCCCGGGCAAAATCGCCCCCGAATCCTTCACTCCCGCTCCGCGCTTAATCAGCGACTCCACCAAATCCCCCAACTGCGCCGCAACATTCAACGCCGCCGAAAGCAACAGTGTGATCCACAATGGCTGGGTGTGTTGCGCAAATACTCCGTCTTTCCGCTCAATCAGGTGGGCATTGAGCAAAACGGAACTAACGGGCAGGGCGTATTTGTAAAGCAACCATCCCACGGCCAAGCTCGCCGCCAGCGACGCGATTGCTCCCTCCCAAGTTTTCTTAGGAGAAACTCGCGGCGACATCAAATGCCGGCCGACCGAGCGCCCCACAAAGTACGCGAAAATATCCCCCGCCCAAACCAGCAACAACAAATACAGCAGTAGAAACGCGCCCTGCCATTGCTGCCGCAGCTGCACCAGCATTCCCATGGGCAACGCAACATACCCAAAAGCAAACGCCGAGGTCATCGCCGCCGGGAAGCCGCCGTACTGGAACCGCGGATACCCGTCATACAACTCCATCGGGTACCTGTGGATGCGGAACCAGTGATTCGCGCCAAAGCTGCCACGATAATGGGCATCTGGAATGCGGTAGCCGGTGTAACCGCCACGTTGCCGCCAATCGCGGTGCTCGGACTGCCAGTCACGTGCGCGATGCTGCTGCCACACCTCTCTCTGCTGATCGTGCTGCACCCGTTGCCGCTGTCGTGAGGACCCATTGTCCTGTTGTTGAGCGCGCTGTTGTTGCTGCTTGCTCCGGTCCGGTTGTTGAGCGTGCTGTTGCTGCTGCTTGCTCCGGTCCGGTTGCTGGGCGCGCTGTTGCTGCTGCTTGTTTCGGTCCGTGCGTTGCTGGGCGCGCTGTTGCTGCTGCTTGCTCTGGTCCTGTTGTTCTGGGCCCGCTGTTGCTGCTGCTTGTTTCGGTCCGTTGCTGGACGCGACCCTTTTTTTGGTCTTGCTGTTGTTTATTCCTATCAGGCTGCCGCTTTTCAGGCTTGCTTTGCTGAACCTGTTTTGGAGGCTTAGCCTCTTGGTGTTGGTCCTGCTGTGCGTACGTGGGACCTACGGTTCCGAGAAGAAGTAGTAGAACTCCAATGCTGATAATTCCAACTGGTTTCATGAGTCTTACCTCCATGCGTCTATTTCTTGTGCCCCTCGCTTGGCCGGGCGCGGGTATTAAGTTCCCTTGCGTTCCAATGTAGATGTGGGAGGGCGAAAGGATGCCAGAGCTGCCTCCCACCTACCCCAGCCGTTATCGTGCCATCGGTCCTTACTTACCAGACTCGTTCCTGGGAGACTTCTTGTTAAGAGTGGCAAGGAGCAATTTAGCCGAGGCGGGCGGGCGAATCGCACTATTGATTACGACGTCCTTCGCCGTGGTTCCCTTTCCGTAAAGCCTCTCGTTGCCATCGTTGTCGGGGCGGAGAGTTGAGCCTTCCAGAGAGATCCCGGCGAACAATCCTCTCGCACGCGAATACGACAGAATTTCCGCCCGCATCGTGACATCCGTCGAGGCCGCGGCGCTGCGGCCTTTTGGTCCGGCTGCAGCAGCCACGTCGCCGCCGAGTTTGACCTGGCTGGTGAGAATAGAATCAGCACCGCGTCGATTCATCACCAATAAGACAAAGTCTGTCGCTTGGCCTCCCAACTGCAGGCCGAAGCTTCCACCTTCGAGCGCCATCATGGAAGGCGCACTCCAAGGTCCGCTGAACTCCTTGCCGCTCCGGCAAGTCATCACGCCGCGGCCGTAACTGCCCCCGAAGCCGATTGCAAATTTCAACACCGAAGGCAGCACAATCACGCATTCCGCCTTATCCAGAAGATCCTTTGGAATATCGTCAGGAACATTTAGAATCTCCACCATCACTTTGCCGGCATTCTTAATGCGATTGTTTTCGTCTTTTTGGGCAGATGCAGGCAGAGAAAACAGCGCAACCGTAGCCATCAATAAGAAGACACGTTTCATCAGTTTGCTCCTCTCCAAACCATCTTTATTCTGGGCTGTCTGTGCCCGTTCTCGTCACGTTCGACTCCAATGACGCTGGTTGGTGCGAGCGGGACACCACGGCGTCATGGCGTGGGAACGATAATTCGTACTCGTGCGTCACCATTTCTCCTCTCCGATCATGCAGAGGATTCCCAGGAAATGGACAGCCGCGTCCATTTGGCGTCGCTCACTCGTTTCTGGCGCTCCGGCGTACCACAACTCCCGCGCTCGACCCTGGATGGCCATCTGAGCTTGGGCGACGCGTGTCTTGATTTTCCTGCGGTCTGGCTCCAAAACGGCTTCTCTGTAAAGCACCCGCCAGTTCTGATTTCCGTCTGAATTCGCCATTGCTGATCTTCCTCAAAGATGAGTGTGACCTCCCCGACCGGAGTGCCGTGTTATCAACCAAAGTAGTGCCGGCTACCAGAAGGACGTCGAGGCGGGCTGCTGCAGTGAAACCGAGATCAGTCACGAAGTCCTGCAGACTATGCTCCATGAACTCGGACACGATTTTGGGAGGGACGAGTCTAAGCTTGTTGGTGTAGTCGCGGCCCTGCCTCCTTCGACTCTGCTCGCAAGAACTACTTAGGCCGCCTTCTGGACTTGGGATAATTCAGCCTCAGCCTGCATCCAATCGTCCAGGCTGTGTCCATCATCTCTTCCACGCTGCTCGTAGAGTTGATAGGCACGCGCACGAATTTGGTCCTGCAATTCACCGCCACCCTCCGTCTTTTGGAGGTCTGCTTTGATCGGCACAGAGGGGACTACCTGGGAAGATTTCATTTCGATTTTCTCCTTTAGATGATTTGTCTAGCTGCTTCCGACTAAGCTTTAGCCAACTCAGAAATGCGATTGCCGCGCGGTGTCTGCGTGCTACCACCCCAGAGTTGTTGAGCGAGATCGCTGTAAACCGAGATACAGAGTCCTTCCGTCGTCATTGCTCTCTCTCGTGCACCGTGAGTTTCATGTCGGCCGCGTCCTCGAAACTCCGCACACTAAGGAGAACTCTGATCTGCTGCACCGCGTGTGCCAGGCGTTGACGGGCGGCAAATTGCACAAAACAAACATCAAGGACACCACCGGTCTTACCTGAAGGCCCGGACGCGTCAAAGGAATCGGACCGCGAATGTCCAAAGTATCGGACGTCACGACAGTTTGGCTCTTCACCTATATGACTAAGTGGAGGACACGGGCCAGACTCCGCACGGGTATGTCACCTTTGTTCTCTTTCGCTTGGCATTTCTTTTCAGTCCATTGAAATCGCCAGCGAGTAAAGACTTGTAACCGTCCTCATCTTCGGTACGCCCGGTGCTCAACATGCTTGGATCCTCGTCGGAGGGCGCAGAAATGCGAGAAGCACTACAAATCTCCAGAAGAGATTGGCCTCAGAAAGTCAGGCCTAGGCCGACCTTGACGCACAAGATCGGAGGAGGAGGTGACACATTTCGATTAAAACAGGCGACAGATGCCCAAAGGGGAGCCTCCCCAGATTTGGATGGCAAATCACCGAAGCAACGACTCTGGAGAACTCCAAAACCACGTGATGGCTAACGATTACTTAGAAGGAGGAAAGACTATGAGGTACATGAACATGTTTCTAGCGTCGTGCATCGTCACGGCAATGATCGCGGTGCCGGCTACCCTGAGGGCCGACACGAGCCAGTCCACTCCCGATGCGGCGAGCGTACGCGACGTAGCGGATCATCTGTCCGTCTTCGAGCAGCAGGCCGCGGACGTCAGTCGCAATGCAGATGATTTGTTGACCCTCACACGAAGCCATCGGACGGCGCGGGAAAGCCATGCCTACTATTTGGGCAATCTTCGGCATGACATCAACGACCTGGGCAGAATGTTGAGCGAGCTGGAGCAAGCGAAACCACAAGCCAGCGAAGCACAGCTGATGGCCATCGAGAGAGCTCGGCCCCACTTAGTCGCGTTGGCAAATGAAACCAGCGAAGCGCTCGACTTGCTCCGGGCCGGAAGGGAGAACCTGTGGCAGGCTCAGTACAAAGAGACGATTGCTGACTTGTCCAGGCAAGCGGACATTCTTTATGAAACCGTGGACACAATCGTGAAGTACCACAATGCGGACGACCGCCTCGATAAGTTGGAAGCTTCACACATAGGGTCGGGTAGTTGATGCCGGACGATTGCAGAAACGAACAAGGGGGCGGGGCTGGTTGACGCTGATAGCGAATGAGCAACAGCAGCCCTCTCCCGTTCGCAGTAGATTTGAGGACCTTGGGACCTGAATCGAGATGAGTTTGGAGGATGCAATGAAAACCACCGTGATCATAGCAGTCATGTTCTTGAGTTTGGCGGCCTACGCAAACAACTGCACCGCGCAAGAAGCGCAGAACAATAACGCCCAGTCGACTCGCAGTACAGCTCTGAGCCAGAAGGGAGTTGACCGCATTGTCAAAGAAGTGCACCACGAGCTGGTGATGCTTCCGTTCTATGGCGTGTTCGACAATCTGCTGTACAGAGTTTCGCCGGCGGGCACCGTGACCTTGCTGGGTGAAGCGAGCCGTCCGACGCTGAAGTCAGACGCCGAAAGAGCAGTGAGAGAAATTGAAGGTGTAGAGCGAGTGGAAAACCAGATCAAAGTGTTGCCCGTATCGCCCAACGATGACCGTATTCGCCGAGCGACCTATCGCAAGATCTATGGGCACAGCGTGCTCTCGCAGTATCAATTACGTGCCGTTCCGCCGATCCACATCGTTGTGGACAATGGCCACGTGACGCTGGAAGGCGTCGTGGCACGCCAAATGGAGAAACAGGTCGCCGGAATGCAAGCGAATAGCGTGTCCGGTGTGTTCTCGGTGGAGAACAATCTGCGAGTGGAAAACGACTAGAGCCGCTGGCTCCGAAGGAAGTCTTTTTCGTGAAGACTGCCGTAATGGGAGGGTGACATGAAAACGCTGGAAGTGAAACAGCAGATCGCACTCAAGAACATTCTGTTTGCAACCGATTTTGAGGCGTCGGCCAGCCGGGCTTTGCCATTTGCAGTCGCGTTGGCAGACAGATATGGAGCGAAGTTCTACGCTGCGCACGTCATACCGCCGGGGGCCTACGCCCTGGCTCGTCCCGAATCCATAGAGCTAACCTTGGAGGAACTCCAAGCGCACGCGAGCCGTGCGCTGAATCAGATCATCGACCCGTTAAGACAACATGGTCAGGGTTGCGGGACGCTATTGGGATGTGGAGACGTTACCGACGTGCTCGTGGAATTCGTACGAAATCACGGTGTCGACTTAGTGGTAGTGGGCACAAGTAGTCGCGGCGGACTGGGTAAAGTACTTCTTGGTTCAACCGCCGAGGAAATCATTCGTGTGGCGCCTTGTCCAGTGCTGACGGTCGGACCGCACGTGACGGCAGAGGTGTCTGTCGGAATTCGCAGCATTGTTTGCGCCACGGATTTCTCGCTCGGGTCGTTGCGAGCAGCAGAATTCGCGGTCTCGCTGGCGCATGAATATCACGCAGACCTCACGCTGGTGCACGTGGTCGAGGGAGTTCCCGGAGAATCGCTGGGTCTCGCACTACAGCCAACTGAAGAGCGTTTACGCGAAATGATCCCGTCCGAACCCCAGCTACCGTACGAGCCGGAAGTCGTGGTAGAAATCGGGCCGGTAGCTGAGCGCATCCTGGGCACTGCGAATGAATTGCTAGCCGACATTATCGTCATGGGTGTGCGGGGAGCAGGAGCGTTCGCGCAGACCGCAAGTCATTTTGGTTCGATTGCGCACATAGTCGTGTCCCTAGCCACTTGTCCGGTGTTGACCGTCGGTGACGTTCAGAGGACTGAGAACTACTGCCGAAGCAGGTGTCCTGATGGAGCCGGCAACGATTCTCGTGTTCCTCCTGTGCGCGGGAGTTGTAGCTCTTCTTATATGGTTTGAAATCAACTCACGCCGAAACGAAAGCTGCACGAAGGCAAAGGCCGCGGGTGTGGAAATGTTGCCGAAGGAAAGCCAGACCACGGTTGAACCTAAGGGCGACAAAAGGAAGGCTGCATAACGTCAACCGAAGCGAAAACGCAAAGGAGTTCATCATGACAGATCGTTCCATTATCGTCACCGATGGTGACGTGGACAGGCTCAGGCGTTTGGTTCGGGCTCTCAAGTATTCTCTCTTTCGAGATCTAAGGCAGCTCGAACTTCTCGATCAGACGCTGGAGAGCGCCGAGGTCAGGCCCCCGGGTCGAGTTCCCAAGGATGTAGTAAGGATGAATTCCCGAGTCCGTGTTCTCGATTTCGATACGCGACGGAAGGCATTGTATACGTTGGTTTTTCCCGAGGAGGCAAACATCTCTCAAGGCTTCATTTCAGTTCTCGCGCCGCTGGGGATTGCGCTGCTCGGTCGCAGAAGGGGAGACGTCATCGAGGCGAAAGTTCCCGGAGGGAGCAGAAGGTTGAGAGTCGAACATGTACGGTATGGGTCTGAAATCACGAGGAAGCGAGTTCAACCAAATGGATCAACGCGAAGGAAACTTCATTCCGGTCAATCAATTCCAAGCACCACTCTGGCCGCCTAGCCCTTATGTCCCTTCCAGTGAACATTCGTGCCAAGACAGTAATCTCGACAGCGCGAGAGACCTATATAGCGGCTATATCGGTGATCGCAATTGCTACACACCTGATTCTCCGGTACTCGACCCATCTGCCACCATCGATTTATCTGGGCCCACTGTTCCTCGCCCTGATAGTTGGCGGAATTCCAATCCTCTTGAGCCTAGCCAAGAGACTCTGGCTTCGAGAGTTCGGCTCGGACTTGCTGGCTGGAATCTCGATCGTCGCTTCCGTTGCAATGGGCGAATACCTTGTGGGATCGATCATTGTTCTAATGCTTTCAGGCGGGACGGCATTGGAACAGTTCGCTACGCGCAGAGCATCCTCCGTCCTCGACGCCTTGGCGAAGCGCATGCCGCAAGTCGCGCACTGCCAACGTGGAACGTCGGTCGAGGACATCAAACTCGAACAGGTCCAGATAGCCGATCACGTCATTGTGTTGCCTCACGAGATCTGTCCAGTCGACGGAGTCGTCGTGGAAGGACATGGGGTAATGGATGAGTCCTATCTGACAGGTGAGCCCTTTGATATCTCAAAGACTCCGGGTTCAAAGGTTCTGTCCGGAGCAATCAACGGCGATATGGCCCTGACCATCGAAGCCGAGAAACTGGCAGTCGATTCGCGTTACGCCAAGATCATGCAAGTGATGGAGCAGACCCAGGACAAACGCCCACAGCTTCGCCGCATTGGAGACCGAATTGGGGCGTGGTATACGCCCTTGGCCATGGGTGTGGCCGGACTAACGTGGCTGCTTACCGGCGACTCCACGCGTTTTCTGGCTGTGGTCGTCATCGCCACTCCATGTCCTCTCATTCTGGCGATCCCAGTGGCGGTGATTGGCGCCATCTCGCTCTCCGCGAGGCACTGCATTATCATCAAGAATCCAGCAGCGTTGGAACAGATCACTACCTGTCGTACCCTCATTTTCGACAAGACGGGAACGCTGACCTACGGCCAGCCTCAGATGACCAGCGTGTTGTGCGGGCTCGGTTTTACCAAAGACCAAGTCCTACAAGCGGCCGCCAGTATTGAACAGTTTTCCAAGCACCCACTGGCCGGCGCAGTGGTTCGCGCCGCACACGACGCTAAGCTGGCCTTGCTGGAGGTCAGCCAGATGCAGGAGAAACCGGGAGACGGTCTTCGCGGCATGGTTGCCGGCAGGAGCGTGCGTATCACCGGACGCGGCAAAGTAGATCCCAAACTGCTGTCCTCACTGCCTCCCCTTGCTTCCGGATTGGAGTGCGTCGTCTTTGTAGACGAGCAGTACGCCGGAGCATTTCGTTTCCACGATGCGCCTCGTCAGGACACCAAGCCCTTCGTGCACCACTTAAACCCGAGTCATCAGGTAAACCGCGTTCTATTGGTCTCCGGAGACCGAGAGTCGGAGGTCCGCTACCTGGCGCAAGAAGTCGGAATCACTGAAGTGTATGCCGGACAGACCCCGGAACAGAAGGTTGCGATTGTTGAAGCGGAGACCAAGAGAGCTCGAACCCTGTTCATCGGGGATGGCATTAATGATGCTCCGGCACTCATGACGGCGACTGTAGGCGTTGCCTTTGGGGCTAACAGCGACATTACTTCCGAGGCCGCTGATGCAGTGATCTTAACCACGTCACTGGGCAAGGTGGATGAGTTGATTCATGTCAGTCACCGGATGCGATCGATCGCGCTGCAGAGTGCCGTGGGAGGAATGGCGGCCAGCGTCGTGGGTATGATCGCGGCCGCGCTGGGCTACCTGCCTCCGCTGGAGGGAGCCATCCTGCAAGAGATCATTGATTTGGCCGCTGTAGCGAACGCGGTTCGCGTGGCCCTCCCCACTCAGGACTTGGCCGACTTTTGAGGATGTTGCTCTTGCGAATTGGCCGGCACGTGCGCCGAGTAAGGAGGATGCGTGTCCGAACCCAGTAACAAAACGAAGAACCGGGCGGGCCTTGTGTTCTTGCTGAGCTTGACAGTCGTAGCTCTCTACTTCTGCTATGTCCTGATTGCCCCTTTCCTCAGGTCAATCCTATTTCTCCGCTGTCTTAGCCATTCTCTTTTACCCCCTGCACTCGCGTATCGTCCGCCGTATTCGGAATCGCAATGTGTCCGCACTCTTGTCCACGTGCTTGGTCGTCCTTTTCATCGTGTTGTCAACGGTATTCCTTGGGCGGGCACTCGCAACCGGACTGCGCGACATCTACCAATCACTCGGCAGCGCAGGCGACGGAGCGAACGCCTGAGCCTTTACGTCATTCATATTTTCGAGAGAGTAGTTGAACTGGTGAGCAGCTACCTGCCGATTTCCGCCACCGATTTGCGGGCGGCGACGGTGAACCAGGCCGAGAAGGGAGTCTCGCTACTTCTTGGTATGACGGCCGGTGCTCTTGGAAGTTTTACGACTATGCTCGCCTACACCTTCATTGCGTTCTTCGTTTTGTTCTTCTTGCTTCGTGATGGCAAGGCGATGTTGCGCCGCACAGCCGTTCTGCTCCCCCTGCGCACCAGTCAAACAACAAGACTTTTTGCTTTGGTGAAAGACACTCTAAACGCCACTGTCTATGGGACGTTAGCCATGGCAGCGCTGCAGGGAACTCTCGCCGGCATTGCCTTCTGGTTCCTGGGGGTCGTCTTCTGCAGGCCTGTGGGGAATTGTTACTGCTCTATGTGCATTGTTGCCGTTTATTGGAACAGGAATTGTTCTTCTGCCCGCAATCTCAATGCTCCTTTTCAGCGGTCACTGGATCAAAGGCCTCGTACTCCTTGTGTGGGGACTGGCCGTCGTCCACCCGGTGGACAATTTGTTGCGCCCCCATCTGATCGGTAGCCGCACAAAGCTCTCTACACTATTTGTTTTCTTTGCACTACTGGGAGGATTGAATGCTTTCGGCGGCCTTGGAGTGTTCATTGGCCCGGTCATCTTGGCGATCACCTTGGCCCTTTTGAAATTTCTCCGCGAAGAAAAGCGCGCTAGTAACTGGAAGGTTGACCGTGAAACGTCACAGTCTCCGCCTGCATAGCGCTAATTGGATTTCCCATGCTCGTGGAGAAGTGCTGAACGACGCTGAAGTGCAGAAATTCTGGCAGCTCCACGAAGAGATTCTGCGGCGTTTTCTGGATCCCTTTCGCCGGGTGTGACCGTGTTCACAGGCCAACGTGATTGATGGCCTTGAGGATTCTGCTGCTCCCTGTAAATATGACAAAAGTGCTCGGTTTCTACCCACCAGCGGTTGGGCACCCCTCGAGAGGCGCTTATGCCAAATTTCAGCTCGCGCCACGTTAGATGGTTCGCTTTGCTACTCTAGCGAGGAACGCCACGTTCAAGGAATCGCACTGAAAGTTTACCTTATCAATCCGAGTGACAGGTCCTTCGGCATCGGCGTCATCACACCGCCCAGTATCACATAAGTATTGTAGGGCGCTCTGCCGTCCTAGAGGCCAAGGGTGGTGGGCCAGCCCAACTGAGCGATCTTTTGCTACTGACTCATTAGCAAGCCTGATTTTGGGAAGTTGGACGGTCGGTTGAGGTGATGATCTCGGTCCGAACCGAGGGACAAAGCCACTTGCGCACCGTCTCCGATTTGATCGGATCGACTTCTTGCAGGGCGCGGTACGATGGCCCGCAACGTGGTTCCGTGACCATCCGATTCTATTTCCAGCTGGCCGTTCAGTTCGTGCATTCGCTCGCGCATTCCGGCCAAGCCGACGCCCGTTTCTGCGCTTGCTTCACGAAGCCGATTCAGAAGCTCTGCCGTTATGCCGCGGCCGTTGTCTCGTATTTCCAGCACTATCTCTTCAAGTTGGTGTCGAAAGCAGACGCTAACCTGCGTAGCTCCAGAGTGCCGATGTACATTCGTCAAGCTCTCCTGGAGGATACGAAAAAGAACAATCTCTACGCTCATTGGCAACCGTTCCTGCTCGGTCGCAATGTCCAGGTTTACCTTTACCCCGCTTCGCTTAGCAAAGCCTTCGATGTACCATTCCGCCGCGCATCCGAATCCAACCTCATCCAGTAGCGGTGGATGCAGCAAGTAAGACATGGTTCGGATTTCCTCGATTGCCTGAT
Source organism: uncultured Acidobacteriaceae bacterium (assembly GCA_963776125.1). GTDB lineage: Bacteria > Acidobacteriota > Terriglobia > Terriglobales > Acidobacteriaceae > PALSA-270. Next base: position 2,278 of record CAVZMC010000018.1, on the reverse strand, counting down.
CCGTCAGTTCTACGGCCTCGGAGACAAGGGCCATTTTGGACGGGTCTTGCTTGCAGCTTTCCTGAAGAAACGAAATGTTGATTTTTAACGCCGCTAGCGTTTGGCCAGTGCTGTCGTGCAAGTCACGAGACAACCTGCGTCTCTCCTCATCCTGCACCTTGAGAAGCCGCAGGGAAAGGTTCTGTAGCTCCGCCGTGCGTTGTAGAATCACCGCTTGAAGTTTGGAATGCTCAAGCGCCATTTGTCTGGAGTGCTTTGAAGGAACCCACATATATCCTCCTTAGAGCGGGTCGGGAAGACACGAAGATTCTTTAGTCCCGTTAGTTTTCAGTTCAGTTCAGAACTCCTGAATTATTCCATTTTGCGGCTAGAGGTTCGTGATTCCAGTCACACGGAGCTCTGACACCGTTTACAGCGATCAGTCAGCGATTGGCGTCACGGGTGGCGCTAGCATCAGTGTCACCCTGGGTAGGTCGATTTCACTGAGCACGCGCGCCCCACCTTCCCCTGGAATCGTTGTGATGGACTTCACTTCATTTTCTCTCTGCAGCACGGTGCCCGCCAGTGACACTACTTCGTCGCCATCGTGCAGGAACCTGACTTGGACATCCGGTCCGGTTCCGCTCCAGCGCACAACGTATTCGCCAGGGTGAAGCTGCGTACCCGAGACGACTACAGGGTTATTTAAGGTGATCTTGCCACTCTGTTTGGAGTCCGCTGCTGCAGTAAGTGACAGCGCAAACACAATAGCGGAAAGGATTGAGAGTAAACCGACGCATTTCATATTGTCCTCCTCGCACAATCATCCGAACTTGATGGTCAATGAAGCGGACGCACACCGTTCGGAGCGGTTGACCTAAATGTCGCCAGGGCTCGATCAGGATTGGAGAGTGGGCCAATTATGCCTCGGTTCCCAAATTGCCTAAACAGCCCAAAAAAGTAGATGGCGGGGTCCATTTCTTCGGATAGCGATCCCATTTCGATCTGATCGCTCGTCAAGCAATGAGGCACGGCATGGGCCAGATTGTTGATCCTCGCAAATAGAAGAGAACAAACGGGGAGAACGCAGTCGATTTCACATGGAGCCGACGGCCAGTCAAAATAATTGGACGGCCAATGTCAAAAGCCTTGGACATCTCAACACGTTTCCAAACGTGTCGGCTTGGTTACCGCCCCATTGTCGCTGAGCAGCAGTTACAGACCGGACGCTGAAGTTGCTTTGATGTTTTTCGCCCGGAGGCTCTTCTCGTCGAGTGAAATCCCTGGCAGCTAAGCAATGTGCGGGCGGTCTATTCGCGCCCGGCGCTCGGCCTTCTCGTACCTGCTGACCGCCATTGAAAAAGTGAATCCGATGAGCAGGCCCAGCATTCCGAGGAGTGCACCTCGGATAACGCCGAAGTCCTCTCGCTCCTCTTCGTTCAACGGTCGCAGCCTTGGGCCAAACGAGGCTCCGAGGATGGCCGAGAACCACAGCACAACGAGAGAGAGCACAAAGAAGAGACGTGGGAGGTTTATCAGATTGTTCATTCAGCTCTTCTACAGACAATCTGCAACTTGTATTTCGGGGACAACTGTCGTAATCGCATTATAAGAGGGCGCCCCTTTTGGAGTAGGTTGTCATCGTTCGCATGATCACCTACGAAATGAGCACCCTCGATGAGCGGTGAAAAGTATATTGGGCTGGACGTTCATCAAGCAACGATCTCGGTCGCAGTGATGGATTCCAAGGGCAAGGTAGTCATGGAATCCATCCTGGAAACGAAAGCCTCCGACCCTGCCTCAAGAGTGGCGCGGGGAGACGACACCGAGGGATTGAGGTCACCTGTCGGAACGTCTTAGGGCAAGCTTCTCCTAAAGTTTCTTTCGATCCGGTCGATGTCACTTCTTTAGGAGGGCACCATGAGGGCGCGTTTGTTGACTCGGCTGGAGCGGAACGACCGATCAGGATGTAGGCCGAGCGACGTTTCCCCTTGGGTTCGTTTCATAATCCTAGCCAACCACCAATGAGACACTCGCCATAGGCACACTTTGCAGAGAAGGGAACTGCGAGTGGCAAAGAAACGAGTAATAGGTCGATAATCCCGAGACGTCTTTCTACGAATATCTCCTCGGCCCTTCTTCGTGCTCGCGCGTCCCCGCGTTATCGGTGGTGAGTTGGCAATTGATGCGATTGAGCGTCTGGTGGAGAGGGAGGGATTCGAATCCGCCTGAAAACGTCCAACATAAGGACTTAGCCGCGCACGGACAGCAACCTTATTAGTATATCTAGTGCTATGAC
>CAVZMC010000017.1:0-9023 GCA_963776125.1 uncultured Acidobacteriaceae bacterium | reverse complement strand
GCAGGAGATGGCCTTCCTGGCGGAATCGTTCCGCGCAATAAAGTCCCAGGATCTGGTGATTATGAGCGGCGGCGGCCAACTGTTCGATTCCTGGGACGGGCCCTGGGGTTTTCCCTACACCCTTTTCAAATGGACCGTGCTCGCAAGACTGTCAGGCGCGAGGTGCTACTTCCTAAACGTGGGAGCTGGGCCGTTGGCTCGGCCCCTGAGCCGATGGTTTGTAAGACGCGCCTTGGGGATGGCGGACTACGTTTCGTTTCGAGACGAAGTCTCCAGAAAGCTGGTTCAAGACTTAGGGTTCAGGCGCGAATCCGGAAGCTTTCCCGACAGCGCATACAGTTTCCCGGTTCCGTCACTTCCGAAAGTGCGCAACCGCCAGCCAGTGGTGGGCTTTTCCCCGATGGCATTTTGCGACCCCCGGGCCGACTCCGGCAGGGACCAAATTGTTTACGATTCCTATATCCGCAATCTTGGGCTTTTCGGCGCATGGCTGATCCGCGAAGGAAATCGCATAGCGCTGTTCAGTACGGATATCTGGTTTGACATGCGCGCGATCGAGGACGTTCGATCGGCCATAGGAAAAGAAACCGGGATCGCCGATTCACCTTCGATCACGCAACCGCCCATAAACGGGACGGAGGCGATGTTTTCCGAGATGTCTTCGCTGGACTATGTGGTGACCTGCCGCTTTCACGGAGTGATATTTGCGCATTTGATGAACAAGCCGGTGCTGGCGATCTCGACTCATCCGAAAACGAGCACGCTGATGGCCGAGTTGGGACTCTCGGAATACTGTGTCGAAGCCCGTGGCTGCGAGCCCGAAGTTTTGCGAGAGACATTCCTCCGGCTTACGGCGAACCACGATGCCATCAAGGCACAAATGGCGGAGAAGGTCGCGTCCTACCGGAGCAGGCTGCAGGCGCAATTTGACGTTTTGTTTCAGGCCCAAGGTGGCGGCGCGCGGCGAATCAGCCAGTCATCGGAGCAGCAGCGAGCCAGGCTAGCGGTTTAGTAACAGGGAAATCGCCGGCGCGGTGGCCGCGGCGAACCAGGGGGGAGATAGGAAGATGGATGTGCATGAACAACCGTTGGTGAGCGTGCTGACGCCCGTCTACAACGGCGAGTCCTATCTGAAGGAGTGTATTGAAAGTGTTCTCGCGCAGACCTATTCGCGCTGGGAGTACACGGTTGTCAACAACTGCAGCACGGATGGGACTCGTGCGATTGCTGAAGAATACGCGAAACGGGACCGCCGCATTCGTGTCTGCAACGCGGACGTTTTGGTACCCATCATCGCGAATCACAATCGGGCGTTTAAGACCATCAGCCCCGATAGCAAATACTGCAAAGTGGTTTCGGCCGACGACGCGATATTTCCCGAATGCCTTATGCGCATGGTGGAGCTTGCCGAAGCGCATCCCACGGTGGGATTGGTGGGGTCCTATCAGGTGAGCGGGGGCGGGGACAGGTGGTATGTCCGCTTTGCCGGATTGCCCTACACCACGACCTTCATGACGGGTCGAGATGTCTGCCGGGCGCAATTGCTGACCTCGCTGTCGGTGTTTGGGGCTCCGACGTCGAATATGTATCGGGCCGATCTGGTTCGGAGCACGGAAGAGTTTTTTCCTAACCCGACAGCGGAAGCGGACGTCAGCGCATGCTTCTTGCACTTGAAGAACGCGGATTTTGGATTTGTCCATCAGGTGCTCTCCTACGAAAGGCTGCACGATGTGAGAGTCACCGCCGCGTCGCAGGACATGAACGCATATTTGCCGTCGCACATTGGGGATTTGCTGACTTATGGGCCATGGTATTTGTCGGCGGAAGAGATCGAGAAGCGGGTGCACGAGCTATTGGACGAATACTATGAGTTTTTGGCGGTCAGCGCGGTCAATCTTAGGGACAAGAAATTCTGGAGCTATCACAAGCGCCGCCTGAAGGAGCTGGGACATCCGCTTGACAGTATGAAGTTAAGCGCGGCGGTCAGCGCGAAGCTTGCGGATTTGGTGCTCAATCCCAAGACCACAGTGGAACGAGCGCTCCGGCGCGTGAAGAGCGAATAGCAAAAAGTTGTCGAGTGACGAATAAGTAGCGATGCTACTGCCCAAGCAAGTGCGCGCTGTATCCGTCGCGTTCAAGAAGGAGATCACAGCTTTATGAAAAAACGAGTTCTGGTGTGCGGCGCCGGCGGGTTTATCGGCGGACATCTAGTCAAGCGCTTGAAAAGCGAGGGCTTCTGGGTGCGGGGGGTCGACCTAAAACGTCATGAGTTCTTTCCGAGTGCGGCGGACGAATTTGTTGTCGGCGACCTGCGGCTAACCGATGTGGTGCGTGCGGTTCTTGCCGGGGTCGAAGATGTGTACCAGCTCGCCGCGGACATGGGCGGCGCGGGATACATTTTCACCGGTGAGCACGATGCCAACGTGATGCACAATTCCGCCACCATCAACCTGAATATTCTGGAGTGTGGCCGCGAGGCCAACATCCGCCGGTATTTCTACTCGTCATCGGCCTGCATTTATCCCGCTTACAATCAAACCAATCCGGATGACCCCAACTGCGCCGAAGATTCAGCGTACCCGGCCGCTCCCGACAGCGAATATGGATGGGAAAAGTTGTTCAGCGAGAGGCTCTACGCGGCATATCAGCGAAACCACGGCATCGAGATCCATGTGGCCCGGTTCCACAACATTTTTGGGCCGCAAGGGACGTGGTGCGGTGGGCGGGAGAAGGCTCCCGCGGCGATTTGCCGCAAAGTGGCGGAGACGCCCGGGGGTGGCGAAATCGAGATTTGGGGCGACGGCAAACAGACCCGCTCGTTTCTGTATGTTGACGAATGCGTCGAAGGTGTCCGCCGCTTGATGGAGTCCGACTTCGCGGGACCGGTCAACATCGGGTCGGAGGAAATGGTTACGATCAACCAGTTGGCGGAGATGGCAATGGAGATTGCCGGCAAGCGGCTGCGAATTCGCCATGTCGACGGTCCCCTGGGGGTGCGCGGCCGGAATTCGGACAATCGCATGATTCGGCAAAAGCTGGGCTGGGCTCCTTCGGCTTCGCTGCGCAAGGGTATGGAAATCACCTATGGGTGGGTGGCGGAGCAGGTCGCGGCTGCGCAGAAAGTTGAGACTCTCGCGTGAAGCTCGATCCCGCCGAGTGGCCGCCGCCGTCGGTTGCGGCAAAGTTGCGGCCACGGAGGGTTGCTCTGAGGGAATTTCGTAGGTATTCATCATGTTAACGATTTTCACCACTCCCAAACGCTTTAAAGGCCACTCTGGGGTGATCCAGCGTAACGCCATCAAGAGCTGGGCTTTGCTCAAGCCGACACCCCAAATCATCCTGTTTGGGAACGATGAGGGCAATGCCGAAGCCGCGGCCGAACTCAAAATTACCCACGTCCCGGATCTCGAGTTGAGCGAAAAGGGAACACCCCTGATAAGTTCCATGTTCAGCTTGGCCCATCAGATGAGCACGAATCCGCTGCTCTGTTTCATCAATGCGGATATCATGCTGACCAGCCGATTCGTGAAGGCCCTGCAGGTGGTTTCCGCCGCCAAACCTCAATTCCTGATGACCGGCCGGAGAACTTTGTTTGATCTGGAAACGCTTTGGGACTTTGATCAAGCGCGCTGGGAGAGTGCTCTTAGCAATCAGGTTGCGAAAGAGGGAAAGCTGGATAATTACGTTGCGATGGACTACTTTGCCTTTCCTCGGAACGTCTATCGCGACGTTCCTCCCTTCGTCGTGGGAAGGGCCCGCTGGGACAACTGGATGGTTTACTCCGCCCTGCGACGGCACATCCCCGTGGTTGACGCTACCCGTGACGTTCTCGCCATTCATTTGAATCACGACTATTCGCACTTAAAAGGCGGAGTGAAGGACTGTTTCGTTAGTCCGGAAGCGCAACGCAATCAAGAACTTTACGGTCTCGAAACCTGCATCGGCACCGCAGACTCGACCCACTACCTCAAGGATGGCCGTGTGCGTCGTTCTCTGGGACGTGCATCCCTGGCACGGCGTATTGACACACTGTCGGTGTTCCATCCACTTCTCGCCCCACTGGCATGGCCTTATCTCGCCGTTCGGAACCTCACGAAACCCTTTCGACAGAGGGTGGGGGAAAAAGCTCCGAGTGCCACTCCGGAAGAACCATCCACGCTGTAAGTGAATCTCCCAGGGCGCGAGGCGCGCGGGGAAAGCGAACTTCGTTGCCAACCATGCCCGCCGCTGCTTACAAAGAATCAAGGACAAAGAAGGAAATCAAGGAAATGATGACGCCGCTGAGACTAAGTCCGTCGCCTACGATCGGAACTCTATGAAGAACCTGAAGGAGAAAGCGATTCGGGGAGGGGTGGCGCGGCTGAGCGCGCAAGGGGCGAGCTTCGCCCTTCGCCTGGCGTCGCTGATGATATTGGCGCGGCTGCTGGTGCCGCGAGACTTCGGACTGGTGGGCATGGTCACGGCTTTTACCGGGGTGTTGAGTTTGTTCCGGGATTTTGGGCTTTCCTCCGCCGCCATCCAACGCGCACACGTCACCGAAGAGCAGCTTTCAACCTTGTTTTGGATCAATTTGTTGGTTGGTCTGGTGCTTGGATTGGTGGCGGCGGTGATGGCGCCCGCGGTGGCGGCCTTTTACCATGAACCGCGACTGGTGAAGGTGACGCTGATCCTGGCCACTTCGTTCGCGTTTAACGCGGCTGGGGTTCAGCACGGGGCCCTTCTGCAGCGCGAGATGCGCTTCACCGCTTTGGCGGTGATAAACACGATCGGACTGGTGGTGGGCACTACGATAGCGATCATGGGAGCAGAATTTGGCTATGGGTATTGGGCTCTGGTGGCCATGACCGTAACCCTCCCGCTGGTGACAACGATTGGTTCCTGGCTGGCCACCGGCTGGATCCCTGGACCGCCGCAGCGCGGCACGGGGATGCGTTCCATGATGAAGTTCGGCGGCACCATCACGCTGACTTGGCTGGTCATCTACGTCGCCAGTAATTTTGAAAAAGTTCTGTTGGGGCGTTTTTGGGGGGGCGATGCCCTGGGGCTTTATGGGAGGTCCTATCAGCTGGTCAACATCCCGACGGACAACCTGAATTCCGCCGCCGGCGAGGTGGCGTTCTCAGGCCTGTCGCGGGTGCAGGACGACCCCCCGCGCCTGCGGAGCTACTTTCTGAAAGGCTACTCGCTGGTGCTGGCGTTGACCTTGCCGATCACGGTGGTGTGCGCGGTTTTTGCCGATGACATGATTCGCGTAGTCCTGGGGCCGAAGTGGATGGCTGCGGCCCCAATTCTACGGCTGCTGGCCCCGACGATCTTGGTCTTTGCGATCGTCAATCCCCTGGGATGGTTGATGGGCTCGCTCGGACTAGTCAAACGAAATCTGAAGATAGGTCTTGCCATGGCCCCGATCATGATCACAGGTTACGTCGTGGGGTTGCGCTGGGGGCCCAAAGGCGTGGCCTGCGCGTACTCGGTGGTCACCTTGCTGTGCGCCCTGCCCGTGATTGCCTGGGCGGTACACGGTACGGCAATTTCGTTCCGCGATATCTTGCTGGCTTCGAGCCGGCCGCTGGCTTCGAGCATCGCGGCCGGGGGTCTCGCCTTTGGGGTACGGGCAGCTTACGGGCAATTCCTGCCGCCCTTGCTGCGGCTCACGCTGGAGAGCGCCGTTGTTCTAGTGGCGTTCTTTGGGCTGCTTTTGTTCGTGGCAGGGCAAAAATCGTTCTATCTGGAACTTCTTCGCGGGTTGAAGGGCCCGTCCCCAGCCCAAGAGAAGGTTCTGACCCCAGTTTAACAAGCGCTGCCGCTTCCCCCAATACGGGTGAGCACCGCAGTCCGCTGTATCTTCATTCCTGACCGGACCTGTCTCGTTATTCTCGTCGACAAGAGTTCAGTTTACGCGGTCGGAAAGGTTCGTCGGCGGAGCGGGAGCGGCAGCATTGGCTGGCCCATCGGTCGCTGTGTAGCTAGTAAATCCAAATTGATTGTAGGCGGTGCCACAGCCAAAATTGAAGCCCATCCCGGGATTGCCAGTGGTGTAGGTGCTATCCGTGGCGGTCAGCATCAGCGTTCCATTGCGGTAGACATTGATGGTGCTGCCGGAAATCGTCGCCATCAGAATATCCCCGTTGGCGCATCCGGTCCCGTACAAGATGTTCAGGCTAGTGAAGTTTCCCAAGGCGCCGTTCCAGCGAACGATCTGTATGTAGGAGGAGGAATCATTTGGCGTACGGCAGTTGACCTCGTAGCCCGTGATCACGTGCGCGGATATCGAGGTGCGCAGACGGATTTCCACTTCCTTATCGTAGCCCTGAGCTGGCTTGTCTTCGACACCGTTGCTGTAGACCGTGGCCGTAACGGTCTGGTTCGGTCCCCAGGTCCCCGTAAGAACCGCCGTGGGGTCTGAGTAGGCCGCCGAAGCTGGTCCCACCCCTTCCGCAGTTCCCGCCACAGTCTGCACATTGGCCCAGTCCAATCCGACCGTGCCACCATTGATCCAGTTGCTTTTCTCGGAGATTGGGTTCTCGGTCAGCGGGAAATTGGTGGTGTAGGTGTTGCTGCCGGCCGGTCCGGTGGTGGAGTTAGAGGTTGCTCCCGCGGAAGCGCAAGCAATGGGCAGAAGGCAAAGAGCCGAAGTTGCCAGGCACAAGAATAGAAGCTCGATTAGGCTCTTGGTTGCGGCCGGCTTCATGACGACCTCGCGTTCAGAACCAGTAAAGCCCATGCGCTGATGCCGACGCATTCGCCCTCCTTGGAATTGTGTCACGTTTCTGTACTGCTTAGAGCATTGCCAGGGCAGCCGGAGGATAAACAAAAACCAACCAACGAACACCTTGGGCCGGGGCATGCCCTCTGCACTGCCTGATTATAGTCAATTCTTGCGCTTGACTTGAAACACGAGAGTACATACCGGGCGGCCACAAAAGTACCAGCACCCAAGGTCTAGGCCGGAAGGCGGGGTCTAGCGGGGCCGTTGTGGCAGCTGTTCTTCGAGTCCGAATTCCTTTTCCGCCATTTGCGCAATGGCCCCACCGATGGCAAGCGAGGCGGTTGCGGCAGGGGAGGGAACGTTGCACACGTGCAACAGATTGTCCTTGCGCACGAATTCAAAATCATCCACTAGAGAACCATCCGGGCGGATGGCCTGCGCCCGCACGCCCGAGCCGTCGGCCACCAGGTCAGAGCCGCTAACCTCCGGTATCAGCCGCTGCAAGGCCCGCACAAACGCCCGTCTGTTAAGGGATCGGTAGAATTCGCCAGCCCCGGCGCGCCAGTATTTTCCCGCCATTCGCCAGAACCCGGGATATGCCAACATCCCGGCCATATCCTGCATACTAAAATCCGTTCTGCGGTATCCTTCCCGCTTGAAAGCCAGCACGGCATTGGGGCCGGCGTCTACGCCGCCGTGGATGCGCCGCGTGAAATGCGCTCCCAGGAACGGCAACCGAGGATCGGGCACGGGATAGATCAAGGATTTTGCCAGGTATTCTTTCTCGGGAGTCAAGTCGTAGTATTCGCCGCGAAAGGGAATAATCGCGACTCCCGGTTCTTGTCCTGACAGGCGGCTGACGCGGTCGCTGTGCAAGCCGGCGCAATTGATCACGTAACGCGCCGCGAAGGCTCCTCGAGTGGTTTCGATCGCGGTTTCGCCCGCGTGGCGGACCAGGGCCTTGACCTTCGTCGCGGTGCTCACCACTCCGCCCTGCGCCGCTACCAATTCTGCATACTTCTCACAGACCGCCGCGTAGTCCGTAATTCCGGTCTCCGGCACATGCAGGCCGCGCAGTCCACGGCAGTGCGGTTCGAGTTCGCGGATCTGGTCTGGATCAAGGATTCGCAGCCCGTGCAGCCCATTGGCTTGTCCCCGCTCGAACAACATCTGCAAACGAGGGAGCTCTTCCTCGTGAGTGGCGACAATCACCTTCCCGCAGATTCTGTACGCGATGTGGTGCTCGCGGCAAAATTCCACCATCGCCTTGGCCCCTTCCGCGCACAGCTTCGCTTTCAGCGATCCAGGCTTGTAGTAGATCCCGGAGTGGATGACGCCGCTGTTGTGTCCGCTTTGGTGCCTGGCGACCCGGTCTTCCTTCTCGACTAGAAGTAAGCGCAGGTGCGGGAAACGGCGCGTGGCGTGCAACGCGGTGGCCAGGCCGATGATGCCGCCGCCGATCACAACAATGTCGAAATGTTGGTCGATCATGCGAGTTGGCAAAAAGAGGGCAAGAGGAAGGCTCGATTTTATCCGAGCCCTTGGCGGAATGTCTTTTGGCAAGCGCAAACCCGCGCGGGCTGGGGCGAAGAACCGAGGCGAGGACTTGGGCGGGCCGAATGGGAAGGCTATGATGGATTTGCGGAAGATGTAGGTTGCTGGGGAGCGCGGGGAAGCCGCGCCGAGCTTCGCAAATAAGCAGAATGGGGAGAGTACCGGCCCTTTGTTCCTGGGGACATTTCCTTCGCCATGAATGCGCAGTCAAAGACGATTGGGGTGAACGTGCGGCATGGGTGTCTGCTGAGCCTGGTGGTGTTGGCGGCTGTGGTCTTCCATGGTCCTTTGGCGCTTGTCATCGGATCGTCCATTTCGGTCGATCAGTACTCGCAGATTCTCGTGGTGGCGCCGATCTCTGCGATGCTTCTCTACATGCAGCGCAGCAAAGTGTTCGCCCATGTCAGTTACAGCGCGCTGGGAGGAGTATTGTACCTGGCGCTCTTGGGCGTTTTTGGCTATGTTGCCCGGCACTCAGGAGCGGCGGACCCTAGCAACTATATTTCTTTGTCGGTTTTGCTCTTTTCCGGCTGCTGCATCGCCGCTTTTCTGTTCTGCTACGGCCCGCGCGCTCTCCGCGCTGCCGCTTTTCCGATTTTCTTCCTGGTCTTGATGACCCCTTTGCCGGACGCACCCCGGGAGCGAATTATTTCCTTTCTGCAAAACGGTTCCGCCGTGACCACCGGCTGGTTCTTTACCGCAGCCGGCATCCCTTTCCGGCGCGAGGGTGTGGTTTTGACTCTCCCGACACTCACGATCG
>CAVZMC010000016.1:0-23813 GCA_963776125.1 uncultured Acidobacteriaceae bacterium | reverse complement strand
TCGACAGCGGTTTCGAACTGGACATAGACCCCCTCGTTCGCGCCTGAATCAGCTGAACCCGGTGACCAGGAACCTGGGCAATCGGACTTGAGCAAACAATTCACGGAGGCTGCTTGTGTCGAGCTGCTGGTCGCCGTTGCCGCTATGACGGTCGCGGAATTCGTAGCAGCAAGCGCCGGAAGTGGGATCACAGCAATAAGAGCAATGAGAATCTTCAAACGCATAATAAGTTTCCTCGACTCGCTAGGATTGACTCCATAATCGCCAGGGCAGAGGCCGTGTCACCGAATGGCACGTGGTAAATACCTCGGCCGCGATCTTCTTCAATGCCACAGAACGGCGAGACTACCAGACGACTGCCTGCAGCGTAGGCCCGCAGCAAATGCCTCGGCCAGTACTCAAACAGTGCCGGTTGAAGGACCGTATGTACGCTGCGCCAGGGCAGCTGCTGCAACGTGGTGTGAGTAACCGGGAGGCCCCGCCAAAAGTGTTCCTCTTCGAACTCAGCACCTACCACTGTCAACGCAAAACCCAACTGCTTAACGAGCTCTCTCACAACGTAGGCACCTTTGCGAGCGAGAGTGGGGCCAAAGAACACGATCAGGTCCTTCTGCTTTTCGAAATCTACCTCAACCGTCTTCTCCGGCAGCCTTTCCCACGCGAGCTTGATGACGTTTGTAAATAGCGCCGCGATCTGCGCGTGCGGTGTGACGATCCTTCTCGCGGCTCCAAGTGCTTCCTCCTCAACTTCTGCGAACCATTCCGGCGCACGAAACTCAGCCAGGGTCCTACTTTGTGGATAAAGACGGGTAGCTTTGTCCAACTCTCTCTCAAGCGTCCTCACGGGCAAGCGGTACATGAGCACGTCAAACGTTCGACCACCCAGCAGCCCTGCCCTCCACACGTGGGGGAGCAGAGTCTGCGCGACACAGACGTGCTCGACATCATAGCGAGTGCGCCTGCCGTAAATCGCCGCCAGGAACTCCGCAAGCTCAAAGTGCACCTTCGCCACGGTGACGCCCTGGGAGACGGCGGAACGGAGTCGCCACGCCCGCCGAATGCGAAACAAGGGAAATGCGTGCTTTCGTGCGAGTTGTTTGTCACTTCGATCGTGCCGTACGTTGCCAGAAGAATACGGAGACAGGAGTTGGTCCGCGGGCCGGATGGAGTCCTGAACATACTTGTCGAATTCGGGCTGAGAATCATCCAGCAGAAACGCCACCTTGCCGAGCCTGTCCTGCGCAGCCTCGGACGGACTTCGATGGCGCGCACAGGCCTTTTGAAGGCAAGAGTAACAACTTGCTCCGATTCGCCGCGGAGCAGTCAAAGCATTCGCCGCATCGAGCTGTGCAATCGACGTTGGGGGTACCTTCCCTCTCAGCCTAACGACAAGAGACTCCCCCGTTAGGTAGGCCTCGAAGAGGACCGCGATAATCGTTCGAAAGCGCAGATCCACGTAGTTCCAGAACAACGTAGCGTCCCTTCGCGGGTCATAGGGAACATCGGCGGGTAAGGCCGTATGGCGATGCCTCTCTACCAGTTCGCAGCCGACAGTCAACGCCACTTCGACCAAGGAACCGGAGAGCTGACATAAGCCCCCACCTCTCGTAGGAATCACGCAGCCTTCGCGGACTTCCCGGCCGATCTCGAAACCTCGCAAACCCCACGGCGCGCCAACTTGTCGCCAGAAACTGAAGATTTCTCCTGGAAGGAGAATGCGATGATGAATTCCACGGCACGCAAGTCGCAGGTTCTGGATTTTCCCGAGCAAAAGTGGGTGCTCGCGCGGATCACAGCCCGTATTCAGAGTGGATGTGGATTCCGCCAGGACGAACGGGAAGTCGGCCGCTACGCCCCCTCTCAAACCTGGAGCGCGCGCAAACGAGTTTGCCACGGCTCGTTTTGACTGCAGGCCTTTTGAGCGCGCAAAAAAAGACGCCATCGCCACCAAGCTGGGATAACCCGCGTGTGGTCGCGCCATTTCGTTGTTGCCGCCGGTCGTGGTCATTCAACGATCTTGTAGTGTCCTTTCACTTCTTCCTTCGGCAGAGCATCGTAGTGCCACCATTCGATTGGCAATTGAAGAAAACCAGCTTGCACCATGATGTTCCTTAGCACGAGACGGTGCTCCAGTTGCTCTTTGGTTAGCTTCCTTGCATCTAGGTTTTCCCGTTCGTGATCCGGACGGGAGAGAGGCCTAAAATCGTCGAACCCAGTCCCCATATCCAGTTCATGTCCATTCTCGTCCTCTAGCGACAGATCAATAGCGAAACCGTAGTTGTGAATGGAACCGGTACTGGGGTTCGCTACATACGGCTGCTGCGGGGTACCCTTAACGACATCAAAAAGCTTCGCCTGAATCGACCTGGGTCGCAAGCAGTCGAATACCAAGAACTTCCAGCCTGGCCTCTCCTCTTGAAGCGTGCGCGTGGCCTTTTGGAATTTCTCGGCAGCGATTTGGTGCAGAAAGCACTGATGAAATTCGCCATACACGTTCTTCTTCATGAAGTTGTTATCTGAAGCGTACCTCAAACTCAGATGGACATTTGGGAGATTCGATACATCAGCATAGTTCTTATCGCTGGCTAGCTGGGCGAATCCAGGCGAGTATGCTGGAGATGATTGGGGGGCCGACTCGATCAATGCGCTCGGGAAAAACAACTGGAGAGGACTCAGTGCGACACTTCCGGTTGTGAATGAAAGCGTAGAAAGTGGAAAAGCCTCTTTTCGCGACGAAATGATGACGACAAGAATGGCCAGCACACGAATGGGTTGCGCGCATCGCATATTCAACCGCCGAGCATGATATTTACGCGAATGGTAGCACGGGAAAGGACTTACTTCTGTGTCATAAAGGGTTCGACCTGCGCAAAGACAATCCTTTCTACTTTTTAAGCGAAGGGTGATTATTCGCAATCCAGTTCTCTACTTGTTCGTAAAACTGGGACGCCTGAACGAGGATCTCCTTTGCTTCCGTCTCGGTTGCAACGTTGGAGAAGGTATAGTCGATCGTGTTTCTCTTCCTCCGACAGGTCTCGAAATAATCGGCGTACTTGTGCATGGGTTTGCCCAACACAAGTTTCGTGCTCTCTAACGACAGCCGGTGATGTCCAACCTTGCTCATGATCCGATATCCCGGCGGGTGGCCCGCTTCTGGCGGAAAGTATAACCTCTCCTACCGTCGCTTGGGGTGCCCCGCGTCTCGCGGGTTTCGAGACGCGGGCAGGTGCCGGTCGCATCCGTAATGTTCACGCATCACAGACTTCCTGTCGCCTCGGTCCTAGCTTCTAACTCGTGCCCCGCTCCCTGCGTCGCTACTACGGCTCCGGCGACTTCCACTTCATCACCTGTAGCTGCTATCAGCGCCAGCCATTTCTCGGCCCCTCCTGCCGTCGCGATCTTTTCCTGCGGGTGCTCGAACAAGTGCGCCGCCGTTACCGCGTCGTGGTTCTGGGATACGTCGTCATGCCCGAACATTTTCACCTGCTCATCAGCGAGCCGCAGCGCGGCACGCCCTCCACCGTCCTGCAGGCGCTGAAGCTGGGATTCACCCGGCGCATTCTCGGCGAGTGGCAGCGCCGGTCCCAGACCGATCAGTTAGAGTTTTGGGAGTCGATGCCGCACCACCTCTGGCAGGCACGTTTCTACGACTTCAACGTCTGGAGCGAGCGCAAACGTATCGAGAAGCTGCGTTACATGCACCAGAATCCGGTCAAGCGCGGGCTGGTGTTGGCGCCGGAACAATGGCCCTGGAGCAGCTTCCGTTCCTATTTCTGCCGGGTGCCTCATTTCTCGCGGGGTTTGCGAGAAGTGGGGCTTGTCCCACTCCGTAGATTCGCGGGTTCGAATGGCCCAGGATTCACTCGACCGGACTCCTAGGCCCGTGGCCGGGTGCCCGCATCTCGCGGTTTTCGAGATGTGGGGTGGGCCCTTGCTTCGGGCGTGCTGGGTTCCGACGTAGAGTCGCCGAGACGGAACGGAAGTCACCGGCTTCGCTAATTCCCACCTTTCGAAAACCGCGAAAGGTGGGGCACCCGGCCACCCGCCGGAAATCCTGAGCGCCTGCGGAGGTCAATGCGGTCCAGTATTAATCCTAATTTCGGATTTGAATTCGTGATAATTGCGGAAGTCAATGATGTTGTGGCTGCAGAGGTTGGTAGCCCGTTTACAACCCAGGCTCTCGGCATGGACCGGAAGCAGAAACGAATTTTCGCCAATCGTCACGTACGAATAATCAACCGCTGATTCGACACTATCCATCGCGAAATCCGACGGCAGGTTGCGGGCTTGGATCTCTATTCGCAGAACGCGCGCAGTGCTGGGGTCTACCCACACCGAGCCTTCATAAGCCGTCACCACAGTCTGAGAGTCGGCCTGCAGTTTCCAGTGAGAATTTTCACTCCGCACCTGAAAGTCGTAAACTTGGGCATTGGAACCCGCAATGGGAGATGCACCACCGGAGCGGAACTGCGCATCCGTATCGGGATGAAAAAGCTGCAGTAGTGTGGAGGCAAATTCTCCGGTGGACCAGGACCCGCCAAGTTCATCCAGGCCCTTGTCCGTGGGGCGGTCATCGAGCTTCACGTTACGATAACTTTCCTGCCCGTCTTCGTAAGTGATTTCAGCCGAAACCCTGTCCAGCAGTCTTTCCTGCTGGCGGCCTTGCTGGACAAACCGCGACATCAACTCCAGGCAAACAAAGTTGGGAAGCTTCTTCGAAAACTCGAACGCCGCCTCTCTGGCCCTTTCGATCAAAGGGTCGGCGGGGGCGGGCGAACCCGTGGCTGCGGATCCCGCCGGTTGAACCGGCTGCGACTGCGGCGGGGATCCGCTTTGTCCATTCAGGGAAATTGGAGCAAGCAGAAAGAGTGCGAAGAGCGCCTGGACACAGCTGAATTCCCGGCAGAAGTCAGAACTGCGCATGATCAGTGCAGGCATCATACACCCACCGTTCGGTTTGGTGCCTTCCGCATCTCGCGGTTTTCGAGATGCGGGTTGTAGCCCAAGCTGAGCGGGTTCGTTCACGGCACGCTTTCGTCGCGCCCTAGCCCGAGTCTCGAAAATCGCGAGACCCTGAGCACCCGGCCCCAGGGTTTCACTGTAGGGATTCAAGATAGCCAATGGGCTCCGGTTAACCATGGGGAATTGCTCTTCCGAACCGCGTTGGGCTAGCATGACTGCGAATCAGAGGTTTGCGGGCGGAGGGGGTTAGCCAAGGTGGAACACAGCATTATGGGTAAGTTTGCACGGGTCGTCGTGGCTGTGGGGCTCATGTTTCTGGCCGCATGTGGAGGCGGAAGCGGTGACGGCGGAAATGGCGGCGGGAACGGCGGCGGCGGCAACGGGGGCGGCTCAGGTCCAATTTCCAATTCTACGACCGTGGACTTCGGGACGTCGAACCAGACGATTCGGGGCTTTGGCGGAGCCGACGCATGGATGCCGGTCATGCCAGCCGCGGAAGTGAGCGCGCTGTTTGGCACGAGCGCGAATGAGCTGGGGCTGACCATATTGCGGGGCCGCATTGATCCGACCATGAACTGGGGCACGGAGCTGGCGAACGCGCAGGCAGCCATTGCCACCGGCAGCAACGTGAGCGTCATTGCCACTCCATGGACTCCTCCGGCAACCATGAAGAGCAATAGCAATGTGGTGATGGGTTCGCTGAACCCGGGCAGTTATGCCAGCTACGCGACCTACCTGGAGAGCTTCGTCACCTACATGGCCAACGGCGGCGTCAATCTCTACGGCATTTCCATGCAGAACGAGCCGGATGCGAGCGTAACCTACGAGTCCTGCGTATGGACTCCGCAACAGATGGATACGTGGGTGGCGCAGAACGCGAGCGTGCTAACCACCAAGCTCATCATGCCGGAGTCAGAGAGCTTTACCACCTCCTACTCGGACCCGGCGCTGAACGACCGCAACGCTGTGGGCAACATTGGCATTATTGCCGGCCATCTTTATGGGAGTTCTCCGTCGTACTACGCGAATGCGGAGAACGCCGGCAAGGACGTGTGGATGACCGAGCACTACCTCACTCCCGCGGGAGCGCAGCCCGCGATGGCAGACGCCTTGCAGGCGGCGCTCGAAATTCACAACTCGCTGACCGTGGGAGATTACAACGCTTATGTGTGGTGGTGGGTGGCCGACTGGAATCCCGGCAGCGGAGTCACTAATTATGGCCTGGTCGACACTAACAATGTTCCGACTTACTACGGATGGGCGCTGGCGCAGTTCTCGCGCTTTGTGCGGCCAGGCTATGTGCGGAACGACGCAACCTCCTCATCGAATGTTTTCGTTTCGGCATACCAAGGGAACGGGCACTTCGTGATCGTAGCCATCAACCTGAACACCAGCCCGGTGAACCAAACTGTGACGATTCAGAACCAGACCATCACGTCGATGACACCCTACGAGACCAGCTCGTCCGCGACGGTGGCGCAACAAACCGCAGTCAGCGTGACCGGCAATCAATTCATCTACACCTTGCCAGCGCAGAGCATCGTGACCTTTGTGCAGTAGAAAGCCCGTAGCGGAGGCTTCCCGCGCCTGTCACGATCAAGATTTCGCGACAGCAAGGTCAGAGGCCCCGCTCTAGTCGCGAAAAAAACACGATTAGAATGGGGCACGCTGGGCGTTTCAATGGGTTCCGCCGGCTGCGCCGCTACGGGCCTTGGGATAGGTGACCGGGCATTGCGAACGGGATACGAGGAAGAAGATGCCACCCATGAGCAGGAGCCCGGCGCAAGCCACAATCAGGGCGCCCCGCCGCAGAGGATTTGGCAAGGTTTGCAAGCTACCCATCGCCTGTGGGGCAACTTCCGGCAGCGACGAACAAAGCTCCGGAAGCAGCGATCGATAGAGCCGCCAAAGCAGCAACATGGGCAGCCAGTAGAAAGTAAATGCGGAAATGAAGTAGATGATGAGTGCGAATTCCAGCTTGCCGGCAAGGGGCCCGGTACGGCCGGAAATGGCGCCCAGCGTGATTACTAAACTGCTGGTCGAGCCCAGCACCTGGAGCAACATACTGGCCACTGCATAGATGGCGACCAGCGCTTTGACTTTCTGGCGGTCAGACGCGGAGTCCAGATAGTAGCCGGCGCGGCGCCGCCCATAGGGAAGGAAAACCAGCCTTCCGGTCGAATCTTTCCTGCAGTGAGCATCAACCAGGTGTTCGATCCATCCAGAGAACATCCCCATTGCCACCTCCGCGAAATCCGCTCCTGCGGTCCTGCTTCGAGAGTACCGAAAAGTGGAATTTGTACAACTTACGAACGTACTTCAACTGGGCTATGGCTGGGCCAATGTAATGTGTATTCTCTATAGCGAGCCAAGGGCTTTGACCGCCAGCGGAGAAAACAGGATAGCGATGAAGATCCTATTAGCGGAAGATTCGAGAGTGTATCGCGCTTTGATCGGGGGCCTGCTAAGAGATTGGGGATTCGATATCCAGATGGCAAAGGATGGGGAAGAGGCATGGGAAATTCTGCGCCGTCCCGACAGTCCGCGGCTGGCGCTTCTCGATTGGATGCTTCCCGGACTGGACGGCATTGAACTATGCCGCCGCATTCGCGCGGAGGGCGCGGGCGGGGCGTACATCTACACGCTGTTGCTAACCGCAAACGACAAGAAAGAAGACCTGATTCACGCTCTGGAGGCGGGGGCAGACGACTATCTTGCCAAGCCGGTGGATCACAACGAACTCAGACTCCGCCTGATGACCGGCAAGCGGCTGGTCGATCTGCACGAGCAATTGACGGCGGCACGGGAATCGCTACGGCTGGCGGCAACGCGGGACTCATTGACCGGCTTGTTGAATCGCGCGGAGATTCTGGGATGTCTGGATCGGGAGTTGGTTCGCAGCTCGCGCGACCACAACCCGCTCGCGGTCTTGCTGGCCGACGTGGATCACTTCAAGACGGTCAACGATTCGCTTGGGCACCTGGCGGGAGATGCCGTGCTTCGGGAAGTAGCCAAGCGATTGACTTCAGGCTTGCGCATCTACGATGGTGCGGGAAGGTATGGAGGAGAGGAGTTTCTTTTGCTCTTGCCGGGATGCGACCTGGAGGCGGCCACGCGGAGAGCGGAAGAGATCAGAAAGCAGGTCTCCCACACCCCGATCCAAGTGCCCGAAGGAAAACACGCCGTGACCGTCAGCCTGGGAGTGACGGTGGCGAAGGATGCAACCGCGAGAGATCCGCTGGCGATCTTAGAGGCCGCTGACAAGGCACTCTATCTCGCAAAGAACAACGGCAGAAATAGAGTAGAGGTGGGTAACGCGTCCGGGAGACAGCGGGGGTAGCAGAGCTGCCGATCTCTGATACTTCCCTTGCAAAGCGCCCTTTCATCGCGCGCTTCGCGAGTGCGCTTTCGCTACACGGCTTTGGCTAGGGCCTTGGAAGCGTTGGCCTCGGTGGGTGCGGGACTGGGCGGCGTGGGGCTCGGCGAGGTGGGATTGGGGGGCGTGGGACTGGGGGGTTTCAGGCAGAGATCGGCGGCGTCGGCCATGCTTTGGGATTCCTGTTGCTTCTGAGCCAGCCACTCGTTGAATACGGCTTTTTCGCGGGCGATGGCGTCGACGTTGCGGGCGACGCGCGCCATGTGGTGGGCCTTGATGCGCTCCAGCTCAGCTTCGATTTGGGCGTTTTCTTCGACCTTGCGGGTCCACTCGGCTTCAGCGCGCTTTTTCTGCTCGGCCTCATGGGCGTCGAGAGCTTGCTGGCGAGCTTTGGCGTCCTGCAGGACTTCGGCGATGGAGACGCCGGCGGCGTCGAGGGCCATGAGCAGGGCGACACGCTTCATGTCTTTGGACAGGCCGCGAATGTGTTCGCTATTCAACATTTCGACCACCTTCTTAATACTGTAGCCCTTACGCGGCATCATGATGCCAGCAGCGCGGTAGATGTCTTCCATGGCGACGAGTTCGACCTGGAAGCTGGGAGCGCCGGGTTCAGGATCGTTTTCCTTGGCTTGGGCGGGGGGCATGGGATTCTCCTTCTCGGGGATCGTGGTGGAGTTGCTGGTCTGGTCTGCGTCTGGCGTGGTGATGACGTCCGGCTTGCTGCTCCAGGGAGCCCGGTCGAGCCATTTGCGTCGCATAGGTTTCCTTTCCTGGGCAGTTTCCTCGGCTTGTAGAAGCTGATCCATGGGCAGTTCAGGCCGCTGGACGGCAGGCAATTCGGCAAGGCAGGAAATCGGCGGCGAGACGCGAGGCCGACTCCGACGAGGTTTTTTCCGGCTGGACGCCTGCGGGACAAGCCTTCGTAGCGGAACGGCTTCCTGCATCGGCGGTTCGTGAACAATGGCCGGCACCGTTGGGGCGAAGCTTACATCGGGAAGCATGGCCCGGCTTTCCATTTTGAGGCCTGGCGCCGGGTTTTCGCTGGGACGTAGGTCTGGCGGTTGCGCTGGCATTGGTGCGGGCGGGATTAGGCGGGCACTGCTGGCGACTTCCTCCGGCAGGGGGAAATCCACCAGAAAAGGGTCGGTAAGGGGTCGGGCTTTTGGCGTATCTCGCTGAATCCCCACGTAGTACTCCCCGCCTTCGCGGCGGCAGTACTTGGTGACGCCGGAAAATTTCTCCCAGCGCCAAGCGATTCTCAGCTTGGTTCCAACCTCGATTGGGATTCTGAGCCGTATGCATGCACCACCGCCGGACTTGTCTTCCATGTGGGCGGGAACCACGCACGACCTCCCGTTTGAGTCTTCCCATGATGCCTCCACCAAGATCATCACTGCGGTTCTTGGTTCGAGCATGCCCCGCCCCTGCCAGACCTATCGGCGGCAATCCGGCGGGGGTTGATTGGCCGCGGCCGACACAAAACCTTGGTAACTTGCCGCTCGCATTAGAACCTTCGAAGATCGTCGAGTTCACCGTGGAGGTGAGCCTGGCGCCCCGGTTTCCAGGGTGCGGAGCGCACGGGTGGGGTTACTCACAGAGGAGACAAATAATGATTAGAAAAGCATTGGTCGTGGGATTTGCCTGTTGGTCGGTGGTGGCGGTGGCGCAGTCGAGCGGAAATGGGGACCAAGCTGCAAATCCGAAGCAGAGCCAGCAAGATGCAGTGTCCGGGCTGCCCAGCGGCAAGCGCATGCACAAGCCGATGAGCGTTAATACGGATGCGGATGCTAACGCGAAAACGCCAGCCACCACGAAGGCGGGTGGAGTATCGGGTGGCAAGTCGGCCACTGATGATTGGTCGACGAGCGCCGCTAAGAGCAACTCGGGCAATGGGCAGGGGAGCACGCACGTCGCCACCGGGGATGTGAATGGAGACGGACGGGCTGACCTGACCGCGACTAAGAACTCCGGGCACGCGACCGAGCAAAATGCCGTTGCCAGCCCGCGCGATGTGGCGACTGGGCAAACCAGCGGGAAACGGCAACATGATGCGGTTGTCGTCACCAAAACCCAAGATGCCAGCAGCCCGGCGAAGACCGACCAACGCTAGGATTCAAGAGTTGAATGGCGCCCCGCTCCCCGGAGCGGGGTTTTGTTTTGTCCGAAAACGCCCTTTCGTCTTGACGCTTGCAATGGGTGTTTACCCGGTGCGAGGTCTGTGGTAAATCTCGGACTCTGGGGTGGTTGCGTTGGCCTGGAACCTGGGAGGTTGAGATGGGAATCGCTTTGAGTGACGATGTGAAACGGCTGTTCGATGGCGCGAACTTTGCGCATTTGGCGACACTGATGGCAGATGGGTCGCCGCAGAGCGTGCCGGTATGGGTTGGGCGCGAAGGGGAGAGGATTGTGATCTGCACCGGGGAGCAATCGCTGAAAGCGCGCAACACGCGGCACGATCCGCGAGTGGCGATTTCGATTGTGGATTTTCATGATCCTTATTCCGAAGCGCAGATTCGGGGGCGGGTGGTGGAGCGGTGGCCTGACCCGGAGTTGAAGATCATGGATGCGATTTCGGTGAAGTATACGGGCAAGCCGTTTCCTATGCGCGGGCCGGAGGGGCGAGTTGCGCTGATTATTGAAGCGGAGAAGGTGCGGTATTTGAAATTGCCGTTTGAGCATACGCCGCCGGGGAAGTGAGGACCCACTATGGCAGAGGAGAAAAAGTCCAAGACCCGCGTACGCTATGTTTTCGGGACGATGCGGATTTCGAAGATGCTGGGCCACAATTTGCCGGTGACAAACAGACGCTTGTGCGGCGCATCGTAGGCGATTCCATTAAGAACCGCGCCCATCTGTAAGCGATAGACTGGGCTGAGAAGACCCTTGAGCTCAATCCAGCCGACCACTTCGCCGTTCTTTGGGGAGATGCGGGCGATGCGATCCGAGCCCCACACATTGGCGAAAAGTTCTCCCTCGACAAACTCCAGTTCGTTCAAGTTTTCGATGGGAGTTGCGCCATCGCGCACTGTGAAACGCCGTTTTTCCGTCAGCGTGCCTGGGTCCAGAACGCGGATCTCGGGCGTGCCGTCGCTCATGAAGATCTCGCTGCCATTGGTAGCCAGGCCCCAGCCCTCGCCGGAATACGAGAAGCGGCGCAGCAGGTGGAAGTCGCTCAGGTCGTAGACGAATCCTATGTGCGATTGCCAGGTGAGCTGCACGATTTCGTTGTCCACGAGGGTGATTCCTTCGCCAAAGTACTCCGGCGGCAAGTCGATTCGCTGAACCACCTCTCCAGTTTCCAGACGAACCTTGCGTAACGACGAGCGGCCATTGAGGCCGGTGCCTTCGTAGAGGAATCCGTCGCGGTAGGCGAGGCCTTGAGTGAAGGCGGTTGAGTCGTGGGGGAAGACTTGGACGATTTGGAAGGTGCATTCGGGGGGACGGGTTCGGTGAGTCTTCTGGGGGGATTGGCCGAGCAGGAAAGGCGAGAATGTGACTAGCAGAAGTACAGTTGCAATGCGTTGCGTCGTCCGCCGAAAACGCAAGCTCCCTCCATTTCGCTTGCGGCGCTGCGCTTCGGTCGGGATGACGGAATTGGGTGGAGAGCAAAGTCCCCACCCCTTCGACAAGCTCAGGGCAGGCTCTGTCGCAAACAACGCGCCAAGGGTGGGGCACCCATCCCTCAAAATCAAGTCTTTCATTGGCTAGCCCAGGAATTCCAACTGGCGGCGCCAGTCTAGTTCGTCGACGAATTGGCGGGAGTCCCGCCAGCCGGGTTGCACCTTGACGAAAAGTTCCAGGAACACTTTGGTGCCGACCATCTTTTCGATTTGCAGGCGGGCGGCGGTGCCGACCTTCTTGAGCATCTGGCCGCCTTTGCCGACCAGAATTGCTTTTTGGCCTTCGCGGTCACAGAAGATGGCGGCGGCGATGCGGGTGAGTTTCTTGCCTTCTTCAAATTGTTCGATCATGACTGTTGTCGCGTAGGGGACTTCCTGCGTGGTCTCGAGCAAAATCTGTTCGCGAATGATTTCCGCAGCCATGAAGCGGGTGGGTTGGTCGGTGATTTGGTCGTCGGGGAAATAGTGCGGGCCTTCGGGCATGGCGGCGAGGAGTTTTTCCACAAGAACATCCAGGCCTTCGGACCTGCGGGCCGAGATGGGGATGATCTCGCGAAATTCGTGAAGCTGGCGGTATTCGTCGGTTAGCGGTAGGAGTTGGTCTTTGCTCTATTCCTGCCACTGCGGGAAGACGTTGTGAGCGGCGTCTCTACGGACTCGTTTCTTCCGCGCAGGAGGTCGATTTTGTTGAGCAAGAGGAAGGCTGGGGTCTTGGATTTCTTAACCAGATCGAGCACGTATTGATCGGAGGGATCGCGGCGGCGGGAGGCATCGGCGATGAGCAGGATCAGGTTGCAGCCTTCGAGTGCTTCGCGGACTTCGGTCATCATTTTTCGGCCGAGGGAGCTATCGGGACGATGCACGCCCGGGGTGTCGATCAAAACGACTTGACCGCCGGCTTTGCCTTTTTGTTTGGGCGCATGCAGGATGCCGAGGATGCGATTGCGAGTGGTTTGCGGCTTGGGGCTGATGATGGCCAGTTTTTCGCCGACGAGGGCATTGAGCAGGGTAGATTTGCCGGCGTTAGGGCGGCCTAGGATGCATGCGAAACCGGAGTGGAAGGACATAGATTATCGCGGGGTACCTCGCTGCGCTCGGTGGACAGCCGAGGCGGCTGTCTCCACGTGAGTATTGAACTATATCAGCTTCATTTGCTTGGGTTGAGGAACGGAGATGCGGACGCGTTCGACGCGGCGGTCGGTGGATTCCAGGACTTCAAAACGAAGGCCGTCTTCTTCGATGACTTCGCCTTTTTGCGGGATGCGCCCGGCGAGCTCGCTGACCAGGCCGGCGACCGTGGCGGATTCTTTGCCTTCAGGGCTTATGCCGAAAAGTTCGTCGAGGCGGTCGACATCCATGTTGCCGGGCACCACGTACGAATGGTCGTTCTCGCGCACCACTTCCGATTTTTCCTGCTCGTCGCGAATTTCGCCGACGATTTCTTCCACCAAGTCCTCGATGGTCACCAGGCCGGCGACGCCTCCATATTCGTCGACCACGATGGCCATGCGAATGTTGCTGTTCTGCATCTCGCGCAGCAGGTCGCTCACCAGCTTGCTTTCAGGCACGAAGTAAACGTCCTTGCGCATTATGCTGCTCACGGTACGGGTGCGGGCTTCGGTGTCAGGGACTTGCAGAATGTCCTGGGCGTAGACAATGCCAACAATGTGGTGAATGGTGCCGTCGAAAACCGGGACGCGGGAAAAGTGTTTGCTGCGCAATAGCTCGATGAATTGCTCGACGGTGGTGGTCGCGGGGACGGCGACAATTTCAGGGCGCGGCTTCATGGCCTCGCGCACGGTTTTCTCACCGAACTGGACCACGGATTGGATGAGGTCGCGATTGCTTTCGTCGAGAATGCCTTCTTCCTGGCCGGCCTCGATGAGCGCATCGACGGCTTCGGCTTGGGTTTCCGGCTCCTGGTCGGCGTGCTCCTTGGTGAGCGCGGTCACGGAACGCAGGAAACCTAACACCAGAGTAACGGGGAGCACAAGATAGATAAGGATGCGCAATGTCATGGTCCAGCGAGCGAGCCATTGGCCTTTCGTTCGCGAGAAAAATACGAAGGGCAGAAAGCGGTTGAAGACGACGATGATCAGGACCAGGCTCAAAGTGGCCTGCAGGATTTCGGCCGCGCTCCAAGCACGGTCTCTAAACACGATGAAGCCGATGAGCATGGCGATAGCGGCGGTGGTCAGCTGGGTCAGCACGGCCATGGACATGGCGGCGCGTTCGCGGCCGACTCCCAGGCGGGGCTCGACGGCCTGCTCAAAGGCATCGATGTTGTCCTGAAACTCGCGGGAGAGGAATTTGCCGATCTCCGAGTAGACGCGGTCCACGTAAGAGACCAGGGTCAGCAGGCCGAGGAGCAGCAGCAACGCGAGTGCGATGGCGTAGTTCATGGTGTGGCGCGGGCGCCCTCGCCCGCGGCTTTTGCTTTCTTCCGCAAATTCTTCCGCGCCTGCCCATTTCTTTCCATCAATCCCACGGGCAGGCCGAGCGACCGCCGCAGAGCGGCTTCCTTGCGTGCCATTTCGCCGCGATCATGTTCATGATCATATCCGGCCAAGTGGAGAACTCCGTGCAAGGCCAGGATCTTGATCTCGTCTGCCAGCGAGTGTTTTAGCAGACGGGCGTTTTGAGCGGCGATCTCGGCGGAGATTGCGATGTCTCCCGAGAAGTCATTCTCAAATCCGGGCATGGGCGGGAACGAGAGCACGTCGGTGGGCACATTCTTCCCAAGAAAGCGGTGGTTCAAGTCGCGCAACTCAGTGTTGCCGGTGACCACCACGTTGACCGTTCCGGGCAGCCTGGCGGCGCGGCAGACGCGCGAAACGAAGCGGGAGAGTGTTCGGTCACTCAGGCCAGGTACGGATTTTCGCAAGATGATCATGCCTGCACAAATAAAACAGGAGGGCCGCATTTGGCGCCCTCCTGATCAATTGTACCCGTTACTCTCCGGCTTGCGCCTTCAAGGGCAATTCACTTGGCTTCCCTTTCCCGGGCTCTGGCTCGGATGGAGTTTGAGCCGCCTTCGCGTTGCCGTTGCTGTTGCCCTTGGATTCGAGCAATAACAGCTGTTCTTCGGCGATGCGGGCTCTGTGTTCGTCGTAGGCGCGGATGATGCGCTGCACCAACTGATGGCGTACCACGTCGCTTTCGTCGAAATATACGAAAGTCAGGCCTTCGACGTTCTTGAGAATGTCGACGGCTTCGAGTAGACCGCTCCGGCGCGCGGTGGGCAGGTCGATCTGGGTAACGTCGCCGGTGATTACCGCTTTGGAATTGAATCCCAGGCGGGTGACGAACATCTTCATTTGTTCCGAAGTCGTGTTTTGCGCTTCGTCGAGGATTACGAAAGAATCGTTTAACGTGCGGCCGCGCATGAAAGCGATCGGCGCGATCTCGATGACGTTTTTCTCCAGATAGCGGTCCACGCGTTCGGGATCGAGCATGTCGTAGAGCGCGTCGTACAACGGGCGCAGGTAGGGATCGATCTTGTCCTGCAACGTGCCAGGAAGAAAGCCCAGGCGCTCGCCGGCTTCCACGGCGGGGCGCGCCAGGATGATGCGGTTCACGCGCTTGGCCAGCAGCGCGGAAATGGCCATGGCGACGGCGAGATACGTCTTGCCGGTTCCGGCCGGGCCTACGCCGAAAACCATGTCGTGATTCTCGATGGCTTCCACGTAGCGGCGCTGGTTGGGGCTTTTGGGCTGGACGGTGCGGCGTCCAAAGGAGCGCTGGCGGCCGGCTTCGGCCAGGCCACGCAGGGTAGCTTTGGGATCGGCGATCAACACGCGCAGCAGGCTGTTCAAATCGCCATTGTTGAAGATAAAACCGGAGCGCTGCAAGTAATCGTAGTCGGCGAATACTTGCTGGGCACGCGCGACGCCCGAGGCTTCGCCTTCCAGTTCAATGGAATCGGAACGTAAGTCGATGGAGATGTTGAAGCCGTCTTCCAGCACGTGCAGATTTTCGTCGCGCGTGCCGAACAAGGTTTCGATGTTGGGAGCGATGGCGATGTTTTTCTTCATTCGATTTGCTGGTATCTCCGCGGCGGCTCACTGGGATGTGGTTTGGGACCGGGAGGACTGCACAAGTCGTAGCCAGGGCGCAAAAGATTATTCTGCCTGGAAGTGGAACCAGCCGGGGCGCTCGCTAGCCGAGTGCAAGCAACTACCATTGACTAAAGGCTACCTCGGGGTGCCAGCGAGAGTCAATTCATTCACAAACCATTCACCACAGCGGTACATAATCTTGGGTCATTTCGAAGGCGCCACTTTGAGAGACGGAAGGGGCGGAGTTAGACTGCCGTTCATCCCTGGCAAGAAGTGTGCTTACCATGAACAAAGAAGAGAAAAAGCGCATTACCTCCATGCTGCGCGCGACCGAGTACCTGTTTCTCGAAAACATCGCTCTGAAGCTGGTGTTGGAGTACCGCGAAGTGCCGCACTGGCAGAAGCTGCTGGAAAGGCTTATGGCGGATAAGGAAATCATGGCCGGGGTGCATTTGAAGTTTCAGGATTTGTACAGAGAGATCGAGCACTCGCGCGATCCGTCGAAGGCGCTGGAGGCGTTGTTGGGGGAATTGCCGAAGGCGCGCAAGCCGCACTAAGACCCTGGACTCCGCTGCTCATCCTCGAAGGCGGCTGTTTTGCTATCCGTGCTGATGGGCACGCGCCAGCAGCGCGGCGCCAAAAGCTACGGTGGGGAACAAGAGGTACGCCGCGCCGATTTCCGAGTAGTAAGTGGCGGCGGGCATCTTCATTGGGCCATAAGCGAACATCGGGTAGTCGAGAATCAAGTTGATCGCCACCCATAGTAATCCCACCTCAACTGCCTCGCCGAGCGCGACATTTCTGCCGCGGAAGTAGCGCGCGAGCAGCACGCCGGCAACCAGTACGACGATCAGGGCCATGAGGGTTTCGAACAGCGGGGCATTGACTTTCTTTAGTGGAAACACGAGGAATGCGAGGGCAAACGGAATCAACCAACTGAGCAATCCCAGCAACAGGGCACGTTTCCAAAGCATCGGAGTGGCCTCCTGTAATGGCTGTCCGAAACAAGGGCAGACAAGCCACGCTATTCCAAAATTAGCATAGGTTGCGCCCGCACGGGATATTTGTCTGTGACGTGAATCACCGAGAGGATTTCCCCGCGCCAGAGTCAGAGGGCTATCTCCCAGCGCCTTCTGCTTTTGTATCGAGGCCGGAAAAAGTTGCGGGAACGGCGCGCGAACGGGCCCACTCGCGCAACGATTGGATTTCTTCGGCGCGGGTCCTCGAGAGAGGAACGGTGCAAACGAAGGCGTCGAGCAGAGCCTGAGTCGAGAGTTGCTGTTTGCTGGCAAAAGCCGCATACAGAGAGGACTGGACGGCAGCCTCAATCTCGGCGCCAGAATGGCCCTTAGCGGTGGCCGCGATTTGGGCCAGGTTGAAATCGGCGGGATTGCGCTTTCGCCGCGCAAGTTGGAGAGCTAGGATTTGCTCGCGCTCGGATTGATTGGGCAGGTCGACGAAAAATAGTTCGTCGAAGCGTCCTTTGCGAATCAACTCCGGCGGCAGCGCATCCACGTTGTTGCAGGTGGCAGCGACGAAAACGGGAGCTTTGCGGTCCTGCATCCAGGAAAGGAATGCGGCCAGGATGCGCGCGGAGACCCCAGCATCCGCCGATGCGGAGTCGGGGCCGCTTCCGGCGAAGACTTTTTCCAGCTCATCGATCCAGAGGATGCAGGGCGCCAGGCCTTCCGCCACTTTGAACACCTGACGAATTCGCTTTTCGGTCTCGCCGATGTACTTGTCGAACACCGCAGCGGTGTCGAACTTCACCAGCGGCAATTTCCACTCCCCGGCGATGGCCTGCGCGCACAGGCTCTTGCCGCATCCCTGCACACCGAGGATGATGACGCCGCGCGGGGGGTCCAGGCCGAAGGCCTTTGCCTGATCTTCCCAGGCACCGCGGCGCTGGGCCAGCCAGCCCTTCAGGTTCTCCAGGCCTCCTACGTTGGAAAGCGTGTTCGAGGCGTCTACAAACTCCAGCATGTTGGAGCGGCGCAGCATTTCTTTTTTCGTTTGCAGGACGTCGGTGACGATTTCCGGGGTCAGGCCGTAACGCCCAACGATGGCCTGCGAAACGGCGCGCTCGGCTTCTTCTTCGGTGAAGCCGCGCAGGTTGTCCACCAGAGCCGCAAATCCCGCCGGGTCCAGAGTGCGGTGGAGGGTATGCGTCTTGCTGATTCGCGCAGTCACCTCATCGATGATTTGGCGGAGACGTTGCCGGTCCGGAAGCGGCAAATCGAAGAACTCCACCAAACCGGCCAGTTCGGAAGGAATGGAGATCGAAGGCGCGGTGAGAATGACAGTGCGGCGATTCTCGCGAAATTTCTGGCCTACATCGCGTAGACGGCGGACCACGACCGCGTCCTCCATGTGGCGATGCAGGTCTTTGAGGATGAATGCAGCTTCGACCGCGATGCCCTCCAGATTGCCCAGCATTTGCGCCGGATCGCGGCTGTTATAGATGGCTTGCGCGTTGAGGTCGGCGGCGGAGCCGGTGGCGTGGATGGGGAGTTTTCCGAGTTCAATGGGGGGCGCGGTGCTGTCGCCGCCGCAGCGCGCCAGACCGCTGGCGATGCTCCACTCGAAAGCGGCCAGATTGAGAGCCGCACAGGCGGCGCGCACCATGCGTACGGCGCACACCTCCTCGACCGTCTCCATGACCACGATGGGCGTGGAGGAGTCGAGCAGCACCTTTAATCGGTCGGTGGCACTGGGCAATCGGTCGGCGGCATTGGGCATTTTGTTGACCGCAGGGAATCGCTACCGTAAAATAGCCTATTCGGTACCTACCGGAATACTTTCCTGAGGAAACGAAGGTAACGCACCCAAATGGCAAATCATTTTTCGGCGCTCAAACGCGCCCGTCAGACCGAGAAGCGTACTGCGCGCAATCGGAATAACAGTTCGCGGCTGCGCACCGAGTTGCGCGATCTGCGCGAGGCGCTGGCTAAGGGCGACAAGGCCGCCGCGGAGAAGGTCTTCCGGCAAGCGGTTTCGGCGCTGGATAAAGCAATTCAAAAGGGCACGCTGCACGAGAATACTGCCTCGCGTTACAAGTCCCGCCTGAGCGCGCGGTTGAATGCGCTGAAATAATTCCAGCCAGACTTTTGCAATAACGTGGAACCTTGCCCGGCTTTGCCCGGCCGGACAGCCGAGCGCGGCTGTCCCCACGTGTTTTTTTCGTGGTGCCACTAATCACAGAGTTGGAACAGCGGCGAGTGGTAGCATCGACCGTAATACTGGCGGTGGCATGGTGGCTTCGGTTCAGAGCGCGGCGGCAACGCGAGATTCGCGCCTTATAGACGAGTCGCGGCAGACGCGCCTTGCCATGCGGCTTTCCCTGTTTGTCGGCGTGCTGATGCTGGTCGGGAAAGTAACCGCCTACTGGCTCACGGGTTCGACCGCCATCCTGACCGACGCGGCGGAATCCGTTGTCCATGTCATTGCCGTGGGATTCGCGGCGTATGCGCTGTGGCTGAGCGCACGCCCAGCCAACCAGCGCTTCCTTTACGGCTACGAACGCATCACTTTTTTCTCCGCCGGCTTCGAAGGGGCGATGATCATTGTGGCGGCGGTGGCCATTCTTTACGCCGCTATTCACAAATGGCTGGCTGGGTTGCGGCTGGAGCACCTCGGCGCAGGCGTCCTGTTCGTGGTGGCGGCGGGAGCGGTTAACGGCGCACTGGGCGCTTATCTGGTGCGGACCGGGCGGCGCAATCACTCCCTCATTCTTGAGGCCGACGGCAAGCACGTTCTCACCGACTGCTGGACCAGCGTGGGCGTGGTGCTAGGGCTGGGACTGGTGATGCTCACCGGCTGGAAGCCGTTCGATCCTATCTGCGCCATCGTGCTGGGACTCAACATTCTTTGGTCGGGCGGACATTTGGTTTGGAGCTCGGCGCGCGGGTTGCTCGACTATTGCGATCCCGCCGTCGGGCATGATTTGACTCAGAAGCTGGATGGCTTGTGCGCCGAACTGGGGCTGCAATATCACGGACTCCGCTTTCGCACCACCGGCAACCGGCTGATGGTGGAGCTCCACCTGCTTTTCCCGTACGATTCGCCCCTGGGCCGGGCACACCATTTGGCCACTCAATTGGAGGAGCGCCTGCTTGAGGCTTTGCCCATGCGGGCCGAGATCGTGACGCACTTGGAGTCCGTCGAAGACCATGGCCAAGTGCATCGCGCGGGGCACCATGGCGGTGCGGAATAGCGTGGCCGGGAAGAGCGCTCTTGATCGACTTCTAGCGCCTAGACTCAGTCTTGAGTGAGTTCCACGCGACATTGCCGCCGTCTCGCCTGTGACCCACATCACTGACACGATTCCCCGTTCGTGTTGCATTGAGTGCGTCTCGTCCTCCCTGAAAAGCAACTTCTTGCGCGGAGCGGCAGCCGGCGGACAACAACAGCCTCCGTTCAGCCAGTTTTCAGCAAGTCAGCATCGCGAGTTGAGTTGCGCCTTCGGCGCGAGGCGCAGAAGATTTGCCACTTGCTCCAAGGAGAAAAGGAAATGCAGAGAACGGCTCAGTTTTGGCTGGTTTGCGTCTTGACGCTCATGGCGGGGGTTTCGGTTGCGGGGGAGCGCTTCGATGGCCAGTGGCTCACCAAGCTCACCTGCCCGGCGAAAGGAAATACTGACGGCTACACCTGGCAGTTTCCCAGCGTCATCGACAACAGCAACTTTCGCGCAGAGCACGGCACGGCGGGGGATCCCGGCTACCTGCTGATCACAGGCAAGATTGCGCCGGACGGCGGGGCCAAGCTGTCCGCCGACGGCATTGTCGCCTCCCGGCAATATGCCCGCGGAGTCTTCGCCCACAAGGGCGAGGAATACAGCTACGACATCAAGGCGCAATTCAAAGATACCGAGGGCACAGGGACAAGGAACGTAGGTCTCGGCTTTGTGGGGCGCCCCTGCACATTTGAGTTTGTGAAGCAGCAACCCGCACCCCCAAACCAGGCCGCTGGACACTAGACTGCACAGAGGTTTTTTTGATCGGTCATACGGCATCCATGCCAAAGTGGTCGACGGGCTCATCGCAGGCGCGGCAGGAGGAAACCTGTGCGCCTGCGATGGTCTTGGAATGCGTCGCCAAATCTCTGGGTTAGCATGGCTTCCTCCCGCTTGGCTTTGATCGAATATGCGATCAGCACGAGGCAAACACCCAGCAAACACCGCCACTCGCCGATAGCCACGGCGGAACCGAGCGTCGCTAGAAGAAGCCCTGTATAGATGGGATGGCGCAGACGCGCGTAGGGGCCGGTGCGGATGAGTTCGTGGCCTTCTTTGATGGTGACGCGTCCGCTCCAGTTTTCCGCCAAGTGGTGGCGAGCCCAGATGGCGAGGCCGATGCCGAGCCAAGTAAGGGCGATGCCGAGAATCGCAATGTTTAGGTCGTGCGGCACAAAACGCTTGCCCAGCGGGCCAATGCGTGTGTGCGAGCTGAAGATGAGAACGTAGCCAAAGACCAAGACCAGCATCACTAAGTAGCGCGACGCGAAGGATTCTTTCTTTTCGGTCTTGTGCGTCCTCGCGGCTTTGACGATCCAGTAGGCGAGGAAGACGATCCAGGGCAGGTCGAGCGACAGCGTCACGGTTTCGTAGGTCATCCGGGTAATCTCGTGCTGACAATTCTTCCTGCATCGGTGAAGAGGAGCTTACTTGTATCGCTCGAACAAAACGGCTGCCGCAGCGATCGCAGGTTTGGTCATCCCTAAAATGACTCGTTTATCTTCTCCCGCTTGCACAGAGCATGAGAAAACCAGAAGAGCAGAAGGTGTGAACGGAAGCAAGACCGAGAACCAGAATCCCAGCCGGAAAGCGACTTTACGATATCGCGCTATGTTGCTTGGATGGATGATTCTCTCTGACCAAGGGCCCAAATAGTAGCAAACGTTCGCGATGCCCATCGCGACGAGGTAAGCGAGACCCTGGAAGAAGGTAGTGAAAATCGTGATCTCCCATTCTCCGGGGACTTGGAGATCAATGCACCGTTGGACCGTCGCGGCATAACAAACGAATCCCAGCAGGCCGGCGACCACCAGGCCGACGTTGTAGCGTCTCCGACGCCTGGCCCACCAAGTTTCCGCCGCCCAAGCGCTGGAGTCGTTTGCGAGAGTAAGGTCCTCAACCATTTCGCCTATTGCCCCTACTTAATTCTTGTTCTCCGGCTTACACCGGCAGTTCTTCCTGCATCCAACCGCTTTCCGGCTTGGGCTCGGCGGTCAGGTCGAGCACTAATTTTTCCAGGACGAAGCGTTTGCTGGGCGGATTGGAGCGGATGGCGAGGTCGGTTTTCGCGACTAAACGAATCGCGCGCGTGAGTTCCCTTTTCGATTTGTAGCGTCGAGCTTGCTTGATGATGTCGTCGGCGGCGAAGGGCGGCACGCGGAAGCCCTGCCAGAGTGCGGCCCACAGCATGCGCTGATCGCGGACGTTGCGCTCGAGAATCACCAGCATCTGGCGGAAAGTTTTGGCTAGCATGTAGAGATGGCCGATAGCGGCTTCGTCGCCTTCGCCGGTGGAGAGAATTGCGTCCCAGCATTTCCAGGGCGCGGACGCGATCTTTGGCGGAAATCGCGTCGGTCAGTTCGTTTAACCAACGCTGCTTGGCGGCCAGCACCATGGTTTCAACGTCGCCCAGGTTAATGTGTTTCTTCCCTCCAACGTAGAGGATCAGCTTTTCCAGTTCGTTGGAGATCATCATCATGTCCCCGCCGAGCGCGTCAACCAGTTCGCGGGCGGCGTCAGCGTCGATCTTCACGTCCTGGGCGGTGGCGCAGTATTCACCAATCCAGCGGACGGCGTCGCCCTCCTGCACGCGGGCCAATTCGACGATGGCGCAGTATTGGCCGAGGGTGTCGCGGATGCGTTCATAGCGGTCTTTGTCGTTCATGTCCATGCGGCGGGCGTCGGAGGGAATGCTGATGTGATCGGCGACGAAAATCAGCACGGCGTCAGGGTTGGGATCTTTGCATACTGCTCGATGGCGGCAAGTTTTTCTTCGTTCGATCCGCGGCCATAGAGGCTCTTCACGCCGCGAATGAAGAAAACTTGAAACGGCGCCATCAGCGAAGGGGTGCGGGCGCGGTCGAGGACTTCGGCCAGGTCGGTTTCGGCGAGATCGAATTCAAACAGGCTGAAGTCGCGCAGATCGGGCGGGACCAGATGTTCGAGAATGGCCTCGCGGCAACGCTTGCGGAAGAAAACCTCGTCGCCCACGAAGACATAGGCCGGGCGCAGCTTGCGGGCTTCCACTTCGGAGACAAAGCGGTCGGATTGTGCGAAGGACCGCATTAGGACGTCACCATACTATTCCGTAAAGATCTTGCCGTCCCGAGCGTTGGCCTTTTGGCGCGAGGAATCTGCAGTTTCACACTCCAGCCAAAAGCCGACTCCCCGCTTCGCTCGGAGTAACAACTGGTCCAGAGTTCGCGATTCTTTGTCATTCTCACCTAGAACCCCTCCAGAATATTCGAGACCAGTGTGCGGGCGAAGTCGCGCGACAGACGATCGAGGGCGGGCGAATCTTCCTCAAAAAAGCTGCTGACTTCCTGCGACACCTCGTACTGCTCACGAAACAAATACGCGGGATTCTGATACAGAACCTTGCCGTGCCGGTCGGCCAGCACGACCTTCAGGTTCACGGTAATCAACACGCTGGCCACGCGTCCGGTCTGCGAATCATACGTCAGAGGGGAGCTGTAGGCGGAGAGCACAGTGCCACGCAGCGTGGCGTCGGCGGCGTCGCTGGTTTCGCTCAAAACATGATAGCGGGTGCGCGTGATCAGCTC
>CAVZMC010000015.1:0-8935 GCA_963776125.1 uncultured Acidobacteriaceae bacterium | reverse complement strand
TAAAGAGCCAGACTGAGAGGCACGACTGAAGTCGTGCCCTTCCCCCAACAAACCATTTCTTGAGATCAATCTCATCCGGCTAGGGTTTCGTAGCTTAAACCGGGTTGTGGAACGCGCGGAAATCAACGGGCATCGGGGACAACGCTGGCGCAGGATGCTGCCGGTATCGATGTTTTCTGCCCACGAGACATCCTCGGACCAATGTGTCGCCGACCGCGGATTTCCACCCGTCTCTACCCCCGAAATACGGCTCTGGGTGCCCTATCCGCATTCGCACCTTTAGTTTACGACTACGGTGACTGAAGTGCCGCCGACTAGCACCCACGGGCTATTCCCTGCCCGTTCACCCCCATTTAGCATGGAAGTCACGTTTGGATAGCGAGAGATGCTTATGCACCCAGAATCGATCCAGAACGAGCTCCTCGAAACTTTAGTGGGATGCTATGAACAGGATCCCAGCCAGTTTGTGACCTTACCAAAGCAAACCGTGGATTCGTCCGTGGCGCGCGAGGCGGTGTCTGAACTGCGGAACGAGGGCATTGTCGAGGAGCAAGTGCGGGGCGTGATTCGGCTGACCCCGCGTGGATACAGCGTCTACCGCAGCAAGCATCTGATTTCCGCCTAGCTCACCGCCAGCTATCGCCCCGACCAGCGGACAGATGGGATTGGAAAATCCCAGCCGCCGCATTTCCTAGTTACTGAGTCTTGCCGGAAGCGTTTCCACCCTTCGACAGGGCAATAGTCTGCTTCGCGGTGCAGTTTCCGGTAGGATTGTAAACCGCTTCGCCCTCACTATCTCCTTGTGTGGCTTTGAAGTGCAGCGGTTCTTTCACCTTTTCCGGCAACCCGGTGAAGCGCGCTTTGCCATCTACGTTGGTGCCGACTTCCAGATCTAGTTTGTGGGCACGCATGAACCCATAGGCAATGTGCACCCGGATTTTGGCATCGTAGAGCCGTGCGCCGGTTCCGTCGTTTACCGTGAATTCGACCGAGCATGAGCCGATGCCGCCATCGACAACCGGAACGGCGTGTGCGTCGGCAGCCTGGCCATGTGCAGGCAGAAAATCGCCCGCGAGAAACGCCAGGGCGAGGGCGAGAAACGCGGCCTCTCGAAGCCGGCGGAGCGCAGGGTTTGCAATGTGTGCCATATGAGTAGGATACGTCGTTAGAGGTCTGGTTTGGCATCATCTTTCCGCCCTCCGCAAGGAGCACGAGAGAAAGCACCAAGTAACACGGCTCAGGTTACCGTTGTCTGTCACCATGGTGATCTTGATCGGGACCGGGCTCATGCCTCAATCTACAACCGGCGGATGGTACGAAAGTCGCGCCGCACGGCACCTTGCTAACCTATGAGTAATCCAAAACCGTCCGCCAAGGGAGCAGACTGGACGCGGCTTTTGGCCGATCCCGACCTGGTTATGCATTTGGGCGAGCTGTTGCAGACCTACCGCGACGCTCCCGCCGAAACCCGCGACGCTGCCCTGCTCGAAATCATGCGGAGGATCAAGAAGGGCGCGGCCAAACCAGCCCAGCCTGAGTCCGCGGCCAATGAAATCCAGCCGCTGCAGCCCGTCGCCACTACTCCAGCAGCCACACCCCCTTTCGAGCCCAGCATCTTCACACCGTCTTGGGGACAGGATCGCCGCCGCTATCCCAGGATGAAGTGTTTTGCGGTAGTTGAGCTGCGTGCGGCCGGTTCCGTAACACCGGTTTGGGGCAACCTTTCCAATACCAGCCTGGGCGGATGCTTGGTGGAAACTCCGGCTATCTTTTCAGCCGGCGCCAAAATTGAAATGGGGCTTTGGGTCGCCAGCGGGCAGATGTGGGTTAAAGGCTTGGTGTTGAGTGGAACCGTCGCTCGCGCCAATCCCAATTTTGGAGTCCGGGTGAGGTTCGCCGATATGGACCACGCGGAAAGGGAAACCCTGCGCCAGTTTCTCAAGTTTGTGGAAAGCTCAACCAAGGGACACGCTGCCAATCACGGGTATTTGGCCCGCCTGAAGCGGTAGGTTCAGGCATTTTGCCCATATTTCCTCAGCTTTAACATCCACTCCTATGAATCTTTCGCTGCCCGGCTCCATCTCAGAAAGATAAGGCCGTACTTGGCCGCAAATCTTCGGCCAGGCGGAGCGCGTCTCGCCGGAAATTGATAAACTGCTTGCGGGCCGGAACCTTGGTGGTCTCGAGCATTTCCGTGAGAGCGGTGACTTTGTTTGTCACAGCGGGCGATGCCAGTCGAAGGAGATGTTATTTATGGTGGTGGGTGAACAAACTCTGCAAGGTCAGGAACTGAAAACTCTCAGCATCAACACCATCCGTACTCTCGCCATCGATGGCGTGCAGCAGGCGAATTCGGGCCACCCGGGAGCGCCCATGGGGCTCGCGCCGGTGGCGTATTTGTTATGGCAGGACTTTCTTCGCTACGATCCGGCAGATCCCACTTGGCCGAATCGTGATCGCTTTGTGCTCTCGGCGGGGCACGCCTCCATGTTGCTGTACGCCATTCTTTACTTGACCGGGGTTCGTGGCGTGAATCCGGAATACGACAAGCTAGGCGATTTCGCGGTCACGCTCGACGACATCAAGAAATTCCGCCAGCTGGATAGCCGCACGCCGGGGCATCCCGAATATCGCATGACCGCAGGAGTGGAAACGACCACCGGGCCATTGGGTCAGGGCATCGGCAATAGTGTGGGCATGGCGATCGCGGCGAAGTGGCTGGGGGAACAGTACAACCGTCCAGGCTTCGAGATTTTCGATTACAACATCTACGCCATTTGCAGCGACGGCGACTTGATGGAAGGCGTGGGCAGCGAGGCGGCTTCGCTCGCCGGCCATTTGCGACTCTCCAACCTATGCTGGATCTACGATAACAATCACGTCACGCTCGATGGTCCGGCCGCATGGTCATTCAGCGAGGACGTGGGCGCGCGCTTCAAGGCCTACGGCTGGAATGTGGCGCATGTCACCGATGCCAATGATTTGGACGCGCTGGGCAAGGCCTATCACAACTTTCTGCAAAACTCCGAACGCCCCACTCTCATTATTGTGAACACCCACATCGGCTATGGGGCGCCGCATAAGCAGGACACTAACGCGGCCCACGGCGAACCCTTGGGAGAAGAAGAAGTCCGGCTGGCCAAGAAATCCTACGGCTGGCCCGAGGACGCGAAATTCCTTGTCCCGGATGGCGTATTGGAGCATTTTCAGCAAGGTATTGGCGCGCGCGGCCGCGGCCTGCGCGAAAAATGGACGAAACTCTTCGCCGAATACGGCAAGAAGTATCCGGAGCTGGCGGACCAGATCAACCGCATGCAGCACCGCCAGCTTCCATCGGGATGGGACAAGAACCTGCCCACCTTCCCAGCGGACGCCAAGGGAGTCGCGACCCGCGAGAGCAGCGGCAAAGTGCTGAATGCCATCGCGCAAAACGTGCCGTGGCTGATTGGCGGCTCGGCCGATCTCGCGACCTCCAACAAGACCACGCTCAAGGGCGAAGGCATCAAAGACTTCGAAGCGGGCAGCTACGGCGGGCGCAACTTCCACTTCGGCATCCGGGAACACGCTATGGGCGCGGCGTTGAATGGCATGGCGGTTTCGAAGGTGCGCGCGTTCGGCGCGACGTTTTTCAACTTCAGCGACTACATGCGTCCAAGCATCCGCCTGGCTGCGTTGATGGAGATGCCGGTTATTTACGTTTACACCCACGACTCAATCGGGGTCGGCGAGGATGGCCCCACCCATCAACCGGTCGAGCAGTTAGCATCGCTGCGCGCGATGCCAGGCTTGGTGGTGTTGCGGCCCGCGGATGCCAATGAAGTAGTCGAGGCCTGGAAAGTAGTCATGCAACTGCGCGACAAGCCGGCGGCTCTGGTGCTCACCCGGCAAGCGGTGCCGACCTTCGATCGCACCAAGTATGCGCCGGCGTCAGGGGTAAGCAAAGGCGCTTATATTCTTGCCGACGCAGCCGACGGCAAGCCCAGCGTCATCCTAATGGCGACCGGCAGCGAGGTTTCGTTGTGCGTGAATGCTTACGAGCAACTAAAGACCGAGGGCGTGAAGGCGCGCGTGGTTAGCGTGCCTTCGTGGGATATTTTTGAGAAGCAGAGCGATGCTTACAAGCGGGAAGTCTTCCCCGCCGAGATCAGGGCGCGGGTCGCGGTCGAAATGGCCTCCACGTTTGGATGGTCGCAGTACGTGGGCCTGACGGGCACGGTGATCGGTATGCGCCGTTTCGGCGCCTCCGCTCCGATCAAAGAGTTGCTGAAGAAATTCGGCTTCACGACCGAGAACGTGCTGGCGGCCGCGCGCGAAGCTATCGCCAAGGCGAAATAGTTTTTCGCCCGAGCGTCGCAATACAAAGTTAAAAAATACGGAGAAAACCATGCAGCCAACCGGAATTCTAGAAACCCCCAAAGCGACCAACCCTTTAGTCGACCTACTTAGATTTGGCCAGTCGGTTTGGCTGGACTACATCCGCCGCGATTTGATGACTAGCGGCGAACTCAAGCGCTTGATCGACGAGGACGGCTTGCGCGGCATGACTTCGAATCCCGCCATCTTCGAAAAAGCCGCGTCCAGCAAGGACTACGCGGATTTTCTGAAATCGCTGCCGGCGAATCTTGATGCCAAGGCGCGCTATGAAGCGCTTGCCATTCGCGATATTCAGGATGCGGCCGATATTCTGCGCCCCGTGTACGACAGCACCCGGCGGTACGACGGGTACGTGAGCCTGGAGGTTTCGCCCTATCTCGCGCGCGACACGGAAGGCACGCTGCAGGAAGCGCGCCGCCTCTGGAAGACCGTCAACCGGCCGAACTTGATGATTAAAGTTCCCGGCACCAAAGAGGGCATTCCGGCGTTCCGCCAGCTGATCAGCGAAGGCATCAACGTCAACGTCACGCTGTTGTTCTCGCAGGAGGTCTATCAACAAGTGGCGGAGGCCTATGTGGCGGGCCTGGGCCAATTTGCCGCCCATGGCGGAGACGTAAGCAAAATGGCCAGCGTGGCCAGCTTCTTCATCAGCCGCATCGATTCCCTGGTCGACTCGATGCTCGCCGACAAGCTCAAGACTTCGAAAAATCCAAAAGAGCAGGAGCAACTGAAGGACTTGGAAGGAAAAATTGCCATCGCCAACGGCAAGCTCGCCTACCAGCGCTACCTGAAGATTTTTGCTGCGGATGAATGGAAGAAGTTGGCCGCCAAAGGCGCGCAAGTGCAGCGCGTGCTCTGGGCCAGCACCAGCACCAAGAATCCGAAATTCAGCGATGTGCTTTACGTCGAGGAACTCATCGGCAAGGACACCGTGAATACCA
Organism: uncultured Acidobacteriaceae bacterium; assembly: GCA_963776125.1. Classification (GTDB taxonomy): domain Bacteria; phylum Acidobacteriota; class Terriglobia; order Terriglobales; family Acidobacteriaceae; genus PALSA-270. The sequence continues at coordinate 3,620 of CAVZMC010000015.1, read as the reverse complement.
TTCCGCCGGTGACGCTCGACGCCTTCCGCGATCATGGCCATCCCCGCGCCAGCTTGACAGAGGATATTCCGGGAGCAGAGCAAAGCATGAGAACTCTGGCCCAGCTTGGCATTTCAATCGATGAAGTCACCGACAAACTGACCGAGGACGGCGTGCGGCTTTTTTCCGAGGCATTCGACAAACTGCTCGCAGCCGTGGGCAAGACCGCGAAATAGCCCATGAGTCCCAACGTGAATAGGCAGACCTACACTCTGGCGGAGCCATTGGCGTCCTTGGTGAAAGCCAACCTCGCCGACTGGCGCACCACGGGCAAGCTGCAACGCCTGTGGAAGCACGATGCGTCATTGTGGACGGGGACTGATGAAGCCGATTGGCTGGGCTGGTTGGGCATTACCGAAGATCAGATCGCGCACCTCGACAGGCTTCGCGCCGCCGCCGAAGACGCGAAAAGCGGTGGTTTCAGTGACATTCTTTTGCTGGGCATGGGCGGTTCCAGCCTGTGCCCGGAAGTTCTCGACAAGACTTTCGGACGGATTGCGGGTTTTCCTCAGCTGCACGTGCTCGATTCCACCGATCCGGCGCAGATCAAGGCGTTCGAAGGCAAAGTGGATTTGGATAAGGCCCTGTTCGTGGTTTCCAGCAAATCGGGCTCGACGCTGGAGCCCAATATCTTCAAGCAATATTTCCTCGAGCGCGTGAAGCAAACCATTGGCGCCGATAAAGCCGGCAGCCGCTTCATTGCCATCACCGACCCTGGATCGAAAATGCAGCAAGTTGCCGAAGCCGACCGCTTCCGCCACATCTTCTTTGGGCTGCCCAGCATCGGCGGGCGTTACTCGGCGCTATCGAACTTCGGGATGGTGCCGGCGGCGCTTATGGGTCTGGACGTCGCGAGGTTCCTCGCCCGCACGAAAGAAATGGTCGATGCGTGCGCCGCCTCCGTGGCGGTCGAAGAAAACCCCGGCGCGCTCTTGGGAATTATTCTGGGCTCGGCAGCAACCAGCGGCCGCGATAAAGTCACGATCATCGCGTCGCCGGGAATTTCCGATCTCGGAGCTTGGCTGGAACAACTGCTTGCCGAATCCACCGGCAAGCAAGGCAAGGGCATTATTCCGGTGGACCGTGAAGAATTGGGGGCACCGGCGGTTTATGGCAACGACCGGGTGTTCGCCTATTTGCGGCTCGATTCGAAGACCGACGCGCAGCAGGATGCAAAAGTCGCCGCGCTCGAGCAGGCCGGACATCCGGTCGTCCGCATCTCGCTCGCCGACGTCTATGGCATCGGCCAGGAATTCTTCCGATGGGAAATCGCCACGGCTGTGGCCGGATCCATCATCGGCATCAACGCATTCAATCAACCGGATGTGGAGGCCAGCAAGATCGCGACCCGGGAGCTGACTTCCGCATACGAGAAAACTGGCTCCTTGCCGCTGGAAACACCGGTTTTGGAAGACGCCGGCATTAAGCTCTTTACCGATTCGAAGAATGCCGACGCACTCGCCGAAGCTGCCGGCAAAGACACGACTTTAGCCGGCTATCTCCGCGCGCATCTCAATCGCCTGCACGCGAGCGATTATTTTGCATTGCTCGCGTTCGTGCAGATGAATCCCGCGCACGAAGCGCAGTTGCAGGAGATACGCCATGCGGTCCGGGACCGAAAGCACGCTGCCACTTGCCTGGGATTCGGCCCGCGATTCCTGCACTCCACCGGCCAGGCATACAAAGGCGGCCCGAACTCAGGAGTATTTCTGCAAGTCACTTGCGATGACGCTGCCGATCTTGCCGTGCCCGGCCAAGAATATACCTTCGGCGTGGTAAAAGCAGCGCAGGCGCGCGGCGATTTTCAGGTGCTGGCAGACCGTGGCCGCCGCGCCTTGCGAGTGCATCTCGGTAAGGACCTGGAGGCTGGCTTGAGCAGACTGCAGAAAGCTTTTGGCGAGGCGCTCAACTGACGTTCACCCGGAAAGCGAGTCGAAGACCAACAAGGAGCTAAGGCGATGCGATTGGGAATGGTAGGCCTGGGCAAAATGGGCGCCAACATGACGCGGCGGCTGATGCGTGGTGGGCATGAAGTCGTCGCTACCGACCTTAGCGCCGACAACGTGAAGCACATTGCCGCGGAGGGCGCTATTGCCTCGTCGTCGCTCGACGATTTCGTCGGCAAGCTGGGCAAGCCCCGCGTGGCTTGGCTGATGGTGCCGGCCGGCGGCCCAACCGAGCAGAGTGTGCAAGCGCTGCTTCAGCGCATGCAACCGGGCGACATTGTGATCGACGGCGGCAATTCCTACTTCAAAGATGACGTCCGCCGCTCCAAGCAAGCCCAGGAAAAAGGCATTCATTACGTGGATGTCGGCACCAGTGGCGGCGTCTGGGGCATCGACCGCGGCTACTGCATGATGATCGGCGGACCGAAGGAAGCAGTACAGCAACTCGATCCCATCTTCAAGACTCTCGCTCCCGGACGGGGCACAATTCCTCGTACTCCCGGCCGCGAGAAAATGCCGGGAACCGCCGAAGAAGGCTACATTCACTGCGGCCCTTCCGGGGCTGGCCATTTCGTCAAAATGGTGCACAACGGCATCGAGTACGGACTGATGCAGGCTTACGCCGAGGGCTTCGATATCTTCCGCAACGCGACCAGCAAAGAATTGCCGGAGGATTACCGCTACGATCTGAATCTGCCGGATATTGCCGAAGTCTGGCGGCGTGGCAGCGTGGTCAGTTCCTGGCTGCTTGACCTCACTTCCATGGCGCTGGCGGAAAATCCCACGCTCTCCGAATACACCGGATTTGTCGAAGATTCCGGCGAAGGACGCTGGACCATCGAGGCCGCCATAGACGCTGCCGTCCCCGTGGATGTGCTGTCGGCGGCGCTGTTCACGCGCTTCCGCTCGCGCCAGCAACATACGTTCGCGGAGAAAATGCTCTCCGCGATGCGGCAGAAATTTGGCGGCCACATAGAACTCTCCGCCACTAAGAAAACGGCATAGACTTTCCGCGCTTCGTCGCGAACGAGGTATCGATGGCTCAAACAGCAACCATGACGGCCCCGCCGCGAGTCGGAAAAGTCGGCGAACCTTGCACCATGGTGATCTTCGGCGCGGCCGGCGACCTGACCGCGCGCAAACTAATCCCTGCGCTCTACAATCTGGCCAAGAGCGAATTGCTTTCCCGCGAGTTTGCCGTAATCGGAGTGGCGCGTGCCGCGCTGTCCAACGAGGATTTTCGCCAGAAAGCCTCGGAGCATATCAAGGAATTTGGCACCGACACGGTCGATCCCGATGTTTGGGAATGGTTTGTCCGGCGTCTTTATTATTTGCAAGGCAACTTCGACGACAAGAGCCTTTATCCGAAGTTGAAGGATCTTCTCGACCAGGTGGATCGCGACCACTCCACCCACAACAACCACCTTTACTACATGGCCACGGGAGCCGACTACTTCGGTCTGGTAGCCGAGCAGCTCGCCGCCGTCGGGTTGTTGGAAGAAAACCAACATTGGCGCAGAATCATCATTGAAAAGCCGTTTGGCCACGATGTGGAATCGGCGCGAGCGCTCAACCACCAACTTCTGAGTGTGGCGAGCGAGAAGCAGATTTACCGCATTAGCAATACATACGTAG
>CAVZMC010000014.1:0-30894 GCA_963776125.1 uncultured Acidobacteriaceae bacterium | reverse complement strand
GAACCACTGCGGCGGTGAGAGTCTGCTCGACTTTGTAGGTTTCGGTGTTGTTGATGAATGCGGGAACGGCGATGGTGCGGAGATCGGCGGGGAGGGTGACGGCGTGGCCGGCGGTGTGGTAGCCGCAAGCGGTTAGGAGCAGCGACGCGGCCAGAGACACCCCGCCAAGGAAATGTCTCCTGTTCTTAGGGGCCAAAACCCGTCCTGACGAAAACCTTATCGCTGCGCGGAAGCGCTGCGCCACCCAAAAACACAAGCTCGCGGGCAAGAGTGCCCGCGCCACACTTTTCATTGGATCTTTCCTCTGGGGCGGCTGGCGGCCATGCTTTCCGCGCATTCGACGGCCGTCAAGGCGGCGAGGCGCAAGTTGTCGGTGGCTGCCCACAGCCAGCATCCGTGGGGAGAATTGTTATCGGGGAGAACCGACAGCAGAATATCGCCCTGTCCCGCGGCATTGACGTTGCTGGGCGCATCTTCGGAAGCCCGGCTGACAGTTACATGTTCGCGCGCCAGCGCATCGGTGATGCTGGCGACGTCGGCGGGCGCCTCCATTTCCAGATGCACGGCAAAAGCGTGGCCATGAAATACCGGGGCCTGCACCAACTGCAAAGAGGGCAGCGGAGCATCCTTGCCCGCAATTTGGCGGTAATGTTTCACGATGCGGCGTTCGACGGCGGCGAGCGTGGGCACGGAGTTGTCTCCGTAGCGGGTGAGCAGATTGAAGGCCACCTGGGTATCGAATACGTTCTTGGGTAGCGGCTGAAAAGAGAGCAGGTTCACCGTCTGTTCATGCAGCTCGTCCATTCCCTTTTGACCGTGCTCGGAGGCAGGCTCGAAAACCGTGGCCACCGCTTGCTTTACCGTGCCCGCTTTCTGCGCGCGCAACAACAGCGTCGCCAATACCACGGCGCAGGGGTGCGCGATTACGGAGGGGCCAGGCTGAAGTTCTGGCGCGGGTAAACGGCCGAGCAAGTGGTCGATGCGAGGAGAGCGTACAACCGCGCCCGGTTCGTCTTCAAGCGCGTAAGTGAGATCGACAATGGCGCTGCCCGCGTTGCGCGCGGTTTTCCAATTCCGCAGGGTGCATTCGGGATCCGAAGCGAAAAAAGTAAAATCGATATTTTCGAATTGTTCCGAGCGGACATTCTGGATGAAAGTGATCTCGTCGCGCACCGCCTCCAGTTGGCCGAGGGACTCGTCGTCATCGAGCAGCTTGATATCGATGGCGGGAAAATTGCGGTCGTTGAGGACCTCGGCGACTTCTTTGCCCTTGAGCGTGCCGGCGCCTACGATGGCCAAACGGTAGAGCTTGCCGGGGCGCGTCGGCTCGGGCTGCGCGGCCACAGCGAACTTGGATTGCGAGCTCATGAGGTCTGCGATGCCTCTTGATAGGGCGGAGGCGGAGTTGGTCCGCTCTTGCGCCGAAGGATCCATCGCAACCGCCAAAAAACGCCGGAAAACATGTAGATGAGCGCCATCAGAAAAAGAACCCATTGGGAAAAGAAGCGGATCGCCGCAAACAAGCTGGCCAGCACAAGGATGAGACGAAAAGGCTGCCGCACGCTCAGATCAATGTCTTTAAAGCTGTAAAAGCGCCACGTGCTCACCATCAAGTAGGCGACGGCCGTGATCATCAGAAGCCAGGTTACGGCGGTCCACCACGCGGTGATCGGCTCGCCGTTGGAAAAATGCACGACGGCGGCAATTACGCCCGCCCCGGCCGGGATGGGCATGCCGACGAAATATTTCTTTCCGGGACGGCCGGGATTCGAGGGCTGGGGATTGCTGGTGATGTTGAAGCGCGCCAAGCGGCTGGCTCCGGCCATGAGGAAAAGAAAGCTGGCGATGGCGCCCAACTGCACCAGCCGGATCAGGAGCAGGGGGGAAGCCCGGAGGAAAGATTGCGGAATCCCCACATCCAGGCGAGCATAGCGGGAGCTACGCCAAAGGTGACAACGTCGGCTAAGGAATCTAATTCCTTGCCGAAATCGCTGCTGGTTCCGGTCATGCGCGCGATGCGGCCGTCCAGGCCGTCGAACAGAAAGGCAAATCCGATGGCAATGGCGGCGAAGTCAAAATGCCACGGCTCGGCCGCAGAACCGTGCGTGACCTGCAGGATGGCGTAGTAGCCGGCGGCAATGTTGGCGGTGGTGAACAGCGAAGGCAGAATGTACATGCCTTTGCTCAGCCGGCGCGGGAGGCGCCTACCGTTTTCGCCACGCCTCCGCTTAGGAGTCAGCGCAACTGTCTGCGGAACCTCGGGGCCTTCGGCATCCATTACCGTGCTCCTTGCTGCCCGGCGTGCTCCGCTCCATTGGCCGCAACCAGCGCGGACTCGGGCCGCAGATAAGCCAAAATGCTGGCGCCGCCTTTTACGTGATCCCCGATTTTGATTTGCGGGCTGGCGGACGCTTCGAGAAGCACATCCACGCGCGAACCGAATTTGATTAAGCCAATGCGTTCGCCGCGCTCTACGTGGTCGCCGGTTCGGCGGGTGAATACAATCCGCCTCGCCAGCAGGCCGGCAATTTGCTTGAATGTCACGGTATGGCCTTCGCCTTGCACAGTGACGGTGTTTTGCTCGTTATGTTCCGCCGAAGCCGGGTTCATGGCATTGAGGAATTTGCCGCGCTGATAGCGCACGTCGCGAATCACTCCGGCGATGGGCGAGCGGTTCACATGGACGTTGAAAACGTTCAGGAAGATGCTGATGCGCGTGTGCGGGATTCCATCGATGGTCAGGGGCGACAGATCCGTGACCTTGCCATCGGCGGGAGAGACAACGGCGTTGGCGGCGTGGGGAATCGTGCGCTCGGGATCGCGAAAGAACCATAAGAAGAAACCTGCCAGCAACACCGGGAGCACAGCCCAGACCGGGCCCGCCAACCAAGCCAGGAGCCCGGCCGCAGCCAGCAGAACCAGCGCGTAGTAGTAACCGTCGCGAACCATGGGAGACAGGGGAATTATAGTGCACGGTGAAGACGGGAATAGCTTCTCGTGTTAACCACTGATAAAAAAGCGCTTAAGATAGACCGAAAAACAGGCAGATCAAACCTTCAGCAACCGGATGGGGGCGCGAACGCGCCAACCCAGAAAAAGACTACGCGACCTGACCTTGCTGAACGTGCAGCCGATACTGGCGCTCGATCGACTCCATTTGATCGCGCAGGCGCAATTTCAGTTTCTTCAGACGAACTTCTTCCAGCTTTTCGTCTTCGCTGAGATATCGTTTTTGTGTGAGAGAGCCTAGGCGTGATTCGTATTGCGAATGTTCCTGCACCAGTTTCCGGAATTCATCGTGACTGGCCAGGAGTTGGTCTCTAGAAGCAAGCATCCAGCAGACCTCCTACCGGGAGTTTTCGCCTCATAAGCTACCATAGGATTTTGTCGGCAGCAATGCCAAATTCCCGCTAAGCGTAACACCCTAGTACTCACGTGGTTAGCACTTTGGACACACATCGCGGGAGGGTTTTAGCTCAGATCGAGGCGGTAGTGCAGTCCATCTTCGTCGGGATCGCGGTAGTAGCGACGACGGCGGCCGGCCTCGCAAAACGAGAGCTTTTGATAGAGAGAACGTGCCCCGTGGTTTGATTCGCGCACCTCGAGGAATACGGCTTTCACGCCCGAGCGGCGGGCAAGGTCAAGAAATGCCCGTAGCAAGCTTGTGCCCACGCCGATGCGCCGCACGGCCATCGCAACGACGATATTCTCGATCTCCCATTCGTGGTCGGGGGTTCGCGCCACCAAAAAACCCTGCAGTGCGGCGCTCTCTTCCGCAACCAGCGAGAGGCGGCGCGGTTCTGAAGTAAAAACCGCGCGATACTGCTGTTCCGACCAGTGTGCGGCCGTGGGGGATTGGCGCTCCAGAGCAAGCAGCGCGGGGAGATCGGTGAGAGTGGCGGGACGGATGGGCATTTGGGATTCTGCACCTTGACCGGCTAAGAGCTCTTGACCAAGCTCTCCGCGCCGCTGCGGATGTAGTTCGCTTCCAATGCTTCGGGCGAGACGATATCGCCCGACAAGATCTTCTTCCATCCTAAGCGCGAGATGGCCCCGCTGCTTGGCCTCTCGACTTCTTCGACATTCAGTCCCCGATTGCGGGCGGCATCGGCGATGTGCGCGTCCGGGGTGATCACGTTGCAGCCGTTTGCGGAGGACAAGAGCTGCTCGATCGGGAGCAGGCTTTCACTCTGCATGGTGAGGGTCTCGCCAAGCTCGTATTTCCCGACATAGACTTGATTTCTTCCTGCATCGAGGGCGGCCAGCACCTTTCCTCGCGAATGACCCGCCGACGCGACCGCCGCCAGCAGCGATACGGCGGCGATGGGCTTGTCCAGTGCCTCGGACAACGCCTTGATAGCGGCCAAGCCGACGCGTAGGCCGGTGAATGATCCGGGACCGGAAGCGACGGCGAATGCGCCGATATCATGCTTGCTGAACCCGTGCTTGGCCAGGAGAGCGGCGACTTGCGGAATGAGCTGGGCGGAGAATGTTCCGCCGGTGAGGGGGACGACTTCCAGTGCTTCGCAAGACCCGCCCCGCTCAGCCTGAGCAAGAGCGATGCTGCCTTGTTTTCCGGAAGTGTCGGCGGCGAGAATCAGCATGCAAATAGTAACGTTTCGCCCGGTCCGTGCGCCCGCAGGACTGTCGGCGAGGCGAGGAGCGGCGAGGGAGATTCCGGGCGCTACTCTCCTTCCACCAGCTCGAGCAACACGCCGCCGGCGCTGGCGGGATGCACGAACACGTAGCGATGTCCGCCCGCGCCTACCTTTATTTCTTGCGAAATCAGACGCGCGCCGTCCTGTTTCAGTTTGGCGACCGCTGCCGGCAGGTCGGGCACGCGCAGGCAAAGATGATGCAAGCCCTCGCCGCGCTTGGCAAGGAATTTGGCCACCACGGAGTTTTCTGACGTGGGTTCAAGCAGCTCCAGGCGGCTTTCGCCAACTGCGATCATCACCACCCGCACTTGTTCGCCCTCAACCACCTCTTCGGGAGAAATGTTCAGTCCCAGCTTCTGGTAGATGTTCTTGGCGGCGGCCAGTGACTTCACGGCGATTCCAAGATGGTCAATCGCAGGGGTCATTTTTCCTCCAGCTTGCCGACAATTTCTTCAACCAGGGTGTAGGGATCGCGCTGGCGGGCGGCGATTTCTGCGGCGTAGCGCGTCAGGGCGGCGCCGGGCAATTGCTGACGGGCTTTTTCCAGCAAGGCGTCGCGCAACATGGCGGTCAGCCGCGCTTCCCAGTTCTGAATACTACGCTTATTGGCATGGTTTCCGGTTTGGAGATTTGCGTCAAATTCGCGGATGGCGGCAACTAATTCTCCAATTCCCTGCCCCTCGCTGGCAACCGTCTTGACAATGGGCGGGGTCCAGCCGTCATGGCGCAGGTCCAGCGATTGCAGGGCGCGAATCTCGCGCTCGACGCGCTCGGCTCCCTCGTGATCGCATTTGTTGATGACGAAGATGTCGGCGATCTCCATGATGCCGGCCTTGATGCCTTGCACGTCGTCGCCCATGCCGGGGACCAGGATCACGACGGTGACGTCGGCGAGGCGGACCACGTCCACTTCATCCTGGCCGACGCCGACGGTCTCGATGAGCACGAGGTCGCGGCCGGAGGCGTCGAGCACGGTGGCCGACGTCGGCGGTGGCGCGGGCGAGTCCGCCGAGCGAGCCGCGCGTGGCCATGCTGCGGATGTAAGATGCCGGGGTCGGCGGAGTGCGCCTGCATGCGGATGCGGTCGCCGAGAATCGCGCCGCCGCTGTATGGGCTGGTGGGATCGACGGCGATGATGCCAACCGTGCGATTTTCTTTTCTGTAGTGGCCAGCCAGGTGGTCGACCAGCGTGCTCTTGCCCGCGCCGGGCGCACCGGTGAGGCCGATGACGCGAGCGTGGCCGCTGTGTGGGAAGAGCGCCTTGAGCAGGCCGGACCATCCCGGGGCATGGTTCTCAACCGTGCTGATGGCGCGGGCCAAAGCTAGCGAATCGCCCGCGCGCAGGCGGTCAACCCAAGATTGGAGGTCGGGGGGCAAGGGACATCAGTGTAAAGCAGGAAAGCGGCGCGACCAAGCTTGTCGGCAGGCTGGCATTATGGCCGTGCGCCTCGGGGTCGTTGGGACTGGCACCACGGCATTCCTATCGTAACTTGGAGGATTGCCGGCAGAGCAGATAGGCTGACGCTGGGAAGAACTATGCCGCCTGCCAGGCCAAGGCCCCAGAACCGCCCAGCCAACGACCAGCATTACTGGGGAATGCTGATTTTCGAGAGCATCTCAGCGGGCGGGTTCGCGGTCTTTATCGCGCTGTCAGCGGTGCTGGTGCTGGCTGGAATTTATGGTCTTGTCGTGTGGCCGCTCACCCACTGGGATTTGGCGCATGTGGACGGAAGAGAGTTCGCAAAATGGGCGCTGATCGTGATTTTCTCCTACGGCGCGAGCGTTGGATTTTGGGTCTTCAGCGGGGCTGCGTTTAAGAAGAAGGTCGGCCAAGGGCGCGGGAACAACGCTCCGCGACCAAAATATCGCGGGGTTCGGTAGAAGATTCCTGTCGACTGCCACGGCCGGAAGCCGTTCCCTTCCATCAGAGGGTGAAGAAACTCCCGGCAACGATGCTAGATTAAAGTCTTTCCTTAAGAAATATGGGCTATAGCTAACATAGGATATGCCTCCATCGTTTTTGACAAACTGCATAAGGATGATCGGCTAAATTGGTTGCACCACATTTGGTGCACTCGAGAAGCGGGATGCGAGCCCGGGGAAGAGTTTAGCGGGCGGGCGTCCGTCCCCATGCCGGGCTAAAGCCCGTTTGGACAGCCGGGGCGGCTGTCCCCGCGTGAACATATATTCACGCCACATGAGCTACGCGGGCAGGCGGCCTAGCAAACCATTTGCTTTGCGGAACCAAGGGCGTTCGCGGCGGCGCAGATAGCCGGGCATGTTGCGGCGCTTGTCGAGGAGCCGTTGCGCCCACTCGCGAGCCTCCGCAGTGCGGTGTTGCGCGGCCAGGAAGCAGGCGTAATTGTAATAAATCTCGGAGGAAGTGGAAATCTTGGTGACCTCCTGAAATAGCCTGGCGGCCTTCTCCGGTTGGCCGGTGTTGGCGTAGACGTGGGCCAGCAAGCCGGCGGCGAGATGAAAATCGTACTTGGGATCTTCGGCAACAACCCACTCAAGATCGGGCAAAGCTGCGGCAAAGTCTCCCATGTGAACGGCGGCGATGGCGCGGCGGTAGAAAGGGTCGGGCGAGTCGGCGCGGATGGAGATGGATTTGTCGTAGTACTGGCGGGCGCGAGCGTAGTTTCCTTCGTCCAAGTAAAGGCCCGCCAGTTCTTCGTAGTTGCCCGCCGAGGGGTTGTCGAGAATGGCCGACTCCAGCTCACGAATGCGGCTGCGGCGCGGAAAAACCTGGAAGGATTGGCGCAGCAGGCCGGCGTCGGGGATGACTTCCACGAAAATGTAGACCAGAGCACCGAGCCAGCCCAGGAAGAAGATGACGAAGAGCCAATAAGTATCCGGGCGGCGGCGGATGAAGTGGATGATGGCCACCGCCTGCAGAATGATGCCCCACCACGAAAATGCGAAAAATAGCAGCCCCATGTTTTCATGCGCACTATAGCATGGGGCGCGGGAGCAGTAAGACTTCTCGGCGATCTCCGCGGCCGCTCTCTGCGGCCTCTGCGCGTTAAGATTTTTGTTGAGCCCGCACCAAAATGCCAAACCTCAAAGCGCGGAGTTCGCGGAGAACGGCCGCGGAGATAGCGGAGGAACCGGACCGGACCGGACCAAGTGGTGTGTTAACCCGGGCTGCTAAAATCTCAGGGTGAAACTTCCTATCCGGCTGCTGGCCGTGGATATCGACGGCACCCTGCTCAATCCGCAATTCCAGATTTCGGACGCCGACCTGGCAGCCATGCGGCGCGCTCATCGAGAGGGGGTTGAGATCACGCTGGTGACGGGACGGCGGCATACCTTCGCTCTGCCCATCGCCCAGCAACTCGGCTTTGACTTCTGGCTCATCAGCTCGAATGGGGCGGTGACGCGATCCCTGGCCGGGGAGACTTTTCATTGTGACCCGCTGCCCGCCGAAACTTGCCGCAAGCTGTGCGGGGCCATGCGCGAGTTCCGAGGAAATACCGTCCTCACCTTCGACGTTGAAGGCAAGGGCGCTATCGTCATCGAACATATGGAGGAATTGAACGAGAGCATTCGGCGCTGGCTGGAGAAGAACCTGCGGTTTATCGATTTCGTGGTCCCCATCGAGCGGGCGCTGACGCGCGACCCGGTTCAGATCATGTTTTGCGGTCCGATGGCGCGCATGCAGGAGGCCCTGGCGACGCTCGAGGCCAGTGGGTTAGGAAGCGAGATTACCGTTCTGCGCACCGAATATGTAGCGCGCGATCTCTGCATGATCGACGTGCTGAACCAAGGGTGCTCCAAGGGGCACGCGCTGGCGCGCTGGGCCAAGCATCGCGGTATCCCGCGCACGGAGGTCATGGCGATTGGCGATAATTTCAACGATGTGGAAATGCTCGACTTTGCCGGGATGCCGTTTATCATGGGGAACGCGGTCGAGGAGCTTCGCCGCAATGGCTGGTCGGTCACATTGCCCAATGATCAAAATGGGGTAGCGGCGGCCATTGATCAAGTTCTGGGGGCCGGCTCCGGCAGCGAGTAACCCGGCCGGGAAATGTACGGGAGTACCTTGCCAATGCCAGTTGATACGGCTAACCTTACCTAACCGCGAGCAATGCTTGATCTGCGAAAACTCGTATGGGCCCTGGTCCTGGCGTTGGCGATGCCGGCGTTAGCCGCCGATGTGGCCGTGCTGCGCAACGGATTTTCGATTCCTCACGCACGGCGGGAAGAGATCGGTTCGGTCACGCGCCTGTACGTAGTTCCGCCTGGCACCGGCTACGTGGATGTGCCGACCAGCCAGATCGACCACTTTGATCACGATTTCTCGGTTCCGGCGCCGACTTCAGCTCCGGCTCCGAGTTCAGTCGCGGCGCCTACGGGGGCACCCGCGAGTTCCCCTGCATTGGGCGACGTGGTCGCCTCGGCTAGTGAGCGCCATCGCATTGATCCGGATTTGGTGCAAAGCGTGATTCGCGCGGAGAGTGGATTCAACGTGCGCGCGGTCTCGCCCAAGGGAGCGCAGGGATTGATGCAACTGATGCCGCAGACGGCCTCCGTGCTCGGGGTAAATAACGCTTTCGACCCGGTGGCCAATGTCGATGGCGGCACGCGTTATTTGCGCATGCTGCTGGAGCACTATAACTTCGATTTGGTCAAAGCGCTGGCCGCCTACAATGCCGGGCCGCAGCGCGTCGAGCAATACGGCGGCGTGCCACCCTACTACGAAACGCGCGCCTACGTGGCGCGCATTATCCGCGACTTCAATCAGAAGAAGCTGGCTGAACAGAAAACGGCGGTGGCAGCCAAGGCGCGGCCGGCCAAAACAACGACCGCCTCGAAATCGGCGCTGCCTTCCAATTCCGGACCGTCGACTTCCCGCTGAAGTTTTTCGCTGATTGTTTCCTGGAACCGATTTTTCCCCGCCCTTGATTCTGCCACCGCCGTTGCGCCCGTCGTTGCTTCTCCGGCATGGGTCATGTACCTTGACGGGGCTGGAACGTCTCGGGTTCGATGACTAAAAAGCGCATTCTCATTTACGGATTGGTGCTGGCCGTTCTGGCCGTACTGGTGTATTTCCAGTTCCGCACCTGGAAGAACTTTGACTGGACTACATTCTGGAATGAGGCAGGCGATCTCCGGCATCACGGGTGGAACATTCTCGCGTGTGTCGGGCTGATTTACCTGAGTTATGTGCTGCGCGCCATCCGCTGGAAGATTTTTCTGCGCCCGGTGCGCCCGCAAGCGGCATTCGCCGGGATGGTTGCGCCCACGGTAATCGGCTTTACCGGCTTAGCTTTGCTGGGCCGCGCCGGCGAGTTGATTCGTCCTTACCTCATCGCGCGGCGCGAGGAGCTGACTTTTTCCTCGCAGATGGCGGTCTGGACGGTAGAGCGGATTTTCGATATTGGCGCATTCACCGTGCTGCTGGTTCTGGCGATTTTTCTGCCGGGGACGGCCTTGCACTTCCTTCCGCACTACGGGCACGTGAAAGTGTTTGGCTTGCTCTTCCTGGCTTTAGCCGGGGGCTTGGCAGTGACCGCAATTGTGGTGGAAAAGCTGGGAGAAACCGTCTCACTATGGGTGGAGCGGCGGTTCTCTCACTTAGCGGCAAATCTAGGACACGTGATTGCGCAGCGGCTGCGGGAGTTCCATCGCGGGCTGGACACCATTCACGGCCCGCTGGCGCTCCTACAGCTTTCCGCCGTTTCGCTACTGATGTGGGCCGGCATCGCCCTGGCTTATTTGGAGATTGTCCATGCCTACGGGGCGGCGTTGCAAAGCATGACGCTCTCCGACGTGCTGCCGCTGATGGGGTCCAGCATGGTGGGGTCGCTCATTCAGTTGCCGGGAGTGGGTGGCGGCTCGCAGTTGGCCACCATCTCAGCCTTGCAACACATCTACGGCGTGCCCCACGAGCTGGCGGCGAGCTGTGGCATTCTGCTGTGGCTGTCTACGTTTGTATCGGTTGTGCCCACGGGGTTGATTCTTGCCCACTACGAACGGCTTTCGCTGCGCGAGCTTTCGCAGGAAACCGAGCAGGAGGAAGCCGGCGCGGAGAGGCTCGCTCCAAACTAAGACTCAGGGTCCAGAGCCGTAGTTACCCAGGTCTCAAACGCGAGACCTGTGGCACCCCCATTCATTTACGTTGGGGCATGATGATGCGGAAATTCCCGGAGCAGTGCATCATGCTCATGAGGTAAAGCATGCCGTCGAAGTAGCGCTGATCGCCGGAGGGGACGGGGGTGTTCCACAGCTCCTCTATGAAGGCTTTGGAAATCTCCCCCGGTGTGGCCGCGAAGCTGCCAACCGCGGTCGTGGCCACCATGCCGACGGAGTGGCGGGTAGAAAGCGGCTTGCCGTCGAGGGTGTAGCGATCGTCGAATTTGCTAATGCCTTGGCTGTACAGAAACTTCTGAATGCGGTCACTCAGTACAGTCTCGCGCGCATCTTTCTTCCACCACGAGTAGTCGATGGACCAGTTGCTGGCGCTTCGCCAGGAGTCGTAGCCGAAGGGCGTAGGCGTGCCGTTGCGGGCGACGATCTGGGTTTCATCGAAATTGCTCACGTCGGGGGTGAGGCCGGTTTCCGGACCGGTCACCTTGGTGAACAGGTCGCGGCTCACGTCGGCCGCTTTGGCCCAGAAGGCGCGGTCCTCGACCGGTCCCCAGCGCGCCCAGAGTTCATAAAACGCCGGCAGGTGGTAGGACGGGTCGGTAAAACCATCGCCCACGTTGGGCACAAAACGGATCATGTTGTGCGCCTCTTCGACCATTGGGCCAATAGTTTCAGGCCGCGGCGTTCGCGGAAACGCGCCGAAAAAAGGAGGCGCGGCCGAGCCTCCGTTGGCGACCGCCTGTCGAGCCCGCTCTTTGTTATTCGGACTGGGCCAGGGGTGGTTCGGAAACACAAACGGCGGATCGTTGGGATGAATGCGGAAGGGCCCGGTGCCGGTCAGCACAGGATGATGCCGCATCCCGCGCAGAATCTTGTCCGCTTCCGCCTGATAGTTGTAGATGCCTTTTCCATTGCCCCAGCGGTGCGCCGCGAAGTACAGCGCCATGGTGAAGTACTCTTCGCCATCGGGTGCGGCTCCGGTCGATCTCGGCGTGCCATCGGTGCTCATGGACCACGCGAAGTACCCGACGGAAGGATTCTTTGGGTCCGTGATCAGCATGTAGGAGTGAGCCCAATTCCATATAGCGTCGAACTCGCGCTTCTTGTTGAGCTGCACGGCGATCATCATGCCGTAGGACATGCCCTCGGTGCGGGCGTCATTATTCGCCCAGTCGGTGATGTAGGCCAGAGGGCCATTGGCATTGGCGCCGGTCTCGAAATAGACGCGCTCTTCCTGACCGTCGCCGTGAAACAGTTGCTGGAAGGCCTTGTCGATCTTGGCGCGGGTCTCGGCCGGGGAGTGCCCTTGTTCGGCGAAAAGATCGCGATAGTGATGAGTCTTGTAAGCGCCTTCGCCATCGCCCGGCATGCGCGGGATGTCGCCCAACGGAGCGTTCTCATGCGGCGCTGGCGGGCTGTAAACGAATGGCGGCGGTGCAGCCGGAGGCCCTTGAGCCGGCACGGCGGGCGGAGCCTGTGGAGGCGCCGCGGGAGAGACCTGGGCCGGCGCAGCAGGGACCTGGGAAACCGATAGCAAAAAGACGAGAAGAGAACCACAAAGACGATGGCGAACGGGCAAGGATGGCCTCATTAGGAAAAAGCGCTAGGCGACGAAGCTGGTAAGTGCTTCGTCGGCCTCTATATTTAACTACAGCGGGGATAGACACGTCGACTCCGAACTATCCCCCGAGGCGGATTTGCATAACAAAGGCCGCCCTAACCGCCTGTTACAATTGCTGCGAGTTCTTTCAAGCCCAATGAAGTGTCCTTTCTGCGGATTTGCGAATGACAAAGTGGTGGATTCGCGCGAGAGCAAGGAAGCCGATTCCATACGCCGGCGCCGCGAATGCCTTAAGTGCGGCAAGCGCTTCACCACCTATGAACGTATCGACGAAATCCCTTATATGGTGGTGAAGAAGGATGGGCGGCGGGAGAAATTCGATCGCCAGAAAGTCCTGAACGGTCTGCTGCGCGCCTGCGAAAAAAGACCAGTTCCAATTGGAAAGCTGGAGCAGATTGTGAACGAAGCCGAAGGCTTCGTGATCGAGTCGCCGGAACGGGAACGCAAGACCAGCGAAATTGGCGAGTTGATCATGAACCGGCTACGGCGGTATGACAAAGTTGCGTATGTGCGCTTTGCGTCGGTGTACCTCGACTTCAAGGACGTAAAGGAATTCATGGCGGAACTGAAGGATCTGGTAAAGGGCAAGGAAACCGCGAAGACCGACTAGTTCCAAGGCCCGGGGTTTTGGATGCAACTCGGGCCGCGCGATGAGAATAGCTATTCGGGAACCGGAGTTCATGCTTGATCAACGGCGCCCATGTTGTTATCTACAGCAAGGATCCGGAAGCGGACCGGGCCTTTTTCGCGATGTCCTCAAGTTTTCCTCGGTTGATGCCGGCCAGGGCTGGTTGATTTTCGCCATGCCTCCCCTCGAAGCCGCGTTCCATGATTCCAAGCACAACGATCGGCACGAGCTTTACCTGATGTGCGATGACCTCGCGGCGACCTTGAAAGACCTCAAATCGAAAAACGTTGAAGTCTCGGATGTGAGCGAACCGCGCTGGGGAAAACTTGCTGCCATCACGCTTCCTGGCGGCGGCAAAATAGGCGTTTACCAGCCAACCCATCCGAGTCCTTTGAAGCACCAGCGCTGAGCGCGCATGACTCCGCCGCTCAAAGGTCTAGGCCACGCCCGCCGATCCGCCCGCTTAGGATAAACTCAAAAAGAGGAGCGATTCTTGTGGCCTACAAAATCACCCTTATTCCCGGCGACGGCATTGGACCGGAGGTCACCGGAGCGGCGGTGCGGGTTCTCGAAGCGACCGGCTTGAAGTTTGAGTGGGAGACCTTTCAGGCCGGCGCCGAGGCTTACGAGAAGTATCACGAATACATTCCTAAAGAGCTGACCGAATCCATTGAGCGCACTCGCGTCGGGCTCAAGGGGCCTGTGACTACGCCGGTGGGCGGCGGCTTTGCCAGCATCAATGTGGCGCTGCGCAAGCAATTCGAGCTTTACGCCAACTTTCGCCCGATTCAGAATCTGCCGCACATTCCGACTCGCTACCCCGATGTCGACCTGATCATCGTGCGCGAGAACACAGAGAGCCTGTACTCGGGCATTGAGCACGAAGTGGTGCCCGGAGTGGTGGAGAGTTTGAAGATCATTACCGAGAAGGCGTCTACCCGCATTGCACGTTTCGCCTTCGAGTACGCGCGCAAGCACAAGCGAAAGAAGATTCATGCCATCCACAAAGCCAACATCATGAAGCTTTCGGATGGCTTGTTTTTGCGCTGTTGCCGCATCGTAGCGAAAGAATATCCCGAGATTACCTATGGCGAACACATTGTGGACAACACTTGCATGCAACTGGTGATGAATCCCTACCAGTACGACATGCTGGTGATGGAAAATCTTTACGGCGACATTATCTCCGACCTGTGCGCGGCCTTCGTGGGCGGCTTGGGCTTCGTGCCCGGCGCCAATATCGGCGACAGCTGCGCCATCTTCGAAGCCGTACATGGCTCGGCGCCGGATATTGCCGGCAAGAACATCGCCAATCCCACGGCCGTAATTCGCTCGGCTCACCTTATGCTGCTGCATCTTGGCGAAATGGAAGCGGCCAGCAAGATCAGCCGCGGGCTGGAGCACGTTTATCGCACCAAAGACAAGCTGACCCGCGACGTCGGCGGTAAAGCGGGCACGATCGAGTTCGCCGATTTTGTGATTGAAGCCATGCATGGCGAAAAAGCCGTGCCCCAGGCAGCCGCACAAGACCGACGGCGACCGGGCCCATGAGGCATCGATGAACGCCTCTCCGGCAATTTCCTTTACGTCTTTCGTTGACGGAACCTCGCACTTTGAGTAACATTCCTCGGCATTAAGGGACACGGGGGATGGCGATCCGAAATCGGCGTATTGGAGTGGTGTTGTTCCAGCTCGGCGGACCCGACACACTGGAAGCCATTGAACCTTTTCTTTTTAATCTGTTTTCCGACCCCGATATTATTGACTTTCCCTTCGCTCGCCTTGCACGAAAGACCCTCGCCAAGCTGATTTCCACCACTCGCGCCAAGAAAGTTCAACATCACTACGCGGCGATTGGCGGAGGTTCGCCCATCCGGCGGTTTACCGAGCAGCAAGCCCGGGCATTGGAATCGGCCCTCGAGGCATCGGATATCGAAGCGCGTTGTTTCGTGGCTATGCGCTACTGGCATCCGTTTACCGGCGAAGCCATGGCAAAACTGCTCGCGGCGGACTGCGATGAAATCGTATTGCTTCCGCTCTATCCACAATATTCCCGCACCACGACCGGCAGCAGCTTGAACGAATGGCAGAAGCTGCGCGGCGATTGTTTCGGACGGCTTCCCATACATTGCGTTCCGGATTTCTATCGCCACCCGCTCTACCTTGATGCGTTCGTGGAAAGAATCGAGCAGGCGCTGGCGCGGTTCGCGCGTCCCGAGGATCCGGAGATCGTCTTTAGCGCGCACAGCGTTCCTCAGAGCGTGATCGACATGGGAGATCCCTACCAGCGGCAGATCGAAGAGACCGTGGAACTGCTGATGCGGCGCGGCGGATGGTGCAACCCGCATCGTCTCTGCTATCAGAGCAAAGTCGGCGCTAGCAAATGGTTGCAGCCGTCTCTGCATGCCACGCTCCGGGATTTGGCTCGCGGGGGCGCGCGCGGAATCTGCGTGGTTCCCATCGCATTTGTTTCAGATCACGTGGAAACGCTGGGGGAAATTGATCACGAAGCGCGTAAGGAAGCCGCCGCACTCGGCATTCCGCAGTTTGAAATCACTGCCGGGCTGAATGATTCACCTACATTCATAGCGGCGCTGGCCGATCTAGTGGCCCGGGCCGTGGGAGCTGATTTGCATCATGCTGCGGCAGCACACGAGGCTCCGACAAGCTGTTCGGCGGCCGCGGATTGATGTTTTGGGAGTGAATCATTTCAAGGTAACGGTGTAATAGTACCGGGCTCCGCATACCAACGCACTCGCGAGGTAGGACGGATGGCAGACGAGTACCAAACCGCAGCCGAGTGGCGTACGTGGTCGGCTTCCTGTATTGCCGAGGGCGGCGTTGAATCCCTCCGTGATCGCAGCCGAACAGGCGTACCGCAAGCGTTCTGGCCTGCCTCTCCTCACGGACGACGATATTGCCAATCTAAAAGCCGGCGTGCCTATGGCATGGGAGGCAGCTGCCGCGGGAGGTGCGCCGGTCGCGGCGCCGCCGGCTGCCGTTCCGGTCGCACCGCCGCCGGCTGCCGCCGCCCCCTCTGCCCCGGCGGCTTCTCCTGGAGGAATTTCTGGTGGCGCCATCAGCGCTGAAGTCGCGAAACAGGTCGCAGCTGGAAAGAAATGGAGCAAGTCGTCGATCGCGGCAGAACAGGCACGCCGCAAACGCAACAACCTTTCACCATTGAATGATGCGGAGATCACCGCCCTGCTGGGCGAGCCTGCCGCTCCAGCGGCGGCACCGGTTGCCGCGGGGGCGACTCCGGTGGGGGCGACTCCCGCTGCGGGCGCCGCGCCGCGACCTTCAGTTCCTGCGGTGACCAGTTCCGCGGCGGCTTCCGTTGCTCGCGGAGGCGCGGCGACGAAATACGTGGGCACTCCGGCAGTGGGCACCTCGAAAGCCGCAGCCGCTGGCGGCGTGGCGGCCATCGGTCCTACCGACAACGACGTCAACCAGCAGCGCCGGCAGTTTGTGTGGAGCGCGGTGGCGGCGTTCTTGGTCGCTTGGTTTCTGGCCTTCTTCCGATTCTTCTTGCCGCGCACGCTGTTCGAGCCCGCGACCAGCTTCAAGATCGGCTATCCCTCTGACTTCGGCCTGGGCGTGGACACCAAGTTCCAGCAGAAGTACCGCATCTGGGTCGATCGCACACCGGACCGCTTGTTCGTGATCTACGCGCGCTGCACCCACTTGGGCTGCACGCCCGATTGGAAGCCTGCGGAGAATAAATTTAAGTGCCCCTGCCACGGCAGCGGATACGACAGTGAAGGTATCAACTTTGAGGGCCCGGCGCCGCGGCCCATGGATCGGGCGCACGTAGAAGTCGCCCCCGATGGCCAGATTCTGGTGGACGTTTCCAGACTGTACTCCTGGCCGAAAGGTGGAACGGATGCCTTCAATGATCCGGGCGCGTATCTACCAGGGTAGCAATTCCGTAGAGACGTTGCTTGCAACGTCTCTGCTACGCGATGCGAAGAAAGACGTAGCAAGCTACGTCTCTACAGTGCGAGAGGAAATTAGAGGTAACAATGGCTGAAGAAAATCCAAACGGCAAGAACGGCAAAGACGTAAGCCTGGTCGAGCGGGTCGCCGCCGGAATCAAAGAGGACGTTCAATCCCTTAAGACCGATATGCCGGCGAAAGCCAAGGAGCAGATCGAAGGGCTGAAAGACCCGACCAAGACCCAGGTCTACACTTCCATCTTCCGCCACAAGCACGATGACACTCCGCGCAATCGCGCGCTGGGCGTGCTTTCCAACGTCTTCCTGCATTTGCATCCGGCCAAGATCAATCGCGACTCGGTGCGCTACAGCTACACCTGGGGCATGGGCGGGATCACCTTTTATCTATTCATTGTGCTGACCTTCACCGGTGTGCTGCTGATGTTTTATTACCACCCCAGCAAGGTGCAGGCCTTCCGCGACGTTTTGTATCTCGAGCACGACGTTCCTTTCGGAAAGATCTTGCGCAACATGCATCGCTGGGCGGCGCACTTGATGGTGATTGCCGTCTGGCTGCACATGTTCCGCGTCTTTCTCACTGGTTCGTATAAAAAGCCGCGTGAATTTAACTGGAACATCGGAGTGCTGCTGCTGGTGCTGACGTTGCTGCTCTCCTTCACCGGCTACCTGCTGCCCGACGACCAACTGGGCTTCTGGGCAGTCACGGTGGGAACGAACATGGCGCGCGCCACGCCTCTCCTGGGCAACGAAGGCCCGTTCGGGCATCAGCTGGGAATGACCCCATACAACGACGTGCGTTTTGGCTTGCTGGGCGGCTCGATTGTGGATGCGAATGCTTTGCTGCGCTCGTATATCTGGCATTGCATCGGCATTCCGATTGTGGCTTCCGTGCTGATGATCGTGCATTTCTGGCGAGTGAGAAAAGATGGTGGCATTTCGGGTCCAGCGCCAGTAATGCTGGAAGCCGAAGCGGATAAGCCAAGGCGATCGGCGTAGTACGCCCTGTAGAGACGTTGCTCGCAACGTCTCTGTCTGCGGCGCGTTAGTTGATTACGCGCGAGACGGTCGGATACGCGGTGCTTGCCAGACGTAGCCAAGCTACGTCTCTACGGTGAAACTTTATGGACTGGCATCAACTTTGGGAAATCGCTTCCGCCCCGGACAATGTGCCCATCGTCGGGCTGATTCCGCTGTTGGTCTTCTATATCTATCTGGCATGGAAGCAAGCCGACGGCAACGACAAGCTGATCGCCGAATTGGAAGCCGACCCCGCGCTCGCCAAGACTCATCATCGCAAGACCTGGCCATTCCGCCCGGGCTGGCAAAAAGAAATCCACGTTTGGCCGTTCCTGCTGCGCGTCGAATTTCTCGCCGCCATTATCGTGACTATCGTCCTCATGGTTTGGTCGATCACGCTGAGCGCGCCGCTCGAAGAGCCGTCAAATCCCAACCTGACCATGAATCCGGCGAAAGCGCCCTGGTACTTTCTCGGCTTGCAGGAAATGCTGGTTTACTTCGATCCCTGGATCGCCGGCGTGGTGATGCCGACGCTCATCATCGTTGGCCTGATGGTGATTCCGTACGTCGATACCAATCCCATGGGCAGCGGTTACTACACCTGGAAGCAGCGCAAGTTCGCCATTTCCACATTCTTATTCGGCTTCATCATTCTGTGGATCGCGATGATTCTGATCGGCACGTTCATTCGCGGCCCTGGTTGGCAATGGTTTTGGCCGGGGCAGACGTGGGATCACAATCGGCTGATTTACGAGGTGAACCGCGATTTACCGGACCTGTTTGGTATTACTTCGAACCTGGCGAAGGCCATCTTTGGCGCGATTGTGGTCGGCGGGTATTACCTGGTGGGCGGGTTCATTGTGCACGCGCTGTTCCGCCGCTACAACCCGAAAGACTACAAGCGCATGAGCTTGCTGCAGTATTCCATCGTGAACTTCTTTTTGCTCTCGATGGTCGCGCTGCCCATCAAGATGAGCTTGCGCCTGCTGTGGCACATCAAGTATGTGTGGATCACGCCGTGGTTTAACGTGTGAAAAGAGGCAATCGGCACTTAGCATTTGGCAGTTGGCCGTCGAGAATTCCCGCCTCGACTGGAACCACCGGAAATCCTAACGGCCAATTGCCAAGTGCGCATTGCTAACTGCTGAACTTCAACCGCCAACGACTAAGGGAGATTTCGGTGCCTGAGCAACCTATCCCAGAGCAAGACCCGCTGGTAAACAAGTCCTATGCCACGTGGTACGTAGTGTCCATGGCGCTGCTGATGGTCACTTTGTTCTGGGCGCTGTGGGATGAGGATTACGGGCAGCGGCCATGGAAGGCGTATCAACATGTCTGGCAGACCCGCTATCTCGCGCTGCTGAGCAAGGAAAGCCCGAAGTCCGCGGCTGACCAAACCGCGATCGAGAAGAGTCCGGAGTATCAGGAGCTGCAGCGCGAGTACGACCGCGTAAAACAGCAGACCAGCGCTCAAGTAGCGCAGATCACTGCACAGGTGGCCGAGGCCAACGGCAGGCTGCTGGCCGTGCGCGCCGTCTTCACCGACCGGCGGGCTTACGTGAATGCCCTGAATTACGACATTGAAACCGAAACCAGCGCCTCCGCGAAAAAGAGAATTCAGAACGAGTTGGATGAGTACAAGAACGAACTGGCCACGGTGAAGTTTCCCGATGGCACCCGGAAGCAATACGACTTCAGACAACTCGAAGAAGCATTCAACCAAGCCAACGACGAAAAGAACCGGCTCAGCCTGGAGCTGGGCGCGGTACTCAAGCCGGTCACTGACGCCAACACCAAGATGCAGGCCTACCTCACCGACCACATGGTGGACCTCACGCCCGAGCAAATCGATGGGTTGAAAAAGAAAACGGAAGAGTGGGACCCGAAGATCATTCAAATCAACGTCGCCGATGCCAATATCGTGGACCGCTGCGAATCCTGCCACACGGGAACGCGCGAGCTGCTGCACATCACCCCCGCGTCCATGATGGCGCCCGGGGAGAAGCATCCCGACGAATACGCCCGCGCCTTCGTCAGCCATCCCGAGCCTAAGCTGCTAGCTATTCACGATCCCGACAAATTCGGCTGTTCGCCCTGCCACAACGGCAACGGGCGCGCCACCACCAGCGTCGAAAAGGCGCACGGAAACTACGAGCACTGGCTGTGGCCGCTCTATCCTCCGCAGAACGTCGAAGCCGGCTGCCAAACCTGCCATGCCGCCGATATGGTGCTGGCCAGCGGTGGCACGGAATGGAAGGTCATCGACGAAGGAAAAGACCTGTTCCGGCAAAAAGGCTGCATGGGCTGCCATCGCTATGAGGGCTACGACCGTGAGCCCGAGCAATTGAACAACATCGCCCAGCAGATCAAGTTGCTCGACCAGCAAAAGATCGACAACCTGAAGCAGGCCGCCGACCTAATGAAGCAGGCCGATGCGGCCCAGACCAACGAGGAGGCGAACGAACTCAACGACGAAGCCATCGCCCTCAAAGTCGCCAACAGCAAGAGCGATGGCCGCCTGCAGCAGCTGGAGTTTGAAACGCACAATCTGATGCAGGATGTAAAGAAAGTCGGCCCTAATCTTAAAGATATTCGTCTCAAGCTGAACAAGAACTGGATTCCGGTCTGGGTGAAGAAGCCAACGGACTTCCGGCCTACAACGAAGATGCCGAATTTTCGGCTTAATGATGAGCAGGTTCACGCCATCACGGCCTATCTCTGGCAATCCGCGCTCACCGATTCCCTTCCCCACCAAAAGCCGGGCAACGCCGATCACGGTAAAGAGCTATTTGAAACTCGCGGCTGCATGGCGTGCCACTCCATGGGCGACGGCGACCAGATGCAGGGCGGAACCTTCGCGGCGAATCTGAGCCGCGAAGGTGAGAAGGCCAATTACGATTACCTGGTCCGCTGGATCCACAACGCCCGCGAGCGCACGCGTCCTTATTGTCCGTACGAGAAGAAAGACATCGGACCCGAGGACTACGCCAAGAAAGGCCTGCCCTATCAATTCGACTTGCAGCACAGCAAGTGTCCCAATGACGGCCATGAACTGCAAGTGCAGAACATGACGGTGATGCCCAGCTTGCGCCTGAGCGAGGAAGACGCGCAGGACATCGCTTCGTACTTAATGTTGCAGAAGCGCCAGGAGCCCTCGGCTTACGCTGACGCTTCTTACATGGACGATCCCAAGCTGAAAGACGAAGGCAAGAAGTGGATTCGCCAATTCGGCTGCGCCGGCTGCCACGAAATCGCCGGCCTCGAAGATGAGGGCCGCATCGGCACCGAACTCACGCAGGAGGGCAGCAAGCCGATCGAGCGCCTCGACTTCGCGCTCTTCACTGTGCCTGCGGAGCGCGGCACCGAAGAACCGATCACCGATCCGGAAGATCTGGCGCGTCTGCCCGAAGGCCCGGCCAAAGGCCCTTGGTACAGCTTGAAGGGCTTCTTCGAGCACAAACTGGCCGAACCCAATGTCTACGACAAGGGCAAAATCAAGGGGCCCATGGAAGTTCTGCGCATGCCCAACCTGCACCTTAATAAGGAGCAGATTCAGTCTCTGACCACGTTCCTATTGGGCAGCCAGCAGACTTCCCTGCCCGACAGCTATCAGTACAAGCCCGGCGACTCGCGCCACGACATTCAAGAAGGCTGGTGGATCATCAAGAAATACAACTGCATGGGCTGTCACCAGTTCATCCCCGGCCAGCGCACGGTGATGATGGGCCTCAGGCAGTATCAGGACATGCAGGAGCAACTGCCTCCGAAGTTACTGACGGAAGGTGCGCGCGTCGACCCCGAATGGCTGCGCAAATTCCTGACCAATCCGGCGTTGAGCGACACTGACACCAATCGCAACGGCGTGCGGCCATACATCAAGATCCACATGCCGACGTTCTATTTCTCGGACAACGAACTGCGAACGCTGGTTCGATTTTTCGAAGCGCTGTCGCAGCAGCCGATGCCCTATATTCCGGAGCAGGTGCCGGTGCTGACCACGCAGGAAACGGGCATGGCGCGGGCGTTGTTCTCGAGCACTGCCGCGCCTTGTTTGAAGTGCCACGCCACCGGCGATCCGCAGCATGACAAAATCGCCACGGCGCCCAACTTCCTGCTGGCGAAAGAGCGCCTAAAGCCGGACTGGGCCGAGCGCTGGATCACCGACCCGCAAGCCATCAGCCCCGGTACTTCCATGCCCTCCGGCTTGTTCCGGCAGCAGGAGAATGGCCAGTGGGTGTTCGCCGGGCCAACACCGCCGTCGTTCCAGGGCTATACAAAGGACCACACCAAGCTGCTGGTGAATTACATCTTCCAGTTGACCGCGGACGAGCAACGGCGCGTGGCCGCGGCTCGGGCACAGCCGCGTTCGGCGTTGCAGCCCCCGGGCAAATCACATTCTGCAGCCGGCGGAGGTTCGCAGTAGAATGTGCAGTTCCGTAGAGACGTACCTCCGCTACGTCTCTGCTTTCGACCGCAGATGCCGGTGGGAACAGACGCATCCATGCTCTGCGCAGCGAGACGTAGCTAAGCTACGTCTCTACAGTTTCGAAATCGACTTGCAAATAACTAGAAGAAAGGGCGACATCATGAATAAGAAAACCATAGCGATGCTAGGACTCCTCTGCCTTATCGGCCTCGGCTTGTTGGCGGCCTGTAGCAAAAAAGAAGAGGCCCCAGCGGCCGAGCAACCCGCGTCCGGCGCAATGGCGCCCGCGGCCACTCCCATTGACCCCAATACCGTGGCCAGCGTGAACGGCACGGTCAAATTCGACGGCGCCGCTCCCAAAGCCGGCAAAATCGACATGAGCCAGGACCCGGCCTGCAAAGGCACCAACACCGCCGAGACCGTAGTCGTCGATGGCGGCAAACTGGCCAATGTTTTCGTTTACGTGAAGGACGGCTTGGGCAGCCGAACGTTCGATACTCCCAAGGACCCCGTCACCATCGACCAGCAAGGCTGCAAGTATCATCCGCATGTGCTGGGGGTGATGGCCGACCAGAACATCGAGATCAAGAACGACGACATGACCACGCACAACATCCATCCCACGCCGGCCGCCAATCGCGAGTGGAACGAGTCGCAGCCGCCGCAAACCGCGCCCCTCGAGAAGAGCTTCGCCCGCGAGGAAATCATGCTGCCGGTAAAATGCAACCAGCACCCGTGGATGAAGATGTACATCAACGTGGTGAAGAGCCCGTTCTACGCGGTCACCGGCCCGGATGGGAAGTATGAGATCAAGGGCCTGCCGCCGGGCGATTACACGCTGGCTTTCGTTCAGGAAAAGCTGGGCGAGCAGGATCAAAAAGTCACCCTGGCCGCCAAAGATAGCAAGACAGTGGACGCAAGTTTCAAGCAGTAAGAACCAATTCGCGGTGAGGCCGCCTCCAGCGGCCCACTCTCCAGTAAGCCTTTCCGCTCCGTAGAGACGTAGCTAGCTACGTCTCTACGGTGGGCAGCCGTCCCGAGGGCATTCCGCTCTCGGGCGCTACAATGATGTGTCATGGAATCAAGGAGCCGTAATCTGAATCCCGCGTCCGCACCCTACAATCGCGCGCTGCACCACTTCGCCGTCTTCACCGCCTGCGCGACGTTTATCCTCATCGTCGCCGGCGCTCTGGTCACCAGCAATGACGCCGGCCTTTCGGTCCCAGACTGGCCCACGTCGTTTGGTTCGCTTTACAAGATTCCGCGCATGGTTGGCGGCGTGCGGTTCGAGCACACTCACCGCATGATCGCCGAGTTCATTGGCCTGCTAACCATCGTGATCGCCGTCTGGACATGGCGCAGCGACCGTCGCCGCTGGATGAAAGCCCTGGGAGCCGGCGCACTGGGGACCGTGATCGCTCAAGGGGTTCTCGGCGGCATCACCGTTCTGTTCTTTCTGCCGCCGCTGGTCTCATCCGCCCACGCCGCCCTGGGTCAGACATTCTTCTGCATCGCGGTCGCCATTGCTTTCTTTACCGGACGTAATTGGGTAGCTTGTGAACCGCCGCAGACGGAACCGGACGAACGCCATCCCACGCTACTGACACTGACATTCCTTTCGATCTTCATCCTCTATGTGCAGTTATTTCTCGGCGCCATGTTCCGCCATCACGGCATGAGCTGGTGGCCGCATGTCCTCGATGCCCCACTGGTTGCGATCGTTCTGACTTGGACCGCCATGCGCGCTCTGACACAATACGCAAAGGTGCAAGCCATCCGCCGTCCCGCCATGCTGGTAATCTGGCTGCTGATCGCGCAACTGTGTCTGGGCTTTCTGGCATTTGTGACCCGCGTCGCGTGGGGTCACGATGCAGTTCAACCGGAATTGCCGATGGTGTTATCGACGGTCGCCCATGTGGCGGTTGGGGCCCTGTTGCTGGCCACTACCGTCATTCTGTCGCTGCAAGTCTGGCGCTACGTTCCGGCGGAGCTAAGGGAAAGAATCCCAAACGGGAAGACTTTGTCCATGAACCCGGCCACCACTTCGCGCAGCAGAGCGGTCTAGAGGGTAGAATACCCTGTGACCCCGAACGCACCCGCTTACGACGTACCCGGCATCGAGGTGGACTCCGCCCCCGCGCCACCTTCTGTAATCTCCGTGCAGAACATCGTGCACCGTTACGATCGCCGCGTGGCGCTCGACGGAGTCTCTTTCGACGTTCACGGCGCCGAGTTGTTTGGATTGCTAGGCCCGAATGGCAGTGGCAAGACTACTTTGTTCCGGATTCTTTCCACCTTGATGGTTCCTTCGAGTGGCCGCGCCGTTGTCCAGGGGCACGATGTGGCTGCGGACCCCAGCGCGCTTCGCCGGCAGATTGGCGTTGTTTTCCAGGCGCAGAGCATCGACATCAAGCTGACCGCGGCGGAGAATCTGTGGCATCAGGGCCATCTTTACGGCCTGTCGGGTGCGCCGCTGAAGGCGCGCATTGCCGAGATGCTAAATCGCGTAGGACTGGCGGACCGCGCCGGCGAGAGGGCGGAAACTTTTTCCGGCGGCATGCAGCGGCGGCTGGAGCTGGCCAAGGGTCTGCTGCACCATCCTTCGGTCTTGCTGCTCGATGAACCGACCACCGGGCTCGATCCCGGCGCCCGCCGCGATCTTTGGCAATACTTGCGAATCTTGCGCGACGAAGAACGCGTTACCGTGATTGTCACAACTCACCTGATGGAAGAGGCCGATCGCTGCGACCGCCTCGCCATCCTGAATGAGGGCAAACTCGTGGCTTTGGGAACGCCGGCGGAGTTGAAGCAGGAAATCGGCGGCGACGTGATCCTTCTCGATACCTCGCATCCCGACGCCGTCGCTCAAGGCATTCGCGAGCGCTTCAACGTCAATGCCGCGGTGCTCGAAGGCCAGGTTCGCCTGGAGCGCAAGAATGGACATCGCTTTATCACCGATCTAGTCGAAAGCTTCCCGGGAGAAATCGAAGCCATCTCGGTGAGCAAGCCGTCGCTGGAGGATGTTTTCATCCGCCGCACCGGCCACAAATTCTGGATTGAAGGGCAAAGTGAAGCGTAGCGAAAACAAGAACACGGTAGCGCCGGCGTCTCGCCGGCTGTCCTAAGGGCGTCTCGCCCTCAGCGACTGAGACGCTGGCTAGAACACGGAAGAGACCTAACGTATGATGATCGCTCTCTCGGTCGTGCTCGCACTGTTTCCCCTGCTCGGCATCGGCTGGATCGCCGAAAACGGCAGTTTCACTACGGTGGACGGCTTGTTCACCACGCTCATTCTGCTGACCCTTTCCGGCATTCTTTTCCTCAACGCATTCCTGGATATCCGCAAGCGGTTGCGGCCCAAAGCCGAAGCCTCGCCCGCGGAGAAGACCGCCTGACATGGCTACGCAAACCACCACTCTCGCCGCCTTGCCCATCACAAACGGAGTGAGCTTGCCCGCCTTCACGCTGTGGTGGCGGGAAGTGGTGCGCTTCTACCGGCAACGCGCTCGCGTGGTGGGAGTCATCGCATCGCCTCTGCTGTTCTGGCTGGTCATCGGCTCGGGCTTCGGCACATCGTTCCGCTCGGGCGACACCTCCGGCCAACACTATTTGGAATACTTCTATCCTGGCGCGCTCATCATGATCGTCTTGTTCACGTCAATTTTCACCATGATGTCGGTGATCGAAGACCGCAAGGAAGGATTCTTGCTCTCCGTGCTGGTCGCTCCAGTTTCACGCGCCGCCATCGTGTTTGGCAAAGTTCTCGGCGGGACCACGCTGGCGACCATTCAAGGATTGATCTTTCTACTTTTCGCGCCGCTGCTGGGCATTCACCTGAATGTTGTTCAACTGTTGCTGATCGTGCTGACGATTTTTCTGGTTTCGTTCTCGCTCACCGCCCTGGGCTTCGCCATCGCCTGGCCCATGGATTCCAGCCAGGCTTTTCATGCCATCATCAATTTGTTCTTGATTCCGCTTTGGCTGCTCTCGGGAGCGCTATTTCCCCTGTCCGGCGCATCGAGCTGGCTGAAGCTGCTGATGCAAATTAATCCCCTGACCTATGGCGTGGAAGCCCTGCGCGATTTGCTCTATCCCGCGAGCACCGCGGTGTTTTCTTTGCCGGAATCGATGGCCACGCTGCTCCTGTTCACGCTGTTCATGTTCGGCCTGTGCTTCGTTATGGTGAACCGCCGCAGCACCAAACCAGGCGCATGATTGCCGCTGCTTCAATCCTTGTCATTCCGAGCGGAGCGAGGAATCTGCTTTTGTTCTTGGTCACGCCAGGCACCCTGGGCAAATACGCCATCTACCCGGTCATCGACGCCAGCTTGAACGGCACCAGCGCCGTGCTGCTCTTCATCGGCCGCAACTTTATTCTGCGTGGGCGTGAGGCCGCGCACCGTGCCTGCATGATTGCCGCCGTCGTGACCTCAACTTTGTTCTTAACCTCCTACGTTTACTTTCACGCCCATGTGGGCTCGGTGCATTTTCAGAGACAAGGCTGGGTGTGGCTTGTATACCGTACCATTCTGTTTTCTCATGTGATTCTTGCCATCGTGATTGTGCCCATGGTCATCATCACCTTAAGCCGGGCTCTGCGCGACCGCTTCGACCGTCATCGCGCCATCGCCCGCTGGACCTGGCCGCTGTGGATGTACGTCTCCCTCACCGGCGTCCTCGTCTACTTCATGCTTTATCATTGGTTCACGGCATAGAAGCAAACGCCACGGATTTGCACGGATTACACGGATTTGTTTCTTGGTTTTTTGGGTTCGGTGTATCCGTGTGATTGGTGAAAATCCGTGGCTAGTCTTTGACTAACGCAAATGGCCATCGTAAGGCTCAAAATCGACGTCTCCGGCACGGTGGGCGACGAAGCCTGGCGCGAAATCCGCCAGTATGACGAAATCCTAAGCGCCGACTTCGGCCCGCAATTCGGCAGCGGCGGCCGCTGCAACCACGCTCCTGACGCGCCGCACAACCAAGGCGAATGGATCGGCGCCGAAATCCGCCTGGAGACGCCGCTGCTGGCCCAATACGCCGTCTCCCACTACCTGGAGCAGGAACGCGTCATAGACGCGGATGTGGTGGAGTAGAACTCTTCTTCACTAACCCAACGGGTGCCCAGCCTTTTTCGCGTTCTTTGCGAAAAGGGTGGGCGAAAACGGAGCACGACGGAGCCGCGAGTGCCCCTCCTAGTCGCGTCCTGTGCGAGGGTGGGTTGACGGCGCTCGCACACCAACTCGTCGCAATACCTACGGACGCCCGCGCTCAAATGGCATAATCTCTTCCGTGGCGTCTATAACTCAACTCCCCGCGCAAAGCACGCTGCGGCAGGTTCATCGTGTTCAAGCTGTCACGATTGCCTGGATGAGCGTCGAGGCCGCCCTATCGCTGTACGCGGCGTGGCGAGCCCACAGCCCGGCCCTGGCTGCCTTTGGCGGTGACAGTGCGATTGAATTGCTGTCAGCCGTGGTTGTGCTGTGGAGCTTCCGTCCCGGCAATTCCGGCCACGCCCAGCAACGTGCGGCGCGTATCTCGGGCGCGTTGCTGTTCGCGCTGGCCGCGTACGTAGTCTTGGCATCGGCGTTCTCTTTGCTCGGCTACATCGAACCCAAACCGAGCCTTCTGGGGATTGCGGTCCTGGCGGCGGCAACGCTCATCATGCCCGTGCTTGCCCGGGAGAAACGCCGCCTGTCCGCTCTGACCGGAAGCGCCGCTCTGCGCGCCGACGCTGCCGAGTCCGCCCTGTGCGCCTACCTCTCCATCATTGCGCTGGCGGGTATCGCGGCGCATGCCATCTGGCACATCGCCTGGGCTGATCCGGTTGCGGCCTTGGCCATTACGCCGTTCATTGTGTTCGAAGCTCGCGAGGCCATGCGCGGCAAAGCCTGCGGCTGTTGTTGATCGGGCGAACCGCCACGTGCGGCCACGCCGTCTGGCGCGCTACGGTTTTCCGCGCTCTCGGCGAAGAAACCCGGGTACGGGACCGACGAACAGCTACTCATGACGCTCGTCAGCACCGGAGCGCTCTTCCCTTGTCCGATAATCTGCCCATGCCGACGGCGCAAGTTCGTCGAACCCGCGGCAGCTATGGAAGACGGCGGTAAGGCAATGAAGATTGAAGATTAATGTCAAAGGCACGGCGCATGGGGGCTTCTCGGTCTTGAATTGCCCAAGTGGTCAGGACGTCCTCGGGCCCGCCGGTGAAGTGCGGAAACCCAACAGTGTAGTCATAGGGTTCGTCGGCCGACCGGGAACTGGCGACGGTGTTGACTTCATATCCAAAAGGAATAAGGCCGTCGTATCGGCCCAAGCGATCGTTCCTCAGACATCCTGCTGCTGTCCTGCTTCGACTTAGCTTGCCTCCGCTGACCTCAAAACGCGCATAGACTACCCACGGCCGAATACCGAGATACCTGAGGCTCGTGTACAGCATTTCCCCTTTTCGTCCTTGAAACGGAAGCCATTGTAGCGTCCTGATCCAGATTTCAAAAGTGCAATCTCGAACCGTGCAGACGGGTGCAGGCTGGACATTCGTTACATGCAGCCTTCCTTGCGAGTCCTCAAAGGGCACGCTGTAACGTGGAAGCTGCAGAAGCGGGAACTGCTGAACCGCAGCCCCATCGTGGCGGTTCACGAAGTCGCGGACTTCCTGAAAGTCGGCGGTTGCGAAGGGAAATGACTTCAGGTCGGCGATCAGGCGTTCTGCCTTTCGGCGTTGACTAAGAGAGTGAAAGTACAAGAAAAGCCAACCGCAGGAAAGAGCCAGGAGCAACATCCACGCAGCGAGACGAACCCCCCGCTCCACCGGATGCGAAGTGCGCGCGCCTTGCAAAACCGCCTCCTACATTCTCTAAATGGTTAGACTCCCAGTAGCAAGCCTAAGGTTCCCATGCTTGGGTGACGTGGCAGTGCTCTTCTTCCAGCACCATGCGAGGTGAGTCATTCGCTTCGTTCACGCCCCAATCTGCTATATTTCCATCCCGGAGTCTCTATGTCGGTCCTCCCGAATTCCCCTGCGCCGGCGCTAAGTCCTAACCCCGAACTCGCCGGCCCGCCCGCCAAATCCCGCCCCCACATGACCACCCGCAACCGCATTCTCTTTCTGGCCACCGCCTGGCTCATTCTGCTGATGCCGCTATGGTTCTGGTGGTACACGTGGTTTGGGCGGCCGCTTTCGAATCAGACCTTGCAGGAATATTTGCATGACGACCACCGGCCGCGGCACATTCAGCAGGCGCTGGTGCAGATGGGCGAGCGCATGAGCCGGCATGATCCGGCGGTCGCGCAGTGGTATCCCGACGCGATACGTCTGGCGACTTATCCGGAGGAGCAGGTTCGCAACACCGACGCCTGGCTGATGGGGCAGGACACTTCGATTGCGGGCTTTCACCAGAGCCTGCTGAAAATGCTGAACGATCCTTCGCTGATGGTGCGCGGCAATGCGGCCTTGTCGTTGGTGCGCTTCGGCGATGCCAGCGGACGTCAGCAAATTGTCGCGTTGTTGCAGCCCGCAAAGGTGCTGGCGCCCGACGGCAAAGTCACCGACGCCAGCGCGCCCGGCACCAGCATTCGCCAAGGCGGCATTGTCGCCAAAGTGGAAATCGGTGGACACACCACGGAATTGCGCTCGCCAATTTCCGGGCGAATTCGAACTCTTTCGGCGGTTGCGGGACAACAGGTTCATGCCGGGGACGTGATTGCCGTCATCGATCCGGGAACGGAGCAAGCGTGGGAAGCGCTGCGCGGGCTCTATCTCGTCGGCCAACTCGAAGATCTGCCCGCCGTTCAACCCTACGAGCGCGACGTGCCTGACATCTCGGATCAGGTGCGGCAGCAAGCGGTGCTGACCGAGCAGGCGATTCGGGAGCGGGGGAAGTAGCGCGGGCACCGGCCGTAGAGACGTAGCTAGCTACGTCTCTACAGTTGCTCGATGCTACGCGCCGAAGCCTCTCGCTAAATCGGCATCACGCCGACTTCTTTCTCAATCTCGACCGTGTCGACCATGACAATCGCATCCCAGGGGCAGCCGTCGAGGAAGCAGCCGTCGGGACCCTTGCTGATGCACTTCTTGCAGCCAATGCACTGAATGGGGTCCACCTGAATGCGGCCAAATGGCGGATGGTCTTCGTCCGGCACCCAGAACATGCAGTCTTCCACCGGACAGTATTCCACGCAGGCGGGCGAGCCGGCGCAGCCAGTGCAGCACTCGGTAATGACGGCCAACTCTTTCGGCTTTTTTTTGCGCGGGGTGGTGAGGCCTTTGGACTTAGGCTCGAATTTCATCTCGTCAGGGACGAGTCCAGGGTTGGTCAAGGCCGCTTCTGACATGCGCGAGATTATAACCTAGGGCTTGGCCTTTGGCACTTGGGATTTGCCTGTGGAATGCTCGCTATGTTCTTACGGGCGCTGGGGTTAAAGGCATAGGCGGCAATTGCCGATGATAGAACGTATGTCGGCTGCAAAATCCGCTGGAAGCAAGACCGGGGTTC
>CAVZMC010000013.1:0-26901 GCA_963776125.1 uncultured Acidobacteriaceae bacterium | reverse complement strand
GCCGCCGGTGCCGGCGCGACTCGCACCGCTGGCTGAGCGCGCGGTACCGCCCAACACCCTCACGCAATCTTCATCCACGCCGCTGGCGTCCGCCTCGCTGGCATTCCCGGCGCCGACAATCCTCTCGCCCGGGTCCCCATCGCCGGTATCCAACTCGCCGGCGTCCGCATCGTCCGGGGGTGGATTGCAGGTCGCCGGACCGCCGGGCGCTGGCTCGGGATCGGCGCAGGCCATCGAACTCAGCGGCAACGTCCAGAACGGCGTCCCCCGGCCAGGCCAGAGCGACACCCACGCGCTCGCCCGAACCCGGTCGGTGCCGCCGACCCAGGCCGCCGCCGCCACGACGATGCCGCCGGTCGCCGCGGCGCCCGCGCCGCCGGCCGTGCCCCAGTCGCGCATCGTGCTGAGCGCCACCGCGGATGCCTGGATGGAGGTGCGCGACAGGTCCGGCCAGGTGCTGCTGAACCGCGTGCTGCATCCCGGCGAATTCTGGCCGGTGCCGCCGCAGCCCAATCTGCTGCTCACCGTCGGCAATGCCGGGGGCACCGACATCCTGGTCGACGGGGTGGCGATCCCATCGCTGGGCGCCTCGGGCGCCGTGCGGCACGACATTCCGCTCGATCCCGACCTGTTGAAGGCCGGCAGACTCCCCTCGGCGGCGCTGCCGATGACCACGGCCAGTTCCGACGTCGCCGGCGGCGCCCCGGCTGCGCCCCGGGGTCCGGTCGCCAGGCGGGCGCCCCAGGGGTGCCCATTCCCGGCGGCAGTAGCGAGGCCGGCGCGAGACGCACCATACTTGGGTCGGCCAATCCTCGCGCCCGCAACGCCGGCATTCCGCCGCGCCGCCGCACCGCAGGGGGCGCGGGCCGGCCGGGTGACGGTCATTCGGAGAGCCGGCGCATGAGCAGCTACCGGCCCGTACCAGGAGATCATCCGGCGCAAGTCGCGCCGCGTCTATGTCGGCCGCGTGCCGGTGGGCGACGGCGCGCCGATCACCGTGCAGACCATGACCAACACGCTGACCACCGACGTCGCGGGCACGGTCGCGCAGATCCGGCGGGCCGAGCTGGCCGGGGTCGACATCGTCCGCGTCTCCTGCCCCGACCAGGAGAGCGCGCTGGCGCTGAAGGACATCGTGCACGAGGTCAACGTGCCGATCGTCGCCGACATCCATTTCCACTACAAGCGCGCGATCGAGGCGGCCGACAGCGGCGCCGCCTGCCTGCGCATCAACCCCGGCAACATCGGCAGCGACGAGCGGGTGAAGGAGGTCATCAAGGCCGCCCGCGACCACGGCTGCTCGATGCGCATCGGCGTGAACGCCGGCTCGCTGGAGAAGCACCTGCTGGAGAAATACGGCGAGCCGAACCCGGAGGCGCTGGTCGAGAGCGCGCTGTACCACGCCAACATCCTGCAGCAGCACGACTTCCACGACTTCAAGATCAGCGTGAAGGCGTCCGACGTGTTCCTGGCGGTGGCGGCGTATCAGCAGCTCGCCGAGGTGTGCGACCACCCGCTGCATATCGGCATCACCGAGGCCGGCGGCCGGCGCATGGGCACGGTGAAGTCGGCGATCGGGCTGGGCTCGCTGCTCTGGGCCGGCATCGGCGACACGCTGCGGGTCTCGCTGTCGGACGAGCCGGAGGAGGAGGTGCGGGTCGGCTGGGACCTGCTGAAGGCGCTGGGCATCCGCCATCGCGGCGTGAAGGTGATCTCCTGCCCGTCCTGCGCGCGGCAGGGCTTCAACGTGATCGAGACGGTGCGGACGCTGGAGGACCGGCTGGCGCATATCGAGACGCCGATGACGCTGTCGATCATCGGCTGCGTGGTGAACGGCCCGGGCGAGGCGCTGATGACCGATATCGGCCTGACCGGCGGCGGCAACGGGCGGCACATGATCTACCGCGCCGGCAAGACCGACCACACGATCGACGGCGCGCGACATGGTGGAGCACATCGTCGAGCTGGTGGAGGCGAAGGCGGCCGAGCTGAAGGCGGCGACGGAGGCGGAGAAGCTGGCGGCGGAGTAAGCCATGGTATGCCCGTTGTCTTCAGGCATCTTGGTATCCGCTTCTACTTCTTCTCGAACGAAGGAAACCCCCGGGAGCCGGTGCATGTCCACGCGAGCCCGCGCAGACGCCGATGCTAAGTTGTGGCTGACGCCGGACGTCAGGGTGGCGGAAAGTGCTGGATTTTCCCGACGCGAGCAGGCCGAACTGGTTCGGGTCGTGAACCGGCGAGACGACATCTGAAGGTGCGTGGCATGAGCACTTCGGCGACGGACCGTCCGCTTTGACGACGTGACGATGTGGGTGGAACTGACCGACGGCGAACCATCGGCGTGCCGATGGCCTGGTTTCCCCGGCTTGTGCATGCGACACCCAGCGCAGCGCGAACAGATGCAGGATCAGCGTGACCGGCGGCGGCCTGCATTGGGAGGAACTGGACGAGGATATCTCGGTCGAGGGCCTGCTGGCCGGACGCGGCGACATGACGGTGCAGCGGCCGGTCGCGGCGTGATTGCGCGGCGTGGGAAATTAGGGCGAGGATCGTTTTGGACGGACCCTACGATACGTTCCTGGACCTCTATCACTCCCTTCGAGAGGTATTCTCCGACGACCCCGGCGAACTGATCCGGTCGGAGCAGATCAAGCGCCGACGCGGATAGGGTCGTCCGGGACACTTACGCGCTGACCCATCGCTTCCGGATTTAAGAAACATTCGGCGGACGTCGCAAGACTGTCGATTACGTGCCGGCCCGGTTCGGGCTGTCTGGTCGGACTATCTGAAGCGTTGGTCGACCTTTGTCGATTATTACGTGGAGCGTGACCAAGCGGGGAACGACGACTTTATGTTCCCCCCCGATCGAATATCCGGACAAACTGCTTCCGCGAGGCGAGACGAGATTTTCGTTCGCGTTGCGGGCGCCTGACCCGACAGAGGAAGGTGAATTCGATCCTCTGTCGCATGACGGCCGTGGCATTTGGGAGATGATCGAGAATCTTCTTGGCGGCCGAATTGAAGACGATCCAGCGCTCGCCGATGAATCGTCAAACCGCTTTGGCGTTGACCTGGGACGCGCTGCACGGCGAGATCGAGGCGTTTGATCTGCGCGGACACCATGTGGGCGTCCTCCTCGACGCCGTCAACGGCGAGGATTTGAAACCAGCGCGCAAGGGGAGACGCATCCGTGTCTGAAGATTCGAAGCAGGTCGGCGTCGTTTTTCGACTTCTACCGTGCCGGGCAGGTGCCGGGAAATCCTCGATCGACGATTACGTCGAAGCCTGGCATGCATCGGGCGACGATGAAGATCGACCGCTCTCCGCGCTTCCTCGGCATGACCGAAGACGAATGTGCCGTCTGGGTCATGGATGCGCGCACGTTGCCGATGTTGCTGCGCGCGTCAGGCGGGGGAGACGCTGTCGGTGGCCGTGACGCGTTACCTTGACATGTTGCGCGAAGCTGCGAACCCGGAGAGTCGCGCCGCCATTCTTGCGCTGTCGCATTGGGTGAAGCGGCACGCTGCGGACTGACGGCCTCGCTGGCCCCGCCCGGTCAGGCAGCGAACCGCCGGGAGCAGCCGAGGCTCGTCCAGCCAGGCGCGCAACGCGGCCAGATCGGCGTCGCGCCCGACCAGGTCGGTGCCGCGCAACTCGGTCAGCAGCAGTTCGCGCTCGGAGGTCGGCACCGCCTTCAGCCGATGGCGCTGCGCCAGGGTCAGCGACGCGGCGCCGACGGAGATGGTAACGTTGTCGCCCGCCACCTGGATGGCGACGCTGCCGGCCGCGACGGTCTGGTGCTGACCGGTCATCCTGGCTGTCCGCGATGCGCGCCCAGGCTATCGGCAGCCGGTTCCGACGCACAACGACCTCCACTGCAATCAGGCTGAAACCCGTCCCGGCCAACACTGCGCAACGAAACGCCTCCCGGATCGGCGAACAACCACCATGCGCTTCGAACTCCTGGCCGTCGGCATCTTCGTGGCAGGCACCGGCGCCGCCGGCGTCGAAACTCGGCATCGTTCCCATACCCGACCAGATGGTCCAGGCCGTGCACGCCCTCGGCGGGGACCTGGCGCAGCTCAAGACCGTCGAGATCAATCCGATCCGCGCGATTTACGACAACGTCATGCGGCAGGTCGCCACCCCGGAGGACAACACCGCGCGCCTCGAGCGCCTGGGCTTCCACGGATCAGCGGTTCCTGGTGGTGGGCTGCACCGTGGTCTTGAAGCCTGCCGAGCAAACTCCGCTCACGGCCCTGCGGCTGGGCGAACTGATTCTCGAAGCGGGATTCCCCGCCGGCGTGGTCAACATTGTGCCCGGCTTCGGGGAAACGGCGGGCGCGGCTCTGGCCGCCCACGACGATGTCGACAAGATCGCTTTCACCGGCTCGACAGAGGTGGGCAAGCTGATCCTCGGCGCCGCCAACGGAAATCTGAAAAGAGTTTCTCTGGAGTTGGGAGGCAAGTCTCCCAACATTGTTTTCGCGGATGCCGATCTACAAACCGCGATCCAGGGCAGTGCCAACGCCATCTTCTTCAACCAGGGCCAATGCTGCACCGCCGGCTCCCGGCTATTCGTGCACAAGAGCATTTTCGACCAGGTGATCGACGGCGTGGCGCAAGCCGCGAAGAAGTTTACGATCGGACCAGGTATTGATCCCGCAACCAACTTGGGCCCCGTGGTTTCCAGAGAACAACTCGACCGGGTTTGTGGCTACATGGAATCCGGCCTGAACCAAGGCGCGAGGGCGGTCGTAGGCGGCCACAAGCTACCCGGCGACGGATACTTCGTCGAACCTACGGTGCTGGTGGATGTGAAACCGGAAATGAAGGTGGTTCGAGAAGAAATTTTTGGGCCCGTTGTCACCGCCATCCCTTTCAGTGAACCGGAGGAAGTGGTGGCCTCCGCTAACCGCTCGGTCTATGGACTGGCCGCCGCGGTTTGGACTCGCGACATCAGCAAAGCTCATTTGATCGCTGGCAAGCTTCGCGCCGGAACCGTGTGGATCAACTGTTACAACGTGTTCGATCCCGCGCTTCCCTTCGGCGGCTACAAGCAATCCGGCTGGGGCCGCGAGATGGGCCACGCCGCGCTAGAGTTGTACACGGAAACCAAAGCCGTCTGCGCGCAACTCTAAGAAATGTGGCCCTTCGACTGGAAAGACCGCGCCATAGCCAGAGCCGATTCAGTTTGACACATGGCGCGTTGACCCCAGTTCCCCCCTAACCACATCCTGTTGTTCACAGCTCACGCCGCGAGAATTGCCTAACAGCCAAAACTCGTAGAACATCGCCGCGACAACGCAGCCCTCAAACGCGAGCGGCTTCGTGCGGCTGAATTGGGTCTGGATATCGTGTTCATTGAGACGTTTCTAACCAAGATCGCATTCGATGACCTTGGCCGATGGGCATGGACGATGCCTTACTAAAGGTAGCCGCACGTCGGTCCGATGACAACAGAGTAGATCACGATGACATTAGGAGCCTGGACTAAATAAGCGATCCGGGGCTTAAACAAACTGCGGGCGGGGAGAGCTTGAGGAGTCGGCAGCGCCAGCTAGAAATCGTGCGCACAGCGTGGCCGAAGGAGTTTCTGCACGGAGAACGAATCGAGCCGGGGACAAACCCGGTAGAGCACGTTCCGGAAGCTTCTATGGCGCTGTCGAGTCCAAACCGGTACCACCGCAGGGAACTCCAGAGCGCCCTCACCTTCGTTCTTGCAGTCTTGATCACGGCTCGCGCTGCGCCCGCGCAAAAGATTGACGAGGACCACTTCAAGGCCGCCTTTCTTTTCAACGTTGCCCAGTTCGTGGAGTGGCCTCATCCGCCGTTGAAAACAGAAATCGACCCAGTCGTTGGCTGCATTCTGGGGAAAAGCCCTCTGGGTGCTCTATTGGAGGGAACCGCCAGCAGAAACCTGGTCGGAGGCCGGAGGTTTGTGGTGCGCAGGATCTCCGATGCGCAGCAATCCGATGGTTGCCACATCCTTTTTGTCAGCTCGTCACAAGAAAAGCATTGGCGTTCGGTTCTCAAAGAAACCGCCGGAAAGGGCGTTCTGACGGTGGGAGATACGGAGGGTTTTGCAGCCCAGGGAGGCGTGGTCAATTTCAAGCGCGAGGGAGACCGCATCCGCATTCAGATCAATCTGGAGGCGGCTGAAGAACAGAACCTCAGGATCAGTTCGAAGCTCTTGAGCCTCTCACAGATTGTGAAGAGCGCGAGATGAAGATCGCCGCCTACTTCCGTGATCTCTCGATCCACACGAAGTTACGGTTGATCATCCTGTTCACGGTCGCGCTTGCTCTGTTGCTGGCTTGCGGGGTGCTCCTTGCCTACGACCAGATTTCCTCCCGCGAGGAAATGCGCAATAACCTGGAAACGCTTGCCGAGGTGGTTGGCTCGAACAGTACGGCGGCGTTGGCGTTTCGCGATCCAGCGGCGGCCACCGAAGTCCTATCTGCGCTGAAGGCAAAACCGCACGTGAAAGCTGCGGGCATCTATTCGGCGGACGGCTCCCTGTTCGCCAGTTACAACCCGGGAAACGCCATCCTGACCGTGCCGGGCGGGCGGAGCGACGGAAGCTGGTTTGAAGGCGACCTGCTGATCGCGCATCGTCGCATCGGGTTTGCCGACAGGTCGCTGGGCTCGGTTTGCATCGAATCTGACCTGGAGGAATTGCATGCCAAGCTCGAGCGCTTCGTAGGTATCGTCGCCGTCATCCTGCTGAGTAGTGGAGGGCTGGTCTTATCTCTATCGTTTCGACTGCAACGTGTAGTGTCGAGGCCCATTGACGGTCTTGCCGCGGTGGCCAAAATCGTCTCCGCCCAGCGGAACTACTCGGTGCGGGCTGAAAAACACGCCAACGATGAATTAGGCGAGCTCACCGATACCTTCAATGCCATGCTGTCTGGAATCGAGACCCGCGACTTGGAGCTGCAAGCCCAGAAAGACGACCTGGAATGGCAAGTGGTTCTGCGGACCAGCGAACTGGTCGACGCCAAAGACAAAGCGGAAGCCGCCAGCCGGGCGAAAAGCGAATTTCTGGCAAACATGAGCCACGAAATTCGGACCCCGATGAACGGTGTGATTGGAATGACGGAGCTGTTGCTCGACACCGTGCTCACGCCTAATCAGCGGGAGTATCTGGATGCCACCAGAATGTCCGCCGAGTCTCTGCTGACGGTCGTCAACGACATCCTGGATTTCTCCAAAATAGAGGCGGGTAAGCTTGACCTGGACCCGATACCTTTCAATCTGCGGGACAGCCTCGAGGAGGTCATGAAGGCCTTAGCGCTGCGCTCCCACGCCAAGAACCTCGAGCTGACTTTGCGCGTCAGACCGGAGGTGCCCGATTACATCGTAGGTGACCAGGTTCGCATCCGCCAAATCGTCATCAATCTGGTGGGTAATGCGATTAAGTTTACGGAAAATGGTGAGGTGGCGCTCGTGCTGGGAGTTACAGCCCGGCAGAACCAGCGGCTGCGCTTGCATTTCGAAGTGCGAGACACCGGCATTGGCATTCCCTACGAGAAGCAAAAGATCATCTTCGAAGCCTTCGCCCAGGCCGACGGGTCGAGTTCGCGAAAGTTCGGGGGCACCGGCTTGGGGCTGACCATCTCCAGCCGCCTGGCAAAAATGATGCAAGGCGAGATCTGGGTGGAAAGCGAAGTGGGCAAGGGGGCCTGTTTTCACTTCACCACGTGGTGCCATGAAACCGATCCCACGAATCGAAATGCGCCCCCGAGCGATCCCACACTCGTTGGAACGCGTGCCCTGATCGTCGATGACAACAGTACCAATCGACGCATCCTGATGGAGATAATGTCGGCGTGGAACATGAGGCCCGTGGGCGCGGCAAACGGCGCCGAGGCGTTAGGCCTACTCCGGCAAGCCGCCGAGCAGTGCGATCCCTTCCCCATCGTGGTGACCGATCTGCAAATGCCAGGAATGGACGGCTTCGAGCTCGCCGCGCAAATCAGGTCGTTCCCCAACCTAACCAACCCTGTAATTATGATGCTCAGCTCGCTGGCGCGCCTGGATGATGCTGTCCGCTGCCGGGCGACCGGAGTCGGCGAATACTTAACCAAGCCCATACGCCGGGGAGAGCTGCAGGCGGCCATTCACAACCTAATCAGCGGCCCAACAAGCGCAGGCACCGTGCCTGCTGCCGAGACTGCAGTCCCTCCAGGTTCGATTCCCCCACCCCCGGGGCCGAAGCTGCACATTCTTCTGGCGGAAGACAATCCGGTAAATCAACGTGTGGCCATGCGCACCCTGGAGAAGGCTGGACATAGCGTGGTTCTAGCGGAGAATGGCATCGCTGCTTTGAAGGCTATCGGGCAGGACTCGTTCGATCTGGTCTTGATGGACGTGCAAATGCCGGAGATGGATGGTCTGGAGGCAACGGCCGAAATTCGAAAGACGGAAGTGGGCGGAACCATTCATCGTCCGATCATCGCCATGACCGCACACGCCATGAAAGGAGATCGGGAGCGTTGTCTGGCGGCGGGCATGGATGACTACCTGTCTAAGCCGGTTCGCCCGCGAGACCTTTTGAGTCTTCTGCTGAAATACGCCCCGACCGCCAAGGGCGCGACCCCTTAGGGGACCGTGCCGAGAGGATTTGGCCGGGGCCACTTCCAGATCGCCGGTCCATGCTTGTAATCATGCACGCTGGCGGTCCAACGCCTTTGGGATGCCAGAGCCATGCGGGCAACCACCCTACGGGACCGAACCAGGGGAACATTCGGGCAAGCTAAAGTTTACGGGCTGCTGTTCCGATTACCGCAATGGGGCCGTATTGATCGGCGCTACCGGGCATCCGTTTGGACCGACGTGTTCGTGCATTTCGCGGACAGTCGAAAAACGGGTTGAGCGACCTTTTCTGGAGTGAAAGGTCCGAATCTCTCCGGGGAATTGGTTTCGCATATGGCCGAAGACGCTGAACATCCCGTGGAAGCCTGCCTGGATTACCCCGAGCTCCTTGCTCGGATGGAAAACGATCAGGACCTGGTCCGCGACCTGTTACGTATTTTCAAGGATGAGTTTCCCCGCGGAGTGCAGTCTTTGCGGGAAGCGATCGCCAGTGGAGATTTGAAGAAGATCGAAACGACCGGCCACACCATGAAAGGAATGGCGGCCATGCTGGCCTTCGGACGGGTGACGCAGCTTTGCAAACAAATTGAAATGTTGGGAAGGCAGCGTATCGGCGAGGGTCTTGCCGAGCTAGTCGCCGGATTGGAGCACGAAACCCGT
This sequence comes from uncultured Acidobacteriaceae bacterium, assembly GCA_963776125.1. Lineage (GTDB taxonomy): Bacteria > Acidobacteriota > Terriglobia > Terriglobales > Acidobacteriaceae > PALSA-270. Next base: position 17,643 of record CAVZMC010000013.1, on the reverse strand, counting down.
TTGGCCGTCGCTGCGCTCGAGTCTTCTTGTGTTGAACCGCCACAATGAAGATTCTCATCGCCGACGACGACCTACTCTCCAGGTATCCCTTGCAAAGGACTCTGGAACGCGCCGGGTATGAGGTCTTAGCCACAGGAAACGGGCAGCAAGCCGCCGAGATTCTTCTGCAGGCAGATGGACCGCGCCTTGCTCTCCTGGACTGGGTAATGCCAGAACGCGATGGGCCTGGTGTCTGCCGCGAAGTACGTGCTCAGAGTCAGCATCTATACGTCTATCTGGTCTTGCTAACTTCGAAGGAGTCTACCGGGGACATCGTCGCCGGCCTGGAGGCGGGCGCCGATGACTTCCTGAGCAAGCCCTACGATCCGGAGGAACTGAAAGCTCGGCTGCGCTCTGGACAGCGCATCTTGGAACTGCAAGACCGGCTGATGCACGAGGCCCGCCACGACTCGTTGACCGACATCCCGAACCGGTCCTTTTTCTTAGAGCGGTTGGACGGTGCGATTCGGCATGCGAGTCGACGGCCAGATTACAAGTTTGCCCTTCTCTACTTCGACATTGATCGCTTTAAGGTTATCAATGACAGTCTGGGTCACCTTGCCGGGGACCAGCTAATCCGCGAGGCTGCCAACCGCTTGGTTCAATCCACCCGGCGAGATGACCTGGTTTCCGCAGCGGGCGAGCACGATCTGCCGATCCGGCCCCCAGGGGACGACACTGTGGCCCGTCTCGGGGGTGACGAGTTCGCCATTTTGCTTGACGACATTCACGACCCCAGCGATGCCATTCGAGTAGCCGAACGTATCCAAAACACCATGGCGCAGCCCTTTGTGATCGGCGAACAGGTGGTGTCGGTTTCAGCGAGCATCGGAATCGCCCTCAGCGCCACCGGCTACAGTGCAGCAAAAAATATGTTAGGCGACGCCGACGCGGCCATGTACCGGGCCAAGTCGCTGGGCCGGTCCCGCTATGCAGTGTGCGATATAGCCATGCACGCCAGCGCCGTGAACCGCCTGAAGCTGGAAACCGATCTCCAGCAGGCGATCGCGCGCAAGGAATTCCGCCTGCACTATCAGCCCGTCGTTTCTCTGCGCGACGGCCGTATGGTCGGCTTTGAGGCCTTAGCCCGGTGGCAGCGGCCCGAATTCGGCCTGGTCCTTCCCGAGAGTTTCATCCCCGTAGCCGAAGAAACCGGCCTGGTGGTGCCGATTGGAAGCTGGGTGCTACAGGAAGCTTGTCGTCAGGTGCAGACATGGAACCAGCAGTTCGCTCTCAATCCACCGTTCACGGTGGCCGTCAATATCTCCGCCAAACAGTTTGGCCAGGTGACCTGGGTCAGTGAAGTGAAGATGTCACTCGATCAAAGTAACCTCGATCCAAGCGCCTTGCATCTCGAGCTCACCGAGAGTGTGGCCATGCGCGATCCGCAACATACTTCGCGCATTCTCCGGGAACTCAAGGCGCTTGGCGTTCGCTCCAGCATCGCCGACTTTGGCACAGGATACTCATCGATCACTTATTTGCGCAATTTTCTGTTGAATTTCCTGAAAATCGATAGCTCCTTTGTCTCTGAGATGGAAAGCAACAGCAAAGACCGTGAAATCGTACGCACCATCATCGCGCTCGGACACAACTTAGGCATGGAAATCATTGCGAAAAGCGTTCAAACCGCCAATCAGGCCAGCCTGCTCGAATCGCTCGGTTGTGAATACGCCCAAGGATACTTTTTCTCCGGGCCCCTTGAAACAAACCAAGTCACTCCAATTCTCATGGCAGGCAAGGCAAACAACCACAGGCCAAGGCTTCCACTGGGCACCTTGCGGCAACTGGCGGCAACACGCTAATTCTCGCGGAAGCTGTTTCGCGCGCGAGAGAGATTGCGGATCGCGTATTGGCGCCGCTCGCCGGGCAGAACGACAAGGCGGAGCGGTTTTCGACCGGGGCTGTCCAAGCTCTGAGCCGCGCGGGGCTGCTCGGGTTGACGGTATCGAGCCAGGCAGGCGTCGCCGGTCTCGAACGCTCAACTTAGTCGCCGGGGTAGAGATCTGGGAGCCAAGGTTCTATTCGAGGGGGTTCAGTCGCTGTGGAAATCCACCTATTCGTAGCGCAAAGCTTCGATCGGATCGAGACGCGACGCTCGTACCGCTGGGATCATGCCGCTGACCAGCCCGACCAGCGCCAGGATCGCGGTAGAAACCAACACGCTACTTGGTGAAATGATCAGTCGGATGTCACCCACCTCTCCGTGCTGAGCCAGCGCACTGTAGAAAGTTAGGTTCCCGACGGAGAACGAAACGACGTAGGCGAACACAATGCCTAACAGGCCGCCCAAAAAGGTGATCGCCAGCGCTTCGGTCAGGAATTGCGCAAGAATATCAAAGCGGCGGGCGCCCATCGCCTTTTCTACGCCGATCTCGCGTGTACGCTGAGTCACGCTCACCAGCATGATATTCATGAGCCCGACGCCGCCGATGCCCAAAGTCAGAGTGCCAATAAAGGCGAGCAGCACCTGTAGAGCTATGCTGATGATGTTGAATTGCGAGAGCTGCTCCATCAGCACAAAAACCCTCACGGCGCGCTGATCATCGGGACGGAACCGATGTTCCATGGCCAGGGTATTGCGAATCGATCGCTCGACCCCTGCATAGTTGGAGCCGAGAAAGTCGAGCCAGATCATGTCGATATAGTGCGTATCCCGGAAGTCGCTCAGGGTGGAAAACGGGATGTAGACGACGCGGTTGATGCTGTTCTGGCTTCCTCCCTCCTGCGGCCTCGCCTTGAGAACCCCTACCACCTCGTAGGGAATGCCGTTGATGCGAATTTTCTCTCCCAAGGCGAAGCGGCCGGAGAACAGTTTTTCTTTGGATTCCGAGCCCAGCACACACACGTGCGCGCGCAGCTGCATATCTTCGGCGCTGTAGAAACGCCCGACATCCAGCTGTAGGTTCTCAATCTCTTGCAGCACCGGGCCAGCGCCGTCGATACTCCATGTGTAAGAGCGCCCCTCGTAGCTGACGGGAGCTTCGTAAAACGAGTCCGGAGTGATGCGGGTGACTTCCGGCACATTGGTTGCCAAACGGTCAATGTCATCGGTGGTTAAACGGATATCGGTGCCAGCTTTGTTCCCACCCGCTTGCATCGACGTCCGCCCGCCCACAATGCCGACTGACTGCATGCTGGCAAAGGCCCTGAATACATTGACGATCGCGGTTGAAAAACCCGTGCCATAGGCCAGCAACAGCACTACGGTGGCGATTCCCCAAGCCATGCCCAGCATGGTGATCGCACTACGCTGACGGTTTTGCCGAAGAGCGCGGTAGGCTTCCGAGAGCACGTCTTTGGCGAGAATCATCGGGTCACTCCTGCCGGAGCGCTTCGACCGGGGTAAGCAAGGCTGCCCGCCGCGCGGGATACAGTCCAGCGATAATGCCGGCTGCGGCGAGACTTCCCGCGGCCAGTGCGGCGGTGGCAGGGTAGATGTGGGGCAGTTCAAAACCATCAATCGGCGGCACCAGTCCGAAAAGCCTGGTGGCCCCGTAGGCCGCCGCCACTCCAACGCCGCCGCTGATTGCGGTCAGCATCAGCCCTTCCAGGAAGAACTGAAACATAATGCTACCCCGGGTGGCGCCCAGGGCCTTGCGCAGGCCGATCTCGCGGGTGCGCTCCGCCACCGAGACCAGCATGATGTTGACCACTCCCATGGCCCCCAGAGCCAGCGTCACCAAACCGACGGCGCCCAGGAAGGCATCCATGGCATCGGAAATTTTGCCGACCATCTCCGCGGTTTCGACGCTGTCCCATTCGTCGAATGCATCCGGCGTCTCGGGATCGAAGTGGTGGTTTCTGGCCACAATGCGGTGGACGGAATCTTTGGCTTGCTCGTGCTGCCCTCGCGTAATCGGTTGGTACGCCACATATTTGAGCGCCTTGGCGTTGCCGTCCCCCGGCATCGGGAAATAGGTGGCCATGGTGGTCAACGGCATGACCAGCCGCATATTCTGGTCGTTGTTGTTGCCATGGCCGATGCTCTGAATTGTCCCGATCACCTGGAAGGGAACGCCATTGATCAGGAGCCTGCCGCCTATAGGCGGATGGCCGGGAAACAGGATGCGCACAAATTCCTTGCCGATCACGCAGACGTTGTTGCGCTGTTGTTCGTCGGTCCAATTCGGCCAGCGCCCCTGGGCAAGCGGCTGGTAGCGAATGTCATAGAACTGCGGCTCGGAGCCATCCACGTAGCCGTTGCTGCTGCCGTAATCGCTCACCAGGCGAAGATCATTGCGGTTGATTATGGGTGCGGCATCGCGAACATAAGGCGAATTGCGAATGTCCAGATAGTCCTGGTAGTCCAAGTAGTACTGGCGGGACGAAAGCTGACTGCCGCCAACCGCCGGCACCCGGCCGTTGTAGATTTGCATGTAATTTTCGCCGAACCCCGCCAGATTCTTTTCGGTTCCCGCGCGAAAACCCTCCCCTAGTCCAACCAGGAGCAGCAGCGATCCCACCCCCCACGCGATACCAAACATGGTGAGGAAAGAGCGCAGTTTGTGCGCCCAAATGGCGCCCAAGACCTGGCCGAAGCTGTCGACAAATCGGCGCATATTCCAATCTACGAAAGTTAGACGAATAAAGTTCCTATTTGGTAACCGATTCGGAATGAATCGCACCCCATCGGGCCGGAAGGACTCGGCACCCTTTGCAAAATGGCGCTGTCGAGCTCCCCCACGGGGACAGCTTCAACAACGAGTGGAAGGAAGACTCCCGTCCAGCCGTCGAACGGCCCCATTCGCGGCTATCTCATCAGCTCGATAGGCTCGCGCCCCAAGGAATCTGCTTTTGGAAAACACCGGTGGCAAACGTTACTCTCGTCAATTGCACCCGATCCATTCCCGTGCTGTAATCCGGCGATGGCAGCTTTGCACAAATGCGCAGCCTGTGGATTCGAATGCGACGATTTTTCCGGCTCCATCTGTCCCCAGTGCAGCAAGAAACTCGCAAACGGCATGAACCTTGCGCTCTGGATTTTCGGGCTTTTGCCGGTGGTCGCGATTGTCGGATTTATGTCTGCGTTTCATGTTCCGCCTGCCATGATCATATTCTGCGGAGTCGGCACTCTCCTTCCGGCGATTCTTGCCATCCGCAGCCGAGGCGCTCTCACCGTGGTGAAATCATTCCCGCGCCGGCGGGCTTCGCCGCAACCGACGAGCGTGAAGTTTCTTAATGTGGCCATTGGCTTGTGCGGCTTCTGCTTTTTCGCCTGCCTCCTGTTTGGCTTCGTCAGCTTTCAGAACTCGTACATGACCTATCGGCGCTTTCAGGGACAGCCTTACCACGCCACCACCTTTCAGGTGGTTCGCCCGTACTATCAGATCAGTGCCGGCATGCATGGCCCCGATATCCAGGTCTATGCTCGCGGGCTGGTGGAGGGCAACAAAGAATGGATGGACCTGCTGCCCTATCTCAAGAGCACGCCGAACGGCCAGGGCGAACTCAACGACCTGGTTCCGCCAGGCACGGTGATTCCGGTCTACCTTTTCCCCAACCTTAGGGGACAAAGGCGAGTGCAGGTGATCGGCGCGCTTCCTCCGGCGGAAACGAACTATAACGCCGAGATGTTGGTGCTGCGAAAAGGGTCCATCGCACTGGCCGCTCTGGGCGCGCTTCTATTTGTTCTCGTTCTGATTCGCCGATCCTGCGCTGCCCCCGCAACCCAGGCCATGGCCGCCCGCGCTTAACCGAATCCGGGGGTGTGTCCCATCCAGGCTGCGCGTGGCCCATTCTAAATTCCGCGCTCCTGGCGAAAAATCCTCCCAGAATGCTATGGACACGTCAGTTGCGCAATACCTGTAACTTGGCATTCCCCGGAGCCGCCGCAGGGGTTCACGGGCAGGGGGAGCGTGCCGCAGGAGCCGCCACTGCGCTCGGCCCAGGTCCAAACCGTATATGTGCCAACCGCGCCATTCGCGCACTGAGCCACGCCGTCGGCGCTAACCGACACGGCGGTAGTTGACTGGTTCTGATAGCACGCGCCCCAGTTCGTCGTAGATAGTGTCACCGGCGAGGGTTGCTGGTTGAAGTAGCCGGTCGCCATGAACTGGACTGGGCTGCCCTGCGCGTCTGCGATCGTGGGACTGAGGCTTACCGATTGCAACACGCGCGGGGACGAGCCGCAAGCCGAGATAATCACGATAGCAAGAATAACGAGAAGTAAAACGGAGCCGTATTTTGCCATATGTACTCCTGTTGCTAAGAATCCGCGGGGAATACGCCGGGTTGCCTGCCGCCTATTATCTCAAGGATTCTTGCGCACTCGCGGGTGACAAAATCGTAGGTGGCGAAACCAGGCGTTTGCGCAACTCTGCGCGTCGTTCGTTCGCCTGGCCGGTGGGAAAGCTGGGGACAGACGGGACGTTCCCGGTTTTCGGGGCCGCTCAGCCGATCAAAACCTGGTGAGGTTCCGCCTGTTCCGGTGCTTCCCAGGAGCATCTAGACGCTGGCTGCTGACGTTGACTGTGGTAATTTCTCTGTGGCAATTTTCGTATCTAAGTTGAACGCTGTGCGAACGTGCAGAGTCGAAGACAGGAGGAGTACATGCCAATGAACCGGCGTGAATTTCTAGCGGCTTCGGTGGCCGGCGCCGCCATGTTGCAGCAAGGGTTGACGGCCTTCGCCGCTCCGGCAGGAAACCTGGAGGTAGTCATCGATGCCGCCAAGAGCGGCGGGCCCGTGACTCCGTTGATTTTCGGTGGATACATGGAGCCGGCCACCACGCGAGTGTGGGCCGAGATGTTGACGGACAGAAAGTTTGCTAACCCGATCACCAGTGCCGCGCCGGCGCAAACGAATTCCTTCTTTCGCCGCTTTGCGGGCGAGCCATTCAAGCCGGTGGGGCCGGAAGGAACGGTCGAAATGGATACCGCGCGGCCATTTGTTGGCAAACACAGCCCACGCGTGCAGCTGGCTGGTTCAGCGCCCCGCGGCATACAGCAGTCGAAATTGCGCCTGGGCGGCGGCAAGGATTATGTGGGGCGGATTTATCTTGCAGGCGATCCCAGCGCCCGGGTTGAGGTCCGTTTGGTCTGGGGACTTGGTGCGCTTGGTTCGCAGACTGTCTCGATCCCGCCGTTGTCGAGTGAATATCAGAAATTCCCGCTGAAGTTCACTCCCGCGGCCGATTCCGAAGTTGCCAGCCTGGAAATCCTGGGCACGGGCAGCGGCACATTCCACGTCGGGGCCGCTTCGCTCATGCCGGCTGACAATGTGCAGGGATTTCACGCCGGAATGGTCCGGCTCTACAAGGAAGCCGGTTTCAAAATGGCCAAGTGGCCGGGCGGCAACTTTGTCTCAGCCTATGACTGGTACGACGGTCTTGGCGATCCGGACAAGCGCCCGCCGCGCCTGCAGCCCATGTGGTCCGACAGAGTGGAATCGAATGACGTGGGCCTGCATGAGTTTGTCGCCTTCTGCCGCTTGCTCGGAGCCGAGCCCTACCTCACCATCAACAGCGGATTCGGAGATGCCCGAGCGGCAGCCGAGGAAGTGGAATACTGCAATAGTTCCGCCGACACCCGCCTGGGCAAACTGCGCGCCGAGAACGGCCATCCCGAGCCTTTCAACATCCGCCTCTGGTGCGTCGGCAATGAAATGTACGGCCCCTGGCAATTCGGGCACATGTCGCTGAGTCAGTACTGGGTGAAACACAACTACATGGTCGAAGCTATGAAGAAGGTGGACTCCAGCATCAAGGTGACGGTGTCCGGGGCGAGCATCGGCGAGAAATCCTTGGGCGGCGCGGAAAAGAAGAACGAATTCTTTCCCGACATCTGGGCGCCCCTGGTCGCGGAGAGACTGCCCTACGAATTCGGAAGCTTGAACGACTGGGACGGATGGCTTCTCGCCAATTGCGCCGATAACATCGACCATCTCTCGGAGCACACCTACGCTTATCCCGATCTGGCGTTCGATGCCGAGAAACAGCGCTTTGTGGACGTTCAAGATCCGCTGCAGTTCCGGACCCGAAGAATGGCCAACCGCATCGGCGAGGCCTTTGAGGCTTGGCAAAAGTACGTGGAGAGGATGCCGTCGCTCAAGGAAAAGAACATCAAGTTCATCTTTGACGAGTGGGGCATTCGCAACCGCTCGGCGGATGGCAAATCGCACCCTGCGACGGGGATGGTCGGGCCGCTATCGTATGCGCTTTTCCTCCACGAACTGTTCCGTCACTCCGATATGGTGGCTGCAAGTTGCCCGACCGGGGGGCTGGTCACGGTCTTGATCGATGACACCGGTGAAGCCGTCGGTTTTTCAGCCGAAGGACTCGTAATGAAGTTGATGGCAAGCCACTTCACCGGCGCTCTCCCGCTGGAAGTCGGCGGCAATGCGCCCCAGCAACCGCTGCGTGGCACTCCGATGGTCGATATGGGCTCCCAACCTACCGGAAGCCCGACTTACCCGCTGGATGTAATGGCAGCGCTCACCGGCGATCGCAAGACTTTCCTGCTTTCCGTAGTCAACCCCACAGAAGAGGCGCAGGAGTTTTCACCCCGGATCGCCGGAGTAAAACTCCGTGGCGCAGGCAAACTGTGGCAAATTGCGCCCGCTAACGTCAACGCGGCGAATGAAGCGGGCAAGAAACCTGCCGTGGAAATCCTCGAATATCCGCAGAATGCGCTGGCGGAAAAAGTGCAGGTACAGCCGATCAGCGTGAGTGTCTACGAATTCGAAATTGCGTAATAAAAAGAAAAACTCGCTGTCCGCGACCAGTTCAAATGCCCAAACTCAAAGTGCCCATTTACACCCTCAGCCAGCCCCTGAACCCTCTCGCGGCATAGTAAGACTCCGCGCCGTTGTGATACAGGAAAACCGTGTCGAAACGGCGATCGCAAAAGAGGGCGCCGCCGAGTTTTCTGATCGCCGAAGGTGTGTTCACCCAGCTCGAGGTTTTCACGTCGAAGTTTCCAAGTTCCTGCAACTCTCGATATTGCTCTTCCGTTAAAAGCTCAATGCCGATGGCAGCCGCCACATCAAGAGCGCTGTTTTTTGGTTTGGCTTCTTTCCTTGAATCCAGTGCTTCGCGGTCGTAGCAAAGACTTCGCCGGCCGTTAGGACTTTCCGCTGAGCAATCATAAAAAATGTATTCGCCCGTCTTTTTGTCGTGACCCACGACGTCGGGTTCGCCGCCAGTCCTTTCCATTTCGCTGAGTGACCACAGTTTTTCAGCGTTCGCTTCGAGTTTCGCCTGCACTTTCGCCCATTCCACGTCTTTATGGCGGTTCATGTTCTTCTCGAAACGGGCTTTCAAGGCTTTGAGGAGTTCCTCACGTTGTTTTGCTGACAATTCCTTTTTCGTGCTCTTGCTTGAATCTTTCATGATCGTTAGTGCTCCTTTAGCGGCGATGATGCGTAAATTGACTTTGGCCGACTCGGCGTTCGGCCGCTAAGCTTCACGCCGAGTCAGCCACGATTCGGAGACGAGGGTTCCGCTACTGAATATGGGTCAACTGGTACCAGATCGGAAGATAACCGACCAGAACCAGCGCCGCGAGAACCGCCACTCCTGCAAACATGCGGAGGGCGCCGATCGGCCGCGCCGCGATAGGCCTGGCCATCAACCGTCCTACGGCGATGAACGCTGCGCCACCTCCCAGTAACAAGTTAAGGGGCAAGAAGAATCTGATTTCGCCGCGCACGATGTGAAATACAGCGGCGAGGATCATGACCAGAGTCAGGCCGATGGCGGCAAATGTCGTGAGTTTCGGTTTAACGCCAGTCATCGCCGGCAAGATCAGGCCGGCGCCTCCAAGGAATTCACAGACCCCGATGAAGACGAACAGGCCTTGTGGCACGGCGTGGAACCATGCCACGGGTTGATGGAGCGTGAAGGTCCACACGTCCGGCCGATAACACAGGATTTTGCCGCAACCGGTAAAGCAAAACAAGACGCCCCACAACACTTGCATGACCCAAAGGGCAATGTGCATGCTCCTGGTGTTGGGGGCGAATCTGCTGGCGGCGAAGATTGTTTTCTGCTGGGTTGTCACAACTGGATTTATGTAAGGCATATTTTCCTCCGTTTTCTTGCCCATTTTTTCCGGGGCGAATTCTGCTCATGCCACGCTTTCAACCCTTCGGTGGGTTGGGCGACCATCCGGGGGTCTCAGCGCCAAACTGCTCGGCGTACTCTGCAACCAGCCGCTGCCAGCCGGCGAACTTCATGGCGTCGACCCCGACAATGCGGCCAATCGGATTACCCGCGAGGAACCGATCAAGCACGTCGAAGCTGATTTGCCAGCCCGCGGCTCCCCACGCAACGAACCGCCGATCGATCTTGTGCCACAGCGTGAGGCGCGTGCCGCTGCCCGAGGGTTCGAGTTCCCAACGCATGTCGCCGTACTCCAGCGCCTTGTGAGCTTCCACGCGCGTCACCTTTGTTTCGATCGGCTTGGCGGGTGATCCCACCCAGGTAAGATTCACCGTCCCCAACGCACCCAGGCTGCCATCGGTCACAAAGGGCGCCCACTCGCGCAGATGCATCGGGTCGGTCAGCGCCTGCCAGACTTTTTCCGGCGAGTGGCGCAGTTCGCGGACGAGAATGAGCGTCCACTTGTCTCCGTCTTTCTGTACCCGCGCCAAGTTGGCCGGACCCGGTGCATACTGTTCGCGATCGATCATGTTCTACTCCTTGTCGTTCTCGTGCTGAACGGCGATCTTACCAGCGCAGCTGTGTGAGCTGAATAAGATTGCCGCAGGTGTCATTCAGTTTCGCGATGGTCGAACCGGCCGTGTTTGTGGGCGGCATCGCGAATTCTGCGCCGCGCGCCTTGATCCGCTCGTAGTCGCCCTTGAGGTCGTCGGTGAAAAAGTTGGCCGCGGGCTGGCCCTGTTGAAAGATCGCCTGCTGGTAGGTTTTTGCTGCGGGGTTGTCGTTCAGCGCCAGCTGCAGCTCCGTGCCGTCCGGCTGCTCGGGCGAGGCCACGGTCAGCCAGCGATATGGGCCATTGCTGAAATCGGACTTCTTAGCGAAGCCCAGTATTTCGGTATAGAAGCGCAGGGCTTTTTCCTGATCGTCCACGTATAAGCTGGTCAGTTTGATTTTCATTTCTTTTCTCCTTTGTGATGTTCGCGCTTTGGGCCGCGCGGCGCCTTTTGGTTGATCGTCGTTTTCGTTGCTGGGGATGGATGCATGCGATCGAGGTGACGTTCGAGTGCATCCACGTGGGCGGACCAGAAGCGGCGGAACTGAGCCAGCCAGGCATCAATCTCCTGAAGGGGTCCAGGTTTCAGCCGGTAGAGACGGCGCTGTGCGTCCACCGTAGACTCCACGAAACCGGCGTCGCGCAGCACCCGCAGGTGCTTTGACACGGTCGGCTGCGGCATACGAAGCTGGCGCTCGATCTCTCCCACCGACTGTTGGGATGAGACCAGCAGGCTCAAGATCGCGCGGCGGTTGGGCTCGGCAATGATTTCGAAGGCGGATTCCATGCTTTGTATATACCGTATCACGCATATACGTGTCAAGGGATATATTGGGGAAGCCGTCTTTGTGCTTCCAGTTTGGTGGCCGATTAGCTGCGGCAGCGAAGAGAGCGGCGGCGTGGGAATCGCAGACGGGCGAAGGTTCGGACTTTACAAACGACGGAAGACAGCGGCGAAACTCGGGCAGCACACGACGAATTCCCCATCAATTTGGGGATGAATGCAACCGTGCAGTAGCTTTTGTGGGTTGAAGCTGTGGGTTGAAGTTTTCAGTACCAATCATTCCTGAGTGGTTTGGAATGAATGGCGGGGACGACGGGACTCGAACCCGCGGCCTCTGCCGTGACAGGGCAGCGTTCTAACCAACTGAACTACGTCCCCACACCATCAATTCAACGACTTAGCCAGTGTAACAGATTCTCGCCTAGGAACGGATTGGAGCGAGTACCGAGTCATGCGGCTTTAGCGCTTCTTTTTCGCGGGTGTTTGTTTACGCGCCGACATCCATGGTGAGCTTGGCGCTTGCCCATTTCGCTGCGCGCGGGGAGACAGCACGGCTGAAGCCTCGCCTTACCCGAAACCATTCTTGAGACCAGTTTTAGCGTGGTTTCTGATCGGATAGCCTTTCGGATGTTGCACCGAGGACTTCGCCGGGGCCCCCGTCCTGCACAAAGACAATCATTCGAACATTCGTTGGGTCTGAGCCGCGGCGAAGCTTCATTTGGACATCTTGATCGAACTTCCTACCTTTTTGCAGTTTGCCAACTCTTGTAAGGCTCTGCACAACCGCCACATAGGAGAGCCGCTGGCCGCTATTCTCTCCGCGCAATACCTCCGATTCAACGTGATCCAAAGCGAGCGCCATGTAAATGTCCGCGTCGCGTTGTGTGGAAGTGCCATCGATCTCGACGTGCACTTGAGCAACCAAGGGGACGCCGACTTCAGTGCTGACCGAGGTAATTCGGACGGGAATCTTCGGCTTGGTGACGGTCTTTCGAAAAACTTGATTTACTTGCTGCGAGTCATTTGCGCGCAGCTCGCTGGTTCCGTCGACGATGACCTGCGGCGTGTACACCGTGGCTAGGCCCAGTTTGCTGGCGTAGGCGCTTTGCCGATCCGTGAGAGTGGACGAAGAAAAAGGATCTTTCCAGCCGTCGTGGTCCCAATAGTCAACATGTTCGCTAAGAACAATGAGCTGCGCCCCCGGGACGGGCTGGGACGAGTCCATTTTTTGAAGCCAGCGGTCGACCGGAGGACAGCTGGAGCAGCCTTCCGAAGTGAACAGCTCGACCAGAACAGGGACGACAGCCGCACGGTCGGCAGAGGAAGTGTCTTGTGCTACGACTCCACTAGCGGTGAGCAGCAAGATCACCCACAGCCTTATCATTACCCCGCAATAGCCTCTGAACCCCTTTACGCGCTTGTTGGCTTCGCCGCACAAAGCGTTTGTCCGACTGGATTGCTCCACAGGCGACGGGAGACTTTCAGTTCCCCAACTCCGCGGAATAGAACTACAGCACATATTTCAAGTTTCGCCTGTCAGCCGGCTGCATGCAATAGCCATTTGCGGCAATCTCAAGATGACCACCGCAGAATGGCTATCACCTCCGCTCGAGCATGATTAGTGCATTCCGACAAAGGCCTGTCTGGATTTCCGCAAAACCATAATGGCTATATGGCATGAGGATCAATTGGGTATTGCTGGCGACCACCTCGCGGGCTAAAAGAAAACAGCCTTGACGTTTAGCTGCAATCTGCAACGTCAACGTTGCTTATTCAATCTGTGAGGATTTTCCAAATGCCGGAGGAGTTACACATGAATGCTTTCTCGTCTAAGTTCGCTGCAAAGTATCGCGGCTTACGACACCTGTTAATTTTAGGCGTGCTCGTGGTAGGGTCGGCGTTTTACGCGCTCGGCCAGACTGCCACCATCGTCGGAACTGTGACTGATCCCTCTGGATCGGTGGTTCCAAACGTAGCCATCACCTATACCAACACCGACACCAACCTGGTGAATAACACCACCAGCAACGACGCCGGCCAGTACCTCGCGGTCGACATTCCAGTCGGCAACTACAAGATCAAGGCAGAAGCCAAAGGCTTCAAGGGCGAAGAGAAGACCGGCATCACGCTGCACAACGGCGATCGATTCCGTGTCGACTTTCAACTGATCATTGGCGCTACCAGCGAAACCATGACGGTGGAAGCCAATGCCATCCGCGTGCAAGCGGACAGCGGCGAAATCAGCGACGTCATCAATGGAACCGAAGTGACGCAGCTGGAAACGAATGGTCGCAGCTTCTACACACTGTCGGCACTGACGCCCGGCGCCTCCGCCAACACGGGGGACTTCCAAGTGCCCACTCCAATGGGCGGCAACGGGATGATTTCCTTTAACGGAAACCGTGAGGCCCACAACCTTTTGGTGGTTGATGGCGGAGAAGCCGCCGATCGTGGCGGTTCCGGCGCAATGATCATGCCTTCACTCGACGCGGTCGCCGAGTTCAGGATGTTGACCTCCAACTACGACGCGCAATACGGCTTGTCCTCTTCGGCCACCGTGACCTCGGTGCTGAAATCCGGGACCAAGCAGTTCCACGCCAGTGGCTGGATTTTTGACCGCGACACCATCTTCGACGCGCGTAACTACTTCAACCCGCCCAGCACCGGCAAGGAGCCACCACTGAGGTTCCAGATTTATGGCTTCAACGTGGGCGGACCGGTGGAGATCAAACCCAGCGACAATCCGAAGACGTTTTTCTTCTACAACATGGAATGGCGCGCCTGCCCGGTTGGATGTAACGGCGGCGGCAATATCCGGGTGAATGTTCCGTTCACCTCCTCCTACACTGGCAACCTGGCTGCCGCGCTTGCGCAAGGCGGCCTGCTTTCCAATGGCGGAACGCAGATTCTTGTCCCGACGGCGACGACAGGGGGCCAGCAGCAACCCGTTAGCACCGCGGAGCAGGCAATCTTCACCGGCGCTGGGTTGACGCCAGGATCCCCGTTTCCCGGCAACCAGATTCCGGTTAACTTGATCAATCCGAATGCGACCGCGCTAATCAAGGCGGGCATTTTCGCCCCCCCACCAACGGTGACCAGTCCATCACGTCTCCTGCCGCTCCCACCAACGTCAGAGAAGAACTGGCCCGCGTGGACCACACCTTCAGCGACAAGTTCTCCATTTTCGGGCACTGGATTTCGGAGCAGATTCTGCAAACCGACCTCCCGACCCGCTGGGCGTTCGCCAACGCTCCCACGATTGGAGATACTTTCGGCAACCCGTCTTACAGCGCGGTTGTGCACACGACCTACGCCATCAGCCCCACGCTGCTGAACGAGGCCGCGTTCAACTATGACGGCAACCGCATCAACATGAATCCGACTGGAATCTCGCAGCTTGCGCAGGCTCCGGGTTTCACCCAGGTCAAGATTTTCGGCTTTAACAACGGAGCGATTCCACAGGTTGATCTTGTTGGGGGCACCGGCTACGCCTATAGCGATAACTGGAACCCCTGGGACAATACGGCGGACGACTACAACATTCGCGATGACGTTTCCTGGACCAAGGGCACCCATCAGATCAAGATGGGCTTTGGCTGGGCAAACTTCCGCAAGAATCAGCCGCTGCAAACCGCCCCGGAAGGCGATTATCAGTTCAACGGGCAGTACACCAACTACGACTTCGCCGACTTCCTGTTGGGACTCTCCAACAACTACAGCGAGGCCGCGCTTGAGGATCACCGGCACTGGAACAACGTTTCCTGGGATGGGTACATCCAGGACAACTGGCGCGCCACTCATCGTTTGACCCTGAACCTGGGCCTGCGGTGGGATGGAATGCCGCACACTGCCGAAATCAATGGGCAGATGTCCAACTTCCAAACCAACTTTTGGAACCCGGCGAATGCGCCGACTACCACTGGTGGTACTGGTACGGGGCAATTTGTCCCGGGCAGCGGCTTCAACACGCTTTGCTCCGCGGCCAATGTCACAGCGCTGCAATGCGACACGGCCGCCCCAACCTTGGCTACCGGTCCTAACCCGTCTCTGAACGGGTTGCTGGCCTATACCAACGGTTTGGGCGTACCGGGCGGTCCCGGTGGGCTCCCGAGCGTTAGCAACGGCTTGGTAAACAATCATTGGGCCAATTTCGGACCACGCATCGGCGTCGCCTATGACGTGACCGGAAGCGGCAAGACCATCTTCCGCGCGGGCTTTGGCGTCATGTACGAGCGCATTCAGGGCAACGACATGTACCAGGCGCAAAACAACCTGTTCGGCGGCAACGCCAGCATTAACGGTGTGTCGCTCACCGATCCGCACGATCTCATTGGCACCTGCACCGCACCCTGCACCATCAGCGCTGCGCAACTGCCGGTCCCGGTGAGCAACCAGACCAGCCTCGATCCCTTCAACTACCGCAACCCCGCCAGCTACCAGTTCAGTGCGGGCGTCCAGCAACAGATCGGAGGCAGCTCCGTCCTGTCCCTGGCCTACGTGGGCAACCAAAACCGGTATCAGAGCGAGATTAACAACATCAACCCGACGCCGTCTGGCGACTTGTTCAACGGCGCGGCTACCTCGGGCAACTACAAGAGCCTCTTGCCCTATTTGGGGTATAACCAGATACTGCAGGTGGCGAACGACGCTACTGGCCACTACAACTCGTTCCAGGCTGACTTGCACACTCACCTGAAGCGCGGCTTGCAGCTCCAGGTAGCCTATACGCTGTCCAAGTCCATCGACCCGACGCCGAACAACGGCGACGGCGGCGATTTGGACCAGGTCAGCAATCCGTATCTGGGATGGAAGTACGATCTCGGTCCTTCCACTCTCGATCGTAGGCAGATTGGCTTTGCCAATTTCGTTTACGACCTGCCTATCTTCCGCAACACCGACGACCGTGCGCTCAAGGCAATCGCGGGCGGATGGCAGCTTGCCGGTATTGTGACCATGGAAACTGGCTTGCCGATCAACCCGGGCATCAGCGACAACAACTCGATCGGTCAGTACGCGCAGGGCGTTTCGCTGCGGCCCAATCAGAACGGTCCGGTTTCCTACGTCAAAGGTCCGGCTACGTTATCCAGCGGACTCAGCTCGGTGCAGTGGTTCGATCCGTCGGTATACTCGATCAACTGCGTTAACGGCCCCTGCACCACCGGGCTTGCCACGTTCGGCAACGGCGGGTTCGACTCACTGTACGGGCCGGGACGCGACCAGTGGCAGATAGCGATGTACAAGGTCTTCGCTTTCACCGAGCGGGCGCATCTTGAACTTCGCTTCGAGAGCTACAACACCTTCAACCACACCCAGTTCAACGGGATCAACGCGACCGTTCCTATCGTCCTGGGCGGAGGAGGCAGCCAGCCTGACTTTGGTAAAGCCAACTCTGCCTTCGATCCGAGAGTCTTCCAATTCGGCGCGAAGCTGGCGTTCTAAGCTACGCACTGAGGCAGAAACTCTTAGCCCCGCTCACGCAAGTGAGCGGGGCTTTTTTCATGCTGGCAGACGTGTGAACCAGTCTCATGAATGAGGAATCCGCTTCTTGCCCGCGAAAAGGCCGATTCCTCGCGCGATACAGCCGCGCCTCGGCATGACCATTCTGAATAGTTCGCTGGTCAATTGCTTCATTTTCCCGGGCTGGATATTCTAGTCCGCATGGATTCTCCGGCCTTGTCTCTCGCCCTATGACAACTTGGAAAACAGCCTTTACGATCCTGCTCCTGCTGCTTCCCGCATTTGCGGGCGGACAAACTTCCGGCGCTGCGGATGCGCTCGCCCTGCAACGGCAAGGGAAGCTCGCGGAAGCCGCGGAAGCATGGCAGGCCGTGATCCGGCAGAATCCTAAAGATGCCGGCGCCTTTGCCACGCCTGGGCGTCGTGCTGGCGGGGGAACAGAAATACCAGGAAGCGGCGGTGGCCTATCGAAAAGCGCTCGCCCTTGACCCCAAGCTGCCGGGGGTTCAACTGGACCTCGGGCTGGCGGAATTCAAGCAAGGGCAATTTGCCTCGGCGATAGGCCCGTTCAAGGCCGTCCTGGCGGCCGATCCCCACAACACGCAGGCGCGAACCTCTCTGGGAATCAGCTATTACGGCGCAAAGAGGTTTGCAGAGGCGGTCACCCAGCTCGAATTGGCGACGAAATCGGGTTTCGACAGCCCAGAA
>CAVZMC010000012.1:0-11175 GCA_963776125.1 uncultured Acidobacteriaceae bacterium | reverse complement strand
TCCCTCGATGGCGACGCAATCCGCCGCCCGTAAGTGCCGGGACCGCAAGCGACATCCAGCACGCGGCCTTTGACCGATTCGACTTTCCGGTTCACGGTACCGATCAGTTGCGCAAGCGATGGGCTGCGAAAGCCGCCGAAGATGTCCAGTACAACCGGATACCACAACTTCGATTCGTAAACGCTCGCCATCCGATCGATGAAGCGCATTCTCCTGAGTTCGGGGTCCGCGCTCCGGGATAGCTCTTCCAGGATGAAGTCGGGAATCCCGTCCGCGATTGGGTAGGCTCGGGAGCAAGCGGCACAGCGGAGTGTTTGCCCTTCTTGGCGCAAGCGCCGCTTGCATACCGGACACGCATAGATTGACAGTTCGCTAACGGATGCCTCGGCACCCATGTTCAGCCTCCCCGCGATACCGCCCATTTCTTCTGGACGCATGGCCGCTCGAGCATTCTGGCAGCATTCGGGCGATTGCAACGTGACCCGGCTCACAGACGGCTATCTCATTTACTGGAACGACCGCTTGGTTTGACTGCCCTCGCCACCCATCCTAAGATGAACCCCTTGCTGCCCATCGCAATATGGAAATCGGCCAGACCATCTCGCACTACCGCATCACCGGCCAACTCGGCCGCGGAGGCATGGGCGAAGTCTTCGAAGCTCAGGACCTGACCCTCGGCCGCCGCGTCGCTCTGAAATTCCTGCCGCCGGATCTTGCCAAGGACTCCGCCGCCCTCGATCGCTTCCAGCTCGAAGCCCGCGCCGCCTCCGCCCTGAACCATCCCAACATCTGCACCATCTACGCGGTCGAAAACGAAGCCGGCCAAACCTTTATTTCCATGGAGCTGCTCGAAGGCCAGAGCCTCGACGCCAAACTCGCCAACGGCCCATTGCCCATCGACCGCTTGCTCGACCTCGGCATCCAACTCGCCGACGCGCTCGACGCCGCCCACGCCAAAGGCATTATTCACCGCGACATCAAGCCCGCCAACGTTTTCATCACGCCGCGCGGCCAAGTCAAGGTCCTCGACTTCGGACTCGCCAAGCTCACCCGCTTCGCCGAGCCCGCCATGGAAACCGTAGCCACGCTCGCCGGCCCCGGCCCGGCACATCTCACCAGCCCCGGAAGCACCGTCGGCACCGTCGCCTACATGTCCCCCGAGCAAGCCAGCGGCGAAGACCTCGACGCCCGCAGCGATTTGTTCTCCGCCGGCGCCGTCCTCTATCAAGCCGCCACCGGTGCGCTGCCCTTCGCCGGAAAAACTACAGCGTTGATCTTCCACGCCATCCTGCAACTCGATCCGCCGCCGCCCTCACAGCTCAATCCCACCCTGCCACCGAAACTCGACGAAATCGTCGCCAAAGCCCTCGAGAAAGACCGCGATCTGCGCTATCAATCTGCCGCGGACTTGCGTGGCGATCTCCGTCGCCTCAAGCGCGATCTCGAATCCAGCCGCAAAGTTCTGCAGTCCAGCGCCATTCCATCGGCCAGCGTGCCCCTTCCGTCTGCGGCTCATCCCGTCGCAAGGCCGCCCGCTCCATCCGGCAGCAGTTCCGCCGTAATCGCCGCCGCCCGCCAGAACAAGCTGGGACTTGCCTTCACCTTCTTGTTTGCTCTGGCGCTGCTCGCCGCCGCCAGCTACGGCATCTACGCCTTTCTCTCTCGCCCCAAGACCCTGCCGTTTCAAAACATCTCCATTCGCAAGGTCACCGAAACCGGCAAAGCCGCGCGCGCCGCCATATCCCCAGACGGTAAGTACATCCTCAATGTGATTCGCGATAACGGCCTGGAAAGCCTCTGGCTGCGCAACCTTCCAACCGACAGCGACACCCAGGTCATTCCCCCATCCGAGGTCCATTACCTGAGCCTGTGTTTTTCCCCTGACGGCAACTATCTCTATTTCGTGCGCAGCGAAGCCGGCAGCCAGGAGTTGGAATATCTTTACCGCGCTCCCTTGTTAGGCGGGACGCCACAAAAGCTGGTCACCGACATCGATTCCAACATCACCTTCTCGCCTGACGGAAAGCAATTCGCCTTTATTCGCTACGGCGACCCTTATCCAGACAAATACCGCATCATCGTGGATGCCGTCGATGGGGGCGACGAGAAAACTCTCGTCAGCGGCCCGCAAAACGACTGCCTGTTCGGGCTGGCTTGGTCCCCCGACGGAACCAGCCTAATCTGCGTCGATCTTCAGCCCGACGGCGCTCTCACCGGGCTCCTAAGAACCGATGTGACCACCCACCAGCAGAAAACCATCTTCCACTCCGACGCCATTTTCGGCGCCCCCCTCTGGATGCCCGACGGCTCCGGCCAAGTCCTCCCGTCCCGTGACTACATCTCCAACTACACTCGCCATCAAATTGCGTTTGTCTCCTATCCCGAGGGAAAATATCGCCCGCTCACCAACGACATCAACGACTATGGCAGCCTCAGCATCGCCGCCGACGGCCGCAGCTTGGTCGCCGTGCTGAACCAAAGCCATTGGGATCTATTCCTGGTCCCGGCAGCCGCCGCAAACACCGGCCCAGCCCGGCAAATCACCTCCGGTGAGCCAGTCAACACTTTCACCTGGACACCCGCCGGACAACTGATCGTCGATCAGGAATTCAAGCTCAGCCAACTCAATCCTGATTCCGCCGAGAAGACCATGTTGCCCGTCGAAGCTCACGCCGCAGTCAGCGGCCCCTCGGCCTGTGCCAACGGGCGCTACGTCGCGTTTGAGGTTTCTGGCTACAACGGCGCCAGAACTGAGGCCATTGCCCGCATGGACGCTGGCGGCGAAAATGTGAAAGCCCTCACCAACGGCAGGCTCGATACAGACCCCGCGTGTTCCCCCGACAGCCAGTGGGTGCTTTACCGCGACCTGGCCAATGGCAACGCGCTGATGAAGGTTTCGATCGATGGAGGAACCCCGCAAAAAATCTCCGATCATCCCGCGGAGGGGGGCTTCGGCATTTCACCGGATGGGAAGTTGGTCGCTTTTGTAACCTTCCAGCACGTCGGGGATCACCAACGCATGTTGGCCCTATCCACCATCGACTCCAAGCAGCCGGACAAGATGCTCGCCTTCGAGCGTCCTCCGCAGGGCGCGGTTCGCTTCAGCCCCGATGGCAAAGCCATCGTGTACTCGGTCCGCACCGCCGATGTCGACAATCTTTGGATGCAACCCTTGAACGGCTCGCCCGGCCGCCAAATCACCAATCTCTCGAGCGAACACATCGGCGACAACTTCGCCTGGTCGCCTGATGGCTCTAAACTCGCCCTCATCCGCGGCCACGTCGATTCCGACGTCGTCCTCATCCGCGACGTCCAACCCTAGCAGCCACAAACCAATTTTCTGTCGAGGCGTTCTTTAGTACGCAAAAGCCCTCTGACCCTCTAAAATCGCTTTTCGAGTGGACATTGTCCGCATCGCCGACCTGCTCCAACCGTTTCTCGCTCTTCGCAGCGCGGGTTCCGGCGGCGCCGGGGAGGACAATGCCGATCAGGCGTTCTCTCTAACCGCGCCTCAATTGCAAAATATATCGACATACATCGATCTACTCCTCCGCTGGAACGCCCGCATCAACCTCACCGCCGTCCGCCAACCCGAACAAATAGTTACCCGCCACTTTGGCGAGTCCCTGTTCGCCGCTCGCCATCTGTTTCCGCTGGGCCCCGCTCGCGTGGGGACAGGCGCCCTCGCCCGTCCGGCTGGGCAAAGCCCGGCTAGCCGGGAGGAGCACTCGCTGGATCGGAAAAGGCACCCGGCGCTTCGGGAAGGGCACGGCTTCAGCCGTGCCAATCACCTTCCCGAGGAAGCGGCTTCAGCCCCTGAGCTTTCCTCTGACGATCGAAGACCGCAGACCGACGACGTAATTGACATCGGCTCCGGTGCCGGCTTCCCCGGCGTGCCCATCAAGCTCTGGGTCCCCGAAATCAATCTGACCCTGATCGAATCCAACCAGAAAAAGGTCGCCTTCCTGCGCGAGGCCATCCGGACCCTTACATTGATGAACGTCCACGTATTTCCCGGCCGCGCCCAAGATTTTCCCCAGCAGGCCAACGTCGTGACCCTCCGTGCCGTCGAGCGCTTCGACTTCGTGCTACCCACCGCTGCCAGCCTGGTCGCCCCTAGCGGTCGCCTGGCTCTGCTGATCGGCCAAGCCCAAGTGGCAAGAACCATGGCTTCTCGCGATTTCACCTGGCAAGCTCCCGTCCCCATTCCACTCTCCTCGCTTCGCGCGTTGCTGATCGGCCAAAGGGCTTGAACCAAGAGAGTTAAGTGTCACAAGAGTAATTCGTGGCCCATAGTCGCCAGGAATATCGAGCGGGACGTCCAGTTTGCTGGTCTCTAAGAAGCAAAGTGGAAGAAATCCATAAATGGACTAAGAAACCTCGTCGTTCGATGGGTTACCAAATAAGTAACTAAGTGGAATAACATGGCTCGGAATATCTGCGGCCTGTACCCTTCCTGTCGCTACTCCTACCGTTAGCACGCATCGAAGTGGGATAGATCGCGCATGGTTTACCATTCGTATCCATGGTCGGGACGCCACATATTCTCATTATGAGATTTCCACAGTGTTCCACGTGGAACAATACGTCGATGTCAACTCCTAACGCTTCAAGTGTTCCAATTGGAACACTCCACACGATTCCGCAAGGGCGATTCAAGTGTTCCAATTGGAACATTGGGACCATGATCGCGTGAATGTTCCACGTGGAACACTGTGGAAATCTACCCTTCACACCTCCGCTAACTTATTTTCCCTTCATCACTCGGGGCCTGGTTTGTGAGTGCACCAAAATCCGGCCTTGCTATTAGGAATCGATTCGCTCTATTCTGCAATCACTCTCGGGACTCTCCGGACAACTCATGGGACGCGTCATCGCTGTTGCCAACCAGAAGGGCGGCGTAGGCAAGACCACGACTGCCATCAACCTAGCCGCTTCGTTCGCTGCTGCCGAAGTGAATACGCTGCTCATAGACTGCGATCCGCAGTCGAACTCCACCAGCGGCCTCGGCTTGGCTAAAGATCCGGACCGGCTGAACACCTATCATCTGCTGATGGGCATGGCGCCAGCGGAGGAAGCGGTTCAGGTCACCGAACTGGAGCAGCTCTGGATTATTCCTGCGCACAAGAACCTGATCGGCGCGAACTTGGAGCTGGTCGACAGTGAGCGGCGCGAGTTTCGGTTGCGCGATGCGCTGCGGCCGCTGCGGGATCGCTATCAATTCATTGTGCTCGACTGTCCTCCGGCGCTTGATCTGCTCACGCTGAACGCGCTCGTCGCCGCCGATGCAGTGCTCATTCCTATGCAGGCGGAGTACTTTGCGCTCGAAGGTGTGAGTGAGCTGCTCGATACGGTGGAGCGCATTCGCGCCAGCTTCAATCCTGAGCTGGGCATTGAGGGCGTTGTGCTGACCATGCTGGATGATCGCACCAATCTAGCGCAGCAGGTTACGGCGGAGCTCAAGAGATTCTTCGGCGAGAAGTTGTGCCAGACCACCATCCCGCGCAACGTGCGGCTGGCGGAGGCGCCGAGCCATGGGAAGCCGGCGCTGATTTACGATCCGCGGTCGAAGGGTGCGGAGAGCTACATTCGATTAGCGAAGGAAATTATTGAGAAGCAGCAATCCGCGGCCGGCTCTCATGCACCGGCAACGAATACGGAAACTTCAATCACAGAAGTCGCGGCCGAGCACAGGGAAGACGTGGAGCCGATAGCGAAACCGGCTGAGGAGCTGGATAAGAGCGCGTAGTATATCGACGTCCGTCTATGTATAAAGATTGATGTTCATCGATATATAGAAAGACCCGCCCAGGCGGAGCTTGGACGGGGCACCCTTGGATTCTGGCGGAGGCACATCATGACGACAGCAGCGGAGGCGGAAAAGCCGAATGACAAACGGCGAGCTTTGGGGCGGGGGCTGGATTCGTTGTTGCCAGCGGGGCCGCGCATGGTGCCGGGTGGAGGTCCTGCGGTGACTGCGGCCGCGGTTCCCGTGGTGAGCGGGAGCAGCGCTCTGGCGGCGGGAGAGCCCGAAATCGACCATAGCGAAGTAGTGCCGGAGTTGCAGGCTGTGGCGGCGGCCAAGGATGCGATTTCGCAGATTGCGCTTGATCGGATCGATCCCAATCCCTATCAGACGCGCAAGGAGTTTGACCTGGACCAGCTTGAGGAGCTGGCGGACTCGATCAAGGCGAATGGGGTGGTGCAGCCGATTGTGGTGCGTCCGGCGGAGAACGGGCGCTACGTGCTGGTTCTCGGCGAGCGGCGCTGCCGGGCATCGAAGCTGGCGGGAAAAGAAACGATTCCGGCGATGGTGCGGCGCATTTCCGATCAGCAAGCGGCGGAGATGACGATTGTCGAGAACCTGCAGCGCGCGGACCTGAACTGCATGGAGCAGGCCGCGGCATTCAGCAAGTTGAGCCGGGAGTTCAACCTGACGCAGGCGCAGATTGGAGAGCGAGTTGGGATGTCGCGCGAGTCGGTGGCGAATTACATGCGGCTGCTGCGGCTGCCGGGTACCGTCATGCAGTTCCTGATGGACGGGCTGCTGGGCTTCAGTGAAGCGCGAGAGCTTTTGAAGCTGGAGGAGAACGACGCGATCGAGAAGCTGGCGAAAGAGGTTGTCGAAAAGCAGATGTCGTACTTCGCCTTGCAGGATCTGATTGAGAAATTGATGTTCGACCGGGAGTCGCCGCTTCCGCAAACGCCGAGGACGACTGGAGCACGGTGGGTCGATCCGAATGTGCGCGCGGCGCAGCAGGATTTGCAGAGGACGCTGGGATTGCGAGTGAGGATCAGCGACCGCCATGGCAAGGGCAAAATTGTGATTGAGTATGCCTCGGTGGACGACTATGAGCGGGTGGTGGGAATGTTGCGGGGGCGGGGCTAGTCGACGGTTTGCTTTTCCGCCGTAAGCCTTACTACCGTCCGCAGCGGTAGTGCCTCAGTTTGAAACTTTGCTGGGCCTAATCGCCAAAATGAGTGAACATGCCTAAGAGATAAACGAAACCGATCACGACGGCGAAGCCGACCAGTTTAAGACGCTGGGCTCCCCTGCTTACAAGGCCAGCCAAGAAAGCCATGAGCGCCGACAAAATCCCGATAAGGCCCACGACAAAAGTAAACTCTTGTCGTGGGATGCTGGCATAGGATGGTAGGGCTGCCACAGCCCACAAGAAGGTAGCCGTGACAGCCACGAGGTCGCTGCTGAATCCGACGAATGCAGCGGAGTTCCGCCAATCTACATGTCGTGTCTTCCGGCTACTTACAAAGCCGAATCCGACCAGCACCGCAAGAACGACAATGACGGGGAGCAATAGGATCATCTAGTTAGACGCTGTCTTTTTGTAAGGGCCGCGCTTGCTAGGTTTCGGCAGGTAATTGTCTGCCATCATCACGATTTCCTCAAGGCTCCAAACGTGGTCACTCAGACCAGCGGCCATGCTGGGTGTGATCCGCAGTGTCTTATGGATTCTAGCGAAATTGTAATAGACCGCATGAATCGCAACCATCGCAATGTGATTCCGGGTTTTCTTGCTGAAACCGTTTGTCAGTCTGGTAAAACGTGATTCTAGCCTATGAAATTTCAAACTGCACCCCGTCCGCCGGGTAGTGTCCTAACACTGCGTTGTTGGCTTGGTGGCGGCCTCGGACATTTCCCGAATTGCTGGCGTGAACCTGCACGAATAATGGGGCAACCCCATTAAAATCTTTGACTTCTAAGCCGTCGAGGGTATAGTACTCGCGTAACTGATACACTTTCGTAAGGTTGCCGATGCCTGACGAGATGCCTACGGTAGTTCCGTTCCACTACATCAAGAGCGGATTTTTCCGTGTCCTCCACACTGACGGAATCATTGGCAGCGTAACACCGAACGGGCTGATTTTTTTGGGCCTGTACAGCGAACGCGCTGCGATACCACAGACCATGGTTCATGAAATAACCGAGAGCGGGCGCGTGGGCGCCGAACACCCAGACGAAAGGGTTGGCAAGAAGGGAATTGTCCGAGAAGTAGAAGTTGGGGCCACGATGAGCGTGGAGACAGCCACTTCCGTAATCGCATGGTTACAGGAAAAGGTTGATCTCATCCAAAAGATGAGAAGGACTGCTGATTCAGGAAAGGTCGCAGACGATGCCCCAGTGCATTGAAGATTTGACTACCGCGTCCCACAGACCATCGAACCTGTTTTTGTGGCAGGCGCTAATGCTCGTACAGGCTGTGGGCGATGCTGCTTCTTCAAATGGCATCGGCGAGCAAGGCGAGCCCAAGCCAAGCCCGGCAACAGTTAAAACCGCCATTGACTTAATTGCGGAGGTTACGCCATTTTCTCTCCTGGGTAGTCCGGACATCGATTTGTTCTATGGCGAGCTTCATCTCAACTGGGACAAAGGCGCAAAGCAAGTCTTGTTGATGTGCTTTCCCGATCGAGACCCGTTGATCCATCACTATTTGCACATCCCTGGCGCCCCAAGCCAGCACGACATTGAAGTTGCGACCCCCGTGCGCCTCGCCCACTGGCTCAGGTGGCTGAATGCGTGATGACTGCTGTCCCACTGATCCCGAATGATCGGGATGTATATCGCGGCATGCGAAACCCTAGCTGGAGCAAGCGTGGAATAGTCTCCTATTTGGCGTTCATGCTCCGGCCAGCGACGGATCAGTTTCCGATTCCAGAGCAGGAATTGTCGTTAGGTCTGACCGTCGAGGCGGCGATTGATGAATTGAGGGAGCATTATGGGGTGGCCGAACTTTCAGTTGCAGCCATTCATATGCTTCCACACGGGCTTGCAGTGCGACCGACACCGAATGAACCGCTAAAAGCCGATCTACTCGGCCTGCCCCTTCACAGCACCGAAGAACACCAAAGGGATTTGGCTGTCACAATAGCGAAAGACCTCGCCAATGTTGCCCACTTGGTTCCGCTTAGCCCTTTTAGCCCTTCGTCGCAGTGACATCAACGCAGAATTAGGACACTACCGCCCTCGGCCGCAAGTGGAGAAAACCGCTCAAATCCGGTAGAATAACTCTTCACTTAGAAGCACTCTGGAGCAGTTCATGGCACAAGTTTGTGATATCTGCGGCAAGGGGCCGCAATTCGGCAACAACATCAGCCACGCTCACAACGTGACCAAGCGGCGCTGGAACGTCAATTTGCGCGCGGTCCACGCGAAAGTGAAGGGCGTCAGCAAGCGCATCCGCGTTTGCACCGGCTGCCTGCGCAGCGGCAAAGTCGTCAAAGCGTAGAAACCAAAACCACAGAGGGCACAAGGGAACACAGCGGAGATTCTGCGCCCTCTCTGTTCCCCTGTGCTTGACTACGCCAGCGCGATGACGTCGATCTCCACCAAGACGTCCTTAGGCAGCCGCGCGGCTTCGATGGTCGATCTTGCCGGCGGCGCGGCGGTGAAATACCGCGCATAGACTTCGTTCATGGTTGCGAAGTCGCTCATGTTTTTCAGAAAAACGGTCGTGCGGACGACTTTTTCCAGCCCGCTTCCTGCCGCTTTCAGGATGGCCGCGACGTTTTTCAGCACGCGCTCGGTTTGAGCGGCGACATCTCCGCCGGTAAGTTGTTGGCTGGCGGGATCAATCGCAACTTGCCCCGAGGCGAACACAAAGCCGCCCGCTTTGATCGCCTGCGAGTAGGGACCAATCGCCTGTGGAGCGTCTTTGGTCGAAATCACTTCGCGCATGAAGCCTCCAGAACCCGAGTTTGTCATTCCGAGCGAAGAATCCCAACTCCTAAGACGTACCCCAGGCCGGTAGGGATGCTTCGCTTCGCTCTGCATGACAGCCGCTGACTAGACCTTCTGCAACCTCTGCACATCGTGCACGCCGGGAATCTTGCGCAACCCGCCGATGATTAGCTCCAGGTGCTGCAAGTCGGCGACATCGAGGACGGCGTCCACGCTGGCCTGGCCGTTATTGGTGTGGGCTTCGATGTTGCGGATATTGGTTTTGGCGTCGCCAATCACGGCGGTGATCTGTTTGAGCATGCCGAAGCGGTCGTCGCAATAGACGGTGAGCTTTACCGGATAGGAAACCGGCGTCTCATCGTCGTGTGCCCATTCCACATCGATGCGGCGCTCGGGTTCGTACATCAAGTTGGTGACGTTGGGACAGTTGACGGCATGCACCGCAACACCCTTGCCCCGCGTCACATACCCCACGATGGCTTCTCCGCGGATAGGATTGCAACAACGGGCACGGTACACCAGCAAGTCGCCTTGGCCTTTTACGCGGATTGCGTTGTTATTGTTGTCGCCGCCAAAGACGCGGCGCACCACGCTGCTGATGCCACCTGGCCTTTCTTCCTCACCCTCGATCGCGGGTTGCGCATTGCTGGCCGGCACGAGCCGTCCGAGCACCTGACGGGCGGAATATTTTCCGTAGCCGATGCCGGCCATCAGATCGTCGGCGCGGGTCAGCCCGTAGTCGGAGGCGATCTTGGCCAATTCCTCATCCTTGATCTCTTTGAGTGCGACCCGGTACTTGCGGGCTTCCTTCTCGATGAGCTTGCGGCCAATTTCAATGGCGCGCTCGCGCTGATGAAGATTCAGCCAATGCTTGATTTTGTTGCGGGCGCGCGAGGACTTGACGGCAGCCAACCAGTCGCGGCTGGGCTTGTGACCGGGCTGGGTCATGATCTCGACGATATCGCCGCTGTGCAGGCGGTGGCGCAGCGGCACCATGCGTCCGTTCACTTTGGCGCCCACGCAACTGTGGCCGACCTCGGTGTGAATGGTGTAGGCGAAATCAATCGGGGTGGAATCCCGCGGCAGCACCACAACCTTCCCCTTCGGCGTGAAGGTGTAAACCTCTTCGGGATAAAGATCGATCTTCAGCGTGGAGAGGAATTCGTTGGGATCGGAAACATCGCGCTGCCACTCCACCACTTGGCGCAGCCACGCCAGGCGCTGCTCGTCCTGCGCCGAGACGGGACCGTCTTTGTACTTCCAGTGAGCGGCGATGCCTTCCTCCGCCATCTTGTGCATTTCTTCGGTGCGAATCTGGATTTCGAAGGGCGTGCCGTCCTCCGTGATCACGGAGGTATGCAGCGATTGATAAAAATTCGGGCGGGGCATGGCGATGAAATCTTTGATCCGCCCGGGCACCGGGCGCCACATATGGTGAACGATGCCGAGCACCGCGTAACAGTCCTGCACCGACTGGG
>CAVZMC010000011.1:0-25724 GCA_963776125.1 uncultured Acidobacteriaceae bacterium | reverse complement strand
TCGTCCTATTCTTGACCATATCCACTGCCCAGAACATGCCGATGCCGCGCACTTCGCCGATCGACGGATGCTTTGCCGGCAGCTCTTGTAGCTTCTGCCCTAGATACGCGCCCATCTCCGTCGCCCGCTGCGGCAGATTCAGGCGCTTCATCTCGTTGATCGACGCGATGGCCGGGGCCAGCGTCAGCGGATGCGCTTCGTAGGTATGCCCATGGGCAAAGAAGTGTTCGTCGAAATAAGAAGCGATCTTGGCGTTGGTGGCGCAGAGTCCCAATGGAATGGCGGCGTTGGTAATGCCTTTCGCCGTCGTCAGAATATCGGGAATCACGTTCCAGTTATCCACGGCAAACCATTTCCCGGTGCGGCACCAGCCCGACATCACTTCATCCGCGATCAGCAGCACGCCGTGTTCGTCGCAGATCTTGCGCAGCAGCGGCATGTACTCCCGCGGCGGCACCAGCACGCCGTTGGTACCCACGACCGGCTCAACAATCACGGCGGCCACATCGCTTTCGTTCCTGATCATGTGCTCGATGTAGGTCGCGCAGGCGATGTTGCAGCCCGGATAGGTGTGGCCGATCGGACACTTGTAGCAGTTCACCTCAGGCGCAAAAATAACGCCGGGAATCTTGCTGACCGGCTCCGCCGCCCAACGACGTGGGTCGCCGGTCGCAGCCAGCGATCCCATGGTCGAACCGTGATACGAGCGATAGCGGGAAATGATTTTGGTCTTTCCCGTCACCATGCGAGCGATTTTGATCGCGGCTTCGTTCGCCTCGGTGCCCGAGGTCGCAAAGAAAAACTTCTCCAGCCCCTGCGGCAGAACCTCCAGTAGTAGCTGGCTAAGCTGGGCGCGAACCTCGGTGGCGAAACCCGGGCCGATAAACGCCAGCTTGCGCGCCTGCTCGGCGATGGCTTCGACCACCGCTTGGTTCTGATGGCCAAGCGTCATGCACATCAATTGGCCCGAGAAATCCAGGTAACGTTTGCCGTCGGCATCGGTGAAATAACAGCCCCCCGCGTCGACGATGGCAAGCGGAGACCAACCTTTTTGCCGCCGCCAGGTGCCGTAGGTGTATTTGCTGGTGAAGTCCTTGATCTGCGAAGAAGATAATGTTTGCGTCATGAGGTGGTTTGAATGCGATCCTTTCATTCCCGGGCAGTGCACCTCGATCAACCCGCGCAGCCGCTTCCGGGTAAAACGCTCAATCCTGATAAAGTAATCGGTGGCTAATCTAGAAGCGCCATGCAGGGTTGTCAAATCTCCAAGCGCTCCGCATCGCTGGGAATCGAAATGCATTCCGCAACGGCCTTGGAGGATGCGAACACAGGTCATGGAAACAATTGGCAACTATATCGACGGCCAATGGAGAAGCTCTAGCTCGCAATATCAGCGCGTAGTGAATCCAGCTACGCAAGAAGCGCTCGCTGATGTGCCGCTGTCCGATGCCAGGGAAGTTTCCGCGGCGGTGGAAGCGGCTCATGCCGCATTTTTTGACTGGCGCCGCACTCCGCCAGAAGACCGCATCCAGCCGCTCTTCAAATTAAAGCAACTACTCGAAGACCATATCGATGAATTCGGCCGGATCATTTCGTTGGAGAACGGAAAGACTCTCACCGAAGCGAAGGCCGAGATGCGCCGCGCCATCGAAAACGTCGAGGTCGCCTGCGGCATTCCCATGCTGATGCAGGGTTACAACCTGGAAGACGTAGCGCGCGGGATCGACGAGACCATGATCCGCCAACCGCTGGGAGTGGTCGCGGCGATCACGCCATTCAATTTTCCGGCGATGGTGCCTTTTTGGTTTCTGCCCCATGCCATCGCCTGCGGAAACGCATTCATCCTGAAGCCTTCGGAGCGAGTACCACTAACCATGAGACTCGCCTTCGAAATGCTGGAACGAGCCGGAGTGCCCAAAGGCGTGGTGAGCCTGGTGAATGGCGGCAAGGCCGCGGTGGACGCGCTTCTCGACCATCCGAAAGTGCGGGCGATCAGTTTTGTGGGATCGACCCCCGTGGCGCAATATGTTTACTCGCGCGCGGCGGCCAACGGCAAGCGTGCGCAGTGCCAGGGCGGCGCAAAAAATCATGTGATCATCTTGCCGAATGCGGATATGCAGATGACGACTCAGATCGTCAGCGACGGCGCGTTCGGGTGCGCCGGCCAGCGCTGTCTCGCGGTTTCCGTGGCCGTGACCGTCGGAGAGGCACAGAAAGTCTTCCGCGAGGCCATTGCCGATTCGGCGTCGAAACTCAAAGTCGGCAACGGATTGGACGAAGGCATTCAGATGGGGCCAGTGATTACGCCTGAGAGTAAATCACGCATCGAATCCTTGATCGGCGTGGGAGAAAAGCAGGGTGCAAGAGTCTTGATCGATGGCCGCAATCCGAAGATCACGGGCTGCGAAGGCGGCAATTTCGTTAAGCCTACGATTCTCGATGGATTGCCCGCCACCAGCGATCTTGCCGACACCGAGATTTTCGGCCCGGTGCTAAGTCTGGTTCACGCCCGGGATATGGACGAAGCGCTGACGTTCCTCGAGCGTAGCCGATATGGCAACCAAGCTTCGCTGTTTACTTCGAGCGGCGCGTCCGCCCGGCGCTTCCGCTATGAAGCGCCCGCCGGAAACATCGGCATCAACATCGGCGTGGCCGCGCCCATGGCCTATTTCCCATTCAGCGGATGGAAGAACAGCTTCTTCGGCGACCTGCACGGCCAGGGCCGGGACGGCGTGGAATTCTATACGGAAAAGAAGGTCGTCGTCGAACGCTGGGCCAAGGAACATTCGCGCAAGTTCTAATGCGGGCGGCGCTACGGTCCGCTCCGCAAGTCCGGAAAATCAAACAACATTTTTGTGGAAGACTTTCATCTCCCGCGGAATCAAGAACACGGATTCATTCTTCGTGAGCCGAAGCTCGCGGAATTTTTCCTGCGACAACTCAACGTGGACGAGGTCTCCCCACTCCGCCAACGCGTCTATCTTCACCAGAGGCCCGGCCGAATTGATGTGCTTCACGGTGGCGCGAAAATGGCTGCCGCCATTCGCTTGGCGATGTATTTCCAGGAAATGAGGACGCACATAGACCGTGGTGTCGTCGCGACTCGAATGGGCCTTCCCAACTTCCACGGGACCATGATTGATATACGCCTTGCCCTCGTCAACCCGGCCATGAAATAGATTCACGTTGCCTAGGAATTTATACACGAAGGGTGTGGCTGGATGATCGTACACCTCATCGGGCGCGCCGATTTGTTCGATCCGTCCCTCGTTCATGAGCACGATGCGGTCTGCCACTTCGAGCGCTTCTTCCTGATCGTGAGTCACAAACACGCTGGTGATGTGAATCTCGTCATGCAGCTGCCGCAGCCAGCGCCGCAGTTCGAGGCGTACTTTCGCGTCGAGCGCGCCAAACGGCTCGTCCAGCAACAACACGCTCGGCTCAACCGCCAGCGCGCGGGCCAAAGCCACGCGTTGCCGCTGCCCTCCAGAAAGCTGAGAAGGATAGCGTTGCGCCAGGCTGTCTAGTTGGATTAGCTTGAGCAACCCATGGACCTTCGCGCGAATCTTTTCTTTCGATGGCCGGAGCTTGGCGGGCCTGACTTTCAACCCGAAGGCGATATTTTCAAACACTGTCATGTGGCGGAACAAAGCGTAATGCTGAAAGACAAAGCCGACTTTTCTTTCGCGCGCGCTGCGATCCGTAATATCGTCGCCATCAAAACGGACTGTCCCCTCGTCCGCGATTTCCAGCCCAGCGATAATCCGCAAAAGAGTGGTTTTGCCCGAACCCGAGGGGCCCAGCAAGGCGACCAATTCGCCGGTCGGAATCTGCAGATCGATATTTCTTAGGGCGGTGAAAGGACCGAACCGTTTGACGATGTTTGTCACTTCGATGCTCATGCGGCAACTTCCTTCCGGCTTTCAGCTTCCTGCTCCGCGCGTTGCTGCCTCGATTTCCATTCCACCAAGGTCTTAAGAAAGAGCGTCAACAGTGCCAGCAGCGCCAGCAACGAAGCCACCGCGAACGCAGCGGTAAAGTGATACTCGTTGTAGAGAATCTCGATGTGCAGCGGCATGGTGTTGGTTAGTCCGCGAATGTGGCCTGAGACCACGGAAACCGCTCCGAACTCGCCCATCGCGCGTGCGTTGCAGAGAATCACGCCATAGAGCAAGCCCCATTTGGCATTGGGCAGAGTCACGCGGAACAGCGTCTGCCAGCCACTCGCTCCCAGAGTCAGCGCGGCTTCTTCTTCTTCGTTTCCCTGCGACTGAACCAGCGGAATCAGCTCGCGCGCCACAAAAGGAAACGTCACAAACATGGTCGCTAGAACGATTCCTGGTACCGCGAAGATGATCTTGATGTTGTGCGCCGCGAGCCAAGGCCCGAGCAACCCCTGCAATCCAAAACAAAGCACATAGATGAGCCCGGAGACCACGGGAGAGACGCTGAAGGGCAGATCGATCAACGTGATCAGCAAACTCTTGCCGATGAAGTCAAACTTGCCAATCGCCCAAGCCGCGGCAACTCCGAAGACCAGGTTCAGCGGTACCGCGATGGCCGCGGTAAGCAGGGTCAAACGTATAGCGGCCAAAGCGTCAGGTTCGCGCAAACTGTCCAAGTAAACGGATACACCTTTGGCCAACGCACCGCTAAACACCACCGCCAAGGGCAAGAACAGAAAAATGCCGAGAAACAGAACCGTAATTCCAATGAGCACCCAGCGGATGGGCCAAGATTCCGTAGTAGCCTCCTGCGCGGCATAAGCCGCTCTGGCCCTGGTCTGATCGAAGGCTGCGGTGGCTGACATGAGTTTAGATCCAAATACCGTTAGGTGCCGATCGGAATCGGCCCCACTGATTCCAACTCCGCCCTTATTCTCCCGCGATGACCGCTCCACGCCTGCAGCAGATTGATGGTCAGCAGCAGCACAAACGCCGCCACCAGCATCACCACCGCAATTGCCGTCGCGCCGCGGTAATCGTATTGCTGCAACTTGGTGATGATCAGCAGAGGAGTAATCTCAGTGCGCATCGGCATGTTCCCCGAAATGAAAACCACCGAGCCGTACTCCCCGACGGCGCGCGCAAATGCCATGGTGGCTCCGGTGAGCGCGGCCGGCAGGATTGTGGGCAACAGAATTCGGGTGACGACTTGCCAGCGGCCAGCTCCCAGACTGGCCGCGGCTTCTTCCATCTCCTTATCGAGATCTTCGAGCACGGGCTGCACCGTGCGCACCACAAACGGAAGCCCCGTGAACGTCAGAGCGATCACCACGCCCAGCGGCGAGTAAGCGCCCTTGATCCCAACTTTGTCCAGGTATTGCCCAATCCATCCGTTTTGCGAATAAATGGCGGTGAGCGCGATGCCGGCAACCGCCGTCGGCAGCGCGAATGGCAAATCAACCAGAGAATCGAATAACCGCTTGCCGGGGAAATCGTAGCGCACCAGCACCCAGGCTACGTTCAACCCGAAGACAAGATTGATCAGCGCCGCGATGGCCGATGCCCCAAAGCTGAGCCGGTAGGAAGCCAGCGCTCGCGGCGCGGTGACGATGTGCCAGAACTGATTCCATGTCAGCGCCGACGTCTTGATGAACACCGCCGACAACGGAATCAGCACAATTAGGCTGAGGTAAAAGAGCGTGAATCCCAGCGACAGGCCGAAACCCGGCAGAATGCTGCGCTTTTTGAGAATAATCGCCATAGCTGCTGCTACTGCGGTTGATAGATCTGGTCGAATACGCCGCCATCGGCGAAGTGAGTTCTTTGCGTCTTCTGCCAATCGCCGATGATCTCGGCAAGAGTGAAGAGCTTCACTTGCGGAAATTGGCTGGCGTACTTCTTGGCCACGGCTTCCGATCGCGGCCGATAATAGTGCTTCGCCGCGATCTCCTGACCTTCCGGGCTGTATAGATATCTCAAGTAAGCTTCGGCCACGGCGCGCGTGCCCTTCTTGTCCACGACGTTGTCAACCACACTCACGGTCGGCTCGCACAGAATGCTGACGGAGGGCACGGCCACCTCAAACTTGTCCTGACCCAAATCCTTGGCTCCCAGCAGCACTTCATTTTCCCAGGCAATGAGCACGTCGCCCACGCCGCGCTCTACAAACGTTGTCGTCGAGCCGCGGGCGCCGGAATCGAGCACCGGAACGTTCTTGTACAGGCGAGTAATAAAGTCTCGGGCTTTGTCGTCATCGCCTCCGTATTTCTTGAGCGCGTATCCCCAAGCAGCCAAGTAGTTCCAGCGCGCCCCGCCTGAAGTTTTTGGGTTCGGCGTAATCACGGAGACACCCGGACGCACCAGATCGTCCCAATCCTTGATGTGCTTGGGATTGCCTTTGCGGACCAGAAAAATAATCGTGGAGGTGTACGGCGAGCTGTTGTTGGGCAGCCGCGACTGCCATTTGCTAGGCAGAAGACCTGCTTTTTCCGAGATAGCGTCGATGTCGTAGGCCAATGCCAGGGTCACGACGTCCGCTTCCAGGCCGTCGATCACCGCGCGCGCTTGAGCGCCCGATCCGCCATGGGACTGCTGCACCGTCACCGTCTGGCCAGTTTTCGCCTTCCAATACTTGGCGAAGGCGGGATTGAACTCCTGGTAGAGTTCGCGCGTCGGATCATAGGAAACGTTCAGGATAGTCGCGCTACTCTGAGCCAAGCTCTGAATCGCAACCGCCAGCAGTAAACCCAGAATTGTTAAAGCTTTCTTCATCGTTTTTCTTCCGCCTAGAATGCTTTCCCAAGACAAACGAATGGACAGGAGCAGCGGCTCGACTCAGCGACAACATGCCACTGGAAAACCCAGTCAGCATAGTATTATTATTATGTCTACTGAATTAGTGGACATTTGTCAAGGGTGGCTGCTCGAAAGGCTGAAATTGTGAAACGCGCCAACTTCTTGCGCGAGCTGGTTCTAGCGGAACTGCGCCCCATCGCGGATCTGGCGAGCCGCGGCCTCCAGGAAATCGTCGACCGAAGTTCCCTGCGCCGGTTCCAGTCCCGTCTTAGCCTTGACCCTCTCGGCAATCTTGATGGCGGTATCGACGCGCACCGCGGGGTCCAGGTCCCAGCGCCGGTGCAGGTAGGTTTCAATCAGAATCAGTTCTTCCGCTGCAACCTGGGAGGCTGTGGCCTGAGTCATCTGAGGACTCACGGTGGCCTTGCTCGCGGCGCCGCTCCAGCCGGGACTCACTTCATCCGCCTTGTTTTCGTGCACCACAACCGTGCCCGCCACAAAGTCGCCCAGCCGGCGATTCTTCTTGTTCAGCATCATGCAAACCAAGCCAACGCCGTAAACCCCAGGCAACCCGTCGATGCCGCGCATCAAATTCCGCCCAATCGCCTCAAAGGCGTCAATCGGGCGCCCCGATTCCTTAATCACACGAATGCCCGCGTAGCGCTTCCCCGGGGTTTGGCCGCGCCAAATAATTTCAAAAAACGCGAAGTATCCCCAATACACACAGAACACGAACAAGATCGCAATCGCTGGCCCCAGCGTCCGCGGCAGCCAGGAAAGCCACGATGTCCCCGCTGGGATCAACAGAGCAAACACAATGACCCCTAGGAGATACAGAGCAAATTGCAGTAAAGTATCGATACTCAGCGCGAGGAACCGGCTGCCGATTCCCGCCAGGGGCAACTCCAGAGCGATTTGCTCGGGGGTATCGATATTCAATTGGTCAAACGAGTCCACCTGTGATCTCCACCCGTTGGTTGGAAAAGCGCAAACCGCACTGGACGAAGCTTGAGGAACTGCTTAACCTCAGCGCCAAAAACGGCTTGAAGTCGCTGACCCGCTACGATCTGCAGGAACTCAGCCTGCTCTACCGGCAGGCGGCGGCCGATCTAGCCGCTATCCGCGAGGACCCGAGTTCGCTGCATTTCGCCCGCTATCTGAACCAGCTACTCGCGCGCGCCCACAATACCATCTATTCGGGGCGCAGGGCGAGTCACTGGGGATTACTTTCGTTTTTCTGGGAGACCTACCCGGCCATCTTTCGCCGCAACCTGAATTACTGCGTGCTCGCCGTCGCTATTTTTCTTGTTTCCGCTGGCGTCGGCGCGGCGCTCACCTACCAAGATCCCGATTTCAAGACCAAGATACTGGGGCCGCAAATGGTGGAGACAATCGACCGCCACGAGATGTGGACTCACTCCATTGTCGGAATGAAGCCGCTCGCCTCCAGCGCCATTATGACCAATAACATCGGCGTGGGTTTCACGACATTCGCCCTGGGAATCACCGCGGGGCTGGGCACCATTTATATGCTAGCCTTCAACGGCCTCTTGCTGGGAGTCATTGGCACCGCTTGCGGCCTCTCTGGAATGAGCCTTCAACTTTGGAGCTTCGTTGCACCCCACGGGGTACTGGAGTTGCCAGCCATTTTCATTGCCGGCGCGGCCGGCCTGCGCATGGCGCAGGGATTGCTCTTCCCCGGACTTCTGCCGCGGCGCGAATCCGTCGTGCGCGCGGGATTGGAAGCGGTAAAGTTGCTGCTAGGCTCGGTGCCCATTCTGATCATTGCCGGTACCATCGAGGCATTCGTCTCACCCACGGGGCTGGCAATCCCGCTAAAGTTTTCCATGGCGGCGGCGCTTTTTGTGCTCCTGCTGGCCTATCTTTTCTGGCTTCCCGCGGCGCATCCATTTAAAGCTGATTCCGTTGCTTGACCTCTAGATACGAGTTCACCAGCGCCGGCGAAAGCGATGCCGAATTCACTTCCAGCGCCAGCGCCCCGTGCTCCCGCAGCCGAGCCAGCAATAGTTCGCGACGGTGAATCATCTCCTGTGCCGCCGCGACCTGGTACATTTGCTCGGCATTTTTCGGCTCCTTCGCCGCCAAATCTCCCAAGTCCGGCTGTCCGATCGCGACAAATAAAACCAGATGACGCGGCATCATGCGCGAGGCCGCTTCAATCACTTCCGGCGTCATGGCGGTTTCGGCTAAATCCGTGAGCCAAACCACCAGACTCCGCCGTTTCTGCCCGGTGAGCAATCTGCCCGCGGCTTGCAGATGATCGGCTTCCGAAGTTTCTTCGCGCACTGCCGCCAGACTCTCGATCAACTGTCGCAGATGAGCGCTGCCCCGGTCGGCCGCCAATCGGTGCCGCACCGCGCGGCCATATGTCATGAGCCCTACCCGGTCGCCCGAATAGAGCGCGACCTGCGCCAGGCTCAGCGCCGCATTCACCGCATAGTCGAGCTTGCTAAGCCCGCCCACGCGCGCCCGCATCAAACGCCCGGAGTCAATCACAATCCAGACCGTTTGGCTGCGTTCGATCTGGTAGATGCGGGTGACGAGCTTGCCGCGCCGCGCCGCCGCCGTCCAGCAAATGTCGCGATATTCATCGCCTTCGCGGTATTCGCGCAGACTCTCGAATTCGCGCCCAATGCCTCGCATGCGAGTATGGCGCTTCTCCAATTCAATTTGCCGGCTCCGCATCAAGTACACCGACTGCCGCTTGGCTTCATCCAGATTCGGATAAACCTGCACCTGCTGCTCCAACGGCACTCTGGCCCAGCGTTCGGCAATCCGCATGGAGCTTTGATAGCGCACATAGGCATCGCCCAGCCTGGCTTCTCCGCGTTTCATCGGGCAAATGGCATAGGTCCCGGTTCCGGTATTTCGCCCCGCGGCGCTGATCGCGACCTGCGGCGGCTCGGAACGTAACTGTTGTGGAACGCTGTCAAGAACGACCGCGTGCACGGTCGAGCCAGAATCATTGCCGAGAGCAAGATCGATCTCCGAGGCTACCGACAATGCGGTAGGCGCGCGCCATGACCGTTCCACTTTCAGTTGCGCCGGCTTCGGCAGCTGGGCCAAATCGAACACCCACATCAGCAAGACCAGACCATCCCAGGCCAGCATGGCGTAGGCGAACCGAGGTTCGAAGAAAACCGGCGCCAGCCAGATCAGCCCAATGGCAATCAGCAGAAAGAATCTCCGGCTGAAAGCTACGCCCCAGCGTTTGTAAGGACGAGCCGTCCCCGTGACCGCCGGCGGCACCAGCGTATCGGGAACGCTCATTTAGGAACCTCGACCGCGCGCAGCACGTCCTGCAAGACCTGGTCCGGGGTCACACCTTCCAGATCGGCCTCCGGTTTGAGAACAATGCGATGGCGCAGCACTGGCTTGGCCGCTTGCTTCACGTCATCCGGGATGATGTAATCGCGGCCGTCGATGGCAGCAACCGCTTTCGAAACTGCCATCAAGCTCACTGCGGCGCGCGGGCTCGCTCCTAGGGAAAGAGCCGGCCACTCTCGCGTCCGCCGCGCAATCTGCACAATGTACTTGAAGAGCGATTCCTGAACCTTGACGCGCTTTGTTTCGACCTGCGCCTGCTTAAGCAGTTCAGTATCGGCCGCCACCAGTCCCGCCTTGTCAAGTTCGCGCGACTCAAAGCCATCCTGCACATTGCTCAGCAGCCGCACCTCATTCTCCTCTTCCGGATAAGGCACGCGAATCTTCAGCAGAAATCTGTCCAGCTGCGCTTCGGGCAGCGGGTACGTCCCTTCAAACTCGATGGGATTTTGTGTTGCGAACACGGTGAAAAATGGCGAGAGTTGGTAGCGCGTCCCGTCAATGGTCACTTGATGTTCTTCCATGCACTCCAGCAACGCGGCCTGCGTGCGAGGCGGCATGCGATTTACTTCGTCGACCAGCAGCAAATCGGTGAACACCGGCCCCTGATGCAACTGGAACGTACTGCTCGCCAAATTCAGCACGTTGGTTCCGACAATATCGGAAGGCATGAGGTCGGAAGTCGCCTGCACCCGCTGGAATTCCAATCGCAGCAACCGCGAAAGTGTTTTTACCGCCAGCGTCTTGGCCACGCCGGGAACGCCTTCCAGAAGCACGTGGCCTCGGCACAGCAATGCAAGCAGGCATTGGGTTTTCAGTTCTTCCTGGCCAACTACCACCTTGCTCATCTCCAGGCGAACGTGGTTCATCAGTTTGGGAACCGCTTCCATCATTGATTCTCCTTGCCAGAAACGCGGAAAAGCTTAAGTTCCGCCGCGAATCGATACAGGTCCTGGACCAGTTGCAACGCCTGATCCGAGCCTAGGTCCGGATGGTAGCGCGCCGATTCGCATTCGCGCAGCGTGTTGATCAAACGCTCGTTCCGAAAATTCCAACGGTCACGCACCGCCTGTTGCAACTCGTCTATGGAAGCATTGCCGGCCATGCCCAGACGGCGGGTCAGCCAATAGCGGAAGCGCTGGTAGGAAACGTCCACGGCCACCGAAGCCGCTCCCGCATGTTCATACAAACCTCCCAGCGTGTGGACAAACTCCAGCGGGGAAAGGCGCACGTCGGCTACGGGAGCGAACACCGGCCCGCTGCGCCGCGAGAACGTCGCTAGCGCCGCCAGGCTCAGCAACCCCAGTTGCAGCCCGATCCAGAGCAGCGGCGAGTGCGCAATCGAAGCGCTCAGCGTGTCCCGGTAGCCATGAATATACTCGTCCCACAAGACCTCGGAGGGCGAATCGCCGAGGCACGCCAGAAAGAACTCCAAATTCCCAGGTTCTTTGAGCCCGGCGTTGGTGAGCGGCGTTGCTGACGCCCACCACAGCACTTCGCCTTTGCCGAACCCGTATTTCACCACCCGAGCGTGGTCGCCATCTGCGTAAAGTGGGGTGGATGCGGAGGTCAAATCCCAAAAAGCTTCCGGGGCAATCGTGATTTCCGGCGCCGCGCGCGTGATCGCCGAGAACGAGACCGCCGGCACCCGCTCCCATTTCATCTCCCCCAGGAAGTCGGGAAGTGACGAGCTCCGCGGCAGAAAAACCCCCGCAAACATCCCCGTGGCAATCAACTTTCCGCCGGAAGTCACGAACTGTTCCAAGCGGGCGCGATCTTCTGCCGTCGGCGCTTCCATCGGATCGGCGAGAATCAATATCTTCCCAGCCGCATCCGGCAAGTCGCTGAGCGGCCGTTTCCAGCGCTCGGTTGGAACGCCGGAATCCTTAAGCAGCAGATACGCAGCTTCGGCGCCAGCGGACGCCGAGGAATAAGTGGTCGGAACTTCGCTCTTCGATCCCTGTCCTCCGGCAAAGACAAGAGCGCCAACGACCAGGAGCAGAAAAACAATGCCCCCGATCAGCATGATCTTCCGGTCCCGGCGCTCGAGCGTCAGCGGCATCCCAGCCTCTCCAATTCCTCCAGGGTCTGCGAGAACGCTTGGGAGTCGGCCTCTCGATTCCCATACCAGACGACCTCAAACTCGCGAGTGAGTGCGGCCAGCGCAGGTTGGTGGCCGCTGGACGCGGGCAACAGCCGAAGATATTCGCGCGGAGTGCGCGCCCGGTCGGGCCGCCACATGCCTCCCGCCTCCAGGAACGAGATGCCCGCCCAGTACGCCAGATGAATGGCGTCCCGCCAATTTCCTTCTTGCGCCGCGGCGCGCGCCTCCGCCATCCAAACCGTCCACTCCTTCGCCGACACGGTTTGCTCCCCAGGCACTACCCGCTCGATCGCCGCGCTGGTTCGCATGCTGCGATACACCCAAACCGCCACCACCAGAACCGCCAGTCCAATCAAACTGTAGACGAAGATTTTGCCGACCGTGGGGATGGATGACGAAGTGAAGATTCGCTCCAACAAACGGAAAATGAACTCGAGCAGTTTCAGCTTGAGCCGTTCAATCCGTCTTGGCCCGTGAATGTCGCGGAATTCCGGACGGGCCAAAATGCCGGCCAGAACAGAGCGCTGCTTGGCAACGTCGTTCGGGGGTTCTTCGTAGGCGTCGAGGTCCGCGCGCAGGCTCTGCAGATGATGGACAATATCTTTCTGAAGATCGGCGTCAAATCGGTCTTCCAGTTGGTGCAAATCGCGCTCCAACCAATAAGTGGATATCTCGAATTTTCCGCGCTCGCTCTGCACCTCCCAATTCGGAGGCAAATTTGTCAGGAGTTCGGGAATCTGCGGCCCTGGCGCTTGCAGGGTCTGTGTGGCAGCCGTCAGGCGATCGAGTTCAGCACCGTACTGCGCCGGAGTCATGACCGGACTTCCCGAATCCGCCCAGCAAGCCACCGGCAACAGCAGCGCCAGCAGCAGGCGATGGATTCGCAATACAGTCATGGATGGTCTGGCAGGTCTCAAAAACAGTTTGCGTTGCACTTGATTTTGGGTGGCGCAGCGGTTTACCTCTGCGATCTGCAGCATCTTTTCAGACACGGCTTTAGCCGCTGCGGGTGAGACCACGATGCGGAAGGCACTCCCTCCGAAGTCTGCTAGGCGGACGGCACAGCCATCGGCGCCGCGCCATCCAGCGTGGTCATCATCAACTGCAAGTCGAATGCCTCCTTGCGCACCCGCTCGTCGTAGTACACCAGTGAAAAGGCAATGGTCGCGAGCGGCCCCACCAGGCATTGCGAGATGAAAGTCATCACCGCGCTCACCACTTGAATCCACTTAAACATCGCGGTGGGATTGTCACGCGTGAGCGCAGCCACGGCAACGGTAATCGGCCATTGCAGCAGCACGCTTACCGCAATGCTAAGCACCACGAACAACAGCCAAATTACGAAGATCCGTCCTCGATTTCCTTTGGTCAGCTGCGAACTGCGAGACAAGGAATCGCCGACTCCCTTATCTTCCAAAATCGCCACTGGAACCGCTAGCGACCACATTAGCGCCAGAATCACCCCCGGCACAATCAAGAAGACAAAACCCAAGCCGACCCCCAATCCCATCACGATCGAGAGCCCCACCACAAGGGGAATGCGATCTTTGACCCGGGAGAACGCGTCCCCAATACTGGTCGGCCGGTCGAGGTAAGTCTGGGAAACTGCGACCACCGTGGCGGCTTGCGAAGCCGCGCCCGCGATCATGGCAACAACGGCCGCGGCAAGCACCCAAAATAGGTTTCCCAGGGCTTCGGATATCGCCGCCGCCCCTGGAGCTGCCCGCTCCACGGCGGCCACCAATTGCACCGCCAACGATGCCAGATTGGGGAGCGCCACAATGCCGACAAACAGCGAAAAATGCGTGCGGTAGAGAGAGAACGTCCGGTCAAGCAGCTCTCCCGTGTCCAAGGGGCGAAGCGCGGTAGCCATTAGATTTACCTCTGTAAAAGATCGAGCAACTTGCGGCGAATACTAGCACACCGGAATTCGAGAATCCTACTAATTTCCCCTGCTCGATTAAACAAGCACGTACTGCAGCGCGAGCC
The DNA here is from genome assembly GCA_963776125.1 of uncultured Acidobacteriaceae bacterium. Classification (GTDB taxonomy): domain Bacteria; phylum Acidobacteriota; class Terriglobia; order Terriglobales; family Acidobacteriaceae; genus PALSA-270. The sequence continues at coordinate 11,546 of CAVZMC010000011.1, read as the reverse complement.
GTTGGAAATCAAAAACCTGCTGCTCGCGCCAAGCTTCACCCTGCTGCAGCTCACGAGCCAGGATGCCAGCCACCTGACCCGCCATCTCCGATGCCGCTCGGGCATGGAGAAACAACGCCCGCGTACGCCGCGCCAGGACGTCTTCCACCGTGCGAGCCATTTCGGCCCTCGCCGCCCACACAACCTCCGCGCCGCAAATTGGCAGCGCCGGATGCAGCGCTTCTGCCAGGCTGGGATCGGCCCGGATCAAATCCTCAATCGCACCACCATCACTCCCATAAACGGCAAACTCTCCAAACTTGCTGGAATCTTCATGAAATCCGTGAATGTTGAGTTGCGTGGTGACCGCAGGTTTCTCGGGAAGCTGGGCTAAAGTCGCGGCCTGATCGACGCAATCTTCCGCCATTCGCCGATAGGTTGTCCACTTCCCTCCCGCAATGCTGAGCAGCCCACTGCTGTCGATGTGAATCGTATGCTCGCGAGAGAGCCCCGCCGTGCGGCTCGAGTTTCCCCGGTTCACCAATGGCCGTATGCCCGCAAAAACACTCAGGACATCCTTCCGCGTGGGCACCCGATGCAGATACTTGCCGGCGGTTTCCAAAATGAAATCAACCTCCTCCGCCAGCGGCAGCGGCTCCAGAGAAGGTTCCTCAATAGGAGTATCCGTGGTGCCCACGACCGTGTGCCCTTTCCACGGTATGGCAAACATCACGCGCCCATCGCGAGTATGGGGAACCATAATCGCGCTGTCGCCGGAGAGGAACGAGCGATCAAAAACCAAATGAATGCCTTGGCTGGGCGCGATCATCGGCTCGACACTGGCATCCGCCAAACGGCGCACGCTATCGGTGAACGGACCGGTCGCGTTGATCACGACTTTGGCGTGCGCCTGCAGTTCCCTTCCCGTCTCCACGTCCCGAGCCTCGACCCCGTCGACAAAACCATCCGCATTCTTCGTCAAACCTGTGACTTGCGCATAGTTCAGCAGAACCGCACCCTGTTCCGCCGCGGTCTGCGCCAGATTGATCAGCAGCCGGGCGTCGTCAAACTGGCCATCGTAGTAGACAATTCCACCGCGTAACCCCTCAGACTTGATCGTTGGCAAGCGCGCCAGAGTTTCCTCGCGCGACAAGATCTGCGACGGCCCAAAACCATACTTGCCAGCCAGCAAATCGTAGACTTTTAGCCCCAAGCCATAGAACGGCGACTCCCACCAATCGTAGCTAGGCACGACAAACGCGAGGTCGCTCACCAGGTGCGGCGCGTTCTGGCGGAGAATGCCGCGCTCCCGCAACGCCTCTATCACCAGCGAAACATTCCCCTGCTCTAGATAACGCACCCCTCCGTGCACCAGCTTGGTGCTGCGGCTCGACGTGCCTTTCCCAAAATCACTCTGCTCCAACAGCAGGACTTCGTACCCCCGCGAAGCCGCATCCAACGCGCTGCCCACGCCGGTCGCGCCGCCTCCGATAATCACCATGTCCCAAGCCACACTGCGCTCAAGAACCCGGTTTAGCATTTCCGCCCGATTCATGCTTGCAACTTAGTCCTCCTGGCCCGGGGTAGTCTAGCAACGAAACCACCCAGCCTCATACATACCGCCGCCGGCCCTTCTGGGCTCTGATGCGGCGCTGTCCATCATTTTCTTCGGCCGGTTGACCCCTGCCCTTCGCGGTTGGCTTATGTCGTTGACTTCGTCAAGATAGACCGCGCGGCCCCCGCCACATTATCCTCATCAGATGCACTCGCATCCTCTGCCCTCGGCAGATCAGACTTTGGTTCAGATCGTTGACGCCGCCCTGGCCGACTCCGCCCGCAGAAGCGGCAAGTGGCTGGCCTGCCGCCCAGGTTGCTCGCAGTGCTGTGTGGGCGTGTTTGCCATCAATCCCTTGGACGCGATTCGCCTGCGCGAGGGTCTGGCGGAGCTTGAAGCAATTGCTCCGGAACGCGCCGCCAGCGTGCGAGAACGGGCTCTGAACGCAGTCGCCCGAATGTCTCCCAGCTTTCCCGGCAATCCGGCGACTGGTCTGTTGGAGGAGGATGAATCGCAAGAGGCCAAAGACCGTTGGAACGATTTCGCCAACGACGAGACTTGCCCCGTGCTTGATCCCGCCACCGGCATGTGCGAACTCTATGCCTCGCGCCCTATCACCTGCCGCACTTTTGGGCCGCCGGTCATGTCTGAGGGCGAGTTGGGGGTGTGCGAGCTATGCTTCGACGGCGCCACTGACGAAGAGGCCGCCGCCTGCGAAATGCATCCCGACCCCGACAACGTGGAAGCCGCGCTGCTGAAGCAACTTGAAAGCGCCACCGGCGCGCGCGGAGAAACCATCATCGCCTTCGCCCTAGTCCGCTGAGAGCCCGACCGTAGCGCCGGCGTCTCGCCGGCTGTCCCGAGGGCGTCACGCCCGGCTCTGTAAGGCAGCGAGAAAACTGCTGACTCACCCGCTCTTCTTCTCCAACTCAGCCCAGCGCGCGTAGAGCGCATCCAGATTCTGCTGCGCTGCCTCCATTTCCGCATGCGCCGCCACGAGCCGGGGGCCATCGCTGACTATCGCTGGATCTTCCAGCTGAGAAATCTTGGCTTGCAAAATCCGGTCCGCCTCCGCGACCCGTTCCTCCATACCGGCGTACTCGCGAGCCTCCAAGTAAGAAAGCTTCTTCTTCGTGACCGTTCGCTTTTCCGCCGGCGCATCGGCGACCTGAGGCTTCCCCGCTCTGCGTCCCGCTTGCCACGCTTCCCACTGCAAGTAATCCGCAAAACTTTGCGCGCCGCCCTGCCCATCCAACCCGAGCACGATGGTGGACACCCGATCCAGCATGTAGCGATCATGGGTCACCAGCACCAGCGAGCCGCGAAATTCAAGCAGACTCTGCTCCAGAATTTCGAGCGTAGGAATATCGAGATCATTCGTAGGCTCATCCAGCAAGAGAACGTCGGCGGGCTGCAGCATGAGCTGAGCGATCAACACCCGCGCCCGCTCGCCTCCGGAAAGCCTGTCCACCGGCTGGTTGAGCTGCTCGCCGGTGAAGAGAAACCTCGCCGCCCAGGCCGCCACGTGAATGACGCGCTCTTGATAAATCACGGAGTCGCCATCCGGCGCCAGCGCGCGTCGCAAAGTCAATGAGCCATCCAGTTCGCGGGTCTGGTCAAAATAGACGATGCGCAACCAATCGGCGCGACGAATCTCTCCGCTGGTCGGGGCCAACTCCCCGCGAAGCAGACGCAGCAAGGTCGTCTTGCCGCTCCCATTCGGCCCCACCAACCCCACGCGAATTCCAGCCGTGACCACGAAGTTGAGCCCGTCAAACAGTGTGCGATCGCCGATTTTGTAAGCCACGTCTTGCAGTTCGATGAGCCGCTTGGTCTTTCGGTCGGATGCGGAAAAATCGATCTGCGCGGCCGCGCTTCGGGTTCTGGCATTCAGGTCCGCGAGTTCCTCCATCAACTGGCTCGCTTTGTCGATGCGCGCTTTCGACTTTCTGGTGCGCGCCTTCGCTCCACGGCGCAGCCACTCGATTTCGGAATGAACCAGATTCTCCAGCGCCTCCTGGCGCTTGGATTGAGCGTGCAGAAACTCTTCTTTCTTCTCCAGAAACGCGGTGTAGCTGCCGCGCACGCGCAGCGTACCATCGGGATAAATGCGATTGAGTTCTGCCATCTCGGTGGCGACATTCTCCAGGAAATACCGGTCGTGACTCACCACCACGCAGGCGAACCCGGCTTGCTTCAGCAGTTCTTCGAGCCACTCGATTCCGGCCAGGTCGAGGTGGTTGGTAGGTTCGTCGAGCAGCAAGATGTCGGGCGACTGAACCAGCGCCTCGACAATCGCCAGCCGCTTCTGCCAGCCTCCGGACAGCGTAGCTGTTTGCGCTTCCAGGTCTTCGAAAGCGGCCCGCCCAAGTGTCTCCGCGAAGCGGGCACCGCGCTCGGACGGTGGCACGGCGCAACGGTCGAGCGCGTCCTCGACCACCGAGCGAACTGTGCTCACTGGCTTGAATGCCGACTCTTGCTCGACGTAGCTGAGGCGTGCGCGTTTGCGCAGTGCGCGCTCGCCACTGTCGGGATCGACGTCCCCCGCCAGAATTCTTAGCAGCGTGGACTTGCCCGAGCCGTTCGGGCCAATGAGCCCGACGCGATTACCCTCCGAAACGGTGAAGGAGACATTCTGAAAGAGCGGGTTCGCTCCGAAGGCCTTTGAGATTTCCTGTACGCTGATAATCGGTGGCAACGACTTGCAGTCTCCTGATGGCTCCCTTGAGGTTAACAGGAAACTAAGGGCGCCAGACCCGGTTACAATGCGTTTTCGGAGGACGCATGTCGAAATCTCGCCGCCAGTTTTTGACCTCTACTTCTTTTGGCCTGATGGCCGCGGCCATGGCGAGCCGCGGCCAGGCGCAGACGCCGAGCGAACCGCCGCCCGGAGCTCCGCCGGCGTTCGGCACATCCCCAGCGGTAGGGCCTGAAGTTTCAGTCACCACGTTCACGGAGGCCGAAAAGCTGGTGCAAGTCGAGCTTGGCGCAAGCGATCTCGATCAAGCGGCCAGCAGTTGGCGCGCGAACATGGCAGCCCTCTATGAGCGGCGCACCGGGCCGCGCAAGATTTCCTTGCAACCCGAGAATGTCCCGGCGCTGCGCTGGAACCCCGTGCTGCCCGGTCAGAAAGCCGGGCCCGAACGCGAGCAATTCGTACTTAGCAAGGCCGATCCGGGACCCTTGCCCGCTAACGACGATGACATCGCCTTCGCTCCTCTGACCAAACTTTCCCGCTGGGTGGAACTGCGCAAGCTCAGCTCCGAACGGCTCACCACGCTGTACCTCGAACGCCTGGAGCGCTTCAATCCCACGCTGCGCTGTGTCATCACACTGACCCGTGAACTGGCACTCGCGCAGGCCAAAGAAGCCGACCGCGAGATTGCGGCCGGCAAGTATCGCGGGGCACTGCACGGCATTCCCTATGGCGTCAAAGACCTGCTCGACACCGCCGGCATTGCGACTACATACGGAGCGGAACCGTTTCGCAACCGCGTGCCCGCGCAGGATGCGGTGGTCATAACGCGGCTGCGGAACGCTGGCGCGGTGCTTGTCGCCAAACTCAGCCTGGGTGCGCTGGCACTCAACGATATTTGGTTCGGCGGACAGACAATGAATCCGTGGCTGGTGGAGGAAGGTTCGTCGGGTTCCAGCGCGGGGCCGGGAGCGGCCACGGCGGCGGGACTGGTGGGCTTCGCCATCGGGAGCGAAACCGAAGGAAGCATCGTCAGCCCGTCCATGCGCTGCGGAATTACCGGGCTGCGGCCCACCTTCGGCCGCGTGCCGCGCACCGGCGCCATGACTCTGTGCTGGTCCCTCGACAAGCTTGGGCCGATGACGCGCGACGTCGAAGACGCAATGCTGGTGCTGCAAGCTATCTCCGGGCCCGACCCCGGCGACCTGGCAAGCGTACCCAGCAAGCTGGACTTCGTCTCTGGCGCCAGCGTGAAAGGGCTACGCGTGGGCTACATTCCTGGCTGGATGAACCAGGATCCCGCCACCGACGTGGACCGCGCCGCGCTGGGGACGGTTCGGAAGCTGGGCATGATTCCGACCGAGGTTTCCATTCCCGATTGGCCTTACGATTCGCTGGATCTGATTCTGTTTGCCGAGGCTGCGGCCTCATTCGAAGAAATCACCTTGAGCGGAGAGTTGCAGCAGCTCAAGATGCAGGTGGCCGACGCTTGGCCAAATCTTTTCCGGCAATCTCGCTTTCTTTCGGCAGTGGATTTTGTGCAGGCCGACCGATTCCGCCGCCGCGTAGCTCAGGAAATGGCACGGGTCTTCTCCGAAGTGGATATGCTGCTGGCGCCCTCGCTGCGCGATGAAATGCTGACCATTGCCAACTTCACCGGGCATCCCTCGCTCACCCTGCGGGCGGGCTTCGTTAAAGTGGCGGAGGCACGCAGCGATTGGGCGCCGAACACGAAGCATCCGCTGCCGAAATTTTCTCCGCCGCGCCGCGTGCCCCACGGCATCACTTTGATTGGGCGGCTGTTCGACGAGGGCACCCTGGGGCAAGCCGGCGTCGCGCTGGAGAACGCATTCGCTGTGGCCGGCGAGCGGCCGCCGGGGTTTTAGACGGCGTGCCCAGTTTCCACCCGGTTAATAACCTTGGTAACAACCCAAAAGTTAAGTACCTGACACCAAGCCGGGTCACAGGTAGAATTTCGCCATGGCAGAAGCAGAAAAGGGCGGGAGCAAAATTGGTCTGTGGGTCATCACGGTCGTGCTAATCGCCTTGGCCGCATGGATGTACTTCAGAAAGTAGCTCTCTGGCAAACGGTGAGCGAGTGCTTGCGACTGCGCCTCATTGGAACGGCGGATCGTAAGCGGAAGCTTGCGCGCGCATAACGCGAGACGCCCGGCGGAGACTATTATTCCTTCCATCTTCGCTGTTAGCGACGCACCTGTAAGCGACGCGCTAGGCGAAATCCAACTCCAGTTCGTCAATGTAACACCAACCCCAATTCTCTCCCGGTTCGATGGATCGCATGATGGGATGTTTGGTGGCATGGAAGTGCTTGGTGGCATGTTTGTTCTTCGATGAATCGCAGCAGCCCACCTTCCCACAGATCAGACACAGACGCAAGTGGACCCAGGTGTCGCCTATTTTCAGGCACTCTTCGCAACCGCGGGTATGCGGCTTGACGTCTCGAATCTGGTCGAGATGCGTGCACTGTGGCATGGTCTTTCTCCTCGGGGACGATTTGCGATCTCGTACCGCTGCATTCATCACAATCGGTTGAGATTAGATCAAAGCCATGTCCGTTGCACAAGTTGTGCGCAGCCCGGAGAAGCGGCAGTACCCTGCGAATAACTCTTTCTTATCAACTCCATGAAAACTTTGAATTTGCTCTTTTTGAAGTCATACCCCAAACTGCAGTTCGGTTGGCGGCAGCGCTCTTCTGGCGGCGCCCCCAAACTTGGCGGTAAGGTATCCCCAGGAACTTCTTCCGGACACCGGGTCGTGTCCAAACCATCGATGAATTGGCTCCGAGAAGAGCAGCGATTTTTTAGACGCCAGATCCGGCATAGGGTTTGGGGTCTGCTATGGCCTGGTTGCCCCGTTGTTTATGCGGAACAAGGAATTCGCGGCCGCTTCTCCGGCAAGAGATGGCCGCTCCACAACGGGGCAACACAGGCCGCCAAAAACCAATGAGGAAGGATGCCTTCTCCAGCGGTGAATGTGGTCTACTATTAGGCCAATCATGAAAAGATTGGTTCATTTCCTTCTCCTCCTTGCCGGCGCGGGCTTGCTTCCCTCGGCTTTGGCCCAAAAAAGCTCCAGCCCTCATTTCACGGAAAAAGTTCTGCCCGCCAAGACGGTCTTGATTGTCTGCGAGTGTCCGCGCGGATTGGCTGCCGCCCAACGCACCGCCCTGCAAGAATTGCAGCGCTGGGGACGTTTCCAGCTCGTACAGCGGCGGGACGAGGCCGATTTGGTCCTTCTGTATTCAGGAAACGTCTATTTGGGCGACTACGTTACCCGGGATGGGCCCGATAAGAGGCCCATGACGGTCGACACAACGCACATGACCGTGGTGGACCCAAGAACGGGTGAGAACCTGTGGAGCGACTCCAGACGGTGGGGCAGCTGGCGGGTGAGCCATGCGACCAAGGAAATGATCGCCGAATTCAAGGAACAAATCGAAGAGCACACGCGCAAGTGGACTCTGAACGACATCCTCGTGTGCAGCGTGAGCCCCGAACTCACCGTCTTTGCCGACATGACGGCGGAACAGGCGCTGGCGAAGACTGAATCGAGCGTCAGCCGGATCGATGGGTCAACGGATCACCTTGCGTTGAATGCGCCGGGGGCTCCGGATTTCTGTAAACAAGCCCAGCTGATCCTTGGGGCCAACAACAAGATCGTCGCCTTCGACGTGGTGGCTACCGCGGCCGACAGCATGGACGTGAACGAAATCCTGCAGGAGGCGGACCGCTTCGATTACGCCGGGGGAAGAGACACCAACGGCGATCAGGTGTACTTCACCGCGCAGAGCAAAGATAAGAAACTTCGGATCCGCTTCGACGTGCACGCGCACAAACTGTTCTTGACCTGGGTGCAATACTCCTACTGAGCCAAGAGGGCTCGGGGCGATGCGCCGGGCGGGCGAATCTTGTATAAAGAGAACCAGGGGGCTGTAGCTCAGATGGATAGAGCAAGAGTTTCCTAAACTCTAGGTCGGCGGTTCGACTCCGCCCAGCCCCTCCATCCCCATCCGAGGTTGTTATAAGAACACAGCGCGTTCTGGAAGGGCGCGAATTTCAGAGGCTGCGGAAAAACTCTGGATTGGCGGGCTTTGGAGAGGGCACGACCTTTGGTCGTGCCGCTAAGCGATTGAAAATATGTCAGCGCTTTAGCGCCTGAGGGCAAGGGCAACAGTCTTTCGGCAGCATGGTAGTGGCGCCGGATCGGCGCGGGGCCGAATTCCGCGCTGCTTGTGGCACGACTCAGAAGTCATGCCCCTCCCAAGACGCTCCATCCGAGGGCCTTCTTGCTGCCGCTCTACTTCGCCGTAGCCGGCGGGCCCTCCACGTCCATCGACCGCAAGTAGACCATGTACAGCACCACCGCCAGGTTCACGATCAGTAAGGCAAAATGGAACAGGCTAAGCCGGCGAATCAGCTCGCGAACCTCAAAGGGCAGATACATGGCGCCGGAAATCAGCGCAATCCACTCCGCCCAGGCTCGGGCCTTCCATAGCCCGTAGGATTCCACGAAGCGCATGGCGGAGTAGCAAGCCGCCACCGCGGCAAAGGTCCACAGTTTCTTGTCGGTGATGCGATTGGCCTGGCGCATGATCAGATGAGCCAAGCGATGGTCGGGGCTGATGTGCAGCAGCGTCAGCAGGCTTTGAGCGATCTCCGAGGTGTTGCGATGGAGGAGAAGAAGGACGCCGCAGCCCGCTGCCAGAACCACCAAGCCCTTGCTGAGTTCGAAAGAGGCGACGGCACGCAGGACCTTGACCTGGCCGCTCCGTCCGCGCAGGTCCAGAGCAGCCGGAAGGTGTGGCTTGGTTTTCATCTGAAAATCGGAGGACACAGGCCCCTTAGGGGCTATTCTATCGGTGGAGACGCGCATGTGGGTATAGTCTGCTAGCTCCGTGCCCGTACGCTGGCCCGTAGCTCAGCCACAATCTCCTGCGCGGCCTGGCGGGCCGCTTGCTGCTGGCTGACTTCGAACGATATGGCTCCCACCCGGGCGTGGCCGCCGCCGCCATAGCGCTCGCAGATTTTCGCCAGGTTCACCATGCCCTCGGCGTTCGCCCAGGGGTTCGAGCCCACCGAAACCTTCATCCGGAAACTGCTCTTGCTCAGGCCCACGTTGTAAATGGACTCCGGGTGCAGGTAGTAGGGGACGAACTTGTTGTAGCCCTCCATATCCAGATCGGTGATGTCGAAGTAAACCGTGCCATCTTTCGATTCGGCGCGCTCTTTCAAGATCGCGATCGAGCGCCGATGCCGCTCGAGCAGCGGCGGTACCAGTTCCGCGACAAACGGCTCTTCGAGAATTTGCTGCAGCGGTCTCGTCGCCAGCAAGGGGATGATGCGCGGCCCAAAACCATCCTGCGCCGACTCGATCACCATGGTCAGTTTCATGGCCGGGGCTTGCATCTCCACGGCGGTACGCGCATCGGGATAGAGCGCGCCATCGATAATGTCGGCCCAATGAATGAGATCGGCCACCGGCGCCGGGTCAAAGCCGAAGCGCTCCCGCGCGATCATGGCCAGGAAGCTGGTGCAGGATTTGAAATCGGGATCGTAGAACTTGCGGTTGCTCTGGTCGTGCTCGAAGTGGGCCGCGTCTTCCGGGGTCAGGAAAGCGCTCAGGTGGTGGTCGAACCACCAAGTGATTTTGGGGGAGCTGGAATACTTGAAGTCCACGATGGCGTTCTCATCGCCGTCGAAATGAGCTTCATCGAACAGAGCGCCGGCCCGGTGGACTAAGCCGGTGAAAACAAACTCCGCATCGTCGCGAATGCGCTCGCGGTAAAAGCGGGAAAACAACGCCGCAGATGCGGCCCCGTCGAAACACTTGTCGTGGTAGAACACGCGAACTTTCAAAAAGCCCCCCTCAAAGAATCTCAAGGCCGGTAGTTAGAGTATCCGACGCGGCGTGAAAGCAAAAGCAAACAGGATGGCGATTGGGAGCAGGTTCTGTCAAGCGGCAGGGCGCCCTGCGGGAAACAAGCCGGCCTCCGCTGTCCGGGGAGACCGGCGTTCCGGAGACGTCGAACCGGCGGTGCGGCGGGGAAGGATACCGTCACCGGTTCGGGCTAAGCGTTGGCCTGCTTCTCAGCCATGTCTCCAATGATGGGTAACTTGAACTTCTCCATCTTGTAGGCCTTAACCATCATGAGGACCCAAAGAACGAGATTCCCTATGACGAAACCAGCCCAGAGCAGGAAATCTAGGATCCAACCGACCACGGGAACCACCGCTAGAATTGCCACCACGATCCCCAGCCCAAAGCCAAGCACAATTAGCGAAATCCCTAGGAACAATGATTGGAAAGCATGGAAGCGAATGAAACGGTTCCGGTTGTACGGCTCAAGCACGAGGAACAGGATATCCGCAAACAGCGCCACGGGGGAATAACAGAGAAGGCCTGCGATATTGTCCGTAATGCCACTCCCACTCCCGACCTGGGCGACGGCCCCGCCAGAGGCTCCGCTGCTGCAAGCCGCACAAATGGTCGTACCATCTGCTATCTGGGTTCCACAGGCGCTGCAGAAAGCCATAGCTCCGCCTCCTGCGTTTGCACTCTGCCGCCAAGGCCGGGAAAGCGGGCCCAAGCCGAATTCAAACGCGGACGCAACTTACCAGAATCAGTGCGCTAAAGCAAACGGAATCGCAAGCGCCCGGGCGCAAGCTGTTTGTCGACAAGCGGATGGGGGAAGATTCGACCGCCTTATTCGATGCCGCAATCGTTGACCACAGCCAGCGGCAGGTGTAAGGTATCGCAACTTAGGGCGGATCAGAGAACGCTTCCAGGAGCCACTACCATGATTTGTCCACAATGCGGCAGTTCAGTCTCGGATGGTACTCGATTCTGCGGCGCCTGCGGCCGGGCAAGTGATGGCCGCCGACAGCTTTCCCGTCCCCTCCTCGTCACTTCCGGCAGCGGCCACTCCATCGTCAACCAGCGGGAAGGCTATCGCCAGCCTGATTCTCGGTATCCTGCCGCTCAGCGTTCTGTCCTCCATCCCTGGGGTAATCCTGGGTCATCTCGCGCTTTCGGACATCAAGAAGAGTGCCGGACGATTGAGCGGCAAAGGCATGGCCATCGCCGGACTGATCTTGGGCTACATGGGAATCGCGCTATTTCCCATCTCGATGGCCATCATGATTCCCAACCTGCTGCGGGCGCGCATGGCGGCGAACGAATCCGCCGCCGTAGGATCCATGAGAATCATCAACACGGCGCAAATTAGCTACCAGTCGATGTACCCGGAGGCCGGCTATGCCGCAACACTCAGCGCTCTGGGTTCCAGAGCAATGTGGC
>CAVZMC010000010.1:0-31506 GCA_963776125.1 uncultured Acidobacteriaceae bacterium | reverse complement strand
AGGCATAGGTTGCGTTGGTCGGAGTCGGGCCAGTGGGTGGCGTAGGCCCACTCGCGGAGAGCGGTCTGGATAAAGCGTTCGGCTTTGCCGTTAGTCTGAGGCGAGTAAGGGCGGGTGTGGCGGTGCTTCAGGCCCATCTGCTGGCAAGCGCGGTGGAACTGGTCGGCACGATAACTGCTACCGTTGCGGTCAGCAACGCGCGGACGCGAATGCCGTGGCGAGCGAAGAAGTCGACGGCTTCGCGCAGAAAAGCGACGGTGGTGTCGGTTTTCTGATCGGGCAAGATCTGCGTGAAGGCCATGCGGGAGTGATCGTCGACGGCGACGTGCAGGGCCTGCCATCCAGGGGAGTCTTTGTGTTGGCCGCGGCGGCGGCCGTCGCCTGGCCAGGACACTTGCTGGAAGCGGGTTAGGCCTTTGATGTCGAGATGGAGCAGGTCGCCGGGAGCGGGATGTTTGCAGCGCACGACGGGCGGGGCAGGATGCAGGTCAGGCGCAGCGACTGAGACGAGCGCGGCGCAGAATGCGGCTGATGGAGGCCGGACTGACGGCGGTACAACGCGCGATCTCATAGCCGGGAGTGTAGCTGCGCCGCAGGTTGCACGACGACGCGCTCGATCACCGTTTGCGGCAGGCGACGCGGACTGCGATGAGGCCGCGAAGAACGATCCAGTAATCCCGCGTTGCCCAGGGCGCGAAAGCGCCGCACCCACTTGCCGGCGGTCTTGGCGGTGACGCTGAAGGCGGCCGCGGCCGCCTTCAGCGTCACCGCCCGTTCGACTACACCTTGCACTAAAAGCTCTCGACTGCGGAAGCTCAATCGGGCATTCTTGTGAATGTCCATTCGATCGCGCCTCGGAAACTGGATTTCTCGTCACAATCAGCTTCTCTCGTACATTTCGAATGGACAACGTCTTGAAAGATCACAGGTGGCCCACCTTTACGGGGTTTGGCTTTGCAAAGGTGGGGCGCGAGAATGTTTGCTCATCACAGTCGCTTTTTGCAAGCAGTGTTAGCTTCGCCTACATTCTCTCGCGTTTCAGGCCGGCAATATGGCGCCCACCGTTCTGAAGAAATGAGGATGTTACGAAACTCCTCTTTCGCCCCTGCGGGGCTGTCTCATATTCCACTTATACCCAGGGCTTACGCCCTGGGCTGCATTCTTGCGCCGCTTCGCGGCTGTGACTCGCCGGGTTTACGCCACTACTTAAGGTGAGCACCGAGTTTTGTAACAACCTCAAAGCCACAAAGGATGGGGCAACCTCAGTTAAACTGAACCAGGGAAAGATAAAAACGTAAGACCTAAGGGTGTGCCAGCCCGCTCCGCGGGTTCCGGGCCGGAGGAAAGGTTCACGATTCTGGAAGTGACCTAAAACGGTTCAGCTCCCGTGTCAAAGCAACGTTAAGGTAGGAGAGAGGTGTAGACCTGCGTACCTACCAACCCGAACGCCGTCTGCTCTATGCCATCCGCGACAGCGGAGAAGACCAATAGACTTTTGCACGGTGACGCAGTATCACAGACAGTACCTCGCTATGGCGGTATCACAACCTTGACGTTTACACTCTTCGAATCCCCCCAGGACTTTGGTGGCGAAACCATAGGCCAGGTTACTAAGTCATAAGAAGGAAGGTTCACCTATGCGCAAATGCTTGTTTCTGATTATTCTCTTTGGTCTCCCCTTGCTAGTCGCGGCTCAGGAGACACCAAAGGTAGAAGTGTTTGGAGGTTATCAATTCACCCACATCGCTGGAGAGACTTCAACGGTTGGAACGCATCGGTTACGGGCAATGCCAACAAATGGTTGGGCATCGCGGGCGACTTCAGCGGTAGTTACAAGTCGATCAGCGGGGTGTCGGTAAACGTCTACAGCTATACCTTCGGTCCAGTGATCTCGTTGAACCACAATGGGAAGTTCAACCCCTTTGTGCATGCCTTGTTTGGAGGTGCACACCTGGGCGCATCCCTGGCGGGAGTAGGATCCGGCGGGACAACTGGTTTCACGATGATGGCGGGGGGCGGCGCCGACGCCAAGCTAAGCCCGCACCTCGCGGTACGCATTTTTCAGGCCGACTGGGTCTACTACCGCTTTCAGGGAGTCGGAGGAAGCGACAACGTAAGACTCTCCACGGGACTCGTGTTTCGTTTTTAGGACGGCAGAGAACGCATGCCGAATCGCCACAGCGGAAATGAGGCGAGTCGAAAAGCAGGCAAGACTGCTTCCAACATCAGGCCTATTTAGCCGCTCGACCCCTCGGGCGGCTTTTTTCGCTGGTGTGGCGCACCTTTGCGGTTTTGGTTTTTGCAAACGGTGCGCGCGAAGAATGTTTGCCCATCCCAGTAGGTTCGTCCCGATTCACTGCTATGTCCCTCGCGCCTGCCCTTGCGAAGAACGCAAGGATGGGGCACCCGCAGTAAGGTTCCCCGGGTGATGGCGCCCTTCAGGTTTAACCTATGGCGCCTGCACAACCGTTAACGATTCCGCAATCGCGGGGACCGCGGTCGAGCCGACCATCGCTGTCGGCATTTTCGTGGCGGCATCCAGGCTGAACACGTGGATCGCGTTATCGCTTCCGCTCGCAACCAGCCACTGTCCGCTGGGGTCAACCGCCAATGAAACGAGAACAGATGTCGAGAAAAAGGGAGAGCCGTTTAGCGAAGTCAGTGCGCCGGTATTGGCATCCACGCTGAACCCCAATATGCCGCCGGACGGTCCGGCGGATGCGTAGAGGAATCTTCCGCTCGGATCAAACGTCGCGTTGTAGGTAGCCACGCCCGGCAGAAACGGAGCCCCCGGCATCGCGATTAACTTTCCGGTTGTGGCATCAACATTCCAGGCCAGAATGCCGTTGGCCGCCACTCCCGTGCTCGCGTAGAGGAACGTCCCCGAGGGATGGACTACGAAGCCTGTAGCTTCGGCGCTCGACGTGGGCGAAAACGGCGACCCGGGAACGGGGGCGAGCGCCCCGGTGGTGGCATCGATGGAGTATCCAGAAACACTCATTAAGGGCGGGGAAACGGGCACACCTGCTGGGCTGATGTCTTCGGTGTACAGGAACTGCCCCGACGGGTGCACGAGCACAAATAACGGCAGTCGATTAGCCGGGAACGGCGAACCCGATACCCCTGAGAGTGCGCCGGAGCCGGGATCACTGGTAAGGGCTCCAATCCCTTGCGCCACCACGCCGACGAACGAGTTGCTCCCGTAGTAAAGGCTCGTTCCGCTGGAATTCGTGGCTAGGGCACCCGGGGCGCTCAGAGGGCACACGACCCCGCAGATCGGGTCAACCTGCACGAAACCGCCCGCCGGCGTCGGCACACCAGTCTTCGAATCGATCGAGAAAGTACTGATGCCAGGCGCCGCCGAGTCCCCGCTGGAGACATACAAAAACTTGGCGTCGGGGCGTACCGCAAGTGTATAGGACGTCTCAGTCAGGGTAAGACTCGAGGGAGCGCTCAGAGTCCCGGTGGACGGATCCAGTGTAAAACTCAAAAGCTCAGAGGTAAAGCTTGGCGGATTTACGATGGTCGCGATGGAATAGAGAAACTCTGGCTGGGATGCTTGAGGTACTGGAGGCGGGAATTGGGAAGACCCTCCACCGCAACCTAGCATTGTCACAAGAACAGGGATACTAACGAAGCGCCAAATACGCGGGTTCGCCATTTCGAATACTCCCGTTTGAACGCATTGGCACGAAAGTTTACACCGGGTCTTGTCATTTTGTCACCCGGTGTTCTCGTCCGGTGGTGGACTGTTTTGAGAATCGGGAGACCTGGGTTAGGCGCCCCGTCGAGTTATAAAATGAGAGGGCATACCTTGACCCGAGATGTAGGCACCCAGCACAATTCTCCATGAAGAAAAACATCTACCTCGGGAAATCGGCGGGATGGGTCAAACATACCAAGAATTCTGACCTGGGGGGCCGGCGCGGGGTAAACAAGAAGATTCGCCGCGGCATGAAGGCGGAAGCCCGTTCGGAGAAAGCTGCGTAGCGGAGCCTGGGAGAGAAGGCCGCCTGCGATGCGGCTCGAACTGCGCAGTAGCAAAGTCAAAGCCCCCACTCTAGTCGCAAAGAACGCGACTAGAATTGGGCCACCCGGCGGGTGTTGAAAGCTCCAAGAAATAGCGAACTATCGCACGCCGGGGCGTACCATTGCTCGAAGCGCGAGCGCTCTTCTGCTCGGAATGGTAGGCACTTATGAAACGGATTGTGATTGCTATTTGTTTCGGCTTGGTCGCCGGGGGGATTTGCGCGGCGATTACATTCTCCAGCGGCATCATGAAGTTCACGGCTGTCTCTTTGGTGTGGATATTGCTGAATCGCACGGTGATGGGTTTTGTGATCGGCGCCTCTGGGCTGAAACTGCATTGGGCGTGGAACGGCATCCTCGTGGGGCTGGTGGTGGGATCGATTTTCTCCTATTTCCTCTATATGACTGTGGGAGGGACCATCCCCTTGATCAGTCCCATTGGCAACGCGTTTTTCGGGCTGATGATCGAGTTCTTCACCACCGTGGTCTTCAAGCAGCCGGCGTTTCCGCCCACGCGGACGATAGAACACGCCGCCGCGGCGTAGGCTTGCGCCGAAGTGGCAGGCGTGTCCGTGTGGGCAAATACCTCTCAGATTCAGCGCCTTGACGAATTCCCACGGCGCGTTGCGGGCCTTCGTCCAAGGCCACGGTAGACATTGATCACGAAGACAATCGCGCCCAGTCCGGCGATTGCTCCTAGCTGTTCGGGAGCGGGAAGGGCGGTGTCGCGGAACATGACCGATTGCTCCCACTCCATGATTACCAGAATGACGCCGACGATGGTCACGGCAAAATGCACCCGATTCAGCGAATCGTCGAAGTGGATGCGGTAGTTGTCGATCATCCACCTGTAAAGCCCGGCGTACAGCGCAAAGGGAATTGCCGCTGTCAACGCCAGCCATCCGAAGCGCACCAAACGCATTTGCCCGCCGAGCGGCACCGGAATCTCAAACGAAGGCGTATTTGCAACAATAGAGACGAACCCGCCCACCGCGAACCCTGCCGCCGCAATGCCAAATTGCATGACCGGAGATTTTGGCCAGCCGAAATTATCCCCTCCACGCTCCACTCTCCGACGGGACGGACTCGAGGGGAAGATTGCGACAACTTCATCGCGCGTGAATGCCCGTATGACGTTCCACACGAAAACGATCTCGCCAAATATGGCGGCGGCAATCAGCATTCGATCCGGGAAGCCGGCGATATCGAAGGGATGCAAGATTCCTATTGCGCCAGCCAGCAGGAGCAGAGAACTCCACACGCTTTGCCGATATCCCAAACGATCTTCCAGCTTGCAGGTGGTGAGCCGCCGCACCAGATAATGCTCCAGATAGAAGAGCACCATGATCGCGAACGCAATGCCGAGATAAACCGTCAAATCCTGCATGCGCGCGAACCAAACGGATCGCGGGCCGGGATAGTGATGGCCGGCGACGTAAATGGCCGCACACCCGGCGCCGATAAGAAAGCCAAGCGCAGGAATTCGGAACCGGGTTTCGGGAAGGAGACTCCTTTCCACCATGTAGTTCCGGATGGCTCCCGCCAACGCCGTCTTCATTTCTCCTCGCAAGCGCCAAATGCCGGTGTCGTCATCGTCATCCACAAATTGTCAGCGAAGCCAGGAGAGAAACTCCCGGCAAAAGCAGGGCGGCTCTTACGAAGGTAATGGAGGTCGCGCGGGTCTCGCGGTTTTCGAAACCTGCGAGCCAACCCACCGAACCCACATCCATTAGAATTGAATTGCCAACGACCAAGCACGAACGACCAGCGACGAACAACCAACGACTGCTATGAAAATCGGTGTTCTGGCCCTGCAAGGCGATTTCGACGCCCACCGCCGCCGGCTCGAAGAGCTGGGCGCCGACGTTGTGCTCGTCAAGAAGCCCGAGCAGCTCGATGAAATTGACGGCCTGGTCATCCCCGGCGGCGAATCGGGGACGTTTCTCAAGCTGCTGGGGGAAGCCGGATTCGCCAAGCTAAAGGAATTTGTCCGCCTGAAACCAACGTTTGGTACCTGCGCCGGCGCCATCCTACTTGCTACGGAAGTCGAGAATCCGCGACAAGCTGGCCTGGGCGCGCTCGATATCGACATCCGCCGCAACGCCTACGGCCGCCAGATCGACAGTTCCATCCGCGAAGGTGAGTTTGGCAATGATCCCATTGAGATGGTCTTCATCCGCGCTCCGAAAATTTCGCGTGTAGGGTCGGGCGTAGAAGTACTCGCCACTGAAGGCAACGACCCCGTCGCGGTGCGGCAGGGTAGAGTGATGGCTGCGACCTTTCATCCGGAGCTTTCCGAGGACATGCGGGTGCACCAGGCGTTCTTAGATATGGTCGAGAACGGCCGCCGGAAGTAGCTATTTCCTCGGCAAGAACTCAATCTTGACGTCGCGCGCCGCTGCCTCAGATCGAAATCGGCAGTGATCGGAGTGTGGTCAGGAGATTCCGCCGCCAGTTCCGCACGAAGCGCTCGGCAGGACCTCATCGCCCCTGAAAAGCCGCGTCAAACGCCACGCCCGAAGGGGTCAGCTCCAGCCGCCGCACCAAAGCCAGCGCCTCCGGCGCGCCCTGCTCGCGATTCATGCCGTTGTCTTCCCACTCGATGGAAAGCGGCCCCTGATAGCCGGCTTGATTGAGCGCGCGGAAGATGCGCTCAAACGGCACCGAACCGCGCCCCGGCGAAACAAAATCCCAGCCCCGGCGCGCGTCGCCAAAGAAAAGATGCGAGCCCAGGATCCCGTTGCGCCCATCGAGTTGCCGCACCGACTCCTTGACGTGCATGTGGTAAATCCGGTCGCCGTATTCATGCACGAAGGCCACCGGATCGACCATCTGCCAATGCAAATGGCTGGGATCGAAGTTGATGCCGAAGCCGCGCCGACGATTGACTGCTTCCAAAGTGCGCTGCGTGGTCCAAAAGTCGTAAGCAATCTCACCGGGATGCACCTCCAGCGCGAACCTCACTCCGCACTGGTCGAACACATCGAGAATCGGATTCCAGCGCTCGGCGAAATCTTTGTAGCCATCCTCGATCATGGCCGGCGGTACGGGAGGAAACATGGCCAGCACATGCCAAATCTTCGAGCCGGTAAACCCATTCACCACTTTGACGCCGAATTTCGCGGCGGCGCGGGCCGTATCCATCATTCTTTGCGCCGCGCGCCGGCGCACGCCCTCCGCCTGCCCATCTCCCCACACATCCGCGGGCAGAATCCGCTGGTGGCGCTCATCGATATTCCAATCGCACACCGCCTGGCCCACCAGATGGGAGGAAATGGCAAAGCATCTCAGCTTATGCCGGCGCAAAATATTCCAGCGCGACTCGCAGTAACCGGAATCGGCCAGCGCTTTCTCCACTTCAAAATGATCGCCCCAGCAGGCCAGCTCCAGCCCGTCGAATCCCCACTGGCTGGCCTTCGCCGCCACGGCCTCAAGCGGCAAGTCCGCCCACTGCCCGGTGAACAAACACACAGGTCGTGCCATCGAGTGCGCTCCTTCCAATGCTTGAAACAGGGGAAATGTTAGCGGTATGGATAAAAAATGAAAAACAGCAATGACAATCCCGCCAGCACCCACAAGCCCGGCTTGACCTCCCGCCACCGTCCCGCCACCAGCTTGCAAAATGGATAAAGCACAAACCCAGCCGTGATTCCAATCCCGATGTTGTAAGTGAAACTCATCAGCGCAACCACGGCAAAAGCTGGGATCAGCTCCGTAAAATCTCCGAACGCAATCTTGGTAATCGGCTCCAGCATCAACAGCCCCACCACGACCAAGGCCGGCCCATAAGCCTGCGCGGGAATCGCCGCGATGAACGGCGAAAAGAACAGGCTCACCGCAAAACACAACGCGGTCACCACCGCTGTCAGGCCGGTTCTCCCGCCCGCCTCCACGCCCGTGGCCGATTCGATATAAGCGCCCGCAGTGGTCGTGCCCACGAGCGGCGCGAACATTGTGGACAACGCATCCGCCAGCATGGGCCGCTCGATTTGCGGCAGGTTCCCAGCAGGGTCAAGAAATCCGGCGCGTGCCGAAACCCCGAGCAACGTTCCCATGGTGTCCACGAAAGCCATGACAAAAATGGTGAGAATCACCGGAAAGAATCCCCAGCTCAGCGCACCGTGGAAATCCAATTTCAGAAGCACCGGGGCCAAACTCGGCGGCATGCTCACCCATCCGGCCGGCGCCGGCGCGACGTGCGTCACGAACGCCAGGAATGCAGTCGCCAGAATGCCCACCAGAATGGCGGCAGGGAAGCGGCGAATCATCAGCACCGCCATCAGCAGGAATCCAAAAATCGCCACCAGCACCGGACCGGCCGTCAGATGCCCGGCCCGCACCGGCGCGCCCGCGCTGCCCAGCATCACAATGCCAGTTTCATTCAGGCCAATAAACGTCAGGAAAAGCCCAATGCCCACTGCGAAGCTGCAACGCAATCCCGCGGGAATGGCTTCCACCAGCCACTGCCGAACCCGCAGCAAGGTCAGCAGAAAAAAGATCAGGCCCGCAATGAACACCGCCGCCAGCGCCTGTTGCCAGCGATACCCCAGCGCCTGCACCACGGTGTATGCGACAAACGCGTTCTCGCCCATGTAGGGAGCGATGGCGAAGGGCCGGTTGGCATACAGCCCCATCAACAAAGTGCCGAATATCGCCGTGAGGATAGTCGCCACCGTCGATGGCTCCACCGCAATTCCGGCCGCCCGCAGAATCGCAGGATTCACCACCACGATGTACGACATGGTGACAAACGTGGTCAGGCCGGCGACAAACTCGCGTCCCGCGGTCGTGCCGGCGCGCTCAAAGCCGAACCAATTGCCCAGGAAGCTTTCGTTGCGACGAGCTTCTAAGTGGGGATTCGCGGACACTCGTTCCTCAGGCTTCGCGGGACCTCATCCAGCCTCGCCCGAGATTCTACACGCCCGCCGGCAACGCCCTACCGAACTCCCTTCGCCGGATCCCACGACCCTTGCTCCCGTCGCACATAGATCATTTGCCCAATGTGATAGGCGTTGTGCGCACCGATGTGCGCGATGGTCGAAGCCCACTCCGCCAACTTCTTGTCGTCGCACGTCTCGACCGCTTTTTCCCATTCGGTCATGACGTCGTCGAGAGCCTTCACCGTCTCCGCCCACTGCTTGCTGTCGAAATGGTTGAAGGTCTCGTCGTTGTTGCCGCTGAATTTCTCCGGCGTGTCGCCTTTGAATTTGGCCAGCGCCTGCCGGTTCCAAAACACCAAATGATAAGCCAGTTGCCCGACCGAATGATTGCCTTTGCCGTCGGTCCAGTTCGCTTGTTCCGCGGTCAGGCCTTCGACAGCCGTGTTCGCCGGCACGAACCAATCTTTATCGTTGTGCGTGGTGCGCAGTTGCTCCAGCAGGATGCTGCGCAGGGTTGGCGGGGATTTGGCGCCGTCAGCCTGCGCGTAAACCGCCTGCGTCGACAACAACAACAGTGAAACAACGAGCGCATGTTTCATCACAGATTGATCTCCTTGCCGTTCATGAGTTTGTTAGACGTACATAGCACAGCTTTGGCTAGCGGCACCGAACGGCTTTGCCCCGTCGAGAGGAGCGAAGCTCCGCGCCTCCAGAGACGCATCCTTCCCCGAACAATTCCGGAACTTCCCCGCCGCCCATGCCGTACAAACTAATGCGGGACTGTTGGAATCGATGCCATCCGTGGCATCATAGGCGGTTAATTCCGCCGTGGAGGGACTCATGCGCCGCTTTACTCACATCGCCTGGACAGTCGCGCTTCTACTCGCCGCAATTGCAGTGCCGGCGACCGCTCAGCAGCACGAAGCGCTCGTGATCATTTTCAAAGACGGTCGTCAGCAGGTCGTCTCGCTGGCCACTTCGCGGGTGGAGTTCCAAGGCTTGGACGCAACCATTTCCGGCCCCGGACGCCCGCTGACTTTTCACGTGTCCGACATCGATCATATTGAATTGACCGCCGACGAGGCCTCCTACTCGACTTTCGGCCGCGCGCGCTTCGTTGGCAGATGGAAGGTAGGCGACGGCGTGGGCGGCTACTTCTACATTACCTTGAACCGCGACGGGACTGCCGATCGATCGCGCAATCAGAGTCACTTCATAACCTATTCCGCCGAGAGTAAGGGAACCTGGGACGTGATCGCCGGCCGGGCTCGCATTACCTGGAACGATGGCTGGAAGGACGAACTTCGCAAGGTGGGAGACAAATATCAGAAGGTCGCCTTCGAGCCTGGGCGCAGCTTCACCGACAAGCCGTCGAATGTCGACACGGCGGAAAATACAAATCCTGAACCGCTCTGAGTTGTTGCGGCGCGCGCTCACTCCGAAACGCCAGCAACACCGTGGAAGCGCCCGGCTTCCCGTGGGGCGAAACCGACATCCCACGCGACCGGTGTTAGCCGCTGTGAGGAACTCCGCCCCGAACTAACCTGCATCCCTAAAACCGCGAGTTGCGGGGCACCGGGCGGCACACACTCAGGCTATTATTCTGGAACGTGACTGCAACGCCGGACACACGCCCCGGAATCCTGCTTCGGACGGGATTCCTCCGATCCTTTATTCGATGGCTTGTCATCGGCCTGGTACTTCTTTGGTCACTTCCCACGCTGATCCTTGTGGCCGCCCGGTGGATTGATCCACCGACCACCGCGGTGCACATGCAGCGCCGCTTGCAGGCCTGGATTCACCGCACGCCATATCGCGAACGCTACAAATTCATTCCGCTCAGCCAAATCTCGCCCGATCTTCAGCACGCTGTAATCGCCGCCGAGGACGCGCACTTCTACCAGCATCATGGATTCGATTGGCACGAGATCCAAATCGCTGCCCAGGATGATTTGGAAGGCGAGCGCACTCGCGGAGCTTCCACTATTACGCAGCAACTCGTGAAAAACCTATTCTTCGGGACGGGCCGCTCTATCCTCCGCAAGGGTGCAGAGGCCACACTGGTGCCGGTGGCCGAATTCGTCCTCGGCAAACAGCGCATTCTCGAGCTGTACCTCAACGTGGTCGAATGGGGCCCTGGCATTTATGGTGCAGATTCGGCGTGTCGTTACTACGACGAAGCCGCAGCCCGGAACATTGGCCGTGAACAGTCGGCGCGACTCGCTGCAATTCTGCCGGCTCCTCTGAGGCGGCGACCCGAGCGCATGAATAACTACAGCGCGATTATCCTTAAACGGATGAGCCAAATGGGGTGGTAATATTGGTTAACATTTCATCGATGCGGACCTTTTACTGGTAGTGACTGATGCTGTGAAGAGGCGACTCAGCGATTCCTTGCCAGGAAAAACAGTCTTTCTGATTTCGTAGTTGGTCGCCTGCTATCGGGATCTACCACTCGCACATTCGCAAAATGGCCACGCAGAGCCGTCACGATATTTTGAACCGGAAACGACACCTCGATGATGTCCTCTTCATGGAGAACGTAGCGGGTATGAGCTACGTGCTCGAAGACTTTGATATTCCAATTCGACCCACGATTCGCGAGCGAGGTCACGTCGATGATCAAGAGGTTCCTTCCGAACCGATGCACCCAGGGTGGCTCGGCGGTAAGCCGGTCGAGCTTCCGTTGTGTGTTGATGTCAAAGATGAAGCACCCACCCGCCGATAAATGCCGCCGCGCCCTAACGAACACTTTCTTCCAATCGGAGAAGCGCCGAACGTGATTAATCGAATCGAATACACAGAAAATCACGTCGAATCGCTGGTTGATTTCAAAATCGACCATATCTTGCCGGAAGAGTTTCGCTCGAGAAACTTTCTTGCGCGCGCTGGAAAGCATCCGGCTCGAAATATCCAGCCCAGAAACTTGGTAACTGTCCTGCAAATGCTTCAGCATCGATCCGGTCCCGCACCCGAGTTCGAGGACGTTTTTCGCGTTGGGGTTCGTCTCTCTAATGAGGTCCGTAAGGCGCTCTGCTGCTTCTGAACGATCTCCCATCACGGCGTCATAGAACTTGCCGAAGATCTCATACGATGGCATGTCGTTCAGTTTAACAAGCAGTGGCTCTGCCGGGTGCTCCGTTCTTCGTGTTCTTTGCGAAGGGCGGGAGAGTGCCGAGCCACCCGCGCGCGCACGCGTTATACTGATTTATATGAGTGGGGAGCCCCAGAAGACCTTTTACTTGGAAACCTTTGGCTGCCAGATGAACGCCCATGACTCGGAAAAAGTCGTCGGCACGCTCGTCGCCGAAGGATACCAGCAGGTCCCCACCGTCGAAGAAGCCGGCCTGGTCCTCTACAACACCTGCTCCATTCGCGACAAAGCCGAGCAAAAAGTCTTCCACCGCCTGGCCGATTACAAGAAGCTCGAGAAACAGGGAAAAAAGTTCGGCGTGCTCGGCTGTGTCGCCCAGCAGGAAGGCGAAAAGATTTTCGAGCGAGCGCCCTACGTTTCGCTGGTCTGTGGCTCGGCGTCTTATCGCAACTTGCCGAAGATGCTGATCCAAATCGAGGCAGGGAATCGCCGTGTGACCGGCCTCGACGACCGCATGACCGACGAGTGCTTCGAAACCGAATTCACCGCCCGCACCAACCCGCACCGTGGCTACATCACTATCATCGAAGGCTGCGACAAGTTCTGCTCGTATTGCGTGGTTCCCTACACGCGAGGCAAAGAGCGCAGCCGGACGTCCGACTCGGTGCTCGCGGAAGCCGCGCGCATGGCCGATCTCGGCTACACCGAGATTCAACTGCTAGGCCAGAACGTGAACTCCTACAAGGATCCGGCAGGGAAGCGGACGTTCGCCGAACTCCTGGCCGCGGTAGCCGAGACCCCCGGCATGCGCCGCGTCCGCTTCACCACCTCGCACCCGCGCGACTTCGGCCGCGATATCGTCGACGCCATTGACGCGGTGCCGGCGCTCTGCGATCACATCCATCTTCCGGTGCAGAGCGGGTCTTCACGAGTGTTGCAGGCCATGCAGCGCCTCTACACCCGCGAGCAATATCTGGAACGCATCGCCTGGATAAGGTCCGCCAAGCGCCAGATCGGCATCACCTCGGACATGATCGTCGGTTTCCCCGGCGAAACCGAAGCGGATTTTGCAGACACACTGTCTCTGCTCGATGCAGTCGGGTACGACAGCATCTTCGCCTTCAAGTATTCCCCGCGTCCCAACACGCCATCGCTGAGCATGGACGATGCGATTCCGGACGCCGAAAAAATCCGCCGCCTGAGCGTGCTGCAAGAAAAGCAAAAAGAAATCCAGAAGCAGCGCAATGCCAACCGCATCGGCCAGGTTGCTGAAGTAATGGTTGAAGGGAAGAATGAGGCGCGCAGCCAATGGATTGGCCGCACCTCGCAAAACCAGACCCTGAATTTCACCGCGCCCCCGGACCATTCGCCGGCCGTGGGCAGCTACGTCCCAGTGCGCGTCAGTACCAGCTTTCCTAACAGCCTTTTGGGCGAAATGGTGATATAAGGAGCGAAGAATTGCTGCTTTTCGACGGGGGGCCCCAATGGAAGTAGAAATGAAAATCCGTGGACTACTAATGGACCCCGTGACCAACATGCCGATCGTCATTCTGAAGGACATCGGCAGCGAGACCGTGCTCCCCATATGGGTCGGGGTGTACGAAGCCAACGCCATCGCGCTGGAAATTGAGAAGGTTTCCACGCCGCGCCCTATGACGCACGACCTCATCAAGAATGTGCTGGTGGGCCTCGACACGTCCGTCCATAAGGTGGTCGTGACTGAGTTGCGCGAGGATACTTTCTACGCCGTGATTTGGATGGAGCGGGAGGGCCGCGTAGTCAGTATCGACTCCCGCCCCTCCGACGCACTGGCTTTGGCGCTGCGGGTGGATTGTCCTATCTTCGTGGATGACGAGGTTCTGAAGAACCAAAAGCTTGCCGCCAGCATCTCCGATCGTGGAACCAACGAAGAACTCCGCAAATGGCTGGAAGGCCTGAACGACGAGGACCTGGGCCGCTACAAGATGTAATTCTCGGAAGCCGCAAGCCGGTTTCGAGTTTTCACTGCTATATACTTTCGCCCATGACGCTGGCCGCTGGCAGCAAGCTTGGCCATTACGAAATTGAGGCGCCGCTGGGCGCGGGCGGGATGGGCGTCGTCTACCGTGCTCGCGATCAGCGCCTGCATCGCCTGGTTGCCATCAAAGTTCTTCCTCCTGGATTGCTCAAAGATGAAGCCGCACGACGCCGCTTTCGGCAGGAAGCGCTGGCGCTGGCGCGATTGAATCATCCGAATATCGCCGTGGTTTATGACGTAGGCGAAGAAGACGGCGCGGACTTTCTGGTTATGGAGTACGTTGCCGGACAATCGCTGGCTGAGAAGATACGCTCCGGCCCATTGCCCGCCAAGGAAAGCCTATTGTTTGCCAATGAGATCGCGCAAGCTCTTGAAGAAGCACATGAACAAGGGGTGATCCACCGGGATTTAAAACCAGGCAACATCCTGATCACGCCCAAGGGCCACGCGAAGGTACTCGACTTCGGGCTGGCCAAGCTGCGCGTGGACGGCTCCACAGCCACGCAATCGTTTTTCGAGACACAAGGCGCGCTCGGCACACCGCTCTACATGTCGCCGGAGCAGGCGATGGGAAACGCCGTGGATGCGCGCAGCGATCTGTGGAGTCTAGGCGTGGTTCTATACGAGTCGCTGGCAGGGAAGCCCCCGTTCCAGGCGGCGACCAGTCTGGCAATTCTCCACGCCATCACGAGCGAGAATCCAAAATCGATACACGAAGTGTGCGCCGGCGCGGGGGCGGACGCCGGGAAAATTATTTCGCGAGCGATGGAAAAGGATGTTGCGAAACGCTACCAGTCTGCCAGCGAGATGTCGCGCGATCTCACTGCAGCGGTGGCGCGGCTGAGCGGCCCGGCTGCGGAGGCCGAGGGTCACGAACTGCGGCTTCCCAGGCGCTACGCGGTTTTTGCCATCATTCTGTTCATCGCACTGATTGCGTTCGGAGGCTGGTTTTATCACCGTTCCGAAAGGCGCCATTGGGCAAGGGAAGTGGCAATTCCCGGAATTGGGCAGCTGCAACAGCAGAACCAATCGCTGGCTGCGTTCCTGATGCTGAAAGAAGCAAAACGATATCTGCCTTCCGACCCGCAGCTGACGCAGCTCGCCGAAGCCAATACGCAGGCGATTTCCATCCGATCTTCGCCCGCGGGCGCCGATGTTGCGATTCAGGACTACGACTCGCCCGGCCAGTCATGGTATTCGCTGGGCGCGACGCCGCTGAACGAAGTTCGGATTCCCAAGGGATATTTCCGCTGGAAAGTCTCGAAGCCGGGCCTGGGAGAATTCCTCTCCGCACCCGGGACCCTCGCAAGCATGAATTTTCCACTCGACGCAGAACTGGCCACGCCGGAGGGCATGGTGCACGTGACCGGCGGCGCGTGGGGAGACTTCATCGATTTCATCGGATGGACCGGTTTGTACCAGCTGCCTGATTTTTATCTCGACAAATTCGAGGTCACTAATCGGCAGTACCAGCAATTCGTCGATAGCGGCGGCTATGAGAAGCGCGAATACTGGCAGCAAAAATTCATGCAGGGCGATAAGACGCTCAGTTGGAAAGAAGCCATGTCTCTGCTGCGCGATAAGACGGGCCGCTCGGGTCCAGCTACTTGGGAGGGAGGTCATTATCCGGAGGGGCAAGGGGATTTTCCCGTGACCGGCGTGAGCTGGTATGAAGCTTCAGCCTATGCGGCGTACGCCGGCAAAAGCTTACCCGTACTGGCGCAGTGGTTCTATGCCGCTCCCAGCGAGGCAGGGAAATACATTGTGCCGGAGAGCAATTTTTCGGGAACCGCTCTGGCTGCGGCGGGCAGCTACAGGGGCATTGGACCTTACGGGACCTATGACATGGCGGGCAATGCGAAGGAATGGGTGGCCAACAATTCTGAAGGCGATGTGCACTTCATCCTGGGCGGGAGCTGGGACTCGCAAACCTACTCGTATTCCGAACCGGAGGCCTTACCCGCATTCGACCGCGCGGCCGCGAACGGATTCCGCTGCCTGCGTAATGTCGATCCCGTGCCCTCCGCTGCCGCGCAACCAATCCAGCGTCTGACGCGCGATTTCAGCAAGGAGAAACCGGTCTCGGATGATGTATTTAATGCGTATCGCGCCATGTACGCCTATGACGACAAGGCGCCTTTGAACGTGAGCGACGAAGGCGTGGTTGGCGAGACTCCGGACTGGAAGGAAGAGAAGGTCACCTTCGACACCGCGTACGACGGCGAGCGCATGTCGGCATACTTATTTCTTCCCAAACATGTGAAGCCGCCCTACCAGACTGTGGTGTTCTTTCCCAGCGCGAGAGTGGAATTAAGTCCACCGCCCAATGGCGCGCTGGGCGACACGGAGTTTTTCGACTATGTAGTGCAGAGCGGCCGAGCGGTGCTATATCCAGTCTACAAGGGTACCTATGACCGGCAGTTGAAGCTGCTCCTGCCGGGTGGAAGCGATTGGACGATCGAATTGGCCAGCGAACGTTACAAGGATCTGGCGCGGTCCCTCGACTATCTCAACACACGTTCGGACATCGATAACTCGCGGCTCGCATACCTGGGCGTAAGCATGGGCTCGGCTGAGGGAGTGGACTATGTGGCGCTGCTGCAGAATCGGTTTCGCACCCTTGTTCTGCTCGATGGCGGCTTTTTTCTGTGGCGCGCTCCCCAAGGCGTCGACCAGCTCGACTTCGCGCCACGCCTGAAGATACCGGTGCTCATGGTAAACGGCCGTTACGACTACAGCTTTTCGGTCGAGCGGTCGCAAGAACCGCTGTTCCGCTTGTTAGGGACGCCCGATGTCGACAAACACCATGCCATTCTCAACACCCCGCATGATGTGAGTTCCGACCGAGAAGACCTCATGAAGGAAGTCCTTGGTTGGCTGGATAAGTACTTGGGAAGGGTGGAATAGACCAGATCTGCCACGGCGTTACTGGGTACCTGCTTGTATTTAACATAATACCTGTTATCGGACATTGCATTGCCGGCAGGATGCACTCCTGAAGCCTTAACTCTCTATGCTCCACGAGATCCGCCTGCTCACGGAATCCGACGCCGACACCTTCTGGACCCTGCGCCTGGAGGCACTTGAGCGGGAGCCGCGTTCCTTGGGCACGTTTGGGGCGTTTACGTAACTTCCGCGCATCGCGGCCAAGGTGTCGGCCGCGAGCTAATGAACGAGTTGCTGCGGGTTGCCAGGTCGCAATCGGGCCTGGAGTTGATCAACTTGGCCGTAGCCAGCCACAACACGGCGGCCAAGCGGCTGTACGAATCTCTGGGATTCCAGCTCTACGGCCGCGATGTCCACGCCCTCAAAATGGGCGAAACCTACGGGGACGAGGACTTGATGGTGCTCCACCTGGACCCGCTTGCCACTGGGCGGGACGTCACTCCACGTCGATCGATAGATTGAGGCTCGGCGGGGGCATGACGCCCGCGCCGCTGAACGTGACTACCACGTTTTGATCCAAACCTAACGGAGTGCCTGGGTTAGCGATGCCGCCACCACCACCCGAGGCATTGCCGCACGAGCAGAGGCTCAGAAGTAGAACAAACGCCGGGATGGCAATTGTTGTGCTCAAGCGAGCCCATTTCGCCCGGCGCCCGCTGGGCCTCCAACTCCAAATCCAGAGAATTGAGAAGAGCAGAAAGCAACCTTCAGCGGCCCGCTGCCCACGTCCTTTCGGTCGACCGAGAGCCGCCGATCCCACCACGGGGGCAGTTGTCGAGACGTCCAGAGTCACGGTCGCCGAGGTCTGGCCGGTCGGATTCAACGTCACCGAGGAAGCGCTGAAATTGCATGTGCTCTCCAGCGGCAAGCCCGTGCACAACGACGATGACAGCGGAATAGTCCCGCTATACCCATTCAACCCCGTAATCGTAAGCACCGTAGACCCGGTAGAGCCCGGGCTACTGACCATAACGGTCGCGGGGTTGCCCGAAACGGTGAACGTTGGTGACAGAGTTACGGTTTCGGTAAACGTCCCCGAAGAAGGTGCATAGTTTTCATCGCCGCCATAGTTGGCCACAACTGAAAGAGTTCCCGACGGCAGCGAATTCGTAGTTACTTGAGCCTGCTTATTCACGATGCTAACGTTACCTAAACCCGACCCATTCGCCGTGAACGAAACAAAACCCGTGATGGTCGGCCCGCCAGTTTGTACAGGCACGATCTGTGCCGTAAAAGTGACGCTCAGTCCCTGGGCAATCGTTGAATTCGTAGAGGTGACCGTGGTGGACGTAGGAATGATGTTCACGGTTTCGACCAGAGTTGCCGAAGACCCTGCATAATTCGCGTCGCCGGAATAGATTGCCGTGATAAGAAGAATGCCAATTGGGAGCGAGGTGGTGGTGAGCTGTGCCTGGCCATTCGACACGGCAACTGGATTTCCCAGGTTCCCCGAGGGCAGCTGGAATTGCACCGTGCCCGTCAAAGGAGGGCCAGCGGTCTGGCTCGAGCTAACCGTTGCGGTGAAGGTGACGTTCTGAGCTTCCGTAGCCGTGGGCGCCGAGGAGGTGACCGTCGTGGTCGAGGGATAAGCGACGTTGACAGTAAAGGGTGGGGAGGTGGACGAAGCGTAATTGCTGTCCCCGCTGTAGACGGCGGAGAAGGTGTGCGGCCCCACAGGTCCGGGGACGGTGAACTGGACATCCCCTAACAGATCTGCATAAGAGTATGGCGAGTTGGGAAAGGGGTTGACGAAGCCGTCGAAGGTCGTGACCGTCACGGGGACTTGCTTGGTCCCATCGAACAGGGTGAACGTTCCTCCGGGCGCCGGGTTGTAATAACCGGGATTCGCGGTCGTCGAAAGGAAAGGCAAAGTGACGGACGTGTCAATGATGAAGGGCCCTGCAATGCCGAAATCCTTATCGGTATTGGTGGGTTGAGGTGTGACGGTGACAACATTCGGTGCTGCGGAATTGTTGCTGGGCTGATAGCTGTTGTCCCCGCTGTAGGCAGCGACCAGGCTGTGCTGCCCGCCGAAAAGAGCAACCGTTTGGTCTTCCGCGTAGCCGTTGGCGTTCATCGGATAGGTCCCCGCGTCAACGGCGCTGGTGACCCCATTAAAGGTGTCCGTAAAACTCACCGTACCGGTCGGGCATTGATATTGCTCAATTCCATTCGACGTCATGCATAAGTTCCCGCTGGGATTCATGACGTTCCCTCGCAGCACGTAAGCGCTGCCAAAGGGAAACGACGTGGCATTGGTGTTAGTCACTTGGCCCGAAGCCAGGTCCGATATAACGATGGCGGGCAGGGTTTTGCTGGCTTCTGGACTTACGGTCACGGCGAACGGCGAGGAATCGCTGGGCGCAAAGGTAGAATCACCTGAGTAGTGCGCGGTGACGTT
The DNA here is from genome assembly GCA_963776125.1 of uncultured Acidobacteriaceae bacterium. Lineage (GTDB taxonomy): Bacteria > Acidobacteriota > Terriglobia > Terriglobales > Acidobacteriaceae > PALSA-270. Next base: position 12,139 of record CAVZMC010000010.1, on the reverse strand, counting down.
GTAATTAGTCCCGCCCGGGAGGAAGATCGTCGACGTCCCGGGCAATAGTGAGCCGTTGTTGAGCGTGAAGAGTTGCCCGGCTTGCTGGCCGCCCGGGCTTGAGCCGGCGTTCGCAATCAGCGCCACCGTGCCCGTGGGCGTTCCCGTCCCCGTCTGAGGCACCACGGTGGCGGCCACGGCGATGGGTTGGCCGTGAGTGATGGAGGTGGGTGGACCGAGTGTGAACGAAGAGAACGTGGTTGCCTTGAATTGGCCCGCGTATGTGCTCCACTGGTTCACTAAATTGAACACATTGACGCTGCCAAGACCGGTGGCGAGGTCATAACCGGCAGTCGTGCTGTAGCCCGAAAGCACCCCGTACGGATCGCCGACAGTGTTCGTGGTGCAGTTGGGGCTGCCCGTGGTGCATGGCATCGCAATCGTCGATCCGGAGGGGATATCGTAAAAAATGCAGTTGTTCGTCCCCGTCGAGGGAACCGTGTTGGAATCGCAACTATTCGTGGCAGTTGCCGCCATCTTATACAACACATAGTTCGCATTGCCCTGGCGCTCCCCGGTTTTCTGGTTGACTAGGGCCATGATGCCTGCGAACACTGGCGTGGAAATGGACGTTCCCCCGAACCCCGCGAATGTGCCACTAGCGAGGTCGCATGAGCCGGTTGCGGACAGACAGACCAAATAGAATGCGCCGTTGAATCCATTGCTGGCAAATAAGGAGACGTCTGGAACATCGCGTTCTCCATCCGCTGGTACGCCCGGTGCGCTTTGCCACGGCGGCTTGGCATAACCGCCCGAGCACGAGGTTTGAGAATTGCTGGTTGATGAGGTGCAATTGCTGGCGCCGCCGCTGCCTCCAACCACTATCAAGAATTCAATGGACTCATTGCATGCCCGTTCGGGAGTCGTCGCGCCTATGTCCGCGAAGAGCTCGGAATTCGTGCAGCTGTCGTTCCAGGTCATTTCAGGGATGTAACCCTTAGCATTGGCCTGGTTGGCGTTGTTAGTGGAACTCCAATATGTGGCGGTGGTGGTTAAGTCGTTGAAATCGGTGCCGCCCACGGACACGTTGTACGGGGTGGACCCAAGGCCGTTGACAGCGAGTCCATATTGCGCAGAGTGAGCGCCATTGTCGCACACTGCGGAGCCTTGGTCGCCGGAGGAAACCAGGACGGTGATCCCCTGCGCGGAGGCCTGCTGCCAGAGGGCATTGTGATAGGCGTTTCCCGCGGTGCCCAAGAAAAGTTCGCACAGGCCATAACTCTCGCTCATCACGGGCGCAAGGTTATTGTCCACGATATATTCGGCGGAAAGATCCACGCCCTGGGTGGTTGCCGTCGATGCCGATATCACCAGATCGATGGTGGCGCCCTTGGCCACGGCGCTGGACCATTGCGTGTCAATGTCGGCCTCAGGTTCCTCGGCAGGAAGAACCCCGGGATCATTCCCGTTGTGGATAATGTTCAGCGTCCCTTTGGGAGAGGTCACGCCGAATGCGTTCCAGAACGAGGCCCAGTCTGGCGGATTGATGTCAGTTTCGGCAACGATCGCAATCGTCTGTCCGGTGCCGTCGATTGGCGTGCTCGCATTCCAGAGAGGAAGTATGTTGTAAATTGTCGCCAGGTCGTACGGGCCGATTTCTTCACAGGGGCTGCCTATAGCGCCGCATTCCGTGTTGCTTCCGGGCGTAAACTCCGAAAAAGGCACCGTGCTCACCGGAAGAACTTCTCCTGTTTTACTGTCCTTGCGAAAAACCCCGGCGAAATCGTTCATCGGGTTCGAGCGAAAGCTGTGAAGCGACCCAACGCCCGCGACTACGGGCACAAGCGCAGCCGGAATTTGCGGGTCGGTCGCGTTGGCGTAGTGTTGTTCCCCGTTGACCAGGTATTTATGGATGGCAGTATGAAACGCTTGTTGCACCTGCCCTGCGGTCCCTGAAAACTCGATTACGATGCGCCCCGTGGATACCGCGGTAACTTGGAAACCATGAGATTGCAGCCACATCGTGATGGTCAAAATGTCTTGATCCGAAGGACCAAATTCGACACCGAACTGTTCAGGTGTAAGCCAGTGGTGGTACTTCGGGGAGGAATTATCCTGTTGTTGTTCGAGGAGTCGCTCCAGAGCGGCTTCTTGCTCGAAGCTGCGCTTCAGGACCAACAGCATCCGTTGCATCGGCAAGCTCGCCGGGGCTGGGCCTTGGTCAAACTCGGGGCGTGCCAGTGGATGAGTATTGCCTTGGAGCACGACTAAGGCGGTCTCGTCGATCGGCTGCGTGATTCGCGGTCCGGGATTTACCGCTTGCGCATTAGCTTGATTTACGGCAGATGGAATAAGAATGAAAATGAATAAGACGCTCAGAATAGGAATCACCAGGCGCGTCGATTGGATCCGAGGTCGGTCGCATATTTCTTGAGGCACGGGTCTAGTCGTGCCCAGCCTTCCAAAATCTGTGTGCGCGCTCATGCCACTGCACCCGTGCCGCCCGGCGCAACCATGGAAGCTGCGGTCAGGCATCCCGCCTTTCGCGCCAAAAGTATAACCCCATGAAGCCAGCCGAAAAACGTTCGCATATTCTGATCAGTCGTGCTCCTTGGTGATGCGGCTCGCATTCATCTTTTGAGCGCGGGGGCATCTGCTAAGTCACTACCGACCGGCCGTACCTACCCCACAGTAACGTTACCCAGGCGGTGCGAATGGGTATAGTTCAAAGATCATGGAGCCAATCACCGTTGTACGCTGCCCAGCGTGCGGGTACGACGGCAACAATCCGTTTTTTCGGTTTTGCGGAATCTGCGGGACTGCGCTGCAAAAAGAGATGCCGCCCACGCCGACGCCGGTTAAGCCGCAGACCAAGGCGCCCGCCAAAGCGAGACCATCGCCTGCGCTCGCGATTAGCAGCTTTTCCATCCTGGGATTGCAGGATGAGCCTGTCTTAACCGGCTCCCCGGAGGAGGCCCGGGAAGATCTTTCTCCCAAGCCGCTTCCCTCCTCTGGCGAGCCCGGCGTCGAATTCAGCCATAGCGCCAGTTATCTTCTCGAAGAGGACGAGACACGCTCGCCTCGCTGGCGCTTGTATGCGATGCTGGCAGTATTTGTGATCGGCGCGGGGGTTCTGGCCTGGGAGTGGCAGCGTGACGGTGCACCGTGGAGGTTTTTCGTGACCGTGAGCAGCTCGGAAAACCACGCCGCGCCGGCGCATGAGGCGGCGGCGCCAAGCAAGTCTCTCGCCACAGCGGCCTCGGGCATAACTGCCGCCGCTCCGCCTCCGGCTCCTGAAACGATTCTCGCTCCGGACACTGCAGAAACGCCGTCGCGGCAATCGCTCCCGGAGACGCAGGTGACACCGGCCGCGGTACCAGACGGCAAAGCGGCAAGTGTGGTTCCGCCACAGCCGGCGAACCCCTCCGCGTCGGTGACGCCGCGCGAGGCGAACCCCGGCGCCGGACTGGTCGCGAAGCCATCAGCTGCGCCCCCAGCCGCTCCAGGCTCTGCCGCTCCCAACACTTCCGATTCTCACGCTGTCGCTGCTCCGCAGCCTGCCACTATTTCGGCCGCCGATGCCACCCAATTGTTCGAGGAAGGCCAGAAGTATCTCTATGGGAACGGGGTGGAGAGAGACTGCGGACTCGCCTTGCAGGATCTGCGCCAGTCGGCCCGCACCAACGCCGAGGCCGCCAGCCTATTGGGCACCATGTACGCGAGCGGACATTGCGTGGGCAGAAACCTGGCGCCGGCTTATCATTGGTATGCGCGGGCGCTGCACCGGGACCCGACCAACACGCGCTATCAAAGCGATCTCACTGTCTTGTGGAACCAGATGACGCCAGCGGAAAAACAAGCCGCTCTCCGCATCGCGCCGTGAATCGCAGTTCCCCGCTTTTCTCTACTTCATCATGCTTTGGTCTTTCATCATGCTCACGCTGGTGATGGTCAGCGTGTCGCCGTCCACCGAGCCCTTCACCTTAATGTGATGGCCCTCGTGGCCTTTCAGAACATCCTGGTTGGCCACTTGCAGGACGCTCTTGTCCTTGTCGCTGACGAAGACCAGGTGCGAGTAACTGGCGCGTCGCGCCGACTCGACCAAAATGCCTCCAATCGGACCCGTACGAACGTAATCAGGAAGCCTCGCGATCTCTATGTAAGACTTGCATTCGGTCGCATTGGAGGTTTCATGACCGCCCGCAAGCCGCGATATATCCTCGTCGCTCTCACTATTCTGGCTTTTTCTCTTACCGCCGCATCCCAAACTGCTCCAAAGCCATTGACCGCGAGTGAACTGCTTGCGCTCACCGCGGGCGGGGTTCTGCCGGCCAATGTAGTGCACGACATCGACACGCATGGGCTGAGCTTTCATCCGGATGAAGACTATCGCGGATACCTAAAAACCGCAGGGACCGACGCGACCATCCTGGCCGAGTTGGACAAAGCCAAAATCGACGCGTCCGCCAGCGGCCAGAAACCAGACCAGGAGTTGCTCCAGCACTTGAGCAAGGCGGCCGCATACATGAACGATAAGCGCTATGAAGCTGCGATCAAGGAGCTGACCACGGCGCTCGACATCGGTTTTGCCGGCCCGGAAAGCGGTTTTGTGATGGGCGAACTTCTGCGCCGACAGGAAAATTGGGCCCAGTCCGCCGCAGTCTATACCGAAGTCTTGCGCAAAGACCCGGACTTCCCGGACGCGCACACCAAGCTCAGCTACCTTTATTACCGGCTTGGAGATTCGGACCTGGCAATTCATGAAGCCAAGGCCGGGCTGGAGCAAAATCCGCAAGATGCCGAAGCCCACAAGAATGCCGGGCTTGCCCTGGATATCGCGCGAAAGTTCGATGCGGCCGCCGGCGAATTCAAAGAGGCTCTGCGTATTAAGCCGGACTACGCCGCCGTGCACTTCGACTTAGGCATCCACTTCCAAAACATGCAGGACTACGCCAACGCGATCGTGGAGTACAAGAAGGCGATTGCCCTCGACCCCAACAATCCAGACCCGCACTACAATCTCGGCAACGCCTACAAGTCCACGGGGGATGTGGACTCGGCCATCCGCGAGTTTCGCGAAGCCAAGCGGCTCGACCCCAACGACCCCGAAGTACGGGAGAATCTTGCGTCGGCGCTGATGAAGCGCAACGTGGACGGCGCGATTGCCGAGCTGCGGGAATTGGAAACGATGTTCCCCAATTTCGAAGTGTGCCACCTGTGCCTAGGCCGTGGCTTGCTCTGGAAAGGAGACGCGCAGGGCGCGGAAGCGGAATTTCTTAAAGCTGCCGCCATTGACCCCGCCGATCCCACGCCTCACCGGGACCTTGCCGCCATGCGGGAGAAAGCCAAGAACTACGACGCAGCCTTGCAGGAATTACGCATTGCGGAAAAGCTGGGGGAGGATGAACCCGGCACCCACAAAGACCTGGGCAGAGTGATGCTGGAGAAAAAAGACGTCTCCGAGGCTATTGGTGAGTTGAAACAGGCCGAGGCGCTGGCGCCGGCGGACTGGGAGGTCCACGATCTCTACGCCCAAGCTTTGGAGGCGGATGGAGAGCTGGATCCAGCCATTGCCGAATACCGGCAAGCGGTTTCGCTCGATCCTACGCAGTTCCAGGCGATCTCCGCCCTCGGAGGCGCTCTCGAAAAGAAGGGCGATTGGGTGGCCGCGCTACAGCAAGACCGGCATGCGGCGCTGATCGAAGCGGGAGCTAATACGCACCATCCATCCGGCGAATCGTTCTTCTTCAGCACCGAGTCTCAAAAGCAATACAAGGCCGCCCAAGTGCGCTTCGAGGAACATCTCCGAGCCATGAAGGCGGCGGGAAAATCCGCGGAGGCGGCAGAGCTGCAAGAGCGGATGCAGGCCATGGACGCTGCGCCGGAGATTTCCGAAAAGATGCAGTTGCTATTGCGAACCGGCGACCAAGCGGCCGCGGAAAAACGCTATGACGACGCAAGAAAATCCTACAAGGAAGCCGTGAGCCTCGCGCAGCAACTTCCGCCGGGCAATCAGGATTTGGTGGTCGCGCTCGATCACCTGGGAGATACCGACGCCATGCTCCAGGATTATGCGAATTCCGAGGCCTCGTACCGCCAGGAATTGACGGTTCTGCAAACCGCTTTTGGCCCCAGGGCCCCGCGCACCACCGATGCCCTCTTCAAACTGGGCGGTCTCGCCGGTTGGCGGAAGGATTTTGTTTCCGCCGAAAAATATTTTTCCCAGGCGCTCGATATTGACGAAAGCACTTTTGGGGAAAACAGCCAGGCGACCGCCGAGAGCTTAAGACAAATGGCCGGGGTGTTCATGATCCAGAACGAGTTCGACAAAGCGGAGCCGTACTTGCTACGTGCGGTGAAGGCCGATGAGGTCATCTATGGCCCGGACGACGCCCAATTGCTGATCCCGTTGTGGGGCCTATGCTCGCTTTACGACCAATGGAACAAGCCTGATAAGTCGCAGCCCTGCTGGCATCGGGCCACCGGACTTATGGAAAAGGATCAAGGCGAAAACAGCCCGCAGATGGTGCCCTCGCTGACTAACGAGGCCAAGGCCTTACGCCTGCTCGGCCGCAACGACGAAGCGGCCCCGCTAGAGGAGCGGATCGAATCAATCCAGAAGCTGGCGGCCAAGACCAACTAACCGAAAGCCGGCATCTCGCTCGTCCAAACGCCCCCGCGCCCGCATTCGCGGCGAAGCGCTATTGGCGTCGCATGCGACCTCGGCTGGGCAGGCTCGATCTACCTTTCGGCTCAAGCAAATCCCAGAAACGCCGATTTCTTAATGGCGAAGCTATGGGTATTGCTGTCCAGTCCGCACTCGCCAACCGTCCGCGGGTCTTAATGGCGGGAGTTGACAAGATCAATCTTGGCCATGTTTCCCTACTTCTTGCGAAGAGCGGGTATGACGTCGCAGTGGTGGAGGATGGGGCCGAGGCCGTGCGGCTGCTGGAATCTGCAGACCCTCCGCCGTTGGCGGTGCTGGACTGGTCGATACCCGGCCTAGACGGCATCGAAATTTGCCGGCGGGTTCGGCTGGCCCGCCGCCAGCGTTCCACCTATATCGTTTTGCTCACCTCATGGGCCCAGAAAAACGAGCATGTAATTGGGTTGGAGGCGGGCGCGGATGATTGCGTCTGCAAACCGGTGGACGTACGCGAACTCCGCCTGCGCCTGCAGATTGGCGCCCAGATTATTCTGCAACGCGCATTGCGGGAAAGCGAAGAACTCTTCCGCAGCGCCTTTGAATACGCCGGAATCGGCATGGCCGTGGTCAAAATCAGCGGAGAATTTTTGCAGGTGAACTCCGCCATCGGCAAGTTTCTGGGTCGCAGCCAGAAGGAGCTGATGACCATGAATCTGCACAGCGTTTGTCATTCCGGCGATGTGCCGGATTCCCGCGATCTTCTCCAGGAGTTCCTCAACGGGGGACGGCGCAGCGGAGAGTTTGAGAGACGCTTCGTCACCAAGGATGGATCTTCGGTGTGGGCGACGATCACCATTGCGGTAGTCCTCGATGCCGAGGATCACCCCTCTTGTTTTGTGGTGCAAATCCACGACATTAGCGAGCGCAGACGAGCCGAGCACGCCCTAAAGGAAAGTCTGGAGGACAGCCGGCAACTGCTCAAAGACGTGGCTGACCAGAAGTACGCCCTGGACCAGCACGCCATTGTCGCCACTACCGACGTCAAGGGACGTATCACCTATACCAACGACAAGTTTTGCGCCATCAGCCAGTATTCCCGGGAAGAACTCCTCGGCCAGGATCACCGCATTGTTAACTCCGGCCACCATCCCAAGGAATTCTTTCAGGCGTTATACCAGACGATTGCTCGCGGCATAGTATGGAAGGGCGAGATTTGCAATCGCGCCAAAGATGGTTCCATCTACTGGGTGTATACGACGATCGTTCCCTTCCTGGGAGCCGATGGAAAACCCTTCCAATATGTCGCCATCCGCAACGACATCACCGAGCGCAAAATCACCGAGGAGGCGCTGCGCCGCAGCGAGAATCTATTCCACGCCATCAGCGACAGCGCCGAGGACCTGATCACGGTGCGCGACCCGCAATTGAAATGGCTCCATGCCAGCGCGTCGTTTCACACGGTCTTGGGCTACGAGCCCGCTGAACTCGTAGGCAACGACTCGACTGTGATCGTCCATCCCGACGATGTGCCGATCGGGCGGAAAGCCAGTGCCGCCGTCGCAACCGACGGACAACCCCGCACCATCGTGGTTCGCTACCGCCATAAAAACGGCAATTGGCTGCACGTCGAGTCCAACATTTGCCTGTTGCGCAACGCGGCCGGAGAACCGGAAGGCTTCGTGATGATTGCCCGCGTCATTGAAGACCGCCTTCTCGCCGAGCAAAAGCTGCAAGCCGCCCACGCCGAAACTGAACTGTTCCTGCGCTCGATTCCCTCGATCGTCATCGGGCTGGATAACGAGGGCCGCATCACCCGCTGGAACCTGACCGCCGCCAAAAGGTTCGGATGGAAAGATCAAAGCGTCCTTGGCCGGCGGTTTGATGACTGCGGAGTACATTGGCTGCACCCGGACATGAAAGCCGAAGTGGCTCGCTGGCTGGCTGTCGAAGAGTCTCTTAAGTGCGAGGATCTGGGCTGGGAGCGTAGCGGCAAGAACCGCTTCCTCAGCCTGCAAGTGCGGCGCATCCTGGCCCGGGGCAATGAAACCGCCGGCTTCATCATTACCGGGGACGACGTCACTCGCCGCAAGCAACTCGAGGATCAGCTCCGTCAGGCGCAGAAACTGGAAGCCATCGGACAACTGGCCGCCGGCATCGCCCACGAAATTAATACGCCCACCCAATATGTCGGCGACAACACTCGCTTTCTCAAGGAATCCTGGGACTCGATTGCCGGGTTTCTAAGCTCCTGCTCGATCCTGCGGCAGCAAACCGTGGACGGCGGCGCAAACTCCGAATCGCTAATGGGCCTCTGCCAGCTCTATGAGAAATGCGATTTCGACTACTTGACGAAAGAAATTCCCCGCGCGCTCGACCAATCCTTGGAGGGTCTGCGGCGCATTTCGCAAATCGTTCACGGGATGAAGGAATTCTCGCACCCAGGCAGCAAGGAGAAGCGAGCCGTGAACCTTAACCGCGCCATCGAAACTACAATCAACGTGAGCCGGCATGAATGGAAGTACTGCGCCGACATGGTAACTGAGTTTGACGAAACTCTGCCCCTGGTTCCCTGCCTGGTCGGGGAGTTCAACCAAGCCGTCCTGAACATTATCATCAACGCCGCCCACGCCATTGCGGGCGCCACGGGTGAAAATGTCGACGCCAAGGGAAAGATTCAGATTACCACCCGGCGCGACGGTCCTTGGGCGCGGATCGCCATCTCCGACACCGGAGGAGGCATTCCCCAGGAAATTCGGAGCCGGGTGTTTGAGCCCTTTTTCACCACCAAGGACGTTGGCAAAGGCACCGGCCAAGGCTTAGCCCTCGCGCATTCCGTCGTCGTCAAACGCCATCAGGGCGAGATTTGGTTCGAGACGGAAATCGGGCGTGGAACCACTTTCTTCCTTCGCTTGCCACTGGACATCGGAATAGCCGTGACCTGAGATACGTGTCTGGCCCATTTCTCTGCGTGAACCTATCCCTAACGCCAAACCTCTCCCGCCGTTGATGACTTCCGGCTCGGGATTGAAATATCGATCAGCCCGCCTGCGACAGCCCGCTTGCCCAGGGAACTCGCCGCCTTTTCCAGCCAGCGTTCCCGTACGGCGGCCAGGAATTTCGGCTTGTCCTTTCGCATGAGGCGCACGAGCGCCGGATTGCCGGTTTTTTCGTGCCTCGCGGCCCAAAGCACCATCTCCGTCAGAACGGGAGCCAGGCCGATTCCCTTCTCCGTCAACACGTAGATCATTTTTCGCCTGTCGCTCCGATCGGCTTGGGTGGAGAGAATTCCGTAGTTGGCCAGGCGGCGCAGGCGTTCAGCAAGGATATTCGTCGCAATGCCTTCGCCGGAAGCCAGAAAGTCCTTGTAAGTTCGCGCCCCGCGCAACATCATGTCGCGGATGATCAACAGCGACCAGCGGTCGCCCAGCATCTCGAGGGAGGCGTTCAGGGGGCAACCCGACCGCCGCTTGGTTTTGCCTTTCGCCGGCATATTTCCACAGAAATCTAACTTGCACTATGCAAGTGAATGGAAGTATATTCTCACACATGGCGGAATGACGCAACTACTTCGAGCGAACAGGAACCCACACCCATGAAGCTGAATCCCTATCTCCTCTTCAACGGACAATGCGAACAAGCGTTTCAGTTCTACGCGAAGTGCTTCGACGGCAAAATAGAATCCATGTTCACCTACGCGGGCTCGCCGATGGCAAAGAGCACGCCGGCCGGGCAACTCAGCAAAATCATGCACGCCACGCTAAGCTTCGACGGCCAAGTGTTGATGGGCGCGGACGCTTTGCCGGAGCACTATCAGAAGCCACAGGGATTCTCGGTGTCCCTTAACCTCAAGGATGCCGCCATCGCCGAACGAGTCTTTCGCGCATTGTCGGAGAATGGGACTGTGACCATGGCTCTGCAGGAGACTTTTTGGGCGCTGCGGTTCGGCATGGTGGTGGACCGCTTTGGCATCCCCTGGATGTTGAACTGCGAAAAACCGGCATAGGCTAAGTCGACAAGTTACGGAAGAACATCAGAGAAGACTGCCGATGAAGATGAAGAGAATTCACTTCTCGTGGTTCGATAACAACGCCGAAGAGGCGACTAACTTAAAATCGAACCGAAAATCCAAGTAAGGAGTTACGACATGGCACAAGTCCGCGTTCTAGTCGGTACCCGCAAAGGCGCCTTCATCTTAACATCAGACGGCAAGCGCGAAAAATGGGATGTGTCCGGTCCGCACTTTGCCGGGTGGGAGATGTATCACCTGAAGGGATCCCCGGTGGATCCCAATCGCATCTATGCCTCGCAGTCCAGCGGATGGTTCGGACAGATGATCGAACGCTCCGACGACGGCGGCAAAACGTGGCAACAGCCAGGAACGCCCGCCGGGCAGCCGGCCGCGCCCGGTCCACCGAAGAGCGAAAGCAACAAGTTCGCCTACGACGCAACGGCCAAGCCGCTGACCACGCATCAATGGTATGACGGAACGCAACATCCCTGGGAGTTCAAACGGGTGTGGCATCTGGAGCCGTCGCTCAGCGATCCCGATACGGTGTACGCCGGCGTGGAAGACGCCGCCATCTTTCGCTCGACCGACGGCGGCGAGAACTGGAAGGAACTCCCCGGCCTGCGCGGCCACGGCACCGGTCCCAAATGGCAGCCGGGCGCGGGCGGCATGTGCCTGCACACCATCATTCTCGATCCCAGCGATCCTAAGCGGATCTTCATCGCCATCTCGGCGGCGGGCGCGTTTCGCACCGACGATGGCGGCGCCAGTTGGAAGCCGATCAACCGCGGCCTGCGCTCGCAATACATTCCCGACCCGAATGCCGAGATCGGCCACTGTGTGCACCACATCGCCATGCACCCCGAGCGCCCGGGCGTGCTGTTCATGCAGAAGCACTGGGACGTGATGCGATCGGACGACGCCGGCGACAACTGGATAGAAGTCAGCGGCAACCTGCCGACCGATTTCGGCTTCGTGATCGACGTGCACGCGCACGATCCGGAGACTATTTACGTTGTCCCCATCAAGAGCGACAGCGAGCACTTCCCGCCCGATGGCAAGCTGCGCGTCTTCCGCAGCCGCAGCGGCGGCAACGAGTGGGAGGCTTTGACGAAGGGCCTGCCGCAAAAAGATTGCTACGTGAACGTGCTGCGCGACGCCATGGCCGTGGACTCGCTAGATAAGTGCGGAATTTATTTTGGGACGACAGGCGGCCAGGTGTATGCCTCCGCCGATGCGGGCGATAGCTGGAATCCGATTGTGCGGGACCTGCCGGCGGTCTTGAGCGTGGAGGTGCAGACGATCGGGTGAGTGGTCGGCCTTAAGTTCGGCGCACTGTCCTGTTGGAAATGAGCCCGAGTAGGGTACGGCTTCTGCCGTTCCGTTAGAATGCCCTAGGAGCTGCTTCGGCCGCTGACGATTCGATCCTTACCGGAAGGCAATGGATACCGGAAAGAAAGCTAGATGAAATAGTGAGTAGCTTTGCCTATGATCCGCGTCATCCTCCC
>CAVZMC010000009.1:0-29687 GCA_963776125.1 uncultured Acidobacteriaceae bacterium | reverse complement strand
TAGCTGCGGCATCTCACTCGTACTGGAGGGCTTTGAGCACGTCGAGCCGGGCAGCACGTCGAGCCGGGGCGATGGCGGCGACGATCCCGGCGAGGGCAGCGAAGACCAAGAGGAGGACGAGCGTCCCGATCGGATAGGAGAGCGTGAAGCCTTCGTCCTTCAGGGGCTGGGCGATAAGAGCCGCGAAGAGGACCCCCAAAACCATCCCGAGGATCGCCCCGATCAGGGCTGTGATCACCGCCTCGTAGCGGATCATCGTTCGCACCTGGCGGCGTGACATTCCGATCGCCCGCAGCATTCCCAGCTCTCTGGTGCGCTCGTGGATAGAGAGCGCCAGCGTGTTGGCGATCCCGAACAGGGAGACGAGAGAGCGCCAGGGCCAGCAGCGCGTAGATCAGGTGGACGAGGTTGTCGATCTGCCCCTCCTGCTTTTCCTTCAGCTCCTGCTGATTTGACACTTCCGCGGTGGGGAAGCCCGCATCGACACCTTTGGTGAGGCGCGACTGGACGGCGGCGAGACTCGCGCCCGGCGCCAGCTTGACGAAGTCGATCGAGTCTTGCCGTTGGCCGAAGTCCCGCGCCAGCACCCGGTGGGTGACCACGACACTTCCCAGCAGGTGTCCGAAATCATGGCTTGGGCGGATGTCGCTGTGTCTTCCGCGGGGACCACGTCGTGGGAGCTGGCCTTTATGGGCCTGCCCACCGCTCTGCTGGTGATTGCTGAGCACCAGCGGCCCGTCGCCCAGGCGGTGGAGGCGGGGCGGGCGGGAATCAATCTTGGCTGGCCTTCGGAAACCGACGAGCGAAGAATTGCCGAGGTGGTGTGGGAACTCCTCGCCGACGGCCCGCTGCGGAAAAAAATGTCCGCGAACGGCCGTGAGCTAGTGGACGGCTGCGGCGCGAGTCGCATCGTCTCGGTTTTGCGGGAAGGCTTCAACGCATAGGACATGGAGCAAATCGGAGATGGAAGAACTCTTGCACTTGATCATCACCGGGGCTTCCGGTTTTTTGGGCAGCGAACTCGTGGCCCAGGCGCGGGGGATCTGCCCGGCGGCGCATATAACACCTCTGTATTCTCCGCGAGAGGGCGGAATCGACCTGACGGATTCGAACCTCTGTGCCCGCCTCTCGAAGGAAGTGCCGCTCGGCAAGCCTTCTTCCACGGCACTCATTCACGCCGCGGCAGTCATCGATGCGCCGGCGGGCGGCGTTGCGAATACGACCATGGCGACGCAGTTGGCGAAGTGGGCCCAATCTGCGGGCATCGGGTTTTGCGTGCTGGTTAGTTCGGTGAGCGTGTACACTCCGCTGCTTGGCAACACGCCAGTGAACGCGGTTACGCGGCCGGTGAGCCCATATGGCCGGGACAAACTCAACGCTGAAGGCGTCTGGCAACGGACGCTGCCGCCGGAGAAGATCGCCATTGTGCGCTTGGCCGGCGTATGGGGCTGGCAGCGCCGACCCACGCTTTTCTGGAACCGGCTCTTGCTGGCGGCCGCGCAGGGCTCGCCTCCGGAGCCTGTTCCGGTCGTGCAGCGGAAACGCAGTTATCGGAATTACATCTCGGCTCGCGAAGCCGCGGAGTGCCTTATCCATCTGGCGATGAACCGAAAGGCAGGAACGTTCCTAGCCGCAGGCATGGGGCCAACGAACACGGAAACTTTTGTCCAGGCGCTACAGCGGCTTCCAGGCTCGCGCCTTGCGGTGGAGTGCAAGGACGACGGCGAGCGCGACGAATGCCTGTACTCTTGCAGCCCGGATATCGCGCAATGGCTTGAGCCTTTCGAAAGCACGCTTGCCGCGATCTGGGCGGCCAAACCAGATTGGGTTCTAGAATGAAAGTCGGACTGATCGCCGATGTTCACGGCAATATCCCAGCCTTGCGCGCGGTCCTCACGGCCCTGCGTGATCGCGTGGACTCGATACTCTTCATGGGAGACCTGGTGGGTTACTATTCGTTTGTGAATGAGTGCGTGGAGGACTGGGACGCGGACCGCATCATTGGAGTTCTGGGGAATCACGATCAGATTCTGTTGGACTGTCTGGCTCAGGGAAGGGAACCCGCGGAATCGTATCGCGCTCGCTATGGATCGGCGCTAACCCGCTGCCTGAGGAACCTTTCCGCGACAGCCCGGACGTTGCTTGCTTCCTGGCCGCAAGAGCGGTCGTTGAATCTGGAGGGCGTCTCCGTCGCGATGTTCCATGGCGCGCCCTGGGCCCCACTGGAAGGCAGGGTCTATCCTGATTTCACGGATTGGCCGCGCTTCGAGAGTTGCTCCGAGGAAGTGATCCTCTTGGGACACACCCACTATCCAATGATGAAGGAATGGCGTGGCAAGAAGATCGTCAATCCGGGATCTGTAGGGCAGCCGAGAAGCCAATCAGGAGTTGCGGAATTCGCCGTTCTTGACCTGGCGAAGCGCAGCGCAGAGTTCGAAACTACGCCTTATGATGCCATTGCGGTGGTTCAAGATGCGGTCCGCCACGACCCCCAGCTGAGCTATCTGGTGGAGGTTCTGAGCCGATGAGCCGCGCTCGCATTCGGGTTCTGGTGACCGCGCTGGGCGGCGATTTAGGGCAGGCGCTGGTCAAGGCTTTGCGGATCGGCGAGATAGATTTCGAGATATCGGGGTGCGATGCGGATGCTTCCGGGATTGGGGCGGCGTTCGTCTCCCACTTCGAGGCAGTCCCTGCGGCTTCCGAGGCTGCGTATGTAACTGAGATTGATGATTTGTGCCGGCGGCGTGAAATCGACGCGGTGGTTCCGGGTAGCGAAGCTGAAATTTCGGTGTTGTCGAAGGTCGGAAGCCAGCTTCCGAGCGGCGCGGCGGTGGTTTGCCAACCGTGGCCGTGGCTGCGAATTTTTGCGGACAAGCTGAGTTGCATGCGGGCACTGGAGAGCCACTTAGACCTCGCCGCTTTTGCCGACAGCGCGGATCAGAAGGCTGTGGCCGCGTTGGTGGGAGAGGCTGGATTTCCCTTGGTGGTCAAGGCGCGCCAGTCCAGCGGCTCGCGTGGCGTCACGGTAACGCGGAACGCGGACGAGTTGGCGGCCGTGACTGCCGCGATTTTGCCTAGTGTCGTACAGGAGTTTATTGACGATCGGGAGGGTGAGTTCTCGGTGGGAGTTTTCGCCACAGACGAATCCATCGAAGTCCTGGCTTTTCGTCGCGAGCTGCGGCACGGGGGGTGTTCTTGGTTCGCCGAAACCTCGCAAGACGAAGCTGTGGCCGACTATGCGCGCAAGTTTGCGCAAGCCAGCGGGCTGCGAGGCAGCGCCAATGTTCAGTTGCGAAAGAGTTCGCGCGGGGTCCGGCTGCTGGAAGTGAATCCGCGTTTCTCCAGTCTGGTCGCGGCTCGGGCGCTTTGTGGCTTTCGAGACGCGGAATGGTCCATTCAAGCAGCCTTGGCTCGCCCGGTTCCCACGCCGCCGCGGAGCTACAGAAAGATGAGGTTCCGCAGGTTTTTTCACGAGCTGGTGGATTTTGGGTCTGGCTATTGTGCCGTGCCCGAGTGGGCGCCAAATGCGGGGGAGATCGAGGTGGGGAAAGCCGATTCATGAAAGCGCCTGTGTTCCAGATCAATGAGAAAGACATCGGACCCGGCGCGCGCGTCTATGTGATCGCGGAACTCTCCGCCAATCACGGCCAGGATTACGATCAGGCGGTCCGCATTATTCACGCGGCCAAGAAAGCGGGCGCCGACGCCGTCAAACTGCAGACCTACACTCCCGACACGATTACGATTCGCAGCAACCGCGAATACTTTCGAATTGGCGGGGGATCGCTTTGGGATGGCCGCATGCTTTACGAACTTTACGGCGAAGCCTACACCCCCTGGGAATGGCAGCCCAAACTCAAGCAAGTCGCGGAAAGCCTGGGGCTGGATCTCTTCTCTTCGCCGTTTGATTCCACGGCGGTGGATTTTCTGGAGAAGATGAATGTTCCCGCCTACAAGATCGCGTCCCCGGAGCTGGTGGATATTCCTTTGATTCAGAAAGTGGCGGCCACCGGCAAACCGCTGATCCTCTCGACCGGCATGGCAACCGTGGAGGAAATTGACGAGGCGTTGCGAGCGGCCCGGGAAGCTGGCGCTACGCAAATCGCGTTACTCAAATGCACCAGCGCCTATCCCGCGTCACCGCAGGAAATGAACCTGCGCACCATTCCGGAGATGGAGAGACGGTTCCGGGTTCCCGTGGGCTTGTCGGATCACACCATGGGCAGCGCGGTGCCGGTCGCGGCGGTCGCGATGGGCGCCTGCATAGTAGAGAAG
This sequence comes from uncultured Acidobacteriaceae bacterium, assembly GCA_963776125.1. GTDB lineage: Bacteria > Acidobacteriota > Terriglobia > Terriglobales > Acidobacteriaceae > PALSA-270. Next base: position 25,412 of record CAVZMC010000009.1, on the reverse strand, counting down.
CACATCACTCTCTCCCGTTCGCTCAAGGGTCCGGACAGCGCCTTCTCGCTGGAGCCGAATGAGTTTCAAACCATGGTGGAGGCGGTGCGCACCACCGAAAAAGCGCTGGGTGAAGTTTACTTCGGGGCCAGCGCGCGCGAGCAGAGCACGCGGGTCTTGCGCCGTTCGCTTTTCGTAGTCGAGGCGGTGAGGCGGGGAGAACCTTTTTCGCTGGGTAACGTCCGCTCGATTCGCCCTGGTCATGGTTTACATACGCGGCATTTGCCGCAGATTCTCGGCCAGCGTGCCGCGCGCGACATCGAGCCGGGCACGCCGCTGAGTTGGGATCTCATCGTCAAGCCATGAGCGCGCAGAATGCCGCGACATCCAGAGCCAATGGAATGAAAGTTTTGTTGCTGCATCCTGCCGACAACTTCCCGTTGCCGGGATCCACACGGAAATGGGACCTGGTGGTTGATTTTGGCCGGGCGCCGCTCTCCACCTACCAGCGTTGGAGCCAGGAGGCGGGCTGCAAAGCCATCGGCCTGCACGAGTTTGCCGAAGAAATCGCTGACCTTCATCGCGTCGGAGAATTTCTCCAATCCGCCCGAGGCCAGATCGTGGATCGGGATGGGATCGATTGGTGGGACACGCTCTCCACCATGATTTGGCACAATCTGTTGCGCCTGTTTCTCGTGCAAAGGCTGGCAAGAGAGTTGACTCCAGCTTGCGAGCTGTACATGAGTCGTCCGATTGCCGAGGCGAAGGTTCTGCAAGCGATTCTCGGCGTGCAAGCGATCAGTCTGGAAGGCCGTTATCGCGCGGCATTTCGCAGGGTTTGGCGCCCTTTCGCGGCCATCGCACGACTCGACAACGCTCAGTTGCTGCAGATTCTCTGGGACAAGTTTGATTCCGAACACGTGGTCAGGAACCGGCTCACGCGCCGAAAACCTGGCTTGGGACAGCCGATGGTGCTACTGCCCTCAGCGTACATCAACGTTTCGCGAACCGCAGTCTCGTATGCAAAATTGCTGCCCGACAGCCAATTTCTTTTGGTGTGTACGCGAAATGTTGCCAAGCTCAAGGTATTGCCATCCAATGTGCGCATGGTTTCGCTGGACGGATACTTCGGTCCTCCAGACCCAAACGAGATCGCTTCGCTCCTGAAAAGTTGGTCCCGTTTGAAGGAGCGGCTGAATTCGCACGAGGAATTCGCCGCGGCGAACGCCAGTGGTCTGCTGGATGGGTTCCCGGGACATCTTCGTTGGGGAATCACCGTGCGCGATGCCTGGAAGCGGCTGCTGGACTCGCAAAACATTGTCGGGTGTCTTAGCGCCGATGATGGCAATCCCTACACGCTGATTCCCTTAATCCTCGCCCGGAAGCGTGGGCTGCCGACGCTGGCTTGCCATCACGGCGCGCTCGACTTCAGCATTCCTATGAAAACTCTGCACTCGGACTTCTATTTAGCCAAGACCGAAATGGAGCGAGACTTCCTGCTGAATGTTTGCCGTGTTTCGCCAGATGTCGTGGTTGACGGAGCTTTCGCCTCTAGTCAAGCTTCACCGCAACCGGTCGACGAGGGCTTGCGCAGGCACTGGCTTGTATTCTTCACGGAGGCCTACGTAGCCCCCTGGCGCGCCGAAGAGATTTACCGTGAACTCATGCCGGCACTGGCGTCGCTCGCTAACCGCTGCGGCCTCAGGCTGGTTTTTAAGCTACATCCCTTTGAGAGTGCGAGGGATTTCCGGCGACTGTTGCGACGGCACTTTTCGCCTAAGCTTGAAAGTCAAATCGGTATGATTGCCGGTCCGTCTTCCGCCGAACTGTGGAGGAACATCCGTTTTGCCGTAACCATACAGTCGACCATTGCCTTGGAGTGCCGCGAACGGGGAATCCCGGTGTTTCTGTGCGCCTGGCTGCGAGATCCCTATGGAGGCTACCTCAAACAGTTCGCGCGCTTTGGCGTAGGCCATGAGTTGTCGTCCCCAGAACACATCGCGGACATTCCGCGCCTCCTCGAAAGCAAAGATGTAGCATCCTTCGTGGAAGGCCACCCGTGGCAAACCATGGAGCCGGCAAAGCTCCGCAGCCTGTTGTGCGGAGTCGGCTCATCGAATAAGCTGCAACCAAAGCTTGAGCATTCAGGAGATTAGGTTGGACTCCGTACCGGCCCAGAAGACCGTTCCCGTTCAACTTGGTCCGCCAGCGCCGGCTGCAGGCACCCAACAATTCCGCCAGCAGATGGGCCAGATTTCGCGCCAGTCGTCAGTTTATTTCGCGGGAGCAATCTTCACCACCGCGACCGGCTACTTGTTCAAGGTTTATCTGGCCAGAGTTTTGGGCGCCGAAGCGCTAGGAACTTATGCGCTGGGTATGACCATTGTGGGCTTCCTCAGCCTGTTCAATGCGCTGGGCCTTCCGCAGTCCGCCGTGCGTTTCGTAGCTTCGTACTCGGCGGCCGAGAAAATGGATTTGTTGCGGGGATTCATAGCCCGCGGGACCGTGCTCCTGCTGGCTTCCAATCTCCTGTTGGGAGCGGCGCTCCTTTGGCTCGGGCAATGGATTGCAGTTTACTTCTACCACACCCCCGCCCTGCGGTCGTATCTGGGACTTTTCGCGGTCATCATGCTGCTTGGCGCACTGACTTCTTTCCTGGGCCAGGTGCTGGCCGGTTACAAGGATGTTGCCCGCCGGACGGTGATTACGGACTTTATCGGAACGCCAGTGGTGATGCTTGGAACGCTGGGCCTGGTCGCGGGAGGGCTGGGATTGTGGGGCTATATTTTTGCCCAGGTGCTCGGCGCACTTGTCGTGCTGGCCCTGTTGCTGGGGATGGTGTGGAAGCTCACGCCAAAAGCGGCGCGGTCGTTCTCCGCCGGATTTCCGCGGCTGGAAAAGGAAGTAATCTCGTTTTCCGCCGTGGTGTTTGGGGTGAACTTCTTGGGATTTTTGAGTTCGCAGGCAGACAAAATCCTGATCGGCTTCTATCTCAATGCCCGCGAAGTTGGCATTTATGCTATCGCCTCGGCTCTGGTAATGTTCGTGCCGACCATCTTGCAATCGGTAAACCAGATATTCTCGCCGATGATCGCCGACTTGCATGTTCGTGGGGACTACGAACTGTTGGGGCGGATTTTCCAAACTCTCACCAAATGGATCCTGGGGCTAACCGTTCCGCTGGCGATCACGATTATTGTTTTTGCGCGGCCTGTCATGCACATTTTCGGCCGCGACTTCGAGGCGGGCTGGCCCATCCTGGTGATTGGGACCGTGGGACAACTGGTAAACTGCGGAGTCGGCTCGGTGGGATTTCTCTTGCTGATGTCAGGCAACGAAAAGCGCCTCATCCGGATTCAGGCGTATGCGGCGTTATTGATGGTTGTCCTGAATCTTCTATTGATTCCGCGCTGGGGGATTGCCGGCGCGGCGGTCGCGGCGGCGCTGACCACCGTGGTCACCAATGCCTGGTGTCTCAAGGACGTGCACACTGCGCTGGGTTTGTTCCCTTACACGCGCAGCTATTTCCGTCTCGTTCCTCCGATTGCAGGAGCTTTGCTGGTGTCACTGTTGTTGCGCGCCTGGTTGCCGAATGTGAGCCATCCATACTGGCTGCTGCTGGGCGCCGGGTTGGTGCTGGCATACGTGGCCTTTATCGGCATCGCGTTGGCCGTCGGTCTTGACGCGGACGATCGACTAATTGCCGAAGCGGCCGGGGGCAGAATTCGAGCGTTGTTCTAAAGGGCGGAGGTGCTGGATGGCTGACGAAATGCGCGAGATCAAGATTTCGTCCGCGCTCTGCGAAGTGGTTGAGCAGAAGTTCGCGGCCCGGTTCGGAGGTTTGGAGCAATTCCTAAGTTTCGTGCTTCAGGCACTCGTTCGCGAGGATGCCGCCCAAATGGACCAGGATGAACAACGCATCATAGAAAAAAGACTCAAGGATTTGGGATATGTCTGAGGCCTAGACCTGGCCGCGGCTCTTTCTATCGGCATGCCACAAACGGAAACGCTGGAGGATGTTCGCAGGCAGGGTCGAGAACGGCTTTATCCGTCTCTTGCCAACCCGAACTGGCTGGTCTTGCGCAAACGGCGGCAGATATTTTCGCGCTGGCTGCGGGACGTGCGCGGAAACGATCTTTGCGTCCTTGATGTGGGCGGCCGAATTCAGCCTTACCGCCCTTTGCTTAGCGGCAGGGAAGCGCGTTATTTGGCGATCGATCTTCGTGCCACGCCATTGGTCGACGTGGTAGCCAATGCGGTGCAGTTGCCGCTCGCCGGCGAACAATTTGACCTGGTTTTTTGCACTCAGATGCTGGAGTATGCGCCCCATCCCGGCCAAGTCATTTCAGAGATTTGGCGGGTGTTGAAACCCGGCGCAATCCTGTTGCTGAGTGTGCCCAGTCTTGCCATGCAGGATTCCGATCAGGACCGCTGGCGCTTTTGGCCGCCCGGTATCCGCGAGTTGCTGGCTTCTTTTTCGCGGGTCGAAGTGGTGCCTGAAGGCGGAAGCGTTGCCGGTTTTTTTCGCAGCGTGAATAGTGGGTTGCACTTGCTTTCCAGATATCGGTTGGCTCGAGCACTTGTCGACTACACCATCGTCCCACTGCTGAACCTCACGGGCCTTGGGTTGGAAGCATTGGTGCGCGGCCGGAACGACGCGTTTACGGTCAATTACAGCGTTCTGGCGCGTAAGTGAGGAAAGAAAGTCGCTAGCGTCCCGAGGACCCTCCCATAAGGTCGGTTTTCTTTACTTTCAATTTTGATGACTGTAGTCTTGGACCATCCGTGTGCTCAATCTGATTCGAAAATCTTGGGGCCGTGTCCGGTCTTCGCAGGTTCGGGGTCTTCTCTCCAACCGCCCGCTGGTAGTGCTGCAGAGCGACGATTGGGGGCGAGTGGGCGTGCGCGATCAGGAGGGCTACGAGATACTGCGGGCCAGCGGCATCAGCCTGGGCGAGCAGCCTTATGACTTCTACACTCTGGAAACAGCCGAAGACGTCATCGCTCTCCGCGATTTGCTGAAACGCCACCGCGATTCAACCGGACGGCCGGCTTGCCTGGTAATGAACTTCGTGACCGCAAACCTGAATTTCGGAGAGATGGATGTCGCGAGCAAGGCCGCTGGGGAGAACGGTAGCCCGATCAGCCTGCGGCCACTGACTGCCGGACTGCCGGGGAAGTGGAGCCGGCCGGGGCTGTTCGAAGCCTACCGGCAAGGTATGACGGACGGCGTTTTTCACCCCGCACTTCATGGCTTGACCCACTTCTGCTGGCAAGCGGTGGACGCGGAACTTGCGAACCGTGGGCCGAGAGCCCTGCTGCTCAGGACTTTTTGGAAAGCGGAGACACCGTATATTCATTGGCGCATGCCTTGGGTGGGCTTCGAATATGCCGCTCCGGGTCTTCGCCGGGAAAGGTTTCTGGCGGCTGAGACGCAGGCCGCTCTCATCCAGAGAGCCGCGGAGACTTTTGCCCAACTGTTCTTCCGGGCGCCGATTTCGGCTTGCGCTCCCGGTTACCGCGCGAATGAGGACACCCGCGCCTCCTGGTTCCGTTGCGGCGTCCGCGTGGTGCAGAATGGCCCCGATCAGGCCATGCCTCCGCATATGGATGAAAGTGGCATGTTGAGCGTGTATCGAACGGTTGAATTCGAACCGTCTCAGCGGGAGTTGCCGGTCGAGGAGTACCTGCGCTTCGCGGAAGACAGTTTTGCGCGCGGCTGGCCCGTGGTGATTTCGGTACACGCCATAAATTTCCATTCCACGCTGAAAGACTTCCGCGGGCCCACGCTGCGAACCTTGGATCTCTTGCTATCGGCTCTGGAAGCCAGGCATTCCGATCTGCTATACGTGCACGACGGGGATCTGTACGAGATCATGACCCAAGGCCGATTCACGGGGGAGCGTGGCCCGGTTTCGGTGACGATTACGCAGTCGGACCGGCTCGGGTCGCGTTTCGCGGGAGCGCGCTAGATGGCGGCCCCGCAGTCGCTGGTCCTCATTACGGTGGACTGCCTGCGCGCGGACCACGTCGGTTTTCTTGGCTATCGCCGCCCCACAACACCGTTTCTCGATTCGCTGTCTGCGGAGAGCTTGGTGTTTCGCAACGCAATCGCGGCTGGCGCGCCAACCTACTATTCCTTTCCTAGCATCATGGCTTCGCGCCATGCCCTCGCGCTGGGGCGTGATGTAATCGGTTTAGCGCCCGAAGAGCCGACCATCGCAACCGCCCTCCAAGAGTCTGGGTACGCCACGGCGGCGTTCGTTGCCGCGAACCCTTACTTATCTCCGCGTTTCGGATACGACTCCGGCTTCGACACTTTTCGCGATTTCATGAGTTCGGAAGTCGATTTGGATGCTGGGGGCGATAGCCCGAATGACCAGACGGGAAGCCGCCGCCCGCAAAGTGGCATCAATCGGAGCCTGGCCGCGCTCTGCCATCGGGTCGGGCCCTTGGGTTCAATCTACGATGAACTTTATTTCCAGTATTGCCAGAGAGTCGGCGCCGATACCGCACCCTCGCTCGACGCTCTGCGCCGTTTCCCCTCTGCCGACGTGATCGTGGACCAGGCCCGTGAATGGCTCGCGAGTATCACAGGCCGGCCATTTTTTTTGTGGCTGCATTTCATGGATCCTCACGCTCCCTACTATCCGCCGGAGAAAGCTCATGATCTGCTTGGCCAACCCATTTTGGGCGCGCGCCGTGCGCGGTATCTGAATTCTTATTGGAATCGCGGAGGGCTGACCGCGAGCCGTTTCCAGACCCACCGCGACGAAATGCTTGCGCTCTACGACGCCGGGATTCGCTGGGTAGACGAGCATGTGGCTCGTCTGGCGGCCACGCTTGGTGAATCCGGCCTATGGGACAAAAGCCTGCTCGCCGTTACCGCCGACCATGGCGAGGAATTTCTCGACCACGGCGGCCGCTACCACTCTCCGCCAAGTGTGCAGGAGGAGATTGTGCACGTGCCTCTGATGTTGCGGGTGCCGCGGTTGGACCATCGCGCATCGGTGCAAAGTCCATTCAGCCTTCTGGATTTGGCTCCAACCCTTCTCGACGCGTTGGAAGCGCAGGTTCCCGGCAGCTTTAGCGGACATAGCCGATGGGCCCAATTGCGTGCCGGCGGATCTTGGGAGGATCCTGCCGTCTCCGAATGCGTCGTCGATTGCCGCAATCCTTTCCATTTGGAGAACCGTCTTGGCAGACGGTCTCTCGCCATCCACGAATCTCACTATAAGCTGGAGTTCGATTTCGGCTCGTCGATCGAATCCTTGTTCGATTTGGAGTTGGACCCCGGCGCTCTTCGGCCCCTGCCGCGGGCTGCCGAAATGCCGGTGCGCCGGCGTTTGCTCGAGCGAGGCCCGCCGACACTTGGTGGAATCTCTGCAGTCACGAGACGCCGATGCCCGCTTGGCGGCGCGCCTGCGCGATTTTCGGCTAGAATTGCCAACGTCAACCCTCGGCATTTCCACGTAATATGGCTTCGCTACCGACCCCGGAGCACCGCCCCGCACCACACCTACGCAGCGAACCGATTCACGTGCTGGTGGATAGCCTCGCCGATCGCGCTCTTACCAACGCCCAGATGATCAATGCCCGGGAGATCATCCGGCGCTTGAACCCCGAGCGATTTCACGTCAGCGTTTTTCACATGGATGAACCCGATCCCCGCATCGTAGAGCGTCCCAACACCAGGCTGATTCATCTCCCGCCGCATCTGAAGGCGATCAAGATATTCAAGGAGTTTGTTGCCGGACGGCACCATGTTCTGTTCTATCTGAAGGCTGCTCCGGCGAGTAAATGGTATCTGCGGTTGCGGGCGCGGTGGAAAGACAATCGGCCAGTCATCGGAACAGTCGAGGCCCAGTGCGACTACTACAATGAGCCAACGGTTCGGGCCGAGTATATGCGGCTGTGGCAACAAACGATCCTGCGCAGTGATTATCTGTTTAGCAACTCCAATTCGGTGAGAAAAAGTTTACAGGCGGTATTCGGCCGCGCCAGCGAGATCGTGCCCACCGGCGTTGACACGCACTTTTTTACTCCCGCGTGGGAACGCCCGGCGAATGCGCGTCTTCGTGTCCTCTTCGTGGGATCCCTGCGAATCTTCAAGGGACCGCAAGTGCTTTTGCAGGCGGCGCCGCGTTATCGGCATGCCGATTTCATTATCGTCGGGGCCGGGCCCCTGGCCCTTGAACTCGAGGCGCGCAGCGAGCAGGAGCGGCTCGCCAATGTTCACTTCACCGGCAACCTAGACCGCGAGCGCCTGCGGCAGGAATTTCAACGCGCCGATGTATTCTTTTTCCCTTCCTACTGGGAGGGCTCCCCAAGAGTCATTCTTGAGGCCGCAGCCTGCGGCTTGCCCGTCGTCGCGCGTAGGGACTACGAGCCGGAAACCGTCATCGACGGTGAAACCGGCTATCTCAGCTCCTCCGACGATGAAGGCATCGAGCGTTTGGGCGAATTGCTGCGCCGGCCAGATCTTCGACGAAGTTTTGGGCAAGCGGCGCGGAAGATCGCGGAGCGGTTCGATTGGGACGCCATCGTCCGCCGCTGGGAGGAAATTTTCCTTCAAGTGGCGTCGCAAAGAGCGAGCGGTCGCCGATCATGATGACCGCCCAACCTTCCACGCCGGCCGAACTCCTTGCCCAGTCCGGCAAAGTGCGCCATGTGCTGACCCTTACCCCGTTCTACCCCGTGGCAGGGGACGACGCGCGCGGCTGCTTCGTCGCCGAACCTCTGCCCTGGCTGGAGCCATTGGGGGTAACGAACTCGGTGATCGCGGTTCAGCCTTTCTACCAGGGTTCGGTGCAACCCGCCCCGGCTGCGGTTTCGGCGAACTGGAGCCGCTTCTTCTCGCCACCCGGAAATTTCGGTCTGCCGGTCGCCGGAGCCTTTCTGTTCGCCAGCATTCTGCCCAACGTTCGCCGTCTCCATCGCGGGAACGCCCTGCACGTTATTCACGCTCACTCGGCCCTGCCTTGCGGACATGCCACCATGCTGCTGGGCCGGGAATTGCAGATTCCGTTTGTAGTTACGGTGCACGGCCTGGACGCGTTCTTTACCAATCAGGTGCGCGGATATGCGGGGAAATGGGCTGAGCGCGTTGCCCGAATGGTTTATCGGTCGGCTGCCCGCGTTATTTGTGTCAGTGAGAAAGTTCGGGATGAAGTCCTCAAAGGCATGCCCTCGCTGGCCAACACCGTGGTGGTGCATAACGGTGTGGATACTGGACTTTTTGCGCCCGCGAAGGAGGTTCGCATCGCTGGGCCCATTCTCAGTGTCGGCAATCTCATCCCCATCAAAGGACACGAGTTGCTCCTGCGCGCATTTGCCGCCATTCATGAGCAGTTCCCGGAGATCTCGCTGGAGATCGTCGGCGATGGGCCAGAGCTTTCTCGTCTGCGGGAGCTTGCCGCTAGTTTGGCGGTTGCCGGCAAGATCCGTTTCCTGGGCCGCCAGACACGTAGCCAGGTGGCGGAAGCGATGCGGCGCTGCACCTTATTTGCCTTGCCCAGCCGATATGAGGCGCTAGGCTGCGTTTACTTGGAGGCCATGGCCGCGGAGAAACCCGTGATAGGTTGCCGGGGGCAGGGTATTGAGGAGGTCGTTCAAAACGGCTGGAACGGTTCCCTGACTGTTTCCGGAGGATATGGCCGCGCTCCGCGACGCTCTGGTGGAGTTGCTGCAAGACCCGCGCCTCCGGCAGCGCATCGGTATGGCCGCGCGGGCGACGATTTTGGAGAATTTCACACTGGCGCATCAGGCAGCGCGCCTGGCCCACGTCTACCGGGAGTGCCACGCATGAGCCGGCGCCTCGTCCTTCTTACCGAGATCATCGCGCCCTATCGCATTCCCGTCTTCAATGCGCTGGCACGGCAGCCCGGAATTGATCTTCACGTGATATTCCTGGCGGAAACCGATCCCACGCTGCGGGATTGGCTGGTGTACAAGGAGGAAATCCGTTTTTCCTATGAAGTTCTTCCATCCTGGCGGCGAAGATTGGGCGGCCGCAGCCTGCTGCTGAATCGGGGAGTCGACGCAGCCGTGCAACGCGCTTCCCCGGACTTGATCCTGTGCGGCGGATACAATTACTTGGCTTCCTGGCAGTGCCGCTGGTGGGCCGGCCGCCATCACGTACCCTTCCTGCTATGGGTGGAAAGCACACTTAAGGATCAGCGCCGGCGCCGGGTCTTGGTAGAATCTCTAAAAGCAAGATTCATGCATAGCTGCCGTGCTTTCGTGGTTCCGGGAAAGTCATCGTTCGACTACGTGCGAAGTTTCGGCGTGGCGGCGGAAGACATCCATACCGCTCCCAACGCCGTCGACACGGAGTTCTTTGCCGGCCGCGCGGATCAAATGGGGAGCCAGGCGGAGGTTCATCGCCAGAGGCTCGGTTTGCCTTCGCGGTATTTTCTTTTTGTGGGCCGGCTGGTGAAAGGAAAAGGGAGTCTTTGACCTTATGGAAGCTTACGGTGCGCTGACGCCAGCGGTGAGATCGGAGATCGGATTGGTCCTGGTGGGCGAGGGAACCGCCCGGCCGGAACTCGAGCGGCGCGCCGCTACCCTATCTCCGGGCTCGGTTCAGTTGGCGGGTTTCGCGCAGCGCGAGCAGTTGGCTAAATATTACGCGTTGGCGGAAACGTTGGTTTTTCCCACCCACAGTGACCCCTGGGGACTCGTGGTCAATGAAGCGATGGCATGCGGGCTCCCCATTATCAGCAGCGACTCGGCCGGATGTGCGGCGGACTTGGTCGAGGATGGCTGGAACGGCCGCGTGGTTCCAGCCGGCGACATCGGCCGGCTCGCGTCCGCTCTGAACGAACTAGCCTGCCAATCCGAACTGCGGTCTGTGATGGGACAGCGCAGCCGGGCGCGTGTTCAACATTATTCGCCGGAGGCATGTGCCGCCGGTATTGCCAGAGCGGCGCTTTCTTGCGGGGTCCGAAACCATGTCTGACTTCTGGACGAGAATCGCCTTGCCTCTGACGCTTGCCCTCTTCTGCCTCTATGCGCTTTACGATGTGATCTCCAGCCCTGGTTCTCTCAGCGGCTGGGGTTACCTGGCGGCGGCCATCTTTCTCGAGATGCTGGTAGTTGTGGTTTGGGACTATCGGCGAAGGTTCTTTCCGTTTCTTATTGCCGTTTTCTTGCTTGCTGGGATGGATTTGCCGTTGGAGGGCGTAGCCACTACGGCGCGATGGGTTGTCCTGGCCATTGGCGCTATGGTGGGAATTGTGATTTATTTGCGGGATCGCGGTCACTTTTTCGAAACCTTTCATTTGGTCGCATTTTTTTGTGTTATCGCAGCCCTGGTCTCGGCCATGGTGTCGTCACTTCCGCGGGTGGCACTGCTAAAGGCAGGCAGCCTTTTGCTGGTTTTTCTCTACGGGGCCTGCGGAGCCCGACTTGCTGTGCATGGGCGAGAAGCGCAATTCTTTTCAGGACTCTTGCTGGGCTGCGAATTCATGGCCTACTTCGGCGCCGTCTGCTATTTCATCCTTCACCGATCAGTATTCGGCAACACCAACTCGCTGGGCGCAATCATGGGCATCGTCGTTTTGCCCGTCCTGCTGTGGGGTGTGTTGATAAGTGAGGCGGTGCCGGCGTCGGTCAAGCGGCGCAGAACCTTTGCCTTGGTGCTCAGCATTCTGTTGCTGCTCACCAGCTACGCCCGGGCCTCGATCGTTGGAGCCATGGTTGCCTCGTTGCTGCTCTGCATTGGCGTGCGCCGTTATCGGCTGCTCGTCAAGGGAGTGGGCATCGCTTTGGTGGGTGCCATGCTGGTTGCCGCCCTCGTACCGGTCAAGAATGAGGAGTCCAAATCCTTTATCGCCGCCTTCCTGTACAAAGGGCACGAAGACGTCGGGATCATGGGGTCGCGGAAGTCGCCATGGGAAAAGACGGTCGCGGTGATTCAGCGCCACCCATGGTTTGGAGCGGGGTTCGGCACCAGCGCCACTTCTGTTGACCCGAACAAGGTGGGAACCTTCGCCACCACCGCAGCGTCGTCTCGAGAGCATGGCAACAGCTACCTGGCAATCTTGGATTGGGTTGGCATAGTAGGGGTGATCCCTTTTGCCGCCCTCATCGGCATGACTGCTTTCAATGTGGGACGTGTACTCGTATGGATACGCCGCACTGGTAGTCCGTTTTCTCCCGCCGTCCCCCTTGCTGCGGTACTGGTTGCGGGCCTGATTCACGCAACGTTTGAAGACTGGCTCTTTGCGGTGGGCTATTACATATGCGTTTTCTTCTGGCCGATGGCCTTTATGCTTGCCGATGTGCTTCGCTCGCAAGCGGCCAAACCGGTGCCCTCGCGTTATCCCGAGTCCCGCTACCCTTCACGTCCTTGGGCCGGCAGCTATGGGGTTGCCACGCCCGGAGCATGATGCACTTGTTCCTCAACGGTCTCGCGGCCAGCGCCGGCGGCGGACTCACCTACTTGCGCAACGTGGTTTCCCAGCTCTCGGAGCGGCGCGATGTAAAGGCAACCTTGGCGGTTCCTCCGCTTCTGCGCAGGGAGCTGGGCGATCGACCGAACACTTCCTTTGTAGAAATGGAAGTCCCACCCCGTGCGGTCCGGCGTTTTTGGAGGGAGCAGACCATGCTTCCACAACTCATACGCCGCAGCGGTGCGGACGTACTGATTTCCGCCGGGAACATCGCGTTGCGGAAGTCCCCTGTTCCCCAAATTCTCTTGTCGCGGAACTCGCTCTACACTTCCCGCGACTTCTTCTCCGACCTTCGCCGGCGCGGGGAATATGCACTCTGGCTGGATGCGTCCCTGAAAGCCATCCTCGCCAAGCGGTCCCTTTACTGGGCCGATCGGACGGTGGCGCCCAGTCAGGCCTTTGCCGACGAGTTGCATCGCTGGACGGGGAGGGACGTAGTGGTGATCCATCACGGCTTCGATCGCGACGCTTTTGTTCGTGACCCCACGCCCTTGCCTGCCGATATTCAGCAGCAACTCGATGCTGCCAAGGGCTGCCTTCGCCTGCTCTTTGTCAGTCATTACAACTACTATCGTAACTTCGAGACTCTGTTTAGAGCCCTCCCGATCATCCAGAGTGGACTGCGCAACCGTGAAGTCAAGTTGCTGCTAACTTGTAAGCTTCGTTCCGGTGAGAATCCGGGTTCTTATCGCACCGAGAGCGCATCCGCGATGATCCAACGACTCGGGGTTGCCCGCAATATCGTCGAGCTCGGCGCTGTGCCGTACAACATGCTGCATCTTGTTTACGGCGCCTCCGATATCTACGTGACTCCCGCCTATGCCGAGACTTTCGCACACCCATTGGTCGAGGCAATGTCCAGCGGCCTGCCGATTGTAGCTGCCGATCTCGCTGTGCACCGCGAGATCTGCCGTGACGCCGCGGTTTATTTTCCTCGCTTCTCGCATGAGCAACTGGGTGAGCAAATCTTGCGAGTGGCGTCATCCAAAAACCTGGCGCAAGAAATGTCCAGCCAAGGCCGGACGCGTTCGCGCGAGTTTTCCTGGAGCCGTCATGTCGACCAGATTATTTCGCTGGCGGCCGAACTGCTCGGTTCCAGGATCGAGGTATCTAGCGGAGCATGAGCTTCAGGGGCGCCGGGTTGCGGTGACGTAGAGGCTGTCGGCGGCATAGAGAAGGAGAGGAAAATATCTACTGAGCTGGCGTAATGCCTCGGAGGTCCGGACGATCGCGCGATAGCGGCGAGGCAGGAAGCGAAGATCGCCAATTTGCGGGTTCAGAGAAAAATAGCCATCCACCGAAACCCTGGCGGGCCCGATGGCCTCGCCGAATACGGAGGTGAGTTCGCCGGGTGTCCAGTAGCGTACTTCAAAATCACGCGTTTCCCGGAAGCCCCGTCGCGCTTGATGATAAAGGCAACGCAGACCCCACACATTCGGCATCTGTATTTCACACTGCGCGCCGACCCGTAAGACCCGGGAAATCTCGCGCAGCGTCGCGCGGGCATTTTCCTTGGAGAGATGCTGCAGGACGCTGTAGGAGAAGACTTGGTCCACAACGCCGTCCGCGAACGGCAGATAGCGGCCATCGGCGACCAAATACTGCGCGTCAATGTTAAGCTGCCGCGCCACTCGCCGAGCGGCGCGGATGCCCTTCAACGAAGGGTCAATCCCCACCGGACGATAACCCATGCGGGCAGCCGCAATGCACCATCGGCCCCAGTTGCAACCGACGTCCAGGAAAACCTTGTTGTTTCCCGCGGGCAGCCGGAGGCGAGGGATGGGGTAGTCCGCAAGTTTTCCCACCAAATGTCGGTACAAGGAACCGTTGGTCGCGCCGATCGAGTGCTTAACGAAGGGATCAATCTCGCCAGCGGCCACTTCAATCTGGGGGAGTTCTGCCGTGTCGCCTCCACCCGCCAATGCTACGGATCGGCTGCCCTCAATATGTGTCTGCTCGACCTCAGACAATAAAAGTATCGGAATGCCTTCCACCACACGATAGCGATGGTTTTGCGCACAGAATAGCCAGCTCGGCTCCTCTCGGAGGGGTAGTCTGTCGCGGGGACAAACGAGAATCTCCGCCATTCCTGGGTCGAGACCGACATCCATCGGAGTTGGAGCGCTCCGCATCTCTTATCCCCGTGTCGAAGTTACAGCGCTCTCGCAGTCGTTGTTATCGACAGGACGTCGACGCATTGGTTGACGCGTCCACGCTCGAATGATTTCGCGGCTGCGAAGTGGAATTCTACGAACCGATACATCCTATTCTATAATCAGGTCATTCCTGTCCAGGAGCGAATTTGCTTCATCAGCGTTACAAAGATATTGCGTTTCTGGCTATTTCCAAGGCAACCTTACCCAACTATTGGGTGCGCCGGGGCTTTTACGCGCTGCGTCCAACCAATGGGTGCCCCCTCCATTTACACCTTGGCTGCGGAACGAAGTATCTGCCGGGGTTTGTAAACATTGATGCCAATCCACGGCAAAGGCTTGATCTCTGGCTGGACGTGCGATGCGGGCTTCCCTTTGCGACCGCTTCGGTTGAATCCGCCTATTCGACGCACATGATCGAGCATTTCTATCCGGATGAACTGGAAAAACTCCTGCGCGAGTGCGTGCGCGTACTGAAGCCGGGCGGAGGAATGCGGTTGGTCGTTCCCAATCTGCAAAGCGCCATCGCGGCTTATCAGCAGAAACGCAACGACTGGTTCTACGATTCCTTCCCTCGTCATTTTGATTCCGTGGGCGGCCGCTTTTCCAATTTTGTTTTCTGCGATGGACAACATCGCACCGCCTTCGACTTCAGCTATTTAGAAGAAGAGCTGCGCAAGGCGGGGTTTCGGGAGGTGGAAGAATCGATGGAAGGCAAAAGCCGGATTTACGGTGAACGCGTTCCGTCGTTCGAAGCCGCCGACGCAACCGGCCTGGCGCACTCCCTCTATGTGGAAGCCTTCCGCTAATGTGCGGCATCGTCGGCATCCTCGCGCGTAATGCCAGCGTCGATCCGGAAATCCTGGAACGCGCCACGCGTTCACTCGCCCATCGCGGTCCGGACGATTCCGGCACCGTCATTCTTCGGGAGACGGCGCCGGAGCCGCTGGAAATTGGGTTAGGCAGCCGCCGTCTCGCCATCCTCGATCTTTCTCCGCTCGGCCACCAGCCCATGAAGGATGAGGAGACCGGAAACTGGATCTCCTTCAATGGAGAGATCTACAACTTTCAGGAAATTCGCGAACGGCTGTCGCGGGAAGGTGTAAGTTTCAACGGCCACTCCGACACCGAGGTTCTGCTCAAGGCCTATGGCCGTTGGGGTGAACGCTGCATCGCCGAGTTGCGTGGGATGTTTGCTTTCGCCATTTGGGACGCACAGCGGCATCGGCTTATCGTCGCGCGCGATCCCATGGGCATCAAGCCGCTCTACTATTTTTCTTCGAATCGGCATTTCTTGTGGGCCTCCGAGCTGCGCACTCTGCTAGGCACGGGCTTGGTGCCACGGCGCCTGGATCGCGCGGGCCTCTTAAACTATTTGGCTTTCGGTTCTCTCTACGACCCGGTCACTCTGATCGATGGTGTCTCCGTGCTGCGCCCGGGGCACTACCTCGTTTGGGAGAAAGGCGCTCTCCGTGACGTCACGTATTGGGATCTAGTATCCACCTCTGAGGCAGCGGGCAGGGCACCCGACGGCGAACGGGAACATCTTGAAGACGAAGTGTTCGCCCTGCTCGATGAATCCGTGCGCATGCAGATGGTCAGCGATGTTCCGGTCGGCGTGTTCCTTTCCGGCGGGATTGACTCCAGCAGCTTGGTTGGAATCTTGAGCCGAAGCGGATTCCAAGCCGGATCCCCAAGCGGATCAAAGATCAGCACCTTTTCCGTCGTTTTTCGCGAGGCCGACTACAGCGAAGCCGAATATTCCCGCGCGTGGCCCAACAGTTCGGTACCAATCACCACGAGTTACTGGTTTCTCAGCAGGATGCGCTGGGCGCAATTCCCGGCGCGCTCCAGGCGATGGACCAGCCCACGATCGACGGGCTGAACACTTATCTGATTTCGCAACGGACTCGTGCCGCCGGGATAAAAGTTGCGCTCTCCGGTCTGGGCGGCGACGAACTGTTTGCCGGCTATTCCAACTTTCGCACCGTTCCCCGCATGGAACGCTTCGCCCGGCTCTGGGGTCATGTGCCCTCGGCGGCCCGGGTTTCGCTGGCGGGCGCCTTTGCGCTGCTTGTCTCTGACTCCGACCAGAACCGCAAGCTGGCCGATCTCGCGCGCGCCAACGGCAATTTGCTGCATCCGTACTTCCTGGCCCGCATGTTGTTCACCCCGGAGCAGCGCAAAGCATTGTTTGCCGCTCCCGATGCGGAGTCGGTCCAGCGGGCGCAGGCTTTGCTGGTGGAGAACCTCGGTTGTACTCGCACGCTCGACCCCATCAACCGTGTTTCGTATTTGGAATCGCGCTGCTATATGCTCAATACCCTGCTGCGGGATGCCGATGTGATGAGCATGGCGCACGGGTTGGAAGTGCGGGTTCCGCTGATCGATCATCGCTTGGCCGAAAAGCTGATGACTCTGCCTGGCGATTGGAAAATGAGCAACCGGACTCCCAAGCCGTTGCTGGTTGGCGCCCTGCGCGGGACATTGCCCGAGCAGATCGTGCATCGACGCAAACGCGGGTTCACCCTCCCCTTCGAACATTGGTTGCGGGATGAGTTGCGCGCGGATGTGGACCGAACGCTGGGAGGAATGAAAGATACCCCGTTGGCCGCAGTGCTCGAAGCCAAAGAAGTGAACGCAGTTTGGGAAAGCTTCCAGCACGGCCGGACATCTTGGTCGCGCCTTTGGTCACTCTTTGTGCTGGCCCGCTGGTGCGAACTGCACGCCGTGACCGCTGATTGAGCAAACGGCCACGAATTGGTTGACCGGAGTGCGCGGCAGGCTCCCGCTGCTGGAGGCAGACGCTTTAAAGTTCGAGCGTGCCCTGAAGGTACAAGCGTGCCCGGCCGGCGATCTTCACGCGATCGCCACCGATTGTGCAGCGCATGGTTCCACCGCGGACACTGAGTTGTCGCGCACGCAACGTGCCCCTACCCAGCCGCCCCGCCCAATAGGGAACCAGTGTGCAGTGTATTGAGCCGGTTGCGGGGTCCTCATCAATGCCGACCGACGGTGCAAACAATCGGCACACGTAATCCACGTCACCCTCGCCAGGAGCAGTAACAATCGTTCCGCCAATTCCGATGTCCACTTTGGCAAGAGCGGCAAAATCGGGCGAAAGCGCTCGCACTTGCTCAGCCTGATCCACTACCACGAGGTAGTCGCGCGATTTCATGACTAGCGCCGTTTTCAAACCTAGAGCTGGTAAGAGCTCGACTGGCGTCTCACAGGGTTGGGGTGGCCCGCGGGAAAGTCCATTTCAAAGCTGTCTTCGTCCGTGTCCATAGCGACGGTTAGCAGGCCGCTGCGGGTGTGGAAGCGAACCGGCCACACGTTGTGCTTGCGCAGCGCGAGCACATAGGCGGATGCCAAGTTCGCGTGCCCGCATAGATCGTCCTCAATTTTGGGTGCAAACCAGCGCAAGTCGAAATCACCATCCGCGCGAGGCACAACGAAAGCGGTCTCGCTATGCCGGTTCTCCGCCGCAATTTTCTGCATGATGCCGTCCGCGAGAAAAGCGGAAAGGATGCAGACCCCCGCCGGGTTCCCTGCAAAGAGTTCACCTGTGAATGCATCAACGTGGTAATACGGAATTGCCATGTCCTGCTCCTAAGCTAAGTGGATCCCTCTAAGAGATGGGCCACCAGGATTATTCGACAGTTGGTAGGAGGCTGCGGAAAGCGCTTTCCACGCGTAGCCGGCACCGGCAACGGTGAACCGCTGTGCACCCAAGATCAAGTACAACAAGGACTCTTTCCGCAGCCGCTTAGAGCGGCATCCACCACCCGCGGTACTCCGGGTACGATGTGCCGCGCCTATTTCAGCGCTTCCACGTAAAGGCTCTCTTGCTTTCGCACCGCGAGTTCAATGTCTGCAATGTGGGGTATACGGCTCTCCATAAAGTGGCTCACCTCCGCTTGAGCGAAGCCCGCTTGCCGCAGAAGATGCACCAGCGAGCGTTCGTCGAACATCTGGGAGTGATTGGCGCCGGGATGAATCACGTCGTGAATGGTGTGGCCCAGCGAGAGCCGGCTCAAGAAGCGGTGAGAGGCAAGCGGCTCCGCGTCGATTAGATATTCGCGTACGACCAGCCCCAGGTCGGGCACGACGATTCGTATTACACCCCCCGACTGCAGCACTCGGAAGCATTCCTTGGCCACGAGAACGGAGTCGTCCCAGGTGAAATGCTCGAAAGTGTGCGACGAATAAATGTAACGAACACTTCCATCGGCAAACGGCAACCCTTTTCGCACGTTGTGCCGGTGAACATCCTTGGGCCAAGCGGGAGTGCGAAATAATCGGCGTCCCAGTGGAAGGCGCGACAATAAGATGGTGGGCGAATTGTCGATGTTGTACCAACCCGGGGCGCCGGACAAGCCTGAGCCGATGTTTACTTTTGTCTCCATATTTCTTGATGACTAGCGCAACCGTCCGCGGGGCTCATTTCGAAGTCGAGCGCGCGCAGGTGGAGGGCCGAAGTCCTCGCACACGCTCACGCTGTTCGCGGCGAATCGTTCATCGGCTTCCGCGCGGAGATCAATAGAAACAGGCCCCACTTCTTCCCCAGCTTGCGTACGATGCCACGCGGATACAATTTCCAACCCAAACGGTACGGCAGAGATTGGAAGCGGGCCGAAGGCTGGTTGAGCAGCAAATCGCCCGGACTGAAAACCTGTCGCAGCGTGACTTGTTCAAATTCGGCCATCATGTCGCGCAATTCGCTTTGCGTGTAGGTCTTGGTACCTGGGCTTTCGAGGTGGTCGTATACGGCGCGCCGCAGCGTCTTTCCAGCGAAGAGCCCGTAGCGCAGCCACAGCATCATCCCCGTCAACGACGGATGGTGGTACACCATGATTCTGGCCTGACCGCCGGGTTTGAGCACGCGCCATGCTTCCCGCAAGCACTGGGCGGTGTCCGGGCTGTGATGCATCACGCCGTAGGAATACACCACATCAAATGCATTTGCGGGGAATGGCAAATTTTCCGCGTCACCGGGCTGCAGGTCGGGTTTGTATCCGGCAAGTTCGCAGCGCTTCCGCGCCCGCTCGAGGGAGGCCGGAGAGAGATCGACCCCGGTTGCCTGCGCGCCGGCTTTCAGCCATTCCAGGTAGTCCGCGCCCATGCCCACGCCGACTTCCAGCACTCGCAATCCGCGGGATTGCGCGAAGTTCGCGAACTCGGGAATGTGCGGCTCCAGCGCGTAGCGCGCGCGCGCATGCGCGTCGAAATCCTCCGCGCCCTCCAGATATCGCGACCCGCACGGATCGGCGTTCCAGAATTCGCGGACTTGGTCTTTAAGGTCTTGCTCTTTCAGATCAGCAATGGGTTGCGGACTCGCCATGGGAAAAACGTGTTTGAGCCGAATGGTAACACAGTGCGCGCGGCGTTCCCGCAGATGCACCGCTGGGCGCTACCGTTCTTGACCGCGTCTACCGCCTTCTCTATGCTAGCCATGAATCCGAACAACCTTGCTTTCGATGGATCCCGACAGCCCAGCCGCCGTTCCTATTTCCTCTCGTGATCTAACGGACTCCGCAAGCGCCCAGCCCCCGCCTGATGCCGGCAGCTTCGGCATAAAAGAACGCGTCCGCCTCATGCGAGATGGTGTGGTCAACTATTCGGGATTTGTGACCAACGGTTTGGCGGGGATTATTCTGGTTCCTGTCATGCTGCGCTGCCTCGGCGCAGAGTCCTACGGCCTGTGGCTTGCCGCCCTCGCGACCTATGGGATGCTCAGCGGTTTTGATTTCGGCCTGCATTGGAGCATTACTCGGGAGGTTTCCGCGTCCCCAAACAAATTGAGCGAGGAGACAGTTGGCTTTGTCAACGCCGCAGGAAACATCTATCTACTGCTAGGGATTATCGGCGCGGCGTTGATTGCGGCTTTGGGACTCCCCATCAGCGGCGGGCTCCATCTGTCGGCGCACAATCGGAGCATCGGGCCGCAGGTTTTTTTTCTGATGGCGGCAATCTTTGCGGCCGACCGGCTGGTGCTATTTACCAGCGCCGCGTTCTCTGGACTGCGCCGCTTCGGCACCATGAACGCGATCTCCGCCGGCGCTGCGGTGGTGCGGCTGATCGGCTCTCTCACCCTGCTTTGGATGGGGCGTTCCATTCTCGCCATCGCATTTCTGAATGTCGCCGTCTCTGTTCTGTGGGCCGCGGTCGCTCTGGGATTCGTCCGCGCCATCGAGCCGCGGCTACGATTTCAACCCGGCCGTTTTCGCTGGCGGCTGGTGCGTCCGCATCTGAGTTTCGGCTTACTCAGCTTTCTAACCGCAGTGGCCGCCAAGCTTATTTGGGACATGGCGCCCTTGGTGATCGGCTTTTTCAAAGGCTCTGCGATGATCGTTCCTTACAGCGTCGGGCGCAGATTCCCGATTGCACTGAACCATCTTAGTTCTCGCGCCGGCGATACATTTTTCCCCGCTGCCAGCGAGCGCATGGCAGCCAACGACTGGGCTGGCACGCGGGGTGTTCTCCAGCTGGGAACTCGCTGGATCTTCGTTATGGCGTTGCCCTTCTGCCTGGTCTTTGGGATTATTGCGCCGAACCTGCTGCACGCCTGGTTGGGCGCGGCCATGCCTGATGCGGCTTTGGTCATGCGCTGGACCTGCGGCGCTGTTCTGGCACAGGCGATCGGTATGGGTCCGATGCAAGTCCTCTGGGGACGCGGCGCGGTGCGCGCCGTGCTGCTGACACTCGGCGTTCTTGCCATGCCCAGTCTCGTGCTCACCGTGGGATTTGTCCGTGCCTACGGTGCAGTGGGTGCCGCAATGGCCCTGAGCGTTTCGCTCCTGATTGCCGCCTGTGTGTTTTTGTTCCTGGGGGCCCGCTCCTGCCAGCTGCCGGTTGTCGATTTTTTCCGCGACACCTTCAAAGGCCTGCTGGTCCCGAGCGCTGCCTGTGCGTCGCTCACCTACGCCGCCGTCAAATTCGTAAACCCGCAACACTGGACAGGAGTGATTGCATGCTGCCTAGTAGGAGGCTTAACCTATGCGGCTGTTCTCTACTTCTCTGGCGCCCGCGAAGAAGAAAGACAATTCGTCCGTCAACTGCTACAGCTCAGGCTCACACCTCTCGACTAGCGAGTTTGGATCGGACGGCGCCCAGCCTAGCCGAGTTCGTCGTAAATCTCCGCAATCTGCGCCGCCATCCGCTCTTCTGAAAAATGGGTGCGAGCATACACGTGGCCCTGGCTTCCCATGCGCCACCGTTCCTCGGGATGCAACAACAAGCGGCGCAGCTGCCCGGCCAGCTCTTGTGGATCTCCCGGTGGCACCAGCCAGCCGGTCTCACCGTCCTGCACGATTTCCGGCAATCCTCCGACGTTGCTTGCAACCACCGGCAGGCCCGCGGCCATGGCTTCGATGGCAGCCACGCCAAAGGCCTCCTCCCGAGAAGGAATCACGAAAATATCCCACTTGGCCAGGGTCGCTGGGAACTCCGCGGCCCACCCGAGAAATCCGACGCAGTCGCGAAGCTCCAATTGATCTACCAGTTCGAGGATGTTCTCGCGCTGTGGCCCATCGCCGGCTATTTCCAGGCTCGCCCTGGGAAACTCGGCGTGCAAAAGGCCAAACGCGCGGACCAATGTCGGGACATCCTTCATCGGCACAAAGCGGCACCCTGTGCCAATGATGGTGGGGCGCGCTTCGCAAAGGGTACTCCACGATCATGGTGTGGTGCAAGCGTGCGTGATCGCATTGCGGCCGCCCAACGCGGCCCGTCCCGCGCGCATGAATTGTGACTCCGCCAATCAAACTGATTTCGACCGACTTCGACGGAACGCTTTACGCGGATTTCGACGATCCGCCGATTCCGCGGGGGCTGGCATCGCTGCTGGGAGAGTTGAAGTCGCAGGGCGCAAAGTGGGTCATCAACACCGGGCGCGACATGTCCAGCCTCATGGAAGCGCTGGGACGGGCCAGCCTCGACGTGACGCCCGACTTCCTGGTCCTGGTGGAGCGGGAAATTCACAGCCAGCAGGGCGCGCAATACGTCCAGTTGGAGGAATGGAACGCGCAATGCACCCGCGCCCATGAGGAGACCTTTGCCCGGGTTCACGAGGACCTGCCGCGCATCACGGCGTGGATCAATGAACGCTTCGAGGCGCGCATTTACGAGGACGACTACTCGCCGTTTTGTTTGATCGCCGGAACCAACGACGAGGCCGACGTCATCCACAAATACCTCGACAATTATTGCCGCAGCGTCCCGCAACTAACGGTGGTGCGCAACGACGTCTATGCCCGCTTCAGCCACGTTGCCTTCAACAAGGGCACCGCGCTGGCCGAAGTGACGCGCCAGTTGGAACTTGCGCCCAGCGAGGTGTTCGCGGTAGGCGACCACTGGAACGACCTGCCCATGCTTTCGCGGGAATACGCCCAATGGCTCGCCGCGCCTGGCAATGCCGTCGAGGAAGTGAAGGCGGCAGTCCGCCGCCAAGGCGGTTATGTCAGCAAATTGGCGAATGGCAACGGGGTGGAGGAAGCGCTTAAATATTATCTGAACGGCGGCGGTCGTCCCGCGGGCTCGATGTAATGCGCAATTCCCATAACACCCTTTCCTCAAAAAAGAGGAGAGCCGTGGTCAGAATTCCCCTAAAAGTTTTCGCGCATTGATCCCCTGAACCGGCCTGAAATGCCGGCTTTAGCCGTCAGCCCGGCGACGCTCCGCTGCCGACTAAAGTCGGCGTTCCACAATAAACCGCTCATCGCACAACCGCCGGACGTGGACCGACAAGGTTCATGGAGAGACCAGCGCGTCGGGACGCGATTTCTGTCCTCACCACGAAAGGAATTAGGGCGTAGCTGCCGTTTCGTCCTACTAGGCGCTTCATTTATGCATCCGCCTGCCCCTTCCCGCCATATTCGCAGCCAGACTCGTGAAAATGAATGGAACCCCAGCCCATTCTTAGAATTTGCTACCTCTAGGCGACTCTGCTTAAATTGCGAGCATTCGCGATGAGCACTTGAGAAAAGTTATTGAACACGACTCATGAAGACGAACATCGAGTTTTGCTGTCTGCTCGCAGCCACATCGGTCCTTGTTGGAGGTGGAATCCCAAGGGCACAGGCGCAGAGCTTTCTAACCAATGGACTTGTCGCCTACTATCCCTTTAACGGCGACGCAAATGACGCGAGCGGAAATGGATTTAACGGCACTGTTGTCGCAGCCACTTTAATCACGAATCGTCTTGGCGAGCCTAACAGTGCGTACTATTTCAATGGAACGAACAGCCAAATCAACCTCCCACAATCTTTAGCCCAACAGTTGGCTGGCACAAATCCTGTGTCGGTAAGCGCCTGGTTCCAAACTGATCAAATCATAACCAATCACGACATGGAATTTGTCGCGTTCGGCGCGGAACAACAGACTGGCGGAGAGGCATTCGCCATGGTATGTCAGGCGGGAGGCACATTTGTCTGGAGCGGTTGGTACGCACCCTATGTTGACTAGCAGGCTGTTGAAAAACTCCAACTTTGTTTGAACGAATCATCGGTTAAAGGGATCGGATCAACATGCGCGGAAAACCTCAAGCTCAGCCCGATTTTCTGACGGTGATCAATCTCAACGCCTGTGTGCCGGCCAATCACCCACTGCGGGCGATCAAGCGGCGCGCGGACGCGGTCCTGCAAAAGCTCTCGCCTTTGTTCCAAAAGCTCTATGCGGAGGAAGGCCGGCCCAGCATTCCGCCGGAACAACTGCTCAAGGCGCGCGTGCTGACGGCCCTCTACAGCGTGCGCAGCGAGCGGTTGTTTTGCGAGCAACTGAGCTACAATCTGCTTTGGTTGTGGTTCTTGGACCGCGAATTCAATGAAGGCAGCTTCGACCATAGTATCTTTGCCAAGAATTATGAGCGGATTCTCTCGGCGGAGGTGGCCAAGCTGTTTTTTGCCGAAGTCTATGACCTCTCGCGCCAGGAAGGCTGGACCAGCGATGAACATTTCACCGCCGACGGCACGCTCATCGAGTCGTGGGCCAGTCTCAAGAGTTTCGTGCGCAAGGACGGCGGGGACCAAAAGAAAGTCGAAGCCGCCAAAGACGATGATCCCGGCAATCCGACGATCAACTTTCATGGCGAGAAGCGCTGCAACGACACGCACCAGAGCACGACCGATCCGCAGAGCGTGCTCTATCGCAAGGCCAAGGGTAAGGAAGCCAAACTTTGCTTTGGCGGCCACATCCTGATGGAGAACCGCAACGGCTTGTGCGCCGACTTTGCCCTGCACAATCCCATCACCGAACCCGAGCCGGTGATGGCCCTGCGTCAAATCGACGAACACACTCAATTGCACGAGGGGACCGCAACCTAAAACGGTGGGCGCCGATAAAGGCTACCATCAAAAGGCTTTCGTTCACGGCTGCCGGGACCGGGAAGTCTCGCCGCACGTGGCCTGTAAGGAGCGGGTGCATGTTCCAGGGTTGGACGCACGCACGACGACCAAGCCCGGCTACGAGACTAGCCTGAGGATCCGGAAGCGGGTCGAGGAAATCTTTGGTTGGGTGAAAACGGTTGGAGGGTTGCGACGGACTCGCTACCGCGGACAAGAACGAACCCAAGCCTGGGCTTACTTTGTGGCGAGCACTTACAATCTGCTGCGGTTGGCACGGCTGGAACTGGTGGCGGCCCAATGAAAGACCGGATGATGAGCGAAAAATCCGCTGCTGAGCCAGCGTGGATGCCTTCGCGGCGCGGCGAACGCGCTGGCGGCCTCGCTCCAGGAAACGTTCCCGGCGGCTCCCACGCTGAAATTTGAGAAATAAACCCATGATCAAGACGCAGCGGCAAAAATGGCCCTGTTTTTCAACGGCCTGC
>CAVZMC010000008.1:0-41964 GCA_963776125.1 uncultured Acidobacteriaceae bacterium | reverse complement strand
CAGGTTGATGTCGCGCAGCACGGGTACGCCGTCGTAGCCAAAATTCAGGCCGCGAAACTCGATAGCGCCCTCAATCTGGCTGGCTATCTTCTTAGCCACTTTGACGGACTCGCTGTCTTCAATCTCCGGCTGCTCTATGAGAATCTGGTTGAGCCGCCCCATGGACGCTGTGCCACGCTGAAAGAGATTGATCACCCATCCCAGAGCGATAATCGGCCAGGTCAGCAGCGCCATGTAGGTGATGAAGGCGACAAAGTCTCCCACGCTCATGGCCCCGTCCAGACGCAGGGTGGTCGTGGTTCTCAAATACGAAACCAAGTGGACTTGCGTTTGTCCGAGCAAGACTTCGCGTCCACCCAGCCACAGGACCAGCACCACCGCCATGCCCAGCATGGTTTCGAGCGTGGGCCAGAGCATGCCCATGAGCCGCACCAGTTTCAGGCTACGCGCGATGTATCGCTGGTTGGAACTCTCGAACCTTGCAATCTCAGCTTCTTCCTGCACATAGGCGCGGATCACCCGCGCCCCGGAAAAGTTTTCTTGCGCGCGCGCCGAATCTCGGAAAACATTGCCTGAATGGTTTCGAAGCGCTCATGAATTTTGCGTCCGAAATACTGGATCACGATGCTCACGAAGGGTAGCGGCAGGAAGGCGTAGAGCGTGAGCTTGGGGCTGATCAGGAGCATGAAGGCCAGAGCGCCGGCGGTGAACACGATCGTGTTCGCCGAATACATGATCGCCGGCCCCAGCAGCATGCGCACCGCATTCAGGTCGTTGGTGGCGCGGGCCATGATGTCGCCGGTCCGCGTCCGCTGGTAGTAGGAATACGAGAGCTTCTCCAGATGCGCGAACAAGTCGTTGCGGAGATCAAACTCGATTTCGCGCGAGATGCCGATCACGATCCAGCGGGTCAGAAACTGGAAAATGCCTTTGGAAAACGCCACCGCCAGCACCAGCAAGGCATACATGAGCAGTTTTTCGCGGGTGACGTCTTTGGTCAGGTCGTCGATGGCGCGTCCGATTACCAGCGGGAACAGAATCCAGATGCCATTGAGGAACAGCACGCAAACCGCTCCCACCGCGTATTGGCCGCGGTATTTCTTCAGGTAGGGAAACAGAGGGCGCAGGCTCTTAGGCAGCATGTGTTCCTAACTAGATGCGATTCTAGCAGCCCAGGCTCCAATTTGACGGAAAGCTAGCCTGCGCCAATCTGCCCGCCCTGCGGCGCGTCAACGTTTATCTGGAATCCTCCCGCACTGGAGGCCACCATGGCGGAATCCTCGAAAAACACCTTCCGTTTACCCGTGCCAGTCTTCCGGGTCAAAGACGTGGGCGCGAGCATTGCCTATTACCTCCAAGCTCTTGGCTTCGAACTGCGATGGGGCGCGGGCGAAGGATTCGCGTGCGTCGCACGCGAAAAGTGTTCCATATTTCTAACCAATGACAACCAAAGC
This sequence comes from uncultured Acidobacteriaceae bacterium, assembly GCA_963776125.1. Lineage (GTDB taxonomy): Bacteria > Acidobacteriota > Terriglobia > Terriglobales > Acidobacteriaceae > PALSA-270. The sequence goes on along the minus strand of CAVZMC010000008.1, from coordinate 40,510 downwards.
CGGCCCCGCATGTGGGTTTGGATAGGGGTGGAGGACGTCCGCGCTCTGCACGCCCAGTACGTCGCGTCCGGGGCAAGAATCCGCAACCCCCCGAACAATTTCGAGTGGGCGCTAGAAATGCAGATTGAGGACCTCGATGGAAACGTCTTGCGTATAGGGTCGGACGCGGAGAAAGGGCAACCCCTAGGCGTATGCGCGATGCCGACGGAATCGCCTGGAGGCACCTCGGCCGTGGGAAGTATGAACGCTTAGCCTGAGGACTACCTTCTCTCATGCAGGACCCGGGCAGGAAAACTGCCCGAGGCAAACCTACGACGACCATTCCTGGCGGAATTCGACGATGCAGGCCAACACCAGCAGCAGCGCCCAGCCGGTGAGAAAGAAAAAGCTAGCGTTGATCAAGTACGAGTAAACAAGATCAGTATTCATGCGAGGAGTCCTCGTGCCTCCGGCCTGCCATATCTCGCGGGGAACGCAGTTCCGATTTTCCCGTGAGTTGTTTATACCGATCGAGTATTTCCTTCACCGCGCTCATGCGGCCGAGCGTGGTCAACCTTGGATCGGTGGATGCCCGCTCGATCTGCGCCATCCAGCACTCGACGGCCGCGTCGACTCCGAGCGATATTTCTGCCGCAATTGCGTTGACCAACTCCGTTGTCGCCATCGTTGAACTCAACAAATCTCTACCCACCCTTCCGGTTTCGTGGAAAATCGACTACTGATTTGGCGTTGGACTCTGGGTCTGGCCTTGGGTATGGCTTAGGAACCTCTGTTCGTGATTCGCCAGAATCTGGCTCAGTTTCGTTTTCTGATCCGGCGTGAGTACCCGGACGAGTTCAGACTCGATGCGGGCCCGCTGCACGATGAGATCCGACATCGACTGGGTCTGCTGCGTCGCCAGCGAGCGCACCTGAGACTCGTCAAAATTCTCAGCGAGTTCTAGCTGCGTAATCTGATAGCGGTTTTGTGCCATCTGCCGCATTAGCGGCTGCATCGCCGGTTTCTCTTTGGCAAGAATCTGATGAATTTGGGTACGCTGCGTGTCCGTAAGGTCTAGCTGGCGAAAGACTCGTACCATCGGCCCGCCATACATTCCGGCTCGATGATGGTGAGCCGGACGGGTTGCCTCCGCTAGGGCCACCGCCGCCAACAACGTCAGCGCCAGTGCCGCCCCCACCCATTTCATATGACTGCCTTTCATGTTTCCTCCGGGGTAACTACTGGATAAGAACACCCTTTGCCGAGGAAGTTGGGTAAAAAGTCGGTCAACTGGAGTAAAGTTTTGTAAAGCGGGATGGACGTTTGACAATTCTTTACGCCTCTCCCGCGCGTACTGCGGTAAAACTACAATGAAACCTATGGATCGAATTTTGGTGATTGACGACGATGTCGAGCTGTGCAGTTTGGTGGGCGAATATCTTGAGCCCGAAGGCTTCGGCGTCGAATCCGTTTGCGATGGAGAACGAGGCCTGGAGCGGGCTTTAAGCGGAGAACATCCGCTGGTGGTGCTGGACGTGATGTTGCCCGGCATGAACGGCCTGGAAGTGCTGCGGCGAATTCGCAACACCTCGCATGTTCCAGTTCTGCTGCTGACAGCGCGCGGCGAAGATGTGGACCGTATCATCGGCTTGGAAGTCGGCGCTGATGACTATCTGCCGAAGCCTTTCAATCCCAGAGAACTGGTAGCCCGCATTCGCGCCATTCTGCGGCGCACCCAAGCTGGAGACAAGTCCAGCGAGGGGCGAGTGCCGGAAGTGCTGCACGTGGGCGACATCGACCTCGATCCCGCCACCCGCACCGTGCATCAGCAGGGCAAACCCGTCGAGCTGACATCTGTGGAATTCAATCTGCTGCAGGTTTTGCTGCGCGAGGCCGGACGCGTGGTTACGCGGGAGCGATTGGTGGACGCCGTCCTGGGCCGCAAGTTTTCTCCTTTCGACCGCAGCATCGACATGCACGTCAGCAAAGTGCGCAAGAAGCTGGGCGACTCCGAGGGTGGCGCCGATCACATCAAGACGGTGCGCGGAGTAGGTTACATCTTCGCGCATCCACGTGAGCAGGCAGGGAGCGAGAGCAAATGAAAAGCCTGTTCCTCAAAATCTTTCTTTCCTATTGGGTGGCGCAGGCGCTGTTCATGTTCCTGGCCATTCTGGTTACGCTGGCCATGCGCCCGCAGCGCGAGTTTGCTGGCTTTGAGGCGCAGGGGTCCAAGATTCTCAGCGAGGCGGTGCAGGCCTACCAAAGCGGCGGCAACAACGGAGTGCACAATTACTTGCGAGGAGTCCGCGACTCGCAACATCTGCGGGCCTATCTTTTCAATGACCAAGGGCAGGAGCTGACCGGACGAGTTCTGCCGGATTGGGCGGAAAGGGTTGCCGCTGGCAAGACTTGGACCGCCGATACTATTTGGGGACGCCTCCGCCCGCTGCAGTTTTTGCGGCAGTCGCTGACCGCAGCCGACGGGCGCCGCTACACCCTGGTCATGGAATTGCCGCCCGGGCAACCTGCCTTGTTTGGCCCGCACGGCGTGCCCGGGCTGGGCATCATGATCGGGCTTCTCTCCTCGGGTCTGGTCTGCTTCTTTCTAGCCCGCTATCTCACCTCGCCCGTGGTGCGGCTGCGGGCGGCCACGCAAAAGTTGGCTTCCGGCGATCTCACCGCGCGCGCCGGCGCGCCAGGCTTTCGGCGTCACGACGAGATGGCCGGACTGGTGCGCGATTTCGACAGCATGGCGGAACGCCTGGAGATGCTGGTGAAGGCGCAATCGCGGCTGCTGAACGATATTTCCCACGAATTGCGCTCGCCGCTGGCGCGCCTGAATGTCGCGCTTGCTTTGGCCCGCCAGCGTACCGGGCCGGCCGCTGAAAGCGCCCTGGACCGCGCCGAGCGCGAATCCGAGCGCCTCAACGAAATGATTGGACGACTGCTCACCATCGCTCGCCTGGAGAGCGATGACACCATGCAGGAGTTCCCCGTGGATCTCAGCGAGTTGGTGGTCGAAATTGCCCGCGACGCCGATTTTGAAGCGCAAGCCGGCAATAGCCGCGTGGAGGTCGCCGCCGGCGAGGAATGCCTGGTGATGGGAGATCCCAGCCTGCTGCACAGCGCAATTGAGAATGTGGTGCGCAACGCTACCCGCTATACCCGGGAAGGCACGACCGTGCATGTGGAGTTGGAACGAGAAGGATTGGACCGGCCTGAAGCGGTCGTGCGAGTGACCGACTCGGGTCCCGGCGTGCCGGAGGATTCGCTGGACAAGATGTTCCGCCCCTTTTACCGGATTGACGACGCCCGCGGCCGCCGTACCGGCGGAGTCGGCCTCGGTCTGGCAATCACGCTGCGCGCGATCCGGCTCCACGGGGGTAGCGTACAGGCCCATAATCTGCCGGGAGGCGGCTTGATGGTCGAAATGCGCGTTCCCCTGGCGGTGTCCAAGCCCGAGAAAGCGGATCTGGTCGACGCCTTGCCGGAAGTTGGAAAGCACAGCTAAACCACTGCTTTCGACGCGAAACCGGCCGCGGCCGCGGGGCAACTTTCCGCCTCCGCTATGGTTCCAATCACTTTGCGCAGGTTGCTCTTCCCGTGCATTCCTGATACACAAATGGGGGTATTCCGGGGCGTCGTTGCGGTCATCTCTGCGTCTGTAACCTCGAGAATAATGAAGACAGGGAGAAAGAATGGGAATGAAGTTCGGGTTCCTTGGTAGTGTTCTGGTTTTGTTGGCGTTAGGCTTGCTCAGCTGTGGAAACACTGCGCTAACCAACGCGGGAAGCGGCATTCTCTATGTCACCGCCCAGGGAGATGCTTCGGTCTCCGGCATTTCTGCCTACGGGATCGACCTCACCACGGGCGTTCTCAACGGCACCAGTAACTACGGAGTACCCACCGGAAACCGGCCCGGAGCCATCGTGGAGTCGCCCTCGGGCAACGCTCTGTTCGTCGCCAATATTCAGGACAACACGATCTCCAGCTACGTGGTGAATTCCGATGGCACCCTCACGGCGATCACCGGTACCGCGGCGACCGGAGCGACCCCCATGGGGATGGCAATCGATCCTGCTGGAAAATTTCTGTACGTAGCCAACCAAGGTGTGTTCAACGATCCTACGTCCGGGACGATCTCGGTTTTCTCCATCGGTACCGCTCTTACTCCGGTCGGTTCGCCAGTCTCGACGGCGACTCCGGGAGTCCTCGTCGGCACGGGGCCGGTTTCACTAGCGGTTTCGCCAAACGGAAATTATTTGTACGTTGCTAACCAGTTCACCAACACGGTGTCGGGATACAGCATCTCGGCCGGCGTGCTGTCCTTGGTCCCTGGATCGCCGTATACCGTGGGAACGGCTCCTTCCGCGGTTGCGCTTACCCCCGATGGCAATTTTCTCTACGTTGCCAATGGCGGCACAAACGACATCACCGCATTCGCCGCCTGCACGAACAAGAACCTGAATTGCGTCAACCCGGATGGACATCTCACCCTCAACTCGGTCGCCGGATCCCCCTTCTCGGCCGGGCTAGGCCCGGTTGCCATGACTGCGGCGATGGATATTCCGGGAGACGAGTTCCTCTTTGTGGTGGACCAAGTCTCCAACCAGGTCTCGCAATACAAAGTTGCTGTCGGAACCGGTGTGCTAAGCCCGGCGTCCCCGGCGACGCTCTCCACTGGAGCCGGCCCATCGGCCATCGTGATTCGCCCGGCAGATCAACCCGTTCTCGCCGACGGGGGCTTCACCAATTACCTTTATGTCGCGAACACCGCGGCCGGTACGATCTCCTCTTTCAGTTACGACACAACTCAGGGAATTCTGCAGCTCATAACGGGTTCATCCGTCACCACACCGGGACAGCCCGCGGGACTCGCAGTGAGATAGCGTTGGCGCAATCGCCTGCCCGTGCGCCCCGCAATTTTCGGGAAGGGCACGACCTTCGGTCGTGCCGCTAAGCTACTCAAAAACTATCCGCGCTTTAGCGCCTGCGGACGGCTAGGTGGGCACCTTTAGAATCAAGTATCCGCCCACCAGCCCAAAGATCAGATCGGGCGACCAGGCGGCCAGCACCGGCGGCAGTTGGCTGATGTTCCCCATAGCCTCGAACAAGCCGGAAACCGTCCAATAAAGAATAGCGATTACCACGGCAGTCGCGATTCCCGCGACCGCGCCCCGTTTGCCTGCGGAGAGCGAGAACGGAATCGCAAGCACCGCCATCACCACCGCGATCATAGGGTAGGCCAGCTTCTTCTGCAGCTGCACTCGCAGCCTCACTACATCAAAGCCGCTCTGCTCCAGGTCGTGGATATAGCGCTGCAACTCCCCGTAATTCATCTCCGAAGACTGCTTGACTTCTTTCTTGAAATATCCCGGCGGCTCGCTGATCGACGGGAAGGAATCGACAACATAGGTGCGGTAGTCCTGAATCGCCGAGCCCTGGAAAGAGCGCGCCCATCCTTGCGTGCAAACCCAGCGCCCGACCCGGCCTTCCCAGTGTGCACTGGCGGCGTAAATGCGATTGGTCATGCGGAATGTGGCCGGGTCGAGCTGGAACATCGAGAGATTCGCGAACTGGTCGCGGTCGGAGTCGAAGAATTGATAGTAATAAATGTTCGAGTGCTCTCCGAAGATCCACTTTCTGCCGGGATTCAGATAGGTTTGCGGAGGTTTGCCCTTGATCTGACTGCGCAGCGCGTCTTGCCGTTTATTGGTGTAGGGAAGATAGAGCTGGTCAAAAAAGAACAACCCGCAGGCCAGCAGAATCGCCGCCACCAGTACCGGCACGATCAACCGATAGATGCTCGTTCCCGTGGCTTTGATGGCGGTAATCTCGCTCGATCGCTGCATCAGGCCCAGGCTGATGAGCACGGCCATCAAGATGCCCAGCGGAAAAATCAGATAAAGATAGAAAGGTGTGACATTTAACAAGTACTCGCCGACGATGAGAGGCGGTATCTGGTTGCGCAAAATGTCTCCGAGAAGATCGAAAACGGTAAAGACCAGGAACAGCAACAGAAATGCCGCCAGCACCATCATCAGATAGACCGCGAACTCGCGTAGCAAGTAATCATCCAGCAGAGTAGGGAAGCGCGCGGTAAACAGCCTTCGGCGGCCCTCCGCTCGGGTCACGGCATCCTCGGCCCGGCGAGCCAGGGAGAAACCTGCGCCGGCTCGCTGTCGGCGGTCTTTTCTTAGGCCATGCTTGAAGGGGTTCCAGCGCGCCCAGGCGATCTCGAAAGGTTTGCGTTCCGCCCGCCAGAGCAAGACGGCGCCCGCGATCAGGAACACCAGGTCGGCTCCCCACGCGCCTAAGGCCGGCGGTATTTTTCCTTGCCGCGCCAAAGAAATGCCGGAGAGCGAAAGCGAGTAGTAAACCAGCACCAGAACGATGGTCAACACAAAACCCGCGGACTTACCGCCTTTCTTGGAGGACAGGCCCAGAGGAAGGCCGACCAACGCCAGCACCAGGCAAGCTGCCGGCAACGCGAAACGGCGATGGAATTCGCTTTCATACCAGAGCGCCGCCGACGGATTCGTCTGGCGTGCTTCTCGTGGCAGCTCCCAGGTGCCGAGTTGCGCCATGGGCGCGGGCTCCTGCTCCTGCTTGCTTTCGCTCGGAGGAAAGTAAATTGGAATGTCGGTCTGCTCAAACGTGGAAATCCGATAGTTGCCGGGGTTATCGGGGTCGGTCTCGTGCGTGGATCCACTGGTCAAATGGAGATGCAGCGTATCTTGCCCCTCGGGAACCAAAATTCCCTGCTGGGCCGTCCAAATACGCGGCGTGGGAGTGCTGATGTCGGCGATGAACACTCCCTTCCAAAGCGCTGCCCCGCGCCCACTGTGCACATCCTGAACGTAGAGCACAAGTTGCGGAAATCCTTCGTAAAAGACCCGGGGCTGGATTTCGAAGGAGACCTGCGAATTCTTCAGCCGGTCCTGCAGCCGTCCCAGGGCGGCTTGCGACTTGGGCGCGATGTACACGCTGTTCAAAAGCGCCAGCAACGTCGCGCCGACCGCGAAAATGGAAATGATCCGCAAGAACGTCCAAACGCCCATGCCGCTGGCGCGCATGGCGGTGATTTCGCTGTCCGCCGCTAGCCGGCTTAGTCCGATCAGAATCCCGACCAGCACGCCCATGGGAATTGTGTAAATGAGCGCCACCGGCACGGTGTAGAAAAAAAGTGCGGCGACGCTGGGCAAAGGTGCGCTATTGCGGACGACCAGTTCAAGAAGACGTCCCAGATCGCGCGTGAACAACACGAAGGTGAATACCGCGACGCCAATCAAGGCATGCGAGGTGACTTCGCGTAGTATGTAACGGGTGAGGATGCGCATAGCCAGCTTCGCTAGCTTAAGCTCAAACTGTATCATTGCACAGGTCAGTCGTCGGTCGTCGGTCTTCAGTCGTCAACTGCCTGAGGACCAGGTCTTCCTGAAGACTGACGCCCTAGCTACGTTCTAGAAAAGGAGCAAATGGCCTCGCCAGCAGCTTCCGCGACCAAAACCGTAACCGATTCGTGGATCTTCACCCACCGCAGCTGGATTGGCGCGGTTTGTTTGGCTCCGGTCGGACTGGCCGTCATTTTCAGCAAGCCCTGGATCAGCGAAATCGCACCCTTGGCCTTGCTTCTGGACTTCGTCGGATGGTTTTTCTTTCTGGCTTATCTCACCATGCGCATCTGGTCCACGCTCTACGTGGGCGGGGTGAAGGATCGCATTCTGCAAACGACTGGGCCGTACTCGGTCACGCGCAATCCGCTATATGTGGGCGGGTTTTGCTTCGCGTTATCGATTGCTTTCTTCCTGAAGAGCGTTTCGCTGGTCGGATTGACGCTGGTTGCGTCCGTGGCATACGTGCGCTGGGTGATTCCGGCGGAGGAGGAAGTTCTGGAGAGTATTTTCGGCGAAGCGTTTCGCGAGTACAAACGCCGCACTCCGCGCATGATCCCGCGCCCGTCGCTTTATATATCGGCTCCTACAGTTGAAGTTCGCCTGCGCGCGCTGCGCACCGAAGCCAAGCGCCTATTCACCGCGTCGCTGATGCCGATTCTAGTTTTCGTGCTCTTGCACTTTCGTGGCGCGGCCTGGTGGCCGCATTGGTTTCTGTTGCCCTAAGAGATTTCTGTCTTACTTTTGCAAGCTTTCCAGAAAATGTACGATCGAGGCGGCCGACTTGTTTGGTTCTCGCTGTGATAGCAGATGCGGTGCCGGAATAGACGCGAAAATCGTATCCGGTTTTAGCCGTTGGATTTCTTCGAAACTGGATTTCGCCACCAATCGATCCTGCTCAGCTTGCAAGTAGAGAATCGGGACGCGCACTCGAACGAGATCCTCTCTAGCGTCACACTCCATGACAGTCTGAACTCGAAACGCGAGTACGTCCGGCGACACGGAGCGCAAAGCGTCGCGCACCGCCTCGAGTAGCTCGCGAGGCGCGTGTGCTCCGATCAGAAAACGCTCGAGAACGAGGCGCGGCGGAGAGAAACCGAGAAGCCAAGGACGCATCAACGCCTGGCGGGTGGCCCGCTTCTGGCGGAAAGTATAACCTCTCCTACCGTCGCTTGGGGTGCCCCGCGTCTCGCGGGTTTCGAGACGCGGGCAGGTGCCGGTCGCATCCGTAATGTTCACGCATCACAGACTTCCTGTCGCCTCGGTCCTAGCTTCTAACTCGTGCCCCGCTCCCTGCGTCGCTACTACGGCTCCGGCGACTTCCACTTCATCACCTGTAGCTGCTATCAGCGCCAGCCATTTCTCGGCCCCTCCTGCCGTCGCGATCTTTTCCTGCGGGTGCTCGAACAAGTGCGCCGCCGTTACCGCGTCGTGGTTCTGGGATACGTCGTCATGCCCGAACATTTTCACCTGCTCATCAGCGAGCCGCAGCGCGGCACGCCCTCCACCGTCCTGCAGGCGCTGAAGCTGGGATTCACCCGGCGCATTCTCGGCGAGTGGCAGCGCCGGTCCCAGACCGATCAGTTAGAGTTTTGGGAGTCGATGCCGCACCACCTCTGGCAGGCACGTTTCTACGACTTCAACGTCTGGAGCGAGCGCAAACGTATCGAGAAGCTGCGTTACATGCACCAGAATCCGGTCAAGCGCGGGCTGGTGTTGGCGCCGGAACAATGGCCCTGGAGCAGCTTCCGTTCCTATTTCTGCGGAGAACGGGGCCGGGTGCGGATCAACGACTGCTCCGTCTTACAGATGACGGTGCGCGCGAAGGCAGCGTGAAACCGGAAGCTTCGCCGCTAACACCCGCGTCTCGAAAACCGCGAGACGCGGGGCACCCCGTGGAGTTACCAAAGAAGGGTGAGTTTATACTTGGGTATGGGAAGCGGGCCACCCGCCGGGCCGGACTTCTGGATTCTTCTCCCGAACGGGTCGTACTTGAAGCTGGTCGTTCCACCGTTGGTGCCGGGCACGACGGCCTGCGTCAGCCGGTTCTCGAAGTCCCAGGTGTAGGATTTGCCGGAGGGGTCGGAGAGGGTATTGCCGTTTGCGTCGTACGTGTAGCTACCGGTGCAATTGAGTTTCAGCGTTGTACCTCTGCGACGGTCGGCTTCCGAACCGACTTGATGACACGATTGATTTCGGCTTGGGACACTCCTGCGGGATTTTGATATTTCTTCTGGGAGAACACGAACTCAATACCGCCATCTTCCGAGTAAAGGGTCAGCACAATTCCGACGGGGCGAGCGTCAGGGCTGCCCTGTTGAAATCCAGCGTATTCAGAATTGCGAATATTGAAAATTCCCGAGTCCGCCCATGGTAGAAGTGTGGCGGACTTAATCGTGAGCAACATGGACTCTCGGTAGTGGGTCGCCGGGGATAAGGCCCACCGGTTCATTTTCTCGGGAGTAAAGTTATATAGGCGCCTTAGAAATTCATAGTCTGATCGGGTTGCTTCAACACCAAATTCTGAGGCGATAAACGGTGCAACGGTCTGCGGCGTCGCATAACTTCTGGCAACGCCGTTGATAGTCTCCTTTGGAGGCAGCCCAGTCACCGACATCTGGAGACCTGAACGAAAGATGATAACGGCTTGATTCACATTTGTCGCTTTAGACTGGGAAGTGTCAATATCACTCCACGGAAGTTCAAATTCATAGCCGAAATACGAAAGTTTATCCCCAGCGGATGGAGAGACGGAGGCGTCCTTCAGATCCTCCGGAACCAAGCGCGCTCTGTCAGGGAGTTTGCGAGCCGCCCAGATTGAAAGAGCAACCGGACCAGCCCAATATAGGCAGAATACGATGACCGCGAGGGCAACCCCTACGACAACCAAAATTCGCCGAAGCTTTCTCAAGAAGGTCCTCCCAAACAACTTACTGCCCGGTCATGCCCCCTACCGCCGTCTCGATGCCAGCTTTCGCACATTCGGGGCAGTTGGTGTTCGCGTAACACGATAGTTTTATCTCCCTAGCGCCCGCCGACGCAGATGGAGCGCCTGGATAATCAGTGCCCTGCATTGCAAGGTCGCCATTGTTATACAAAGGGGCTCCTGCTCTGCTTTGGGTGTTCCCGATCGATGTTGCGATGCACAGATAGCATTGGAACAAGGCGGTGGCCTTGTCCGCCGCGTCCTTCGTTTTATCCCAAGCACTCTTCGCGGTGTCCGCAATGCAGCTCCAACAAATGCCATTAAGGCCGAGCGGATCCTTATAGTTGAGTGGTCGATTCTTGACGTAGGCGTAGAAATTGACTCCTGCCCCAAACTTAAGCGGATCCTCGCTTAGGAACCGCGCGCTCGACGGATCGAAGTAACGGGCACGGTAGAAGTAGATGCCAGTCTCGGTGTCGAACTCGCGCCCCGTGTATTGGAAGTAGTTGGGCAGCGTGCCGGTGGAAGCCGTCGTGTTGCCGAAGGAATCGTAGGTATAGGTGTTCGCGAGCACCCCGGTTGAGTTGCTCAATGACGTGATCGACCCCAGAGCGTCCGACTCGTAATAATCCGTCGTGCTGCTGCGCATCTCTGCAAGCGTCTCATCGATCTTCTGCGTCTGCGTATAGCTCGCCACCTCACTGCCCGATGCATTTAGCGTCTCAAGCAGATTATCGCCGTCGTAGACGAAGATGCTCGTGAAGCTCGGGGATTGCTTGTAGATTCTTCTGCCGAAGGGATCGTACTTGAAGGCCACGATGCTGGAGCCGCCGCCGGTCTGTTGCACTGTGACTTGCGTCAGGCGGTTCTCGAAGTCCCAGGAGTAGGATTTGCCGGAGGCATCGGAGAGGGTATTGCCGTTTGCGTCGTATGTGTAATTTCCCGTCGAATTCGAGGTCAGCTCGTTCGACGCGTTATAGCTGTACGAGGGCACCCCTGCGGAACTCAGCCTGTTCCCCACTGCGTCGTAGCTGTAGCTCTCCGTCGTCCCTCCGGTCACTTGCGTAAGCTGGTATAGCGGGTCGTAAGTGTAATTCGACGTAGTCCCGTTCAGATAGTTCCCCTTGCCGGTACGATTGCCTGCGGCGTCATACGTGTAGCTCGCCCCGTCTAGCGTGGTATTGCCCGCCTGATGCAGCACGCTCAGGAGGTGCGAGAGCGAGTCGTAGCTGTAGCTGGTGTTCACCCCATTCGGCCGGGTCAGCGAGGTGCGCCGGCTCAGCGCGTCGTAGCCGAAGCCAAACGTTCCCGCCCATGAGTTGGCCAGATTATTCAGCCGGTTCAGCGTGTCGTAGCTGTAGGTGTTCGTGCTCCCGTCCGGCGAGGTCAGCCCCGTCCGATTCGACGCCGCGTCGTAAGCGTAGGCGTTCGTGTAAGTTTGGCCCGGCAGGAACGCGTACTGCGTGGTCGTCCCAATCAGCCGGCCCATGTTGTCGTAGGCAACGCCGCTTGCCGGTTCACGGGGACGCTACTTTTCCTGTGCCAGAACGCGTAGGGACGAGTCGATTGCGCATACGGCACAAGCGCCGACCTAGCAAAGTGATTGCAAGTTGCCTCATTTGCCATCCTCCATTACGGCGCTGGCGGCGGACAAGCGCAGCCGACGTTCGTTTTGTTGCGCGGATTCGATCCCGTATTCTCCCCTGCTTGGTAGGTCGGCCCCTGACTGGTCGTGTACTCCGTGGGCCAGCTAGGGTTACCAGGGCTGTCTACCTCATAATTTTTGGCGCGTTCCCGCGTCTCGGTGAAACTGCGTCCGCAATCACATGTGAACTGCGCCTGTTCCTTCACGGTGTAACGGTAAAACTTTCGCATGCGAGTGTGCTCCGCAACCCACTGGCAACTACAGTGCGTGTAATCGGGAATCAGACCCCACGAGACATAGCTCCAGGCGGGTGGCCCGCTTCTGGCGGAAAGTATAACCTCTCCTACCGTCGCTTGGGGTGCCCCTCGTCTCGCGGTTTTCGAGATGCGGGTTGGCCCCGCTCGATGTCGCCAAGTGCGACGCATAGTCCTCTCTTAAGAATGGAAGTTCGTGGCTTCGGCAGATTCCCACCTTTCGAAAACCGCGAAAGGTGGGGCACCCGGCACCCCGTCCTTTGACCCTGCGCTATTCCGGTTTGAAGAAGAGCACCGCCAGCGGCGGCAGGATCAGGCTCAAGGAAAATGGCCGGCCATGGGATTTTTTGGCTTCGGCCATGGCGCCGCCGCCGTTGCCCATTCCGCTGCCGGCGTAGTGGGTGGAATCGCTGTTGAGCAGTTCGCGCCACCAGCCGCCTAGCGGGACGCCGACGCGGTATTTCAGGCGCGGCACGGGCGTGAAGTTGCAGATCACGAGGATGGTCTCCCGTTCCGATTTTCCCTTTCGCAGGAAAGACAGCACGCTGGTTTCGTTGTCGTTGGCGTCCACCCACTCGAAGCCGGCGGAATCGGCGTCGAGTTGATGCAACGCGGGCTCTTCCCGGTACAGGCGATTCAACTGCTCCACCCAGAACTGCACCCCGCGATGCACCGGGTATTGCAGCACATGCCATTCCAGGCTGCTGTCGTGCGTCCACTCACGGACCTGGCCGAACTCGTTCCCCATGAACAGCAGCTTCTTGCCCGGCTGCCCAAACATGTAGCCGTAGAGCAGGCGCAGATTAGCGAACTTCTGCCACTCGTCGCCCGGCATTTTGCCGATGATCGAACCTTTGCCGTGCACGACTTCGTCGTGCGAGAGCGGCAGCACGAAGTTTTCGGTGAAGCCGTACAGCATGCGGAAAGTCAGCTCGTTGTGGTGATACCTGCGGTGAATGGGGTCCTGGGAAAAGTATTGCAGCGTATCGTGCATCCAGCCCATATCCCACTTGAAACCGAAACCCAATCCGCCGACGTAGGTGGGCCGCGAAACCATGGGCCAGGCGGTGGATTCCTCCGCCACCGTCACGATGCCCGGGTGTTCCTTGTAGGCTTGCGTGTTGAATTGCCGGAGGAAGTCAATCGCCTCCAGGTTTTCGCGGCCGCCGTACTGATTCGGGATCCACTCTCCTTCTCGGCGTGAGTAGTCCAGATAAAGCATGGAGGCCACGGCATCCACACGAATGCCGTCGGCGTGGTATTTGTCGAGCCAGAACATGGCGCTTGAAAGCAGAAAGCTGCGAACCTCGTTGCGCCCGTAATTGAAGATGTAAGTGTTCCAGTCGGGATGAAAGCCCTTTCGCCAGTCGGCGTGCTCGAACAGATGCGTGCCGTCGAAGTAAGCCAGGCCATGGCCATCGGAAGGGAAGTGGGACGGCACCCAATCGAGAATCACGCCGATGTCGTGCTGGTGCAGATAGTCCACCAGGTACATAAAATCCTGTGGCGTGCCATAGCGCGAAGTGGGAGCGAAATAGCCGGTGGTCTGATATCCCCATGAAGCGTAGAACGGATGCTCCATGACGGGCAGAAACTCCACGTGAGTGAAGCCGAGTTTACGGACATAGTCGGCGAGACGGGGCGCCATTTCGCGGTAGGTGAGGGGACGGTCGTCTTCCTCGGGCACCCGCATCCAGGAGCCGATGTGGACTTCGTAGGTGGAGATCGGCGACCGCAAGGAATCTTTTGTCGCGCGCTTAGCCATCCAGTCGGCGTCGGCCCATTGGTAAGCCAAGTCCCACACCACGGACGCCGTGCGCGGCGGTTTTTCCTGGAGCACTCCAAAGGGATCGGTCTTGTCGGCGGTAAATCCGTGATGATTGGAGCGGATATGAAACTTGTAGAGAGTGCCTTGGCCTAGCCCGGGCACAAACCCTTCCCAGATGCCTGAACTTCCCCGGGCCTGCAAAGGATGGCGGTGCGGGTTCCAATCGTTGAACTCGCCCATGACCGAAACCTCGCGTGCGTTCGGCGCCCATACGCCAAAGCAAACGCCGGACTCGTTTTCCGCGCTGGCAAGGTGCGCTCCCAGCTTTTCGTAGATCCGGTAGTGACTGCCCTCATTGAACAGGTAGACATCCTGATCGGTGAGTGAAGTGATGTCGTAGCGGGTGGTGGTCGCGAGGGTCTCTGTGGCTTTGCTCGTCATCAGGGCTATGGGCTTAGGTTGGCCCCTCCAGTGTACCGGAATGGGCGCATTCTGAACGCGATATCCCAAGTTTCGCGATCGTTGGTACCCAGCCAGTTCACGCCACGGCGCATGCTAAACTGCCGACTGGTCCCAAGTTCGATCTGCTTTCAGGGATTCCGCCACAAATGCCTGTTCTGCGCGTCATTGTCCTCTGGCATCAGCATCAGCCTTTCTATAAGGATCTGGTGACAGGAGAATATCGTCTGCCTTGGGTGCGTCTGCACGCGCTCAAAGATTATTACGGCATGGTCAAACTGCTGGACGAGTTCCCCAATGTTCATCAAACCTTCAACCTGGTGCCTTCGTTGATCGAGCAGATGCAGGACTATGAGGCAGGAACGGCGCAAGAGCCTTTTCTACAGGTCGCCGCGACACCGGCCAAAGACCTGACGCTGGAGCAGCGCCGCTTTGCGCTGCAATACCTCTTTCAAGCCAATCCGGCAAACATGATCGGACGCTATCCCCGCTACCAGGAGCTGTGGGAGCGGTTTCGCGGCGCCGGGGACTCTCCCGAGCGCGCCGAACGGTACTTTCAGCCACAGGACTTCACCGACCTGCAAGTGCTCTCGCAACTCGCCTGGTTTGACGAGCTCTTTCTGGAAGAACCCGACGTGGCCGCGTTGGTCAAGAAAGGTCATGGCTACTCGCTCGACGACCAGCGTTTCGTCATTCAACGCGAGCGTGAGTTGATCGGCAAAGTTCTTCCCGCCCATGCCGAGGCGGCGCGGAAGGGAGAAATCGAAATCTCGACTTCGCCCTTTTACCATCCCATTCTGCCGCTGGTGTGTGACACCAACATGGGCGCGGTTTCCAGCCCCGGATTAGCCCTGCCGCAAAATCGCTTCCGCCATCCCGAGGACGCACGAGAACAACTCCAGCGCGGGCTTGACTTGCATCAGCGAGTCTTCGGCGTGCGCCCCACGGGCGTGTGGCCCTCGGAAGGCAGTGTGTCCGAGGAAGTTCTGGCGATTGCGCAGAGCCTGGGCGTGAAGTGGATGGCAACCGACGAAGGCGTCCTGGGACGCAGTTTGGGGGTGTCGTTTGGACGCGACGGCAACGGCCGCCTACCCGCTGATCTGGCCGAAAAGCTGTACACAATTCATCGCTTCGAAAACGCGCAGACCGAAATGCATTTGATTTTCCGCGATCACACCATCTCGGATCTGATTGGGTTTGTGTATTCTGGCATGGCACCAGCGGAGGCTGCGAGCCACCTCATCAATAACATTAAGGAAGCCGCGAAATCCGTTCTGGCAAAAGGCAATGACGCTATCATGTCAATCATCCTCGATGGCGAAAATGCATGGGAATATTATCCAAGGTCGGGGCGGGAATTCCTCCGCCGCTTTTATGCGGCGCTACAGAACGAGCCGGGACTTGAGGCCGTCACCGTATCCGAGGCTATCGCCCGGCACAAGAATACCGCGACATTTTCGTCTCTGGTTCCGGGATCGTGGATTGATGCCAATTTCAACGTTTGGATCGGCGCTCCGGAGGACAACCGCGCCTGGGATTATCTGTGCCGCGCCCGCGATTTCTATACCCAGAACTCGGCTCGCGCCAGCGCGCCACAGTGCAAGCTGGCGTTTGAAGAAATCATGATCGCCGAGGGCAGCGACTGGAACTGGTGGTATGGCCCGGAGCATCATTCCGCCAACGACCGCGAGTTCGACGAACTCTATCGCAAACACTTGTCAAACGTGTATCAGGCGCTCGGCGCAAGCCCGCCGGACTCCTTGGCGCAACCGATTATTGGCGGCATACTTAGGCCTTCGTTCATTCCGCAGACGGCCTACATTCATCCCCACGTGAGCGGCGAGATGATTCGCTATTTTGAATGGATGGGCGCGGCGGTGTACACCGCGGATCGCCGCGCAGGTTCCATGCACGGGAAAAGCTTTCTGCTGGATTCTGTCCACGCCGGAATCGATGCCGGCAACGTCTACGGGCGTCTGGATTTTGTCGGCAAAGTTCCCGATACCGATTTCGATCTGGTCATCACCGTGGAATCCTGGGCCGCCGAAGGGCAACGGCCCCAGCGAGCGCTGCGCCTGAGCGCGAGTGTGAAAGCGGCGGAAATCGTGGCCTGGCGGGTCACGCCGGCGGAGGAGGAAAAAGCGCTGGCCTCTTCGCAGTATCCCGTGGACGGCGTTGCCGTCGCGCTGAAACGCAATTTCGAGTTCAAGCTGCCGTTTTCCTGGCTGCTGGCCGCGCCTTCGCCGATCAAGGCGGCCGGCAAGCCATCAGTTCCCGCCGCGACCAAGCTGCATTTGCGCTTCAGCTTATGGCAGAATCGTTTGCCGGTGGACGCACTGCCGGTGGAAGGCTGGATCGAACTGCCGCTGCTGAGCGAGGACGACCTGGCGGCGCTGGCTTAGAGGGGCGGTCGCCGGCAACCTCCGAATGAATTTGCTCGATCCGCCACTTTACTCCATGCAATTTTCGCTGAAGGATCTCGAACTGTTCGTGGCCGTGGCGGAAGCGGGAAGCATCGCCCGCGCCGCGGAGCGTTGCCACACGGTTGCCTCCGCGGTCAGCAAACGCTTGTCCGATTTGGAAGACGGATTCAAGACTCCGCTGCTGGTGCGAGGTAGTAAAGGTGTGAGGCTGACGCCGGCCGGACACGCTCTGCTGGCGCGAGCCCGCGGCGTGCTCAACCAAGCCGCACAGTTGGATGACGAATTGCGCGCTTTTTCTTCCGGCGTCCGCGGCCAGGTGCGCGTCTTCGCGAATATTTCCTCGATTGTGGAATTTCTGCCCACTGCGCTGGCCGAGTTTCTGGCGCATCACAGGGATATTCAAGTGCACCTGGAAGACCACGTCAGCAGCGTGATCGCGCAGGCCGTGGCTGATCGCGTGGCGGACATTGGAATCATTAGCGACATTCCTTCCATAGAAGGGCTCACCCTGATTCCGTTTCGAGACGATGAATTGGTTCTGATCGCGCGCCCGGATCATCCCCTGGCCGGTCGCAAGCCCATCCCCTTTTCGCAGGCGCTGGATTGCGATTTCGTCGGCCTGCACAGCAATAGCTCGCTGCATTACCGCTTGTTGCGCGAGGCGTCGGATGCCGGACGCAGTTTGAAATTGCGCATCCAGGCGAAAAGTTTCGATGCAGTCTGCGCCATGGTCGCCGCCGGTTTGGGCGTAGGAGTGGTACCCCAGGCGGCCGCTACCCCCTACACACAATCCCTTGGACTCGTTGCCGTTCCGTTGCTGGATTCCTGGGCGCGGCGAAAACTGCATATTTGTGTTCATTCGCTGGGGACTCTGTCGGCCGCCGCGCGCCAGCTCGTCGACCACCTCGTAGGTGGTAAGACTGCATCCAGCCGCCGCCATCACCGGGCGCGATGACGGCATCGTCAAAGATCAATTTCGGCTTCTGATTGGGTGTGGCATCTTGAACTTGGAGGTGCAGCACGATGCCGAGCACGGTTCACCAATGGAATCCCGCCGACTACGCTAGTCACTCTCAAGGGCAGGAGCGTTGGGCGAAAGAACTCATCGAGCTACTCGCTCTGCAGCCAAACGAACGCGTGCTGGACATCGGCTGTGGAGACGGGCGGCACACGGCGGCCATTGCCAGCCTGGTCCCGATGGGGAAGGTCGTCGGTGTGGATCGTTCGCGCGAGATGGTCGAATTCGCGCGGGAGCATTTTCCTCCGGCGAAATTTCCGATTCTGTCTTTTTTGCAAGCTGACGCCAGCGCCCTGCCGTTCGAGGCCGAGTTCGACGCCGTGTTCTCGAATGCCGTTCTGCATTGGGTGATCGATCACAAGCCGGTGCTGGCGGGAATTGCAAGAAGCCTCCGCGCGGGCGGACGTTGCGTATTGCAAATGGGTGGAAAGGGAAATGGCGAGGAAGTAATTCGCGCGTTCGAGGCCTGCCTGAGTGATGCGAGATGGGCCGCTATACCCTCCGCGCAGATTCCCTACGGCTTTTACGATGCCGAGGAATACCGCGGCTGGCTGCGAAACGCGGGCCTGCAGCCGGATTCGGTTGAGTTGATCGAGAAAGACATGGTCCATCTCGACGCCGCCGCATTTACCGGATGGCTACGCACCGCGTGGCTACCCTACACCACCCGCGTCCCCGAAGATTGCCGTGACCGGTTCTTGCAAGCTGTCACCGATTGCTATATGGCAACTCATCCCGCCGATGCCGAAGGTCGAGTGCATGTTCGCATGATGCGGCTGCAGGCCGTGGGACAAAAACTTCCTTAGAAGAGGAAAACGGGATGCAGCTATGAGCGGGAGATTTGTCGTGCTGCTGCAATCACCTCACCTACGGGCGCGCGATCCAGTTGGTTGTCCCCGCGATAGATGTAGCGCACGACGCCGTCGTGGGAAATCAAGAGGGTGGCCGGGTGGGCGATATGAATCGCGTCGTGTCCCATGTGATGATAAAGGCCGAAAGCTTTGGTCACTGAGCGGTCTTCGTCCAGCAGTAAGGGGAACGAGATTGGGTGCTTGGCCAAAAACCGAGCCGGCTTCCAGAAACCATCACGCTTCTCCGCCGCGATGAAAACCAGCTGCGACCCTGCCTGCTCCAGTTGATCTTTCCAAGGCTCAAACTGAGCCATGCGTTTCACGCAGTTGGGTCACCAGGTCCCGCGCAGGAACTCGAGGATTAGCGTGCCCTGCGCCAACATTCCAGAAAGGGAGAACAGGCCCTCCCGATTGGCGAACGAAAGGGAAAATTCCGGCGCGCGTGAACCAATGGCAAGAGTCTCTGTGCGATCTCGCATTCTGAGCCCAATGTTATCAAGTCCGCGGAACCCAACAATAGCCGACACGTTGCACGAACCGGTTTAGACAATGGTTTGATTTATAATCACCTGTTTTAACGGAAGGTCGTTTCTAACAAACTCGAATCAAGAGCTGAAATCAAAAAGGACGCAATCATGCCAAGCTTGAACATCGCTGAAATTCAGGGTCGCGAGGTGCTTGATTCTCGCGGCAATCCCACGGTCGAAGCGGAAGTCGCTCTTGCCGATGGTTCGATCGGCCGCGCCATCGTTCCTAGCGGCGCATCCACCGGAGAGCACGAAGCCGTCGAGCTGCGCGATGGCGACAAGCAGCGCTACCAGGGCAAAGGCGTGCTCAAAGCGGTCGAGCACGTCAATGGCGAAATCGCCGACGCTCTCGCCGACTGGGACGCCTCCGACCAGCGCGGGCTTGACCAAAAGATGATTGAAATCGACGGGACCGAAAATAAGAGCCGCCTGGGCGCCAACGCGATCCTGGCGGTTTCCATGGCTGCGGCCCGTGCCGCTGCCTCGAGTTTCGGATTACCCCTCTATCGTTATTTGGGTGGCGCGGCGGCTAACATTCTGCCCACCCCGATGATGAACATCCTCAACGGCGGCGCGCACGCCGATAACAACGTCGACTTCCAGGAATTCATGGTCATGCCGGTGGGCGCGGCGTCGTTCGCGGACGCTTTGCGCTGGGGCGTGGAAGTTTTTCACACCCTCAAAGGCGTACTTAAGAAGCGCGGCTATAACACCTCGGTGGGCGACGAAGGCGGATTCGCGCCGTCTCTGAAATCGAACGTCGAAGCGATCGAGGTGGTGCTCGAAGCGATTACCCAAGCCGGCTTCAAGCCCGGCTATGAAATCGCCATCGCGCTTGATCCCGCGGCCAGCGAGTTTTTTCAAGATGGCAAATATGTATTCAAGAAATCCGACAAGTCGGAGAAAAGCCCCGAGGACATGGTGATCTATCTCGCTAAATGGGCGCGCGATTATCCCATTGTTTCGATCGAAGATGGCCTGGCCGAGGATGACTGGGAGGGCTGGCGCAGCCTGACCGAGCAACTCGGCGGCAAGATCCAGCTTGTCGGCGACGATATTTTCGTCACCAACGTGAAACTTTTTCAGGAAGGAATCGAACGCGGCGTGGCGAATTCGATTCTCATCAAGTTGAACCAGATTGGCACGGTCAGCGAGACTCTCGATGCCATTGACCTCGCCCGCCGCAACGGTTATACGTCCGTCATTTCGCACCGCTCCGGCGAAACCGAAGACACGTTTATTGCAGATTTGGCCGTCGCAACCGGCGCCGGCCAAATCAAAACCGGCTCAGCGTCGCGCACCGACCGCATCTCCAAATACAACCAGCTGCTGCGCATCGAGCAGGACCTGGGCGATGGCGCGCGATTTTTGGGGCTGAAGGCGTTGAATTACAAGGGATAGGGCAACCAATCCCTGGATTGAGTCGCTAGGATGCACAATCAAATAGTGTCTGAGGACGGGCGGATTTTTAGCCCGTGAGGGGGCAGCCGCCGGGTCTTTTAGGCCGCGCGGACAGGAGGCTCATGGACGGGATGACGTTCACTGCCGAGATGACGAAAGCGCTAGCCTGGCCAGCAGCGGTGATTGGGGTGAGCCTTATATTCAAGCGGCATGTCGGCCACCTTGTAGAGGGCATGCGACTCCGCCGCATAACAATAAGGTGACTGGTCAGCGGATTTCGAAGCCGCAGCGAATGAGGTTCGCGCAGAGCTACCCGGCTCCGCTAAGAACGCGACTAGGCCGGCGGTTTCAGGCCTGTTGACTAATGAGGAGACGGAGCATCTGGTCGAGGTTGCTCCCGCTGCTGCCATTTCACAGGCATGGAGTCAACTGGAGGAACGCGTGGCCGCTGCAGCTGCAGGAGCAGGTGTAACTCAAAAGCTGCTGCCGGAGGTTCTCCGGGCCCTTGTCGAGAAGGGCATGATTCAACCGACGGCAACGGACGCCATTTTGGGGTTACGCAATATGCGCAACTTGGCTATGCACGCGCCGCCAAAGCGTCTGACGTCGGAACAGGCGCGTGAGTTCATCACGATGGCTGAGGCAATGATGTGGACATTGGAGCAGAACCTGAGGAGCGCTTCATAGAGCGTTGCGGAAGCCGATAGTTGACTTAGCTAAGAACTTAGTCTAATATGTTTTTATGGAAGTGAACATCCACGAGGCCAAGACCCACCTCTCGCGCCTGCTGGGGCGGGTCGCGATGGGCGAGGAGGTCATCATCGCCAAGGCCGGAACTCCCGTGGCCAAGCTGGTACCAGTCGCGGGGCGAAGGAAGCGGCGTGTGCTTGGGTCGGCCAAAGGGGAGTTCACTGTGCCGGACAATTTCAACGATCCGCTGCCCAAGGAGATCGAGGATCTCTTCTACGAATGAAGGCGATTCTCGACACCCACGCTTTCCTGTGGGCAATCGCTGAGGAAGGCAAGCTCTCTCGCCGGGCTCGACAAATCTATACCGGTTCGAATGATCTCTGGCTGAGTGTGGCCAGCATGTGGGAGATTCTCATCAAGGCGCAGGCTGGCAAACTTCCTCTGCCCAAGCCTGTGGGGCCGTATCTGGTGAAGAAGCTGGTTCAAAATCAAATTGAACTGCTGCCAATCACGCTAGATCACGTGCTCGGCATAGAATCCTTACCCCTGCACCATCGCGACCCGTTCGACCGCGTACTCATTGCGCAGAGCATCAACCAGAAGTGGCCGATCATTACGGCTGATCCCTGGTTCTCGCGCTATAAGGTCGAGGTCATCTGGTGATTTAAGGACGCTACCTCAGAATCCCATCGTGTCGTCCGCCGAGGGTCCGTACGTCGCGGGCACCGGTTTCTCGTTCAACCGCAGATAGACGCCCAACTGCGCGCGATGATGGACGAGGTGATTTAGAAACATCTCGCGATAGGCAAGGAAGCGCGAGCCTTCGAAGATGGGCTTGCCACCGAAACTTAGCTTCCAGCTCTGTTTCCAGGCTTCGTCGGGCGTGTTCTGCAACGCGGTTCGTACTTTGGCCGCGCCTTCATCAAGCACGCCGACCAGCTGCGCCGCGGATTCAAACGGCAGTGGCTTGAAACTGACCTTGGCGAAATCAAGCTCAGGAGTGGTGAGCACGGTCAGGCCAAAGCCCGCCAGTTGCGCGATGTGAGGCGCAAGCTTGCCCAGCGGCATCGACTTGGGATGCGGGGCGAAGTCTTTCTTGTCCGCGGGAACGCGCTCCAGCGCGGTGCGGGTCTTCCTCATTTCAACATCGAATTCGAGCAGCAAAAACTCATTGATAGGCATGCACGTCCCCCTTGGACAAATTAAGAGTATAAAGCCCGAAATGAGAGGGGCAATGTGAATATCCCGATTTTTTCCACCAGCGCATTTGAAAACCCCCGCGCCGTCCTATAGATTCTTCTGTTCCCGCTTTTTCTGTGCGTCGCTTTGTTTCTGTATCGCTTTTCCGCGAGCCACAAGCTAGCAGCGGAAGCTAACAGCTAGAGGCTAGGAGCCTATGACCCGACCAAAACCGCTTGTTCTCATCATTCTCGACGGCTGGGGATACCGCGCCGAAACCAAGGCCAATGCGATTGCGCTCGCCCGCAAGCCGACCTACGACCGCCTGCTGCGTGAGTATCCCAACACGCTGATTCAAACTAGCGGCAAGTTTGTTGGCCTTCCCGACGGACAGATGGGCAACAGCGAAGTCGGCCATCTTAATATCGGCGCCGGCCGCATCGTGCACATGGACAGCACGCGCATCGAGCTAATGATCCAGAACGGCGAGTTCTTTTCTCATCCAGTTCTGATGGCCGCCATGAAAAATGCGCAGACCGCTGGCCGGCGGCTGCATCTTTTCGGTCTTTGTTCCGACGGCGGCGTGCACTCGTACCAAACTCATCTCTATGCGCTGTTAAAGATGGCCAAGCAGAACAACGTGGACCGCGTTTTCGTCCACGCCTTCATGGACGGGCGCGACACCTTGCCCACCAACGGCGCCGGTTACCTGGAACAACTTCAGCAGAAGATGCGCGAGTACAGCACGGGAAAGATCGCCAGCATCAACGGGCGCTACTACGCCATGGACCGCGACCGCCGCTGGGAGCGCATTGCCAAAGCCTTCAACGCCATGGTGTACGGCGAAGGCGAAGGCGGGAAGTACGCCGACCCGGTGAAAGGAGTGAAGGAGTCTTACAACAAGGGCGTCACCGACGAATTCATCGTGCCGTTCGTCTGCACCGACAAGGACAATAAGCCGCTCGCCACCATCCGCGATGAAGATTCCTGCATTTGTTTCAACTTCCGCGCCGACCGGGTTCGCCAGATTACCCGGTCCCTCGCCCGCAACAGCGGCCTCAACCAGCAGGAGGGCCGCGATCTGCAAGGAGCGGAGGACCTCGATGCCGCCATTCCCCGTGACCGCGCGCCCAAGAAACTGCACTATGTCTGCATGACCCAGTACGACAAGAAATTCACTCTGCCGGTCGTCATCCCGCCAGAATCGATGGATAACATTCTGGCTAACGTCATGGGCAAGATGAATCTGCGCAACCTGCGCGTGGCTGAGACCGAGAAGTACGCGCACGTCACCTACTTCTTCAATGGTGGAGTGGAGCAGCCGTTCCCAGGAGAAGAGCGCCTGCTGGTCCCGTCGCAAAAGGTCGCGACCTACGATCTGAAGCCGGAGATGAGTGCGGCCGGCATTGCTGATGTGGTCGTGAAGGCAGTAGAGGACGGAACTTTTGACGTCATCATCGTGAACTTCGCAAACGCCGACATGGTCGGCCACTCCGGCAAGCTCGAGCCCACAATCAAAGCCGTAGAGACGGTGGACGCGTGCCTTGGCCGCATCGAACTCGCGGTGCGCGCCAAAGGCGGAGCGATGCTGGTGACCGCCGACCACGGCAACGCCGAAATGATGATCGACCCGGCAACCGGCGGGCCGCATACCGCGCACACAACGAATCCTGTCCCATTCATCGTGATCTCCGCAGACAGCAAGCAATTCACGCTCGCTCCGGGAGGATCACTGCGCGACATCTCGCCCACAATCCTCGGAATGCTCGGCCTGGACGAGCCGAAAGAGATGACCGGCCACGATCTGCGGGTGAAGAGGATCGGGTGATTGTCAGATCGGGTGATCTGAGATCGAGCCATCGGGCGATTGCTTTCCGCGGTTCTCTGAGCCCTTTGTGGTCGAGGCCTCTTGAGCGATGAAGTTACTTATCGTGTTTCATCACAACTTCGATTTCTGGAACGTCCCGCTGGGGTTCGCCGACCGGCTGCGGACGGATTTTCCCGGCCTGGAGGTGGTTCGCCTATCCAGCTACGACCGTGCGGAGGAAGAGATCCGCGATGCGGAGGTTGTTGTTACCTGGTCGCTGCGCCCCGAGCAAGTGGAGGCTGCGCAGAAGCTGCGCTGGCTGCATTCTCCCGCCGCCGCGGTGCATCAGCTGCTCTTTCCGGAGTTGGTCCATCGCGACATCATCATCACCAACGGTCGGGATGTGCATGGTCCCGTGGTCGGCGAACACATCATCGCGTTGATCCTCGCCCTGGCCAAGAAGTTGCCGCAGGCGTCTCGTTTTCAGCAAAAACGTGAGTGGGGACAGCAGCAGTTATGGGAAGCCTGCCCGCATCCTCGCGAAATCGCAGGCGCGACCTTGGGCATGGTTGGGCTGGGCAGCATCGGACGGACGGCGGCGCGGCTTGCTGCCGCCGTCGGCATGCTAGTCATCGCCGTGCGTGAGCATCCGGAGAAGGGAAGTCCCGAAGGCGTTGCGGAGGTTCTTCCGCCTCCGCAACTGGATACCTTGCTGGGGCAATCCGATTATGTTGCCCTCGCCGTGCCGATCACCGCAGCAACCAATGCCCTGATCGACGCCGCGCGCCTGGCCAGAATGAAGCCGGATGCGTGCCTGATCAATGTCGGCCGCGGCCAGTTGATCGACGAAGCAGCGCTCATCCAAGCGCTGCAGGATAAAAAGATCGGCGGCGCGGCATTGGACGTGTTCATCGAAGAGCCGCTGCCCGCGAGTTCACCGCTGTGGGATTTCGAGAACGTTCTGATCACGCCGCACACCGCGGGCTTAACCGACAAACAATGGGACCGGCAGTACGCATTGGTTGCGGAAAACATGCGCCGTTATCTCAATCATGAGCCGCTGCTGGCGGTGGTGGACAAGCAGAAGGGATACTGACGCGGCTCACTCCTTGGTGGCAATTCCCAAGGTCTTCATCTTGCGGTATAGGTGGCTGCGTTCCAACCCCAGCACTTCGGCGGCGCGGCTGACGTTGCCGTGATTCTCGTCGAGTTTCTTCAGAATATAATCGCGCTCATAGGCATCGCGGGCGTCATGCAGGGTGGAAAACTCGGCGCCCGTTGTGCGGCGGCTGCCATCACGATGCACCAGCGCGGGCAAATGCTTGCGCTCGAACCGGCTGGTCGCGGGATTCATGATGACAATCCTCTCGATGACATTGCGCAACTCGCGCACATTCCCCGGCCACGAGTAGCGCATGAGCGTTTCGATGGCGTCATCGCTCAGTTCTCGCGAGCGGCGTCCGTAAGCCGCGGAAAATTCCTTGAGAAAGTGCCCCGCCAGCAGAGGAATGTCTTCTTTGCGCTCGCGCAGCGGCGGAACGAAGAACGGAATCACATTCAGGCGGTAAAAGAGGTCCTCGCGAAAATTCCCCCGCGAAATCTCTTCCTCCAGGTCTTTGTTGGTGGAAGCGACCACGCGCGCGTCGACGGTAGTGAGTTCATCGCTGCCCACGGGCGCGAACCGTTGTTCGTCGAGCGTGCGCAGGACTTTGGCTTGCGTTTTCAAGCTCATGTCGCCCACTTCATCGAGAAACAAAGTCCCGCCATGGGCTTTTTGGAACTTCCCCTCTTTGTCGGCGGTCGCGGCCGGAAACGATCCCTTGCGATGACCGAACAGTTCGCTTTCGATCAAGTCCTCCGGAATTGCCGCGCAATTCAGTTCGACGAACATTTCGTCTTTGCGCAAACTCTGGCCGTGGATGGCGCGAGCCACCAACTCCTTTCCCGTGCCCGACTCGCCATAAATCAATACCCGGCCATTGGTGGGCGCCATAACCTGAATCTGTTGCCGCAAGGCCTTCATGGGAACGCTCTCACCTTCAATGACACTGCGAGGCACGAGTTGCTTCTTGAGGTCGCGATTCTCGTCCCGCAGGCGTTTGGCGTCGATGGCGTGCTTGATCAGGATCAGGGTCTTATCGATGGAAAGCGGCTTCTCCAGGAAATCGTAGGCCCCGAGCTTGGTCGCGCGCACCGCGGTCTCGATGGTTCCGTGTCCGGAGATCATGATGACTTCGGGAGCGCTTTCAACCTCGCGAATTCTTTGCAGCGTGTCCAAGCCATCCATCCCGGGCAGCCAAACGTCGAGCAACACGACATCGAAAGCCCGCTTGCGCAGCGCTTCCAAACAGGATTCGCCGCTATCGGCGACGGACGTCTTGTAACCTTCGTCCTCCAGCACACCTTTCAGCGACTGCCGGATGTTCGATTGGTCATCCACAATGAGAATGTTATGCATGCTGTTTGGCAGGAGAAACAGCCACTCCCTCGGTGGCCAGGGGCAATTCGATGACGAAGCGCGTTCCCACCGGCTTGTTCTCCTCTACCCGAATGGAACCGTGGTGATCCTCAACAATCCGGCTCACGATCGCCAGCCCCAGCCCTGTTCCCCTCTTCTTAGTGGAAAAGTAAGGTAGAAAAAGCCGTTCCTTCAATTCTTGGGTTACGCCGTGGCCGCTGTCCGCAACGCTGAGTTCCACGGCATCGCGGCTGGTGACAAGAGTGGTGCCGATCACAATTTCTCGGAGCAAGGAATCCTGCATAGCTTCGGCAGCGTTGTCCACCAGATTGGCCAGCGCTCGCTTGATAGCTTCCGGATCGGCTAGGACGTGCGGCAGGTCGGGTGCCAACAGAGTTCGCACCCGGATGCCGTCCAGCCGCCCGTTGAACATCGCAAGCGTGGCTTCCACAATCGAATTGATGTCGGCAGGACGTGGTTGGGCGCTGGGAAAGCGCGCCAGGGCGGAGAATTCATCCACCAGGCTGCGCAGGCTCTCGACCGCTCCAGTGATGGTCTCCGCGCAGTTCTCGAGAACTTTCTGAGACGCCGCATCCGGAGTTCCCCTGTCCAAGTGACGGCGGATGCGTTCCGCCGAGAGAGCAATCGGGGTCAACGGATTTTTGATTTCATGCGCAACCCGCCGCGCCACTTCGCGCCATGCCGCCTGCTTCTGCGCCTTCAGCAAGTCCGACAAATCCTCGAACACCAACACATAACCAAGACGATGATGTTGGTGCTGCAGCGTGGCCACAGTGACCGCAACATTCAGTTTGCCCCACGGCAGGTCAACCTCCAATTGGGTGGTCGTCGTACCCATGCGGTCGGCACGCCGCAACAGCGGTTCCAGATCTTGCAATAGCTCGGGCGGAAAGATCTCTCCCAGGGAAGCGCCGATCACGCATCCGGAACTCCCGACTCCGCGCCTTTGGCGCGCAACAAGCGGAATAGAGCGTAATTCACATGCGTAACGTGGCGCGCCGCATCGAGCGACAGCACCCCTGTGGGGATGCTTTCGAGGATGGTCTCAATATGCCGGCGGCGCTCCTCGAGGGTGACGTTGGCGGCGCCGAGCTCACGGCTGGATGCTTCGATCTGGCGGCGGCTCGATTCCAATTCCTCGGCCATGCGATTGAACGATCGCACCAGATCGCCGATCTCGTCGGCCGCGTGCACCTCCACGCGGTAATCCAAACGTCCGCGAGAGATCTCCTGCGTCGCCTCCGCCAGCGCCGCCACCGGGCGGGTTACCAGTTTGGAAAGGAACAACGCCAGCCAGGTGGTGGCAAACAGCACCAGCACGGTGAGCAGCAGCAAAAGCCCCATGTAAGTGCGGCGTACCAGCTTGCGTTGCTTGGCCAATTCGAAGTATTGCTGCTGGCTGGCCTCAATCTGCTTCTGCGTCTCGAAGAACTGCTTAGGCAGCGGCATGCCCACCAAAATCAGCCCATGGTCGCCTACCGCCGCACTGCCCAAAATGTATTCAGTGTGGGTTGGCTCCCAGGTAAAGAGCGGGGGGCCCTGGTCGGAGAGCGGCAGCGGCGGCAACGAATTCTTCAGCAGGGGCCAGGCCGCGGGGGCGCCGAAACTGGCCTCGGCATCGCCATCCAGAATGGCCACGGCAAAACCACCTTGCAAGGTGGGCTCATGACGGCGAAAGGCGTTGACCACCGACGAGAAACTATGTCCGGCAAAGGCATATTGCGCCTCTGGGGTGGACGCCAGCGATACTGCTTCCGCGTGCGCGTTCTGCGCCGCATATTCGGAAATCATCGCGGCCATGGCAGCAGTGTCGCGGCGCACTTCTTCTACCGGGCTGGAGAACCATTTGTCGAGCGAATGGTTCATAAGCCCGTATGCGAACCAGAACATCACAATGACCGGAAGAAAAGAGAGCAGCAAGCTCACCACGACCAACCGGGTGCGGAACTTCGATCCCAGCACGCCCAGCCGGCGTTCGGCGAACAGCTTCAACAGATTTCTCACGAGCACGAAGGTGAGTAAAACAAATAGGAGGAAGATCAAAAGGGAAAGCGAGGCAAAGACAACGATTAGCTGATTGCTGTCCGGCCGCAGAAAATCCAAGTCGAAGGAAACCTGCGAAATAATCACCGCCAGCAGCAACAGCACTGCCCCCCCGGTCACATAAATCACGCGTTTGCGGCGCGAGGGCTCTTCGGCAGATCGAATTGGCGGTGACGCGGGCATGAACCGCCCCATTATAAGCCGACGCTGGCTTCGGCCGGTTGCCGCGGTTTCCGGGAATGAAGTGTCTAACGGCGGGATGGGGATGCGAAAACCTGGCGCAGCGCGTCATATGCGGGCTTCGGTCGGTAGAGTCTGTCGAAGAGCAGCGCGTCGCCCATCGTTTGGTGCGTGTACCAGCCAATCCACGAATACTTATCTGTAAATCCCCAGGTTTCGAAAGCAGTGCAGCCCGGATTTTGCATGCACACCAGCGCGACCTGGCGATAGATTTCCGCTTGCCGTGCCAAATCGCCCTCATGCAGGAGTTTCCCATCGGCATCGACCGGCAGGGCTACGTCCAACTCCGTGATGTGAACTTGCAACCCAAGTCGCGTAAGCCGCTCCAAGTTTGCGGCCAACGCCGGCGCGTCCACTTTGAGGTCCAGCAGGTGCATCTGCAGGCCCACTCCGTCGATGGGCACGCCTCGCTTTTTGAAATCGCGCAGCATGGCGTACACCGCATCCGCTTTCCTGTTCATAAACTCGGCCTCGGCCTCGTTGTAGAAGAGCAAAGCTTTCGGGTCGGCCAGGCGCGCCCAGCGGAATGCTTGTTCAATGTAAGCCGGTCCTTGCCCCGCTAGCCCAATGCCCGGCTGGTTGTACCAAATGGAATTGCGCAATTGGCCGTTTTCGTCGAGGGCCTCGTTCACCACGTCCCAGGCAAATACTCTTCCGCGATAGTGTTCAACCACCCGGCGAATGTGCTCTTGCAAAAGCTTGCGCAGTTGCTCTTCAGTGTAATGCCCGTCCGCCAGCCATTGCGGATTATGGATGCCCCAAAGCAGATTGTCGCCGCGAACTCTCATGTTGTGAGCCTCGGCAAAGGCGACCAGCCGATCCGCATCCCCGAAGTCAAACGCCTGCTCATTGGGGCGAAGCGCGGTCCATTTCATCGCGTCCTCGGGTTCCAGCATGTTGAACTCGCTCGCCAGCGTGGACGTATAGGCCGGCTCCGCCAAGTAGGCAATATTGGCGGCCGCTCCGATTTTAATGCCAACGCGATCAGCCTCCTGACGTAGGGACTGCGCCGCACACGCTGCCGCCACTGCGAGCAACGGCAACAATCTCAGTCCAAGCTTGGAATGAAGCTGCACGGGACTATTCCATGCGAGG
This sequence comes from uncultured Acidobacteriaceae bacterium, assembly GCA_963776125.1. GTDB lineage: Bacteria > Acidobacteriota > Terriglobia > Terriglobales > Acidobacteriaceae > PALSA-270. The sequence goes on along the minus strand of CAVZMC010000008.1, from coordinate 10,332 downwards.
CAAGAATGGCTGTAAAGGGCATCCGTCACACTTCGGCTGTGATTTCAAGCAATGGTGTTTTCCCAAGCCCAAGATCACGGCAGAGCGGGCTGGCGCGGCCGTTAATACTACCGTCCCGAGGCGCCAAATGGAGGATGGCAGATTCATGTGTCGTTTCCGATCAGACTTCCAAAGCCCCAGACATCAGGCCCTGCCGCTTACCTAAGTTCATGGTCGCCAGGGTTTTGAACCGACCGCACTCTCACGAAAAGCACATCTGACGCGGCCCGCGCACCTTCCGACCAGACTGTGCGCGCGGCACCGGCCGGTACAGGTACTAAAGTTACTGGTGCCATTTCGCGTCTGCTGTGACAATTTCTGTCAACGCGAAAGACGCTGCCTATCTCCCCTGAAACAAAAGCCGCGGTTCGCGCGAATTAGCGAAGCCAACACCATTTCTCTGCCGATCAAGTGGGATAGGAGATCGAGGTATGTCTCAACGGCTGGGTGACCTTCTGGTCAAAGAGAAGGTTGTCACCCCAGAGCAGTTGGAACAGGCGACCAAGATTCAAAAGGAAACCAACTGCCGCCTAGGCTCCGCCTTGGTGAAGTTGGGCTTCCTTACCGACGAGGATGTCACCAACTTCCTGTCGCGGCAGTACGGCGTGCCCGCTATCAACCTTTCCTACTTTGAGATTGACGCTTCGGTCGTAAAACTGATTCCTTTCGAGACCGCCAAGCGTTACCAGATTCTGCCCCTCAGCCGCGTCGGCGCATCGCTAACCATCGCCATGGTGGATCCCACCAACGTGTTCGCCATGGACGATATCAAGTTCATGACCGGCTTCAACATCGAGCCGGTGGTGGCTTCGGAAAGCTCGATACTAGAGGGCATCGAGAAGGCCTACGGCACCACCCATCAAGAGGATCTCGAGCAGGTCATGCAATCGATGACCGACATGGGCGACGCCGACGTCGAACTGCAAACCGACGAAGCGCAGATGGGTTTGGCTGACTTGGAGAAGGCGGCCGACGAAGCTCCCATTGTCAAGCTGGTGAACCTGATTCTTACTGACGCGGTGAAGCGCGGGGCCAGCGACATTCACATCGAACCCTACGAAAAGGAATTTCGCGTCCGCTTCCGCATTGACGGCGTGTTGCAGAGCATCATGTCTCCCCCGCTCAAGCTGAAAGACGCCATTACCTCGCGCATGAAGATCATGGCCAAGCTCGACATCAGCGAGAAGCGCCTGCCGCAGGACGGGCGCATCATGCTGAAAATGAATTTGGGCGGCCGAAAAAAGCAGCTCGATTTCCGCGTCAGCACCTTGCCCACGCTATGGGGCGAAAAAATCGTGATGCGGCTTCTGGACAAAGAGAACTTGCGCCTCGACATGACCAAGCTGGGTTTCGAACCCGAGTCTCTGGTCAAGTTCGAAAAAGCGATTCTCAAACCCTACGGCATGGTACTGGTCACCGGCCCCACCGGGTCGGGCAAGACCAACACGCTCTATTCCGCCATTTCGCGCCTCAACACGCCTGACACCAACATCATGACCGCTGAGGACCCGGTCGAATTCCAGCTGCAAGGCGTGAATCAGGTGCAAATGAAAGAGCAGATCGGCTTGAATTTCGCGACCGCGTTGAGAGCATTCCTGCGACAAGATCCCAACATCATCCTGGTCGGCGAAATTCGCGACTTCGAAACCGCCGAAATTGCCATCAAAGCCGCTTTGACCGGCCACTTGGTGCTTTCCACCCTCCATACCAACGGCGCTCCGGAAACCATCACCCGCCTGATGAACATGGGCATAGAACCTTTCCTGGTTGCAACTTCGGTTCACTTGATCTGTGCGCAGCGGTTGGTGCGGCGCATCTGCAGCGAGTGCGCGGAGGTGGTGGAAATGCCCGTCCAGGCCCTAATCGAAGAGGGCTACGAGCCCGAGGAAGCCAAGAGCGTAAAGATTCGCAAAGGCCGCGGATGCGCCGTCTGCAACAACACTGGGTACAAAGGCCGCACCGGTCTGTACGAGGTGATGGAAGTGGACGATGAAATCAAAGAACTGGTTCTGGTCGGAGCGTCGGCTGTGGAAATGAAAAAGCGGGCGATTGAGCGCGGCATGATCACTTTGCGCCGCAGCGGCCTTATCAAAGTGGCCGCCGGGATGACCACGCTGGAAGAAGTGGCGCGCGAAACCATTCACTAAGTTTGGAAGGACGAGGACACAAAGATTATGGCGCTGACACTAAGCGATTTACTGAAACGAATGCTCGAGATGGGAGGCAGTGATCTCCACATCACCACCAACACGCCGCCGCAAATCCGCGTCAACGGCCACTTGGTCCCACTCGACCTGCCGCAGCTGACTCCGTCGGAAACGAAGCAGCTGGCCTATAGCGTGATGACCGACGCGCAGAAGCACCGCTTCGAGGAAACTTTCGAGCTCGACTTCTCCTTCGGCCTGAAAGGTTTGGCTCGCTTTCGCGCCAACGTATTCAACCAGCGCGGCGCGACCGCCGTGGTTTTGCGTCTCATTCCGTTCGAGATCAAGTCATTCAATCAGCTTGGACTCCCGGCGGTGGTGAGCAAGCTCTGCGACAAGCCCCGCGGTTTGGTGCTGGTCACGGGTCCCACTGGCTCGGGCAAATCCACCACGCTGGCCGCAATGATCGACAAGATCAACACCGAGCGGCACGAGCACATTCTAACCATTGAAGATCCGATCGAATTCGTGCACATGAATAAGAATTGCCTGGTGAACCAGCGCGAACTGCACGCTGACACCAAGAGCTTCACCGACGCGTTGCGCGCCGCGCTGCGTGAGGACCCGGATGTGGTGCTGATCGGCGAAATGCGCGACCTGGAAACCATCGAGTCCGCCTTGCGCATCGCCGAAACCGGACACTTGACTTTCGGCACGTTGCACACTAACTCGGCGATCTCGACCATCACCCGCATCATCGACGTTTTTCCCGCGCATCAGCAGCCGCAAATTCGCGCGCAGTTGTCGCTGGTGCTGGAAGGCATTCTCTGCCAGAGCCTGCTGCACAAGGTCGACGGCAAAGGCCGCGCCATGTGCATGGAAGTGCTCGTGCCCAATCCCGCGATCCGTAACCTGATTCGCGAGGACAAAATCCACCAGATTTATTCCTCCATGCAATCCGGTCAGGACAAGTTTGGCATGCAGACGTTCAACCAGTCCCTGGCGACGTTGTACTTCCAGAAACAAATCACGCTGGAAGTCGCCATGGCCCGCTCCAGCGCGCCGGATGAGTTGCAAGAAATGATTAATCGCGGAGCCAGCCTGTTGAATCGGGCTCAGCCTGCGGCAGCCGGGCACTTAGCCAAGCACGCCACCTCCGGCAAGCACTAGGGCGGCGGCGACAAAGTTGTGCCGGGCAAGGCCGGCGGAAGATATAGAAAAGCACCAACCCGGAACGCACCGGAAGAAGGGGCGGGACGGAAGCAACATCGAGCAACCAGGAGAGACTCACCATGCCAGTGTTCACATTTTCGGGCAAAAAGGCCGACGGCGAGAAGATCAGCGGCGAACGCAGCGCGGCCAACAAACAAACCCTCATCGCGCAATTGCGCCGCGAGCGCATCACGCCGGGTCCCATCCGGGAAAAGGGAAAGGAATTTGCCTTGCCGACCTTTGGCTCCGGCAAGGTCAAGGTCAAGGACATTGCCATCTTTTTCCGCCAATTCTCGGTCATGATCGACGCCGGCCTGCCGCTGGTGCAGTGTCTGGAGATTCTCGCCGCCAACCAGGAGAACCCATCGTTCCAGAAGACATTGAACGGCGTCCGTTCCACGGTCGAAGGCGGCTCCACGCTGGCCAACGCCATGCGCCAGTACCCCAAGGTCTTCGACGACCTGACCACCAACATGATGGAGGCCGGCGAGACTGGCGGTATTCTCGACATCATTCTCCAGCGCCTTGCGGTTTACGTCGAAAAGGCTGTTAAGCTGCGTGCCGCCGTTAAGTCGGCCCTGATCTATCCGGTTTCTGTGGTCAGCTTGGCTTTCCTGATCGTGGGCGCCTTGCTCAAGTGGGTGGTCCCGGTCTTCGCCAACCTGTTCGTCGGCCTCAACGTGGACCTGCCCTTGCCCACCCGCATCGTGATGGGCCTGAGCAAGTTCGTTGGCCAGTTCTGGTGGTTCTTCTTTTTGGCTCTGATCGGCCTCTATTTCGGGGTTGGGCAAATCCGCAAGGACCCCAGAGGCCGCTACTACTTCGACCTGATGTTGTTGAAGTTGCCCATCCTGGGCCTCTTACTGCGGAAGATCGCCGTGGCCCGCTTCACGCGTACTCTCGGCACCCTGATCACCTCCGGTGTGCCAATTCTCGAAGGTTTGAGCATCACCGCCAAAACCTCCGGCAACGCCGTGCTGGAAGAGGCCTTGATGAAAGTGCGCAAGGCGATTGAAGAAGGCCGCACGATTGTCGATCCTCTCCGTGAGTGCGGGGTGTTTCCCAACATGGTGACGCAGATGATCGGCGTCGGCGAAGCCACCGGCGCCATGGACTCCATGCTGCAGAAGATCGCCGACTTTTACGAAGACGAAGTCGACGCGGCGACCAAAGACATGCTGGCCATGCTGGAGCCGGTCATCATCGGTCTTTTGGGAATCATGATCGGCGGCATCGTCATTTCGCTGTACATGCCGCTGTTCTCGATGATCGCCAAACTGGCGGGCTAAGACGGCCTCCGAAATAATCGGGGATCTGGATCACACATGCAATCCATGTTCGATGAACGGCTGTGGCTGGCCTGGTTGGTCAAAGTCCGCATCGTCATTCTCACGTTCCTGCTGGCGATCGAGATGGGCATTGCGCTACTCACCCCATCCGCCCTGCCGGTCCGCCTGTTCGTCGAGATCATGCTGCTGTGGTTCGCGGTTTCCATCTTCTATCTGGTACTACTCTCGTTCTGGCACAATCTTCGGGCTCAGTCGCTTCTGCAGGTTCTCAGCGATATGGCGATGGTCACCTTGGTGGTCTATGCCACCGGAGGCGTGGACAGCTCGCTGAACTTTCTTTATCCGCTGGTCATTATCGTTGCCTGTATTCTGCTGCCCCGCTCCTGGGCGTACCTGACCGCGGCTTTGGCCTTCATTCTGTACGGAACGATTCTTGAGTTAACCTACTTCGCAGTCGTTCCCTCTCATCAAACCACACATCCCGGCCTGCTGACTCTGCAAGCCATCATTCTGGTAAATCTTTTCGCTTTCCTTGCGGTCGCCTATCTAGCCAGCTTGCTCTCGGCGAAATTGCGCCAGGTCGATGTCCGCCTTAAGTACACCAGCGGCGCGCTGAAAAACCTTCAGGCCTTGCACGAAGACATTATTCAGGCCATCAGCGGTGGACTCATAACCACCGGACTGGAAGGCCATATTACGCTGGTCAACAATGCCGCCCAGATACTGTTGGAGCGTCCCGAGCAAGAACTGGTGGGCCAGCGCGTCCAGCAGTTCTTTCTCGATCCGTTGCCGCAAGCCGGCGCTAAGCCTGCCCATGGAGAAATTCGCCTCATCGCGCGCAATGAGTTTCGCAAAACGTTCCGGGTCATGGTTTCCGAACTCAAAGTGCCGGAGCGCGGTGCGCTCGGCTATGTCTACACCTTCGACGACCTCACTGAAATCCGCCGCCTGGAGCGAGAAGTCCGCATGCAGGACCGCTTGGCCGCCGTGGGGCGCCTGGCCGCCGCCATCGCTCACGAAATCCGCAACCCCCTGACTTCCATCGCTGGATCGGTCAGCATGCTCTCTGGCATTCCCGATCTCAGCGCGGAACACCGCCAGCTGCTGCGCATCGTTACCCGCGAATCGGAACGCCTCAACGGCATCATTACCGATTTTCTGGCCTACTCCCGCGGCAAGCAGTACAAGTTCGAAAGTGTGGACTTGTTGCCGCTGGTCGAAGACACGCTCACCCTGCTGGCGAATCGGCTTAAGGCGGAAAACACCGGCATCCAAATCGAGCGCCACTACGACGTGCCCCAGGCCTGGGTGGTCGCCGATGGCGACAAGCTCAAGCAGGTCTTCTGGAACTTCTGCGAGAACGCGGTGCGGGCCATGCCCGGCGGCGGGACCCTCCGGGTCTCGGTACAAGCCGAGAACGAGGACTGGCAAGTCAGTTTCGCCGACACCGGCCCGGGAATGCGACAGCAACTGATCGAAAAGATCTTCGAACCGTTCCAGTCCGAATTTGAGGGAGGCACCGGCCTGGGTTTGGCCATTGTTTATCAGGTGGTCCAGGCACACGAAGGCAAGGTCTGGGCCCGCTCCAAACTGGGTCACGGCAGCGAATTCGTTCTGCGCCTGCGCCGTTTGGGCACGGCCGAGGCTATTCCCACGCCCCCCGCAGTCTTGACCCGCGCGTCGGCTGCAAAGGCGGCAGAGAAGTCGGTGGGCGCGGCTGTCGCGGTTCATGGAGGTCGAGCGCATGGGTAACATTCTGGTTGTCGATGACGAGCGCTCCATCTGCGAAATGCTGGACATCGCCTTGCGCCGCGACGGCCACAAGGTGGAGACCGTCAATTCCGGTGAAGGCGCCAAAAAGAAGCTCGACAGCGCCCTCTACGACGTCATCGTGACCGACATCAAAATGCCGCAGACCGACGGCATCGAAGTCCTGCGCTATGCCCACCAGATGTCACCCGATTCCGCCGTCATCCTGATCACCGCGGTGGATGACTACGAAGCTGCCGTCGAAGCCGTGAAAGCCGGCGGAGCCACCGACTACATTCGCAAGTCTCCGGGGTTGGTCAACGAAATCAAACTGGCCATCAACCGCGCTCTCGAAAAACTCACGCTAAGCCGCCAGAACTTCGCCTTCAAACGCGATGCCGCCACGCGCAACTCGCTGGATAATATCGTAGGCGCAAGCCCCGCGATGGAGAAACTGAAACAAACCATCCGCACCGTCGCCTCCACTCAGAGCACCATCCTGATTTACGGCGAAAGCGGCACCGGCAAAGAACTTGTTGCCCGGGCTGTGCATGTGTGTTCCCCGCGCGCCGCTGAGCCGTTCGTCTCTGTCAACTGTGGAGCCTTTCCCGAAACTCTGCTGGAGAGCGAGTTGTTCGGCTACGTAAAGGGTGCGTTCACCGGAGCCAACCAGAACAAGCGCGGCCTATTTGAAGTGGCGCACGAGGGCACGATATTTCTGGACGAAATCAGCGAGATGAGCCTGACCATGCAGGTCAAGCTGCTGCGCGTCTTGCAGGAACGCAGCGTGCGGCCGGTCGGCGGCACCGACGAAATCGCCATCGACGTGCGCGTCATCGCCGCCACCAACCGCCATCTCGACAAGCAGGTTGCGGACAACACCTTCCGCGAGGATCTCTACTACCGCCTCAGCGTGATTCCGGTTTCCGTCCCATCCCTGCGCGAGCGTTCCGAGGACGTGCCCTTGTTAGTCCACCACTTCCTGAAAAAATACGCGCCCGCCGCAAACCGCAATATTCTCCGCGTGAATCAGCAGTCGCTCGACGCTCTTTGTGGTTACGATTGGCCCGGCAATGTCCGCCAGTTGGAGAACACCATCGAACGCGCCGTCGCGCTGGAGACTGGCCAGGAACTGCGCGTCGAACTTCCCGCCGAACGACCCAAGGCTCGCGCCATGGCTGCCGGAATGGGCGGCAACGGAATGTCCATCACGCCTGGTTCGGTTCTTCCCGAGGGAGTTGATATGGAGAAGTATGTCGCGGAGATCGAGAAGTCGCTGTTGCAGGCCGCGCTAGCCCAATCCAACGGCGTGCAAACCCGTGCCGCCGACGTGCTAAGAATCTCCTACCGCTCGTTCCGGCATCTGATGAAGAAGTACGATCTGTAGAGCGGCAGTCGTCGGTCGTCAGTCTTCAGTCTTCAGTCGCCGGCACAATCCGAGTTCCTGACGACCGACGACCGACGACTAAAGACTGCCCTTCTTCAATTGCTGCTTCCACCCCAAAATCCTGGCCTTGTTCGCTTCCGCTTCGGCCTCTGGAATCATTCCTTTTTTCTGGTAGAGCACCGAGAGGCTGGTGTAAGCGAGCACATCCTCGGGATCCAGTTCCGCACCGTGCCGGCCTCCCCCGCGCGCCTAGGAATAGACGTAGCCATGCCTACCTCTCCAATTTCGCCTTTTGTTCGCTGAGACTAACACGCCGCCCGGAGTCGACACAAGACGAGATTCGCACTTTGCTCGGTCAACCAGAGTCTTGTTCATCTCCACGCCTACGAAAAGTCCACAGGAATGATCCCTTCCACCGCTCCCTACACCATGCCACGGTTCCGACAGAAAGGGGGGTGATCACATGACCGAACAATACTCTCCATCAGCCCCCGCAACCGCAGGTTGCTCGGTGCAGCCAGTCAACCCCACTTCCAAACGGTTTACCGCCGCAGCAAATCCCCCATCAAACATCAAATTTGCAAAGGCAGGGAAAATCTAAACCGCGACACTGCCAGCATACCCCCTCGCATCTCGCTGAAAGCAGGATGCAGAAAATCGCCGAATACAGGCAAATTGCATTTCACACCCATCGAAAAAGCGAACACGTTTCGCCCAACTTCGAGTCCGTCAAAATACCTTAAGTCCGCCAAAGTGAGGCACCCCGCAAACCGCGTCGGTGCATTGAGGGGTGGTGCAGACTTGCTCGTGTGCGCGGCCTGTCGGGGCCCGTGGGGCAGGCGCTCTGGCCGCATCGCGGACTCCGCGATGTGGCCAAAGCGAAGCAAGCTAACGCGACCGGCTGTTTGGTCTTGCACGGCGCGAAGTACGGCCCTTTGGCACCAGTTACGGCGCTACTGGGCATCCCGAGTCCTTCGCTCCCGATGCGAAAAGGATTGCTCGATGGCGATCGGCGGCCTATCCTCGCGTGGCTTTGAAACCGAAATTTTAATTCTGGTTGAACGGACCTATGCAAATCGCGGGAGGTTTTGATGGTCAAGTTCTTGTTTACGATGGTGCCGGCGAACGACCTTGGGTTGCCGACGCGGGTTGTGCCAATTGCGCGAGTGCTCGCCGATCGCGGCCACGAGGTCGCCGTATTCAATCCCGCTCCGGCTCCCGCCAAACTGATCGAGGATGCGGGGCTGAAAAACCTTCCGATGCCATCGCGTCCTATGCCCGATTGGGCGGCCGGACCTCGCTCAACTGGGCTCGGCGTGGGACATCGAGCAGATGTTTGGCGCGATGTATGGAGATGAGGAATATACGCGGGCGGCGACGGCTGTCCATGTCGATGTGGTACGTGATTTCGTCCCGATGTTGTCGTCGATTCGTTTGGACTGATCACGTGCCTCGCCGCGCGCATTCTGCAGGTGCCACTCGCCAGCGTGCTGCAGGGCAATTTTCATCCGGCGAGCGATGGGTTTCTGTGGTGGAAAGGTGAGCGCCCGGCCGGATTGCCCAGCGCGGCGCCGGTGATCAACAAGGTAGCGGCGGAATACGGCGTGGCGCCGGTGGCGCGCTGCGTCGATCTGCTGGCGGGCGACCTTTCCCTGATCGTCGGCACGCCGGAAACGGATCCGCTGCCCGCCGCCGCGGGCGTCACTTACGTGGGGCCAATTGTCTGGCAGCGCGGCAATGCCACTCTGCCGGACTGGGTGGCTGCGCTCAGTCGCGACCAGCCCCGTGATATGGGTCTACTCCGGCAATCCGCAGGTACGGCGGCAACACGGCAAAAACTCCCATCGACTCGATCGTGGTCATTCGCGCGGCCATCGCGGCGTTGGGTGATGGGCCGGTGCAAGTGGTGCTGACCACCGGCTACCAGGAGGTGCCCGAGGAAGTTGGCACCTTGCCATCGAACTTCCATCACGCCGCGTATCTGCCAGGTCTTGCGATGGCTGAGCGCTGCGATCTGATGGTGCATCACGGTGGTCACAGCTCGGTGATGACCGGGTTGTCTGCGGGCACGCCGGCGGTGATCATCCCGACCATCACCGAGCGCGAGAGCAACGCTCGTCGTCTCGTGGCATTGGGCGCTGGCGAGATTGTGATGCCGGTCGATGGCGCCGACGGTGAAAAGCGAATCGATGTGGCCGAATTCAGCGCGAAGGTGCAGCCGCGTGTTGAACGAGCCCAGCTATCGGACCTCGGCTCGCCGCGTCGCCGAATCCATGCGCCAATTTGGCGGTGCGCAGCAGACCGCTGACCGACTCGAGCAGTTTTCAGCTGAGTAAGAATGAGGCGCTAGCAGGCACACCCATAAAAAGGGCGGGGTCAGAGGGCTGGCGATGGCGCCCGCGATCAGGAGAACGGCTGCGCGTTCAGGCTTTGCCAGATCCAGAGTCCGGCACCGGCAACCAGCAGCACGTCCTCAACAAGCACGAAACCGAACCAAGTAAGGTGAACATAA
>CAVZMC010000007.1:0-7679 GCA_963776125.1 uncultured Acidobacteriaceae bacterium | reverse complement strand
GGGACGAAAGTTCCACGCGCAGACCGGCGAGGCGATCGATGATAAGCACTACAGAGGAACACCTACCAAGTACGTGCCAGACGGCCGAGGACAAGAAGCTGTTGCTCAACATCATCGCGAATGAAAAGAAATGGATTGCACCAAAGGGGTGCGCGCGATCCGCTCTCGTCAATCGGCGAAGTTCGCAAATCGGCGATTAACCTATAGGATCGAGGATCTTTGCTCAACCATGACCACGTAGGGACAGCCGCCCTTGGCTGTCCGGCGGAGCATAGCTCCCGCAGGCGCTGCAGTTCTGACGACCGCGACCGACAGCTCGAAAAAGGCAACTGGCGGTGAGCCTGTACCGCTGGGAGAGCTTATGGTCGCGACCGCTGCCCGCGAAATCCAGGAACGCGGAAATTGCTTCGTCGGCATGCGGCTGCCGCTAATCGCGTTTGTCGTCAGAAGAAAACACATCGCCCAATGCAGTGGGGTTTATCTGAAAATAGTATAATGCGTCCACCCAGCAGCAGATGATCTTATACAATGGCCGATCCACCCAACGTCCAGCGCGTGATGCTGGACATGCTCGGCGTCATGAGCTTGCTGCAGTCCGGGTCGTGTCCATCTGGGATTTCTCGGTGCCGCCAAGAAGTTCATCGTTTCGGCAATTTGAACTCGACCGAAGTGAGGGGGCCGAATGGAAGGACGCGGCTGCCCGGTTCCGGCGGGGCTTGCGACGTCGTTCTCTCGCGCATCGGTTTGTAGTTCTTCTGAAACACGACAAGCAGCGGCTGCCCGAACGCGTTTCTCATAGAACCAGCCCCGGAAACGGAGACGGCCCCGGCTGGCGCAAGCGCGTAGGTCTGCCGCGAGGCGGGCCGTCCGCTGTAATCACGACCAAGGCGGTGTTGGTTGGCGTTGCATGAGCGGCTGCGGGAAGAAAAAAAGACACAATCAGGAGGAGCAAGAGCCGATGCCGAACCATGCCATCAGTTTACTCGTAGCGCAGGGCCTGGACGGGATCGAGACGCGCCGCCCGCGCGGCTGGATAGAGGCCGGAAAGCAGACTCACCAGGGCGGAAAAGAGGATCGACAGAACCACCAGCCACCACGGGGTCGACCAAATCTGTTCGGGCGGTAAATGCTGCTTCCTGATCCAAATGTTGGCCCCGAAGTTGATGACTTGACCGATCGTCCAGCCCAGGAGCACACCGACGCATCCTCCCGCGATGCCCATGACGCCGGCCTCGGCGAAGAAGAGCTTTCGTACGTCGGCGTCGCCGGCGCCAATCGCTTTCATAATGCCGATTTCGCGGCGGCGTTCGAGGACGGCCATCACCAATGTATTCACGATCCCGATGGAAGCCACTGCCAAAGCCAGGCTACCGAAGATTCCCAGGAAGATATCGAGCACAACAAAGAACTGCCGCACATTGCGGGAGGCGTCGATGAGCGAAAAGGCGTTGAAGCCCATCTTCTTGACCGCGTCCTCAACGTTCTGCACGTACCTGGGGCTTTGCACGCGCACGCTGACGTTCGTATAAGCGGGCTGGCTGCCGGGCGCCAGCGCCGTATCGCGCAGGTCGGAGGGCTGCATGACGTGCAGATTCTGGGCCAGTTTGAGCGGAATGAAAACCCGCGCCCGCGCCGGCCCGCGCATGCTTTCAGGATCAAGATCGGAGACGCCGACGATCTTTAATGTCTGCTGGCGCGAGACCACCGAGTAGGCCGCAGCTTGCTGAGAGGAAGCTGGTTCAGAGGGAGCTTGGCCGGAGGAAGCCTGGCCCCCCGAGGCTCGCGCAGGCCCGGCGGCCGCTTCCCCAGTGGGCGGGGAGCTTTCGCGTTGTGCGTACCGCATGACCAATTCCTGGCCGAGCAGCGGTTTTGCGACATCGGCAACATTCACGTTGTCGTCAGCCTCGTGTGTGCGCCCTAGCAGTTCTTCCGCGAATGCCTTCTGCAAAATCGCTTCCGGCGCAGTGTCGGATGAAAAGAAGCTGCCTTGCATGCCGTCAAACGCGTCCATGTTCTTTGATGACGCCGGCAGTCCCGCTACCGTGGTGAGATGCGGCTTGTCCTGGTAGCGAAGTTCGGTGATGAAGCGAATATCCGGATAAGCTTCCGCCACATTCGGCAAATGTTCAATGGCCTGGCGAGCGGGTTCATCGAGCGCCGGACTCTCGGCAGGAGCGGGGCCATTGCGCTCGTCCTCGCGGCCAAAGCCGCGCAGGTCACGCCGCGAGCTGACCATAACGGTATCGAACAGGCCCGAGCTCTGCAGCCGGCGCGAAGCCAGCTGCTGCAAACCAATGCCCAGCGAAACCATCGCCACCAAGGAGGCCACGCCAACGGAGATTCCGATGGTGGTCAATGAATTCCGCAGCACCGATTCCCGCAGATTGCGCAGCGCGAGTTCGGAGAGATCGTAGAGTTTCACCGGGGTTCTCCCAAGGTTGTTGATGCAGCCGGAGCGGGGCCTGTGAGCTCATCGCCGGTGATCTTGCCGTCGGCCAGAAAAATCATGCGCCTTGCGTAGCGCTCGGCGAGGCCACGCTCGTGCGTAACCATGATGATGGTCATCCCCAGAGTCTGATTGAACTCACGAATGAAATTCATGATTTCGGTGCCGTTGCGGCTGTCGAGATTGCCAGTGGGTTCATCGGCGAGTAGCACCTGCGGGCGGTTGATCAGCGCTCGCGCTAGCGATGCGCGCTGCTGCTCCCCGCCGGAGAGTTCGCTGGGGCGGTGATTCATTCTTGCGGTGAGTCCAACCCGGGCCAAGGCCTCTCGGGCCAGGTCGTTGCGTTTGCCGCGATCGACTTCGGCGAAACGCATGGGCAGCTCCACGTTCTCCATGAGCGTCATGCTGGGAATCAGATTGAAGGATTGAAAGACCATGCCCACGGTGCGCAGCCGGTGAGTGGCGAGTTCCGGGCGCGAGAGCTGGGCCAGATCTCTCCCCTGGACGACCACCTCGCCCGAGGTTGGACGATCGAGGCCAGCCATCAAGTTGAGGAGCGACGATTTGCCAGAGCCTGAGGCTCCCAAGAGGGCGACAAAGTCTCCCGCGGCCACTTGGAATGAGACGCCGTCCACGGCGCGGATCAGGGCTTCTCCCATGTGGTAGTGGCGGCATAGATTCTGAATGACAACGGCGTCAGAGGCGGCCGGTTGGCTGGGCTTGTCGGGAGTGGACGTCATCGGGAGCGAGCAGACCTCAGGGGCTAAAGCCCGAATTCTTGTAGACCGCTGGCGGCGGGGCTGGACACCGTGCCCTTCCACCACCATCTCTCTGATTCAGAGCATCGCAGCCTTTCCTAGAATACCAGTCCCGTGCCGGCTCGTCGAAGGCCTAGCGGCTCGATGGGAAATTCACCCGCACCCCAACCCGGGCCACAAACGGAGGCCCGAGGGTTGGCAAAAGCGACGGAGGGGTTGTGGCCACCGGCGTGAGCGCGGTGAAATCACGTTGGTCGGTGAGGTTTTCGAAGGCGCCAAAGACATCGACGCCACGCCCCAGGTTCCGTGACGCCAGCAAATCGAGCGTGAAATAGTGAGGCAGCAGCAGGGTGTTGGGCGCATCGTCGAACTGATCGCCAGAGTATCGGCCTTGCAGGCTCAGGGTGAAGAGCTTGGGGTTTGAATAACGCGCCTGCAGCGTGAACTGATGACGAGGCACCTCGGGGATTCGCAACCCAACCAAGGTTTGGAAGGCAGGAGCCTGCAACACGGTGGCATCAGCAAACTGGTATCCGCCGGAAATCTCGATCCTGTCGTTGATGCGAAAGCTAGCGTCGACGTCCACACTTCGCGATCGCGTACGGCCGAGGTTTTCGCGCTCTTGAGTAATGAGACTGGGAGTCGTGGTGATGGGGACGTTGGCCAGCGGATCGACAATGTCGTCCCAGAAGACATTTCCCGTCATGTTCAGCTTACGGTGCAGAGCGAAGACGTGGAGGCCGGCCTCCGCGCCGGTGAGGTGTTCGGCGCGCAAAGCGGGATTCGCGTTCGTGACTGTATTGCCAAGCCGGAACGAACGGTAAAGCTCATTCAGCGTGGGACTGCGAAAGGCACGCGACATCGAACCGATCAAAGATACGTGGCTGGTCAGCGCATAGAGAACGGAAAGACGCGGGCTGAAAGCATCCTCCGAACGATCAGGGAATGGCGTAATAGTGGTTGGACCAGTCGTGGAAATCGGAGTGCGCAGCGATAGCGCGTCAAAGTTGCGCCAATCATCGAAGCGAGCCGCGGCGGTGACGATCCATTTCGGGGTCAGCTGCAGAATATCTTCACCGAAAACGCCGACGGTCCGCTGCCGCCCGCCGGAGATGGTATCGGCGGTGTTGGTGCCGGAGGTGAACAGACTTTCGTCGCTCCAGCCCATGACTTCCAGGGCATCCAGGCCCGCCACCAAGCTCTGCTTATGCCCCAGCGGGCGCGACCACAAAGCATTGCCGCCCAACTGCTGCGCTGGAACATGTTGCCGGTCGACGAGCGATTCACTATTGCGGTTCACCGCGACCGAAGAAAACGTCTGGTTGTAGCCTTGCGAATCGCCGTAAAGGCGCAGCGAGAGCGACCCCCCGGCGCCTAACTGCGTGTCCGCGCCCGCGGCGCCTTGGCCCATGTTCGTGTCGTTGGTCTGGACCACGGTTCCGTTGTTGCGCGCTTCGGTGAAAAAAGACCCACGCGCAAACACGCGGCTCTGTTCGCCGAAACGACGACCGAGAGAAAGATCGACCGAGGCATGCTCGGCATTGGCCGGAGTATCCACGCTGCCACGCTGGGAAACCGGAACCTCGATGTAGCCGCCGGTGTGAAATAGATCGCCGGCGAAGGTCGCGTCCCAGGGCCCTACGCGTTCTCCCGTCCAAAAGGAAAGGTCGGGAGTTCGTTCACTGCCGTAGGAAGTGTCGAGAGAAAAAGCCGGCCATTTTGAAGCGCTGAGCTGCGGGCTGCGCGACAAGAACTGTATGACTCCGCCCAATGCGTTGCTGCCATAGAGACTCGATATTCCGCCGCGCATGACTTCCACGCTGGCCAGTTCTGCTTGCGGAATGCGGCTCCAGTACACCCATCCGCCGAAAGGATCGTTCAGCGGAATGCCGTCCTGTAGCACCAGCGCGCGGCTGGAACCGCTCGCGCCTAAGGCGTCCAAAGAGACGCCTTGCGAAGTGGGGTTGGCGGTGCGGCTGTCAGAACGGCGGAAAAGGGTGAAGCCGGGAATCTGGCGCAGCTTGTCGTCGATCAAGAGCGCGGGAGTGGAATCCAAGTCCTTGGAAGATAACGCAACCGCGCTGCCGGCCACGTCGCTTAGCCGGGTTTCGATGCGGGCGGCGGTGACCACAATCTGCTCGCTCGCAGCCGCCGGCGAAAGCACGATTTCCAGGTGAGCCGATACGCCGGTTTCCACGTTCCAATTCTGTTGAACCACGGCGAAGCCTTTGGCTTGGACTGACACGGTGCCGCTGCTCCGTGGCACGGAGTCGAAGACAAAACCGCCGCCGGAATCGGTGAACCGTGAAAGCGCAGTCGAGCCGGCGCGCAGATCGACTTGCGCGCCCACAACAGCCGCGCCGCTCGAATCACGAACCACGCCTTCGATGCGGAACGACTGGGCGCTGGCTTGAGCGGCGAAGAGCAAGATACCAAGACAAACTTCGAGCAGTAAGACAAGAAAACCCCAGGGCAACATCCTCTGCTTCATGGGCTAACTCACCCGCGCCTTTTCGATTTCCTCGCTGGCAATGTGGAAACCAGTGTTGGCCGCGGGAACGCCAGCATAAATTCCGGTCTGCAAAAGCACTTCTTTCAGATCGCACGGCTCCAATTCATGCGCAAGGCCGGCGCCGGCATGGAGGCGAAATTCCTCCCATCGCCCGAGAGAAGCCATCATGGCGAGCACCAGCATGCGCCGCGTGCGCGGGTCGAGGCCCGGCCGAGTCCAGATGGTTCCCCAGGCATAGCGGGTGATCAGGTCTTGAAACTCGCGGGTAAAATCACTAGTCGCTGCGATGGCGCGGTCCACGTGGACGTCTCCGAGTACGGAGCGGCGTACGGCGAACCCCGCCCCGAGCGGATCCTCGGAAGCCTGCGCCGGCTGCAAGAAATCCAGCAATGCGGCAGAAAAGGAGCGCGGGCATTCGAGGTTTGAAATATGGGCTGCCGGCAGGCGAACTGAGCGCGCGCCGGAGATTTCCCGAGCCAGCACCTCACCATGTCCGGACCACGGGGTCGAGATGTCGCGATCCCCGCCTATGACCAGAGTTGGAACGCGAATTTCCCGAAGCCACGGCCCGGAATCGAAATCCCGCAGCACGGCGCAGCAACCGGAGTAGCCGGCTGGATCGGTCCCGAGCAAGACCGACTTTGCCCCATTCACATAGACCTCATTGCGAGCGGCCGCGCCAGGGGAAAAGAATCTCTGCATGGAAAGGTCGAGAATCGCCGCCATGCCACCGTCAAGCACGGTGCGGATGCGGTTCTCCCAGTTCTCGCGTGGCCCGAAGCGGAATGAAGTGTTTGCCAGAACCAGAGCCGTCAAGCGTTCGGGCGAATGGCGGGCCAGCCATTGGCCCACCGCGCCGCCGAGCGAAAGACCGCAGAAGGCGAACTTTGTGATTCCCAGAGAGTCGGCCAGCGCAAGTGCGTCGTTCCCCAACTGCTCAATGGAATAGTCGCCTTTAGGAGCATCAGAAGCGCCGTGGCCACGGGTGTCATAGCGCAGAACTTGAAAATGCGGCAGCAAATCCGCCACCTGCGGGGCCCACATGCCATGGTCGGTCCCGATGGAATGCGCCAGCAGCAGGACAGGCCGGTTTGGCTTGCCCTCCAGGCGGTAATACAAGCGCATATTGCTAACCGTGGTAAGCGGCATGGTTTCAGTCCTTTTCGCCGTCAGAACCATCCGACGCGAGCAGGCGCAGGCGAAATTCATCGGCGGCGCCGAGATACTGTTCTGGCACTTCGAGATCGCGGAGCGCTGCTCTATCGAGGTGGCGTGTGACCTCCGGCATCTCGGCCAGCACTTCGGAGAGATGCCGAGCCTGCGCGACGCTTCGCCGGGCGGCTTCTTCGAGAACCTTGTGAGCAACATCGCGGCCCACTTTTTCCGCCAAGAGCATCATGGCCCGCTCTGCAAAGATAAGTCCACGAGTGGCGTCCAGATTGGCAGCCATTCGCGTCGAGTCGACGGTAAGTTCTTCCGCGACCTCGGCCATGGAAGCGATGGCGAGCCCCGTTGCCTGGACCAGCGCCGCGACTGTGGGCCATTCCGCTTGCCCGCCGCCCACGCCGCGTTCGTGCTCCTGCACCATCGAAGAGAGAAAACTCGCAACCATCCCCGGAACGCGTTGCGCCGCCGCGAGCGTTAACGCGCAGCCGACCGGGTTTTGTTTGTGCGGCATGGTGGAGGAACCACCTCGGCCTTGCCCGCCCGGCTCTGCCACTTCTGCAATTTCCGCTTGCATCAACAGGCTGATGTCGCGGGCCATTTTGCCCAACGAAGCGGTGAGCACTCCGCAAGCGCAAACCAACCCCGCCAGACGATCGCTCTGGGTGTGCCAAGGCGCGTCGGGAAACCCCAATCCTAGTTCCGTTGCCAGCTCGCGTCCCACCGCAGTTCCCTGACTGCCTAGCGATGCCAGAGTGCCGCTGGCCCCGCCGAATTGTACGACCGCAGCTCGCGCGCG
>CAVZMC010000006.1:0-45336 GCA_963776125.1 uncultured Acidobacteriaceae bacterium | reverse complement strand
TTGCCGCTTGGCCATACTTCTTGCGCATGTATTCAACAACCCCCAGATTGTTGTATGCGGCCGCATAATGCCCGTCCAGTTTGAGGGCTTTCTCGAAAGCGTTTTGTGCGGCGGTGAGCCGTTGGGCCAGCAATTCGCTTAGCCCTATCTTGTTGTATAACTCGGCGCTGCCTGCCTTCTTCGCAAGGGCGGCACGATAGTAGTCGATGGCGTAGGCGTACTCCTTCTGCATGCGCAATTCGTCCCCGCGTCTTTCCAGATCCTCAGCGGAGGCGGTGCCCGATGGAGGAGCGATGCGCTGAATGGATGGTAATTCTGAGTGCTCCGCGGAAACAAGCTGACAATGCAGAGGAGTGGAGTTGAAAGCGACCATGAAAAGAACGCACAAAACAGCCTTGCGGTTCAACGGCGTTTCTTTGCATTCGACCATGACGTCATGCCTTCGCCGGAGAGCAAACAAGAATGAGTAGATACGTTTCTCAGATTTGCCTCCGAATCGCCCCTAGAGGTCCAGCAAGCGACTGGCTCCCTCGAGCCAATACTCATAAATCTGAAGCGGGAAGCACGAAGTTGCAATAACCACTTGATGCAAACTCAAGCGACCACTTTGAGCAGTGCCGATGTCGAACGGCAATATGGTCTGCATAACTGTGATATTGAATTAACATCGACATAACCATTATCATTTCAGCCATGAAGAAGGTATCGGGCGGCATCTTGCCTATCGTCGCCATTGATCGCAAGGCGGCCAAACCGTTGCACCGGCAAATCTATGAGGCTTATCGGACAGCCATTCTGGATGGCAATTTGCGCCCGCGGCAACGGGTTCCATCCACTCGAATGCTCGCCTCCGAGCTTGGAATCTCCCGCATTCCTGTTCTCAATGCGTACGCGCAGCTCTTGGCGGAGGGATATTTTGAAAGCCAGGTCGGGGCCGGAACGGCGGTCTCCCGGTCTTTGCCGGATCAGGTTACGGTGTTGGAGCCACGCGGGGCACGGTCAGCGCGGGCTATCCCCTCGCTACGCCCGCTCGCGAGGCGTGTTTCCATTCCCGCATTGGCCGCGAATGCGCCGTGGCTCCGCGGTTGGGGCGCGTTCGGCGTAAGCCAAGTGGCTTTTGAGCACTTTCCATTTCGCATCTGGAACAGCCTGGTGGCGCGGCACTGCCGGAATGCGTATGCCAAATCCCTTGACTACGGCGACCCCATGGGGGCGGAGCGTCTGCGTGATGCCATCGCCACTTATCTCAGAACGGCTCGCGGGGTGCGCTGTGAAGGGCATCAGATCATGATCGTCAGTGGATCGCAGCAGGCACTGGCAATCACGGTGCGGGTTCTTTTCGATCCCGGCAGCCGGGTATGGATGGAGGAACCCGGTTATCGCCTTGCGCAAAGAGTCTTCACCATCAATAGCTGCCGGATTGTGCCGGTTCCGGTTGACTATGAGGGGCT
Source organism: uncultured Acidobacteriaceae bacterium (assembly GCA_963776125.1). Taxonomy (GTDB): domain Bacteria; phylum Acidobacteriota; class Terriglobia; order Terriglobales; family Acidobacteriaceae; genus PALSA-270. The sequence goes on along the minus strand of CAVZMC010000006.1, from coordinate 43,885 downwards.
GAACGTGGGCGTCGGCATCAAGCGATGCCGCACGGCCCGCGCCGCGCTGGTTACGCCTTCTCACCAGTATCCACTTGGGGTCACCATGAGCGCCTCGCGCCGCATGCAGTTGCTGGATTGGGCGCAGAACTCTGGAGCCTGGATCATCGAAGATGACTACGATAGCGAGTATCGCTACGAAAGCATGCCGATTGCTTCATTGCAGGGCCTGGATCGCAATGCGAGGGTCATCTACATCGGCACTTTCAGCAAGGTGCTATTCCCTTCGTTGCGCCTCGGCTACTTGGTGATTCCGTCGGATCTCATCCGGCATTTCCTGGCCGTCCGCCTTGCCATGGACATTAGTCCGGCTGGCTTTCATCAGGCCGTGCTCACGGATTTTATCAACGAAGGCCATCTCTCACGCCATATTCGGAGGATGCGATTGCTCTATGGCGAACGCCGCGGTGCGCTAATCGACAGCATCCGCGAGGAACTAGGGTTTGGGGTCGATGTGACCGGTGGACAAGCAGGCATGCATCTCTCGGTGACGGTAAAGGGAATTCGCGATCGCGAGGTTGCGGACCGTGCCGGGCGCCAGAATCTTTGGTTGGCACCTCTCTCCTCCTCTTATCTGGGAGAAGCATCTCGGCAAGGGTTTATCTTGGGGTTTGGCAGCACCGCATCGGAAGAAATACCTGGCGCGGTACGAAAACTTCGAAACCTCCTCACGACAAAGTGAGCCGTACCATTCTGTCGGTCGCCAAGACTAGATGGGGAATGGGGCCGTCACCAGCTGCCCCCGGGCAAATGGACCGAAAACAATGCGCCTTTCGCAGTGGAATCCGAATCGAAAGTAGAAGTCCGCCAAGCGGATTACCAAGACTATGACAAAGAATTCATAGGAGGACTTATGGCAACGATGAGAAGCGTACCAGCGCGAAAGGCTGCACTCATGAAAGTGGTGCAGGTCTCTAGACCCGGAGGGAATTTTGAGATCGTCGAGCGCGAAATTCCCGAGCCGGGTGCGGGAGCGGTCCGCATCAAGGTGCAGGCCTGTGGCATTTGTCACAGCGATCTGCTCACCAAAGAAGGCTTGTGGCCTGGAATTCAGTATCCTCGCGTTCCCGGGCACGAAGTGGCTGGCATCATCGATGAGGTGGGCGCGGGAGTTTCCACGTGGAAAAAGGGTCAGCGTGTGGGAGTCGGCTGGCATGGCGGCCAGGACGGCACCTGTCGCGAGTGCCGGCGTGGCGACTTTCGCAATTGCCGCAATCTGAAAGTTACCGGCATCAGCTACGACGGCGGATACCAGCAATACATGGTGGCTCCCGTGGAGGCATTGGCGGCAATCCCGGAAACTCTACGAGACGTCGACGCGGCGCCGTTGCTCTGCGCGGGAATTACCACCTACAACTCGCTGCGGCACAGCGGCGCGTTGCCCGGCGACTTGGTTGCCGTGCAGGGTATCGGCGGCCTCGGTCACCTGGGAATTCAATTCGCGAACAAGTTTGGCTATCAGGTGGTGGCTATTGGACGCGGCTCCGGAAACGCGCCGCTCGCAAAGAAACTCGGCGCCAGCGTGTACATCGACAGCACGGCGACAAATGCTGCCGAAGCATTGCAAAAGCTCGGCGGGGCGCGCGTGATCCTGGCGACGGCTCCCAATTCCAAAGCCATGTCAGAATTGATCAACGGTCTGGGGCCGAACGGCAAGCTTGTGGTTGTGGGTGCCACGTCCGATCCCATCGAGGTCTCCCCGGTGCAGCTCATTAATGGGAGTCGAACCATTCAGGGCTGGGCCGCTGGAACGCCAGCCGATTCCGAGGACACACTGCACTTCGCCGAGCTAACCGGCGTGCGTCCCATGATCGAAACCTATCCGCTCGACAAAGCCGATGAAGCTTACGCGCGCATGATGAGCGGCAAGGCAGAGTTTCGCGTCGTTCTAACGATGGGAAGCTAGCAATCCTAAGGAACCATGACCGCAGCTCCGTCGATGGCATCATTCTTGAGTGCGGCCAGCGCCTCGTTGGCTTGATCGAGGCAGAACACAGTCACCTTGGGTTGCAGGCTAATTTGAGCCGCAAGCTTGAGGAAGTCGTGGGCGTCGGAACGGGTCATGTTGGTCACGCTGCGAATCTGGCGCTCGCCCCACAGCAATTTGTCGTAGTCGAATTGCGGAATGCGGTCGAGGTGGATCGCGTTGATGGCGACGATGCCGCCTTTTCGCAGGCTGGCGAGAGCCGCGACCACGACGTCTCCGCTGGGCGCAAACGTCACGGCGCGGTCGAGTTCAACCGGCGGCATTTCGGTCTCGCTGCCAACCCAGGTTGCTCCCAAGACCGCAGCCAACCGGCGATGCGACTCGCCCCGCGTCGAGACATACACTTCACAGTTCCACGACCGCAAGACTGCGATGGCCAGATGTGCGGACGCGCCAAAACCGAATAGCCCAACCCGGTCGCCAGGCTCCACGCCGGCCACGCGCAGGCTGCGGAAACCAATGATGCCGGCACACAAGAGGGGCGCCGCATGGAGGTCGTCAAGTTCAGAAGGAAGCGCGTACACAAAGTCCGAGCGGGCCGCGGCATATTCCGCGTAGCCGCCATGGACGGTGTATCCGGTGAATACAGGCGAGTCGCAAAGATTCTCGAGACCGCGCCGGCAATACGGGCAGTCCCCGTCCACGCCGCCGATCCAGGAAACTCCGACGCGGGCGCCGAGCGGCAACTTGGTCGTAGCACCCTCCACAATTTCTCCTACAATTTGATGACCGGGGATGAGTGGCGCCAGCCGGAGCGGCAAATCGCCTTCGAGGATGTTTAAGTCGGTGCGGCAGACGCCGCAAGCGCGCACTCGAAGAAGAACCTGCCCCGGCGCAAGCCGTGGCTTGGGGGGCTCTTCAATACGAAGAGGCTGTTTCGCGGTCCTTAAAATGGCAGCTTTCATCGCAATCTAGACTGCGCTCCAATTAGAGGATACGCGATTGGCCTGACGCGCTCGCGCTTGACGAAGGCAACCGACGCCATGTACTTTTCTACCTGTTTGTTTTTAGCTGATTCGACCGAACAATTCTTGTGGATCGAAAATCCCACCGGCCACTCTTCGTTCCGCTCGCCGGTCGCGGTTTATCTCGATACGGTGCATGCGAACCTGGTGAATGAAATCAATTTGCGCAAATTGCGACGAAAAACGGCCATTCTCGCCAGAAAACTGAGCATTTTGGCGATGGTTCTGCAGTTGTCAGTCGCCTCGTGGGGACAAGGTGGACATCCGACCCCCCTTCCTCCTCCGCCCGGGGTCAGGACCATCCGCTGTCACGACCGTACGATCCCGCAATTGAAAGATGTCACAGAAAAGGCGGGCATTAAGTTCAGCCACTATGCCTCGCCCGATCAAAAATACATTCTCGACTCGATGGGCGGGGGAGTGCTGCTGCTCGACTACGACCGCGACGGCTGGCTGGACATTTATTTCACTTCCCAGCCTACGGTCGAGATGGGCATCAAGGGCCAGAAGAGCCGCGGCGCGCTTTACCACAACAATCATGACGGCACCTTCACCGACGTTACGGACAAAGCCGGCGTTGCTTCTCCCTGTTTTGCAATGGGAGGCGCGGTCGGCGACTACAACAATGACGGCTGGCCCGACATTTATGTGACTTGCTTCGGCGGAAATGTCTTGTACCGGAACAATGGCGATGGCACGTTCACCGATGTCACCAAGAAAGCCGGCGTGGCGGATGGCCGCTGGTCCATGGGGGCGGCCTTCGGCGATTACGATGGCGACGGTTTTCTCGATCTCATGGTGTCCAATTACGTGGATTTTCACTTCGACCGTCTGCCGCCGTTCGGCGACAACGCGACCTGCAAGTTCCGAGGGATGAACACCCAGTGCGGCCCGCGAGGCTTGAAGGGAGCCGGGGACTCGCTGTTTCACAATAATGGAGATGGCACTTTCACCGACGTTTCCAAGAGCGCCGGAGTGGACGATCCGAACGGATATTTCGGCTTGACCGCAGTGTGGTCGGATTTCAACAATACCGGCCGGCCGGACATTTTTGTGGCCAACGATTCCACGCCGAACTATCTTTACCGCAACGACGGCCACGGAAAATTCACCGAGATCGGGCTGGAATCGGGAACGGCGGTAGACGAGGGAGGGTCCGAGATGGCCTCGATGGGCGTTGCCATCGGAGACTATTTGCACACCGGACGGCCTTCGCTCTACATAACGGACTTCGAAGGCGATTACAACGTCCTGTTCCGCAACGACGGAGATTGGAACTTCCAGGATGTTTCCTACAAATCCGGCGTGGCCTTGCCTTCCATGCCCTACGTGAAGTGGGGAGATGCGTTCGTTGACTTGGACAACGACGGCTGGCTCGATTTAATCTTCGCCAGCGGCCACGTCTATCCGCAGGTCGATCAACTGCCAGGGAGTGAGGGCTTTAAGCAACCCATGCTGGTTCATTTCAACCAAGGGGATGGGACCTTTTGCGACGCCAGCGACCAGGCCGGGCCCGCCCTGCAGGAAAGGCGCGTGGCGCGCGGGCTGGCGGTTGGAGATCTGTTCAACGACGGCAATATGGACGTAGTGGTCGAGGATCTTGTCGGGCCTCCTCTGATTCTGCGCAATCCGGGCGTTCCCGGCCGCCACTGGGTGAGCTTTGAACTGGCCGGAACCAAGAGTAACCGGCTCGCGATCGGCGCGCGCTTGAAGCTGGTCGCCGGGGGCATGACCCAAACGCAAGAAATTCATAGCGGCGGCAGCTATCTTTCGCAGCACGATTTGCGGGTGCATTTTGGCCTGGGATCGGCCACCAAAATCGACAGCCTTGAAATTCGCTGGCCTTCGGGCGCGACCGACATCGTAAAAGACCTGGCCGCGGACAAGTTTTATGCGGTTCTGGAGGGAAAAGGAGTCGTCCCTCCCGAGCAGATCGCCCCTCTGGCGCCGAAGCCGTAGTCACATTTCCATCGCCGGGACTTGCGCGCATGCATAGGCATCAGTTCTGGCTTAGCCGAAGCCCTTGTGTCCCAGCCGCCTCCTAGCGATAGTTCCAGTCGTCGATTTTGCCGAGATCCACTCCGTCGTCCAGCACGCCTAAAGTCACGATGGCGAAGGTGTAGACCGTGGTATCAGGCTCAAGATGGCCGCCGAACGCCCTGTCGGGACCGGCCAGCGTGATGTGAGCGTGGACCCTCCCGCTGATCACGGCTCCGCTCATGCCGATGATGTCCGCGAAGCCGGTCGGATTCTTCACATAGACGTCCTTGATAGGAAAATCCCGATTGCCGACCTCGTGCACCTGGTAATTCCGCACCGAACCGATCCCGGACAGAATTACGGCGTTGCGAATCTTCTCTCCTTTGACCATCTTTTCCAGTCCGGCAAGCAAATCGGTGTTGTATTTGAAGCGGAGCACGACGATGCGCTCCAGATGCCCGTTGATGGCGTACACGTCGGGCACCTGATCGCTGTTGGGTCGAGTATCCTCGGCCGGGTTCGCGGACGAATGGATAACCTCGCGGCGAGTCTCCTGCGCGGAGAGCACAAGTGACGAAGCAAGTACCGCAGATATGCCGAGATAGCTGATGAGCGTCTTCATGGCGAATCCTCAAATTGATTTCTAATAACCAGCGTTGGCATGATAAATGTTAGATCATCTTCCGCAATTTAGTTTGTCCCGACCCCCACGCAAGCGTTACTGTACCCTCCTATGCTCCGGCGAGCTTTTCTTGTCGTCTGTTTGGCTTTTTCCTGCTCTGTTTTCTCCCAGACCGCCACGCACGTCTGGGAATTGCAGGAAATCGAGCTGCGAGCGTCACAGCTCTACGCCAACCCTTATAAGGACGTGCTGCTGTGGGTCGATCTCAACGGTCCCGGCTTTTCGCACCGTGTTTACGGCTTCTGGGACGGCGGTGACGTCTTCCGCGTCCGCGTGGTGGCAACGGCTGCAGGCAAATGGACCTGGACCAGTGACTCGAACCAGCCCAACGATGAAGGCCTGAACGGGAAGTCCGGCTCCTTCACCGCCCGCGAATGGACCGAGGAGGAAAAGCGCGAAAACCCCAACCGGCGCGGCTTCCTGCGTGCCACGCCCAACGGCCACGCACTTGAATATGCCGACGGCACGCCTTTTTTTCTGGTGGGCGACACTTGGCTCGGGGCCGCAACCTGGCGATTGCCCCTGACCGGCAAATCCGCCGCAGCAAACTACGAGCCTGGTCCGGACATCACCTTTGAGCAGGCAGTAGCCTGGCGCAAGCGCCAGGGCTACAACTCGGTCAGTATGATCGCCGTTTATCCCACCTGGGCTACAGACCAGTATCCGGCGACGTACGCAGACAGCAAAGGAGTGTTTCTGCGCAATGCATGGGAAGAATTCGGCGTGCTCGTCGGGGGAAAGCCAACGGCGAGGGCGATGCAGGATGAGCGCGGCTATCGCCCGTTTGAAATTCTCCCCAATCGCGAAGGACTGGCCGATTTTGATCGCATTGTCCCGCAATATTTCCAAAGCCTGGACCGGAAGATGCAATACCTCGACGACCAGGGATTCGTTCCGATACTCGAGACCGTGCGACGCGATATAGGTCCGCCGTGGAAAGCCTATTTCAACTTCGACGAGTCTTACTCCCGCTTCGTGCAGTACATGGTGGCGCGGTACGGAGCCTACAATTTTGTTTTCAGCAAGATTCACTTCGACATCTACCTGAAGAATTTGAGCCTCACGGCGGACGAATTCAATCAGGCGCTCAGTTACCACTATCGCAAGTTCGGGCCCATGCCATTCGGCCAGCCGGTAACCGCATTGATCGATCATTCAACCTATACGACTTTCGGCGACGCGGACAAAGCCCGGTGGATCACGCTGCATAGCGTGGGGAACAAACCGCGCGACCATGGAATCTATGAGGCCATGGAAACCATTTTCCGCCTGACGCCGCCTCTTCCGGCTCTCAATATGGAGCCGTACTACACCGGCTGGATTCATCCCAACAACATGGTTGCAGGCGAGCAGCCGGCGCCCGATTCCGACCGCGACAACTATTTCGCGCGAGCGCAAATGTACGGATGTGTACTGTCGGGCGGCCTCGCCGGTCACGTCCATGGCACCGGCGCTTATGATGTGACCACGTCTTCAGAACCGCCGGGGCCGCGCCCTTATTTTTGGCAAGCGCTGCGGTACAAATCCGGCGGCTACATGCAGTGGTTGAGCAAATTCTTGCTTTCCGAGGGGCCGCGCTATCGCGACCTGCGGCTGGCCTCGGACGATCTGGCACCTCGCAAGACCGAAGGCAGCAAAGAGAACGGACTGGACGGATGGGCATTTCTGATGCGAACCAAAGAAAAGGATTTCGGCCTGCTCTACTTCGAGAATCAAACCCGCCGCGCGCGCACCTCCGGCTGGAACCCGAATGCTTCCTACCGCTTCACCTGGTACAACCCGCGCACGGGAGAATGGCAGGCAGCCTCGATGCTAACCGCCGATGCCAAGGGTGAGATGCAGCTGCCGCCGTTCCCTGGCGCAGCAGACACAGCGGACGCCGATTGGGCAGCAAAGATGGTTGCTGCACCTCGCTAGCGATTACGAGTGGTGGGCAGTGCAGGACTCGAACCTGCGACCTCCTGCTTGTAAGGCAGGCGCTCTAACCAACTGAGCTAACCGCCCCTCGTTTCTGGGCGACAAATCGTCGTGGGGAGTTGCGCGCAAAATTCACAGGCCTTCGCGCAAAAAGCACTCTTCGCAGTATACGTGAGCGAGAAAAAACCGGTCAAAGCCAGGCGTAACGCGGCTCCCGCTAGACTGGCGCAGTGCGCCGCCTCACCATCAACGCCGACGATTTCGGACTCACTTTTGTGGTCAACCACACCATCGTGGAGGCGAACTGGTGTCCTATAGGCTCCTTTAACCGATTCCCAACCTCCGGGTCTTGGACAGAACCCGGCGTGGCATGGCCTGTTCGGTTTTTCGGTGCATCAAAATTTGCAACCGGCAGGATCACGGCCGCGGGTTATGATCGTCGCAGTTTGAGGGTGGGCGAATAGGGTCTGCCCCTTTCATGCCAGAAGCACACGAATTCCGCGAGCCGGAAGAGCTTATCGTGCGTGTGTGGGGAATGGCGAATGGCCACGCCTTCTTTCAGAACGCACACGCTCGTGACCTCACCAGTGCGGGCGCAATGCTCTACGGCATCGAGCATGCCCTGCAACCGGAAGACATAATCGGCGTGCAGTATGGCGAGAAGAAGGCGCGCTTCCGGGTGGTTGGGGTCCGGGACGTGGGGCTTCCGCAGCACATTCAAGCCGATGTGGAACTTCTCAGTGGACAGGAGTGTCCCTGGAAGGATCTGGCGATAGACAGGGCAGCGCGCGCCGAGCCATCCCCTGCACCTATCGCAGGCCACGATAAAAGACGGTTTCCCCGGCTCAAGGTCGCGCTTCCGCTGGAAGTGCGCGACGACCGTGGCGGGGGCGCGCCCATGCAGACTGCCACTGCCGATGCCAGCGGCCACGGATGCTACGTGGAATCGCTTATTCCCCTGCCTTTGGGAACCCATTTGCACCTTGTCTTTTGGGTCGAGGCCGATCGGGTCGCCACCACCGGGGTGGTCCGCACCAGCGACCCAGGCGTGGGGATGGGCATCGAATTCGTTGATCTGGATGACGCCGCGCAAAAGCGTTTGCAGAAGTTCCTGGAGAAGCTGGCTGCTGAATCTGGAAACTCGATGGCTACAAGCTAGGCTTTTCTAATCCTCCCTTTGCCTGTTCCACGCCGGTCGTGAAAATCCCGACCTTAAAGGAAGCTGGTCATCCCGCCGATGATACTGGGGTCGTGGATTTTCAGACCGAGATCCGAACCGACCGAAGAAAACGCCGCGTGACGCCGCTCGGGGGCTGGTCCCGCGCCGGCATGGCAAACCATGGCTGAAACCATCCTCTTCGTCGACGATGAACCCGCGGTGCTGGAAGGCTATCAGCGCTTGCTACGCCAGGAGTTCCAGATCGAAACCGCGGGCAGTGGGGAGCAAGCTCTGGAAAAACTGGCGCAGAAAGGCCCATTCGCGGTGGTGGTCAGCGACATGCGAATGCCGGGGATGGATGGAGCGCAGTTACTGGCGAAGATCATGGTGAAATTCCCCCAGGTGATGCGCATCATGCTAACCGGGAACTCCGATCTTCCCGCGGCCATGCGGGCGGTCAATGAGGGCAACGTCTACCGTTTTCTGACCAAGCCCTGCGAGAAAGAGGACTTGGTGCGCACCATCAATACCGCGCTGGTGCAGTATCGCCTCGCCAGCTTCAAAGAAGACTACTACCACGCGGCCGTCAACAGCGGGCCCCCACCGTTGGCAAAGCCCGGCCGCGATATGGCGTTGGAAGACGCCGCCGAGCACGTCAAAGAGCTGCTGGCCAAAGGGGCTAAGACGCATCTGCCGTCGACCGCGGGCGGAATCTATGTGGGTAAGGCGATCTGGATCGGCCCCGAGCACGTGGTGCAACGCATTTCGGCGACCACTGCCATCGCCCATCCCAAAAGGCTGCTCGATGCCACTCCCGGCCTGGGAGACGTGGTGAGAATCGAGTACAACAACGGCACGGCCACGGTGCGGGACGGCGCCTAAAAAGGTGCCGAGCGCTCTGCGCCGCGTAAAATCTGAATCGCCTCCACCCCATTTCCATCGAATGCACTGGGAGCCAAGCGGATGAAGATCGGCATCACCTGTTATCCCACCTATGGCGGCAGCGGCGTGGTGGCCACGGAGCTGGGGTTGGAACTGGCACAGCGCGGCCACGAGATTCACTTCATTTCCTACGCCCCGCCCATCCGGCTCACCGGGCCGCATCCCAACATTCACTACCATGAAGTCGAAGTCTCGCGTTATCCGCTGTTCGACTATCCGCCGTACGATCTCGCACTGGCCACGCGCATGGCGGAAGTCGCTGAGCTTTACGAGCTCGACCTGCTTCACGTGCACTACGCCATCCCGCATTCGGTGAGCGCGATGCTGGCCAAGCAGATGCTGGCCGCGGGCGCGAAGCCCCGCAGGTTGCCGTTCGTGACCACATTACATGGAACCGATATCACGCTGGTCGGGCAAGACCGTTCCTATCTTCCCATCACCCGTTTCTCCATCGAGCAAAGCGATGGCGTGACCGCGATTTCCGAATACCTGAAAGAGCGCACGGTGCGCGAGTTTGAGGTCAAGAACCCTATCCAGGTGATCACTAACTTCGTGAACTGCGATTTGTACTGCCGTTGCCCGGACATTGCTGGGCGTGAGGAATATGCTCCGCATGGGGAACGCATTCTCGTGCATCTGTCGAACTTCCGTCCCGTGAAGCGCATCACCGACACGATCGAGATTTTCGACCGGGTGCGGAAGAAAGTGCCCTCCAAGCTGCTTTTGATTGGCGACGGCCCGGATCGTTCTCGCGCGGAATGGCTGGCGGTGCAGAAGGGCATCCATAACGACGTTTTATTTCTAGGAAAACAGGATGAGATTCACAGGAAGCTGGGCGTCGCGGACATTCTGCTCCTCCCGAGTGAACTGGAGTCGTTCGGTCTGGCTGCGCTTGAGGGCATGGCCTGCGAGGTCGTGCCTATTGCGACGCGCGTGGGTGGAGTACCGGAAGTGATTGAACACGGCAAGAGCGGCTTCTTGGCTGCTGTGGGCGATGTCGACGCGATGGCCGGTTACGCCATCGACCTGCTTAGCGATGAAAAACGCCTGCGCGAAATGGCGAAAGCTTGCCGCGCGGTGGCGCAATCGCGTTTTTGCTCCAGCAAGATTATCCCGCAGTACGAGGATTTTTATCGCCGCGTGCTGGAACGCTCTTCATAGAGCGCCGCCGGAATTTCGTCTTCGTTGCGCAGAATCGGCAGCCGCAGCCGAATGAGAGTTCCCTTCCCTTCATGGCTGTCGATGGTCATGCGGGCGGTATCGCCGTAAAGCACCTTCAGCCGTTCCGCGACGTTGGCCATGCCGATACCGGTGCCGCCCAGGCCGGTGGGTTTTTCCAGCAGATTGGCGGCGCCCATGCCCACTCCGTCGTCTTCGACTTCGACGATTAGTTGAGAGTCCGAAAGGCGGCTGCGCAGGTGAATGCTTCCTCCCTCAATCTTCGAGGAAAGCCCGTGCTTGATGGAATTCTCCACCAGCGGCTGCAACAGCATGCTGGGGACCATTACGTCCAGCGACTCGGGTGCAAGTTCCTTCAACACTTGCAGCTTGTCGCGGCCAAAGCGGACGACCTCGATATCAAGATAGTTGTCGATGAACTCGACTTCCTCGCGCAGCGGCACGAAAGCCTCGCTGCTGTTCAGCAGGCGCCGCAAGATATTGGCCAGCTTGATAATCATTTCGCGCGCCGTATCGGGATCGAAACGCACCAGCGACGACACCGAGTTCAAGGTATTGAACAGGAAGTGCGGATTGATCTGGTTCTGCAAGGCTTCCATGCGGGCGTGCAACAGCAGGCGCTCTTGCTCTTCCAGTTTGATCTGCAGGCGGACGCTGTTCCAGATCTTGAGTTCGATCCCAATGGCGGTGACGGAAGTGGCATAGATCAATACTTCCACCCATATTGTGGAACTCTCCAAGCTGAAGGTGGCGTGGTGCGGCAGGCGATGCAACTCCGTCTGCACGAAGCGTAAGCCCACGAGGGTGACGAAGAACATGGTCTGCCATTCGAAAGGCCGCGGCTTCGGCAGATTGCGCCGCAGCCAGCGATAAATGCTCAAATCCACGCCCGGCGAAAACGACCATATGTCTTCGTGATCCGCGGCCAGCGTGCGCAATTGCCCAGCCAGGAAGCCGCACAGCACCATGAAAGGCAGCGTGGCCCAATCGCCATTCAAAGAAGCGGGGAAGGCCAATAATGCCCCGCCCAGCATTCCAGTGAACCGGCCACCGATTACGCCCAGAAGAATTGTGGTTTCGAACGACAGGTCACCGGCGACGAAACTCTTCTGAATAAACCGTATCCACACGCCCAGGGCCGGGACCAAGCCGATCCAGAGCACAAGATAAATCTTCTGCTTGAGCGAACGCTCCTCGCGGAACAGCAACGACTTGAATTCGACGGAGCGCACCAATGCGCTGGCCAGGGCCGCGGCTACACCCAGCTTGATCAGCAGATTTACGAGGATAAGGCTCTGAGGCATGCCGTCCGCTGTGGAGAATGTAGCACGAAGGGTTGCGGGTCGAGTCTAATCGATGTTGTCATTCGGACCGCCCTGGGGTGCCCGATCCTAGCGCGTTCTTTGCGCTAGGGTGGGCTCCACGGATGTGACGAAAGTCAAACTTGGCTTGAATCTGAGAGGTCCTCTGCCCATGCTAGGTGCATTGATCGTCACTCCCGGTCACCCACCCTTTCGCAAAGTGCGCGAAAGGATGGGGCACCCGGCGCCAGTCGGGTCGGCCCTTAATCTTTCAGCAACTGCCGCGCGATCACCAGCCGCTGGATTTCGCTGGTGCCTTCGCCGATGGTGCACAGCTTCACGTCGCGATAGAACTTCTCCGCGGGATAGTCTTTGATGAAGCCGTAACCGCCGTGAATCTGCACGCCTTCGTTGGCGCACTGACCGCCACTTCGCTGGCGATAGAGCTTGGCCATGGAGGATTCCAAGCGTCGTCTTCATCCCGGCGTCTTTCATCGCAGCCGCCCGCAGGGTGAGCAGCTTGGCGGCTTCGATTTCAGTTGCCATGTCGGCCAGCTTCCACTGGATGGCCTGAAATTCGCTGATCGCCTTGCCAAACTGTCTGCCGCTGCTTGGAGTATTTCAGCGCCGCTTCGTAGGCGCCCTCGGCCATGCCGAGCGAAAGAGCGGCAATCGAAATGCGGCCGCCGTCGAGCACGCGCATGGCGTCCATAAAGCCATGGCCTTCGACTGCCGAGCAAGTTCTCCGCCGGAACAACGCAATCTTCGAAGATGAATTCGGCGGTGTCGCTGGCGCGCAGGCCCAGCTTGTTCTCTTTCTTTGCCGGGACGAAAGCCCTTGGTGTCCCTTCTCCACGATGAACGCCGAGAGGCCATGCGTGTGCGCGGCGCGGTCGGTAACGGCGATCACCACCAGAACATCGGCGTAGTGGCCGTTGGTGCAAAAAGTCTTGGTGCCGTTGAGCACCCATTGATTGCCGCGGCGAACCGCCGTCATGCGGGCGCTGCCGGCATCGGAGCCGGACGACGGCTCGGTCAGTCCCCATGCGCCGATGAATTCGCCCGTAGCCAGCTTGCTGACGTACTTCTTCTTCTGCGTTTCGTTGCCGGAAAGGAAAATGTGGTTCGTACACAGCGAAGTATGAGCCGCCACGATGATGCCAACGGACCCATCCACGCGGGAAAGCTCTTCGATGGCGGAGACATACTCAACGTAGCCCATGCCCGCGCCGCCATATTCGTGCGGGAAGATCACGCCCATCAGGCCGAGCTTGCCCAATTCTTTGATGGTGGCCAGGGGGAACTCGGCGGCCTCGTCCCACTCCATCACATGGGGAGCGATTTCGCTTTCGGCGAATTCGACGCACGCTCTTTTTCAGGTGCAGTTGTTCTTCGTTGAGTTGGAAATCCACGGTACCTCCGGCTGCCGCTGGCAATTGCGCCGCAAACCACTCACTCCGATGGGGAGATTTGATTAGAACATAACGCTTTGGCGGGAAAAAGTTACCAGCGGGAATTGCGCCGACCAACCGTCCGGTAGCGTTAAGCCGGCGAGCAGCCACTACGGACCGCCCGGAACGACACCTCCGCTTGGCACAGCGATGAATCTTTCGAACACCTCGTTCGAGAGCAGCCTTCCGCGGGGCGTCAGGCGAACCACGTCGCCTTCCACTTCAAGCAGACCGTGGTTCACGAATTCCGCAATCGTTCGAGAGAAGCCTGCCGCGGCCGGGGGTCCAAATTCCGCCGCGATTTCCGCCAGATTGACACCGCGGACAAGGCGCAGGCCCAGGAAAAAAGCTTCTTCCAACGCCGATTGGCTGGATATTGCGGTGCGAGACAATGGCGCCGCGGCAAGGTACGACTCCAGCGAGTCGGGGGTAGAAAAACGGATCGTTTCGAGGCGTCCCGGGGCCGCGCTCAATTCGCGATCTCTCGTCGCCCGTAACATGGAATGCGCATCGACCCCGAAGCCGAGATAGGGTTGGCGCGTCCAATACTTCAAATTGTGCCGCGACTCGCGACCCTCGCGCGCGAAATTGGAAATCTCATATTGCTCGATGCCGGCCGCCCCCAACCGTTCACATGCCGCGATATAGAGATCAGCGGTCAGGTCCTCGTCCGGAACGAAATGCGCGTGGTATTTTGTCCCACCCGCGATCAATTCACGCCCGAGCCGCGAATCTTGGTCCACTTCCAGCATGTAAACGCTGGCGTGGGGCACTCCAGAATCAACCAACACGGCAAGGGAAACCTCCCAAGTCTCGGCCGTCTGGTGCGGCAATCCCGCGATAAGGTCGACATTGATGTTCGCAATTCCCGCGGCGCGCAGATGACTGATATCCTCTTCTACGGTTTGCCGCTTATGCAATCGCCCGACCGAAGCCGCTTCGAGGTCGACAAACGACTGCACTCCCAGGCTCACGCGATTCACGCCGCAGGCTTGCAAGCTTTCGACCATGGCGCCAGGAAGCGTACCCGGAGCGCACTCCACGGTGATTTCCGCATCCCGCCGCAGCCGGAAATTTTGCGAAATCGTGACAAACAGGCGCCGCAGGTGCGTACCATCCAGTACAGTAGGAGTGCCGCCGCCCAGATAGATGGAGTCGATGGCCGGGTCAAAGCCCGTTCCCATTTGCGCGGCGATTTCAGTGGCATGTTCGATGTCGGAGCAAGCGCGGTCCACATAACGCCCAAAGACCGCGCGGGAAAAGACATCCGAGGCAAAGTTGCAGTAGCTGCATTTGGTGCGGCAGAACGGCACCGAGAGGTAAAGGCCGGTGGGCATTGGGAAACGATTATCCCACTTTGGCGAAACTCTCAGTGTGAGCATGTCATCTGAACATAGAGCTTTTCTCTAAGCCCACAGGAAGGCGGTTCCAACGAATTGCAGGATTCCACGGTTCCTCGCGTCGTCATCACCGGCATGGGCGTGGTCAGCCCCAACGGCATTGGCAAAGAAGCTTTCTGCCGCGCCATTCTGGCGGGCAAGTCCGGAGTAAAGCGCATTTCGCGTTTTGATCCTTCCAGCCTGCCAGTGCAAGTGGCCGGGGAAATTCCGGAATTCGACGAACTGGCGTGGGTGGACGCGCGCGAGCGCAAACATGTTTCCCGGGTGGTGCCCTTGGCCATCGCCGCTTCAACGGAAGCCATCCGTGATGCCGGTCTCGATCCCGCCGCTATGTCGATGGAGGAGAAGCGCGAGATCGGCGTCGTGCTCGGCACCGGCGGCGGCGCGCAGGAATTTTCCGAGGAGCAATACCGGCTCTGGCACTCGGGCCATGTGAAGCAGGTCAGCGTCTTCTGCATCCCGAGCGGGACTATGGGGACAATTCCCAGCGAGATCAGCATGCGCTTCGGCTTTCGTGGCTACAGCCATGTAGTGACGGCGGGCTGCACTTCTTCTACCGACGCGATTGGCTACGCCTACCAGCATATTCAGGCCGGCGTGCAGCCAATGTTTCTGGTCGGCGGAGTCGATGCGCCCATCACGCCCGGCATTATCTATGGCTACTCCCTGCTGCGAGCGCTCACGCAATCCTGGAACGACGCTCCCGCGCGTGCTTCCCGTCCCTTTTCCGCCGACCGCGACGGCTTTGTGCTGGCCGAAGGCTCCTGGATGTTCATTCTCGAGGACTATGAGCACGCACGCGCCCGTGGCGCTCGCATCTATGCAGAGATTGCCGGTTACGCCTCGACCTGCGAGGCCTTTCATCGTGTGCGGATGAGCGATTCGCCGGAAGAACCGGCCCGCGCCATCGCGCTGGCCCTGGAAGAAGCCCGCCTGGCGCCGGAAGACATCCAGTACGTGAACCTGCACGGCACCTCGACCGAAATGAACGACCGGGTGGAGACTCGTGCGCTCAAACTAGCGCTGGGTGAGCACGCGCGCCGCATCCCCATGTCCGGGCTCAAGTCGCAGATTGGGCACGCCCAAGGCGCATGCGGCTCCGCCAGCGTAGCCGCAACCATCATCGCCATGGAACACGGGAAGATCCCGCCGACCATCAATCTCGATGTGGCCGACCCGGAATGCGACCTCGACTACGTACCCGACCTCGACCGCAAAGCGAAGATCGAACACGCCATTTGCAACTGCGTGGGGTTTGGCTCGAAGAATTCGGCACTGGTGCTCCGAAAAACAGCGTAGCTTTTTCAATCTGGGCTTAGGATCCGGGACTGCAAACCACCCAAAGCTTTTCCATCCCGCAGGCTGCCTTCGCCATCTATTTGAGGTACCCTTGATGTAACAGATGGCCACCCTCCACGAAGAAGATGTCCTTGGAAAAGCGTATGACAGCCGCCTGATGCGGCGGTTGCTGAAATACCTGCGCCCGTACTCGTGGCAGGTGGCCATCGCGCTAGTGGCGATTGTGCTCAAGGCCGTCTCCGACGTTCTGGGGCCTTATCTCACCAAGATCGCCATCGACAAGTACCTTTACAAGGCGGCGGGCGCGCATTCCATGCTGGATCGTTGGTTGAGCGCGAATGCGTTCACCGGGATCGCGCAGATCGGATTGCTGTGCATCGCATTGCTCGCCCTGGGTTTCTTGCTGGACTTTCTGCAAACCTATTTCATGCAGTGGACGGGACAGAAAGTGATGTTCGACCTGCGCAGTGAGATCTTCCGCCACTTGCAGCGCATGCACATTGGTTTCTACGACAAGAATCCGGTCGGACGCCTGGTCACGCGCGTCACCACGGATGTGGATGCGCTCAACGAAATGTTCACCAGCGGCGTGGTCTCGATTTTCGAGGACATTTTCGTGCTGATCGGGATTTTAGTCATCATGCTGAACATGAACTGGCGGCTGGCACTCATTACTTTCGCCGTGCTGCCCTTCATCGCTATCGCCACCAAAATGTTCCGCGACAAGGTGCGCGACTCCTACCGGCGCATTCGCGTGGCCATCGCGCGCATCAATTCGTACCTGCAGGAACACGTCAGCGGGATGGTCGTGCTGCAGCTGTTCAATCGCGAAGAACGTTCTTATCGCAAGTTCTCCGACGTCAATGCGGTCCACATGGACGCGTTCAAAGACGCCATCATGGCGCACGCGGTTTACTACCCGGTGGTGGAAGTGCTTTCTTCGCTCGCGATCGCCTGCGTCATATGGTTTGGTGGCAACGATGTGATTCGGCACACGGTCGCCCGCGGTTTGGTGATGAAGTCCGGCCATTGGCTCGTGTGGTTTCGCGTGGTGCGAAATGTGACCACCATTGGGGTTCTGGTCGCTTTCATCCAGTACGCGCAGCGCTTCTTCCGGCCAATTCAGGATCTCAGCGAAAAGTACAACATTCTGCAATCCGCAATGGCCTCGAGCGAACGGATTTTCAAGCTGCTGGATACGCCGGTGGATATCAATTCGCCTGCGTTGACGAGAACTCCTGATGGCCCAGGGCGCATTCAGTTCGAGCATGTGTGGTTCGCTTATCGCGAGGTTCCCGCGAGCGATGGCGACGGGGGCACAGCGGGACGGGCGGGGGCGCCCGTCTCCACGCGAGCCATACCTACGGAGGCGCTTCCGCCCGAGCAGGACTGGGTGCTGCGCGACGTCAGCTTCACCATCGAACCCGGCGAAACCGTGGCCATCGTCGGCCACACGGGCGCCGGCAAGACCACCATTATTTCGCTTTTGATGCGATTCTATGACGTGCAGCAAGGCGCGATCACCATCGACGGCGTGGACATTAAAGAGATGGACCTCTCCGACCTGCGCCGCCGTTTCGGCGTCGTGCTGCAGGACCCGTTTCTATTTACCGGAACAGTGGAAAGCAATATCCGCCTGGGCACACAAGGAATTGAAGATGAAGACGTAGAGAAAGCCGCCGAGGATGTGAACCTTGCCGACTTCATCCGAACTTTGCCTGGCGGCTTCAAAGAAGAGGTCCGCGAGCGCGGCTCAAC
Organism: uncultured Acidobacteriaceae bacterium; assembly: GCA_963776125.1. Classification (GTDB taxonomy): domain Bacteria; phylum Acidobacteriota; class Terriglobia; order Terriglobales; family Acidobacteriaceae; genus PALSA-270. The sequence goes on along the minus strand of CAVZMC010000006.1, from coordinate 25,826 downwards.
TCTTTCGACCGGCCAGAAACAGCTCATCTCATTCGCCCGCGCACTGGCGCACGAGCCCAAGATTTTGATCCTCGACGAAGCCACCTCCAGCGTGGATACCGAAACCGAATTCCGTGTGCGCGATGCTCTGGCTCATATGGTTGAGGGCCGCACTTCCATAATCATCGCCCACCGGCTTTCCACGGTCCAGCGCGCGGACAAGATCATCGTCATGCACAAGGGCCAGGTACGCGAAATGGGTACTCATCAGCAACTCCTCGCCCAGCGCGGCATCTACTACAAGCTCTACCAGCTGCAATACAAGGACCAGGAGATGAACGTGGTTCCTGCGTCGCTCGGATCCGGCTCTGAGGTCACCGCCAGCGCCGACGATTAGGGGCGGGTTCCGCTACTTTTTTCCGCGATAAAGCCCGGCAATCCCGAAAGTGTAGGGCGTCCAATCAGCTTCGCAGAAGCCTGCGGAGCGCATGCGTTGCAGCATTTCGGCGGGTTCGGGGAAGCGATCAACCGAGGCCGGCAAATAAGCGTAGGGGCCGCGCACGCCTGAGATCAGAGTCCCGACGGCCGGCAGCACACGCCGGAAGTAGATTCGGTAGAGCTTGCCCACGACGCCGTGGGGCTCGCCGAAATCCAGGACGCCGCATTCTCCTTCCGGCCGCAACACGCGCAATATTTCCCGCAAGCCGGCATCGTAATCCACCAGATTGCGGAAGCCGAAGGCGCTGGTCACCAAATCGAAACTCGCATCGGGAAAAGGAAGCGACAAGGCATCGGCCTCCACCCAGCGCAGCGAACTGCCAGCCGATTTTTCGCCGGCTCGCTGCAGCATGGCGTGGGAAAAATCCGCGCCAAGAATCGTGGGTGAGTCAGTCTGCGGTGCCCTTTGGTTCGCCCGACGGTGCAAGGCAAACGCCATGTCGCCGGTGCCACAGCAGAGATCGAGAACACGCGCATCCGGACGAGCCAGGATGAGAGCGAAGCTCCGCGCCGTGCGCCGCCACCAAAGACGGTCAATATTGAACGACAACAGATGATTGAGCAGGTCGTAGCGCGGGGCAATCGAGGTGAACATTTCCCGCACGGCGCGGGCGGCGGACTGTGGATCGTTGGCGCCTTGCGGCGCGGCGCCGAGCGTCTTCGCTTTGGATTGATCGCTCAAAGGATTGTTGCGTCATTCAGCAATCGCCGATTCCTCGCTATGCCTGGAAGGGCAGCCCGAAATCGTTCACTTGGAGAGCCGCCGCAATTCATCCACGGCTTCGATCACAATCTTCGCGGGGACGTCATTCACAATTTCCACTTTTCCGATGGCGCGCGGCAGCACGAAATGGACCACGCCGTCGCGCGTTTTTTTATCGGACTTCAGCAAAGCGAGAACGCTGCGGCTGTGCGTACTCACGGGAGGCAACGTGCCGAGAGCCAGAACGCTACCGGTGATTTCGCGAGCGCTGTCGCGCTCCAGTCGCCCCGTTGCGGCGGCGATGTACGTGGCCGCAATCATGCCCCAGGCGACGGCCTCGCCATGCAGAAAATGTTTGTACTTTGTCGCCGATTCCAGGGCGTGGCCGATGGTGTGGCCGAGATTCAGCACGCGGCGCAGCCCGCTTTCCCGTTCGTCCGCCGATACCACCTCGGCCTTCAACTTCACCGATTCCGCAATCACCCATTCCAAGGTTTTGGCATCACGGCGCAAGCTTTTGATTTGCGCCTTTTGCAGCGAACGAAACAGCTCGGGCAATCCGATGACTCCGGCCTTGAGCGACTCGTATAATCCGGCGCGAAATTGACGCTCCGGCAACGTGGAAAGCACCGCGGGATCGATCAGCACCGCCAGCGGCTGATGAAATGTTCCCAGCAGATTTTTTCCCGCGCGCAGGTTGACGCCGGTCTTGCCACCGATCGACGCGTCCACTTGCGCCTGCACGGTGGTAGGGATTTGCACCAGGTCCACGCCGCGCATATAGACCGAGGCCAGCATCCCGCCCACATCGCCGACCACGCCGCCGCCGAACGCGATAACGAGGGCATTGCGCTCTGCGCCCATTCGCGTCATCTTCTCCGCTAGGTCTTCAATCGTCGCCAGCCGCTTGTAGCGTTCCCCGTCGCGCATCTCGACGAATTCGGGCGTGAATCCGGCGGCCGAGAGCGCAGCGCCCAGTTTCTTCCCCCAGCGCCGACGCACCGGCGGGACGGTCACCACAAAGACGCGCTTGCGGTCCCCTGCCAACCCACGCAGTTGCTCCCCGGCGCGGTCCAGCAAGCCGTTCTCGATGACAGCCTCGTAGGCGCGCGGCAACACATCGATTTTCACCTTCGTCATGCCTAGTCATCATAGCGTAGTCAGCGCCCGGCGATTCCGCCAGCGCGTGGTACCATTTTCCCCCATGCCTCACGCACCCGTGGAAACGGACTTCCTGGTGATTGGCGCCGGAGTTGCCGGGCTGCGCGCGGCCATCGAATTGGCGGCGGCGGGCCGCGTCGTTGTGCTGGCCAAGCGGGAAGTCACCGACTCCAATACGCAGTGGGCGCAAGGCGGAATCGCGGCCGCGCTTAGCGATGAAGATGAAATCAGCCTGCATCTGCAAGACACGCTTAACGCCGGCGATGGGCTCTGCAACCCGGAAGCCGCGAAAGTCTTGGTCGAGGACGCGCCCCAGCGCATCGAAGAACTCATTCAATGGGGCACCGAATTCGACCGCGAGGGTACCAAGCTCACCTTTGGACGCGAGGGAGCTCACAGCCGCAACCGCATTCTGCACGCGCATGGCGACTCCACCGGGCAGGAGATATTGCGCGCGCTCTACGCCAAAGCGAAGACCTTGAAGAACATTTCGGTTTGCGAGTTTGAGTTTTCCACCGCGCTGCGCATCGAGGACGGAGCGGTTCGCGGCGTCCATCTGGCGGGCGATCATGGCAGCGGCGCAAAGCGGCAAGTGCACGCGTCCGCCGTGCTGTTGGCCACCGGCGGCGCCGGGCAACTTTACCGCAACACCACCAATCCCGGCGTGGCCACGGCCGACGGCGTTGCCATGGCGTTTCGCGCGGGCGCGGAAATCAGCGATCTGGAGTTCATCCAGTTTCATCCCACCGCGTTGTATTTGAAGAACACGCCGCGCTTCTTGCTTTCCGAGGCCTTACGCGGCGAAGGCGCTTACCTGCGCAACGATGAGATGACGCGCTTCATGCACAAGTACCATCCCATGGGCGAGCTCGCGCCGCGCGACGTCGTGGCGCGGGCCATGGTTCATGAGCTTGACCTCAGCCGCTCCCGGGATCCGGCGGTTTATCTCGACCTCACGCATCTGGATGCGGATCACATCCGGGCGCGCTTCCCCCGCATTCACCAGACTTGCCTGCAATACAACATCGACATCACGGCCGACCTGATTCCCATTCGCCCCGCTGCGCACTATGCGATGGGTGGCGTGAAGACCGACCTCGAGGGCCGCGCTACCTTGCCAGGTTTGTATGCCGCCGGCGAGGCGGCTGCGACTGGGGTCCACGGAGCCAACCGGCTGGCCAGCAATTCCCTGCTCGAAGGCCTGGTGTTCGGCGCGCGAGCGGGCGAGGCGATGCGGGCGGAGTTGCGCGCGTCGAAAATGAAAAAAGAGCACGATGCGCAAGCCGCGTATTCCAACGGTCCCGTGGAGGCGAGCACGGAAGAGATTATCCGCGAGATTCAGGACTTGATGTGGCGGCATGCGGGCATCGTCCGTGATCGTACCGGGCTAACACTGGCCATTGAGCGTTTGGAGCAGATTCGTCCACGGGTCGTGCATCCACAGACGCGGCGGGCATGGGAGGCGCAGAACCTCTGGCAGGCCGGGCTGATTGTCGCCCGTTTGGCATTGCGCCGCGAAGAGAGCCGGGGCGCGCACTACCGGTCGGATTTCCCGGCGCACGATGACGCGAAATTCTTGAAGCACTCGATCATGCGGGGTGACGAAGTTCGCTTTGAGTAGAGCGTACCGAAGACTACGCCCTCTTCTTCTTCGGATAGATCACCGATGCCAGCACGGAAATCAACAGGACGACTCCGATCACCGCGAGGGCTGCCGCAGTTGGAACGTGCCAATAGTGAGAGAGCAGCATCTTGGTGCCAAAGAAAATCAGGATCAACGAAAGTCCGTAGTGCAGGTACTCCAACGTCTCCATCATGCCGGCTAGGGCGAAGTACAGGGACCGTAGCCCCAGGATGGCGAACACGTTCGAGGTAAACACGATGAAGGTGTTCAGCGTAATCGCCAGAACCGCCGGGATGGAATCGACTGCGAACAGGACGTCCGTGGTTTCGAGGACGAGAACCACGACCAGCAGCGGCGTGGCGTAGAGTCGGACGCGCCGCACGAAAAATTTGTCCCGTTCATAGTCTTCGGTCACGGGCATCCAGTGTCGGAACAAGCGCAACGCGGGATTCTTCTCCGGATCGATCTGGGTGTCTTTCTGGGTCATCAGTTTGGCGCCGCTGTAAATCAGTAGAACGCCAAATAGATAGATGACCCAGTGGAAGCGGCCAATCAGTCCCACGCCGGCCAAAATAAAAATGCCGCGCATCACCAGCGCGCCCAGAATCCCCCAAAATAGAACCTTGTGCTGGTAGATTGCGGGGACGCGGAAGTAGCGGAAAATCAGAAGAAAAATGAAAAGATTGTCCACGCTGAGGGAGAGTTCCAAAACGTAGGCCGTGACAAACTCCAGGCTGGCGGCGTGTCCACGCCAAAAATACACAATCACTGCGAAGCCGGCGGCCAGCGCAATCCACACCGCGCTCCACGCCAGGGCGTCCCGAAATTTCACCACGCGGGCGGCGCGGCGCAGGACCGCGAGATCGAGGCCCAGCATGGCCAGAATAAAGAGGTTGAAGAGAATCCAGAAAAGGAGATGGTTCAAGCTGTCGTCTCAGCCGGAATTAGAAACGAAAAGTTGAAAAAGGGAAAGCGCGCCTGTGCGCGGCCTCGAAAGGTCCAACTCAAAAGCCGGCAGCTCACTGTCTGGCGTTCAGCAGCTTCACGGTTTCCAGGATCACGCTACCCACAATCTCCAGGCTCTGCGGGCTGAGCTTGTCGATGGTGTCCTGCGGCGTGTGCCAGAAGACGTTGTTGTAGCCGTAATCGAAGTCTATTAAATCGGCGCAGGGCACGCCGCGCTGCACAAAAGGCGTATGGTCGTCGCCTACCGCAAGCGTGCGGACGAAGAAATGCGATTGATAGCCCAGCCGGGTTGCCGCCTGATACACCAAATCTTCCAACCAGGGTGTGGAGCTGGCGTCCCGATCCACATTCAGATCCGCGTCGCCGATCATATCCTCCAGCAGGAACGCTTTGATCTTCCTGAGCGTTCCCTCTCGCTCCCAGACTGACGCCAATTGACGGGTGCCGTAGACACTGTCGGCGTCGGTCCATTCCTTGACCGCTTCTTCTCCATCGGTCCACAGAAGCCAGACGCTGTAGCCATCGCGTTTCTTGCCGTGCAGCTGGTTGGCCAACTCCAGCAGCATAGCAGTCGAAGACCCTCCGTCGTTGGCGCCGACATAACCGGTATTGCGCAGAGGATAATTCGTATCGTAGTGGCCGGCGATGACGATGATGCCCTCGCGCGTTCCAGGAAACTTCGCGATGATGTTGCGTACCGGGAATTTGCCCGCGGGAGTATCGGCGGTGAAAAGATCGTCCTCGACCTGATCGCCTTTCAGGTGGGCGTAGATATACTGCTCGAGTTTCTTGTGGTTCGCGCTGCCGATGGGCCGCGGGCCGAACGCCGTGACCTCCCGCGTGTACTGCATGGCACGAGCAGAGTTAAAAGCGGGCGGAGGGCCCGCGTCGGCATCCGCGGGAGGCGCGTCGGGATCGCCCGCGGCCGGAACCGAAGCCGCCGCGATTTCCTTGGAAGCTTCCGCGGATCTGGAACCAGCGCAAGCGTTCAGGCCCAGGCACACCAGCAAAAAGATCGCTAGCGTTCCCCGCACACCGACCCCCATCGCCCGATCACCCGATCGATCATCCCTTTCGCGCCTCCCGCGCGCGGCGCTGCTTCGGGTGCACCAGCCAGGCGATTCCGATGCTCAGCCCGTAGAGCGCCACCATGGGAGCGGCAAAGACGCACATATTCGTGATATCGGAGGTGGGCGTCACGATCGCGGCAATGATAAAAATCACCAGAATAGCGTAGCGGAAATTTCGCCACATCCAGCCCGCGCTGACGATACCCATCAGGGACAGGAAGAAAATCAGAATCGGCATCTCAAAAATCAGTCCCAAACCGATGATGATGGTCAAGAACAAGTCGGTATATTCACTCACGGTAATCATCGGCTGAAATTTCTTGCCGAAATCGATCAGAAAATCGAGCGCTTTCGGGTAGGCGATTTTGTAACCGAACAAGCCGCCCGCTAGAAATAGGAAAACCGTCGAGAACATGAACGGCACGACGTAGCGCTTTTCATTGCGGTACAGGCCCGGGGAAATAAACATCCAAACCTGGTAGAGGACGAACGGCGAGGCCACAAACAACCCCGCCAGCAGCGTAATCTTTACGTAAAGATTGAAGGGCTCGGTGGGATTTAGATAAAAAAGCTTTTCCGGCATCCCGTTCTTATGCAGGGCGTCGATGATTGGGCGCTGTATGAAACTGTAGATGCTCTCGCGATAGACCCAGCAGGCCAGAAAACCCGCGGCCACGGACAGAATGGAGTAAATCAGCCGCCGCCGGAGTTCCTCGAGATGCTCGAGGAAGCCCATGGCGCGCATCGCTTCCCCGGACGGCCGGTCGTCGCTTTGCCCGGAGGACGTTTCCGCAACAATTTCAGGCATCGGGCGCCTTGGGTTCGAAGGAAGGATCCATGCCCGACAGGGTTTTGGGCGGCGCGGGCAGCGCGGCTACGGCGCCGGCCGGCGGCGCCGCGGGCGGCAGAATGGTCTGCCGCTTTTCTTCGACTTCGAGCTGATTGACCTCGGCCTCGATCTGCGCTTTGAATTCGTTGGAGGCGCGTTTGAACTCGTTCATCATCCGCCCAATCTGACGGCCAATCTCCGGCAGCTTCTTGGGCCCGAAGATGATCAAAGCCAACAGGAAAATAAAGATCATGTCGGGGAAGCTGTTCATTCTGTCATCATAACGCCCGAGACGATCTAGCAGCAATCGGGAGGCGGAAGGTCCTTCGGGTCTCTCTTAAGGAAATGCGGACTGTGGTTCTGAGGACGGAATCCCGCCACTGGGCACAACGCTTCCCGGTTGACACCGGGAGCGGCAGAAAATAAGATTCCCCCCAATCGACGGTCGGAGTTTGCTCCGGCCGTCAGTCAGATCAAGGCAGACAGGAGTCCGTCCATGAACAAGATTCTATGGCTCGCGGTGTTGCTGGCCCTCATCATTCCCGGCGGAGTCAGCGCCCAGACGCCGGCGGCTCCGAACGGAGTCACGGCGGCGCCCGGGGCGCCGGCCGCTCCAACGGGGCGGAGGAAATTGGTTTCCGTGATGAATTTCGACTATGCCACGGTGCACGCGGGAGTCTCCGGAATCTTCGGCCAGGATGTGGATATAGGCAAGGGCATTAGCGATCTGTTGATCAACAACTTGGTCAAGGATGGCACCTATCGCGTGGTCAACCGCAGCATCATGGATAAGATTCTGGCCGAGCAGAATTTTTCCAATAGCAACCGTGCCGATCCCAACTCCGCCGCCAAGATCGGCAAGCTTTTGGGTGTGGATGCGATCATCGTGGGCAGCATCACCGAATTCGGCAACGAGACCAAGAACTTGGGCGCCGGCGGCGGGGGCGGCAACTGGCACGGCATCGGCGCGGGCACCTTTCACCACAGTAACAGCAAAGCCAACGTAGCGCTGACCGCGCAGCTGGTGGATGTCGATACCGGCGAAATTCTGGGCGTGGCCGAGGGCAAAGGCCAATCTTCGCGGTCAAGCACCTCCATGCTGGGCGGCGGGGGCAATTGGCACGGGTTCGGCGCCGGAGGCGTGGATTTCGGCAGCAGCGATTTTCAGAGCACCATTATCGGTGAAGCGGTGAAGGCAGCCACCGATCAACTGACCACCGAGGTGATTGCCGACAACACCAAGCTAGTCGCGCGGACTATCGTGGTCGAGGGCCTAGTGGCGGCTGTGGATAGCGGGCAGATCGTGCTCAATGTTGGCACCAAGGATGGCGTGAAAGTGGGCGACGAACTGAACGTGATGCGGGTTACGCACGAGATCAAGGACCCGAAAGACCCCACGAAAGTGATTCGCAGAATGACTTCGCCTGTCGGGGTGGTCAAGGTCACCGACGTGGATGAGCAGTCCGCGGTTTGCACCTCGGTCTCAGGTTCAGGCTTCAAGATCGGCGACATGGTGAAGACGGTTACGCAGTAGTCCACTGCGGCGATTGAAGTGTGAGCCGCCGCGCCGAAATCGGTTCCAAGCCGAATAGCGACGCGGCTGGGATGACGAGAGCCCCTCGGCCGCCGTATGCAAATACGGCATTAAGCCTTGTTGACCCTCTTCGGCTGACTGCGACCAAATCCCCTTTTCACGATTTCAGAACGTCCATGCCAACCGGCCGTTTACCGTTTGCATCTAAATTAGTGAGCAGTCAGTGGTGTTTTCGGCAAATTACTTCCGTACTTGGAAAAAAATAAGGCTCTGGCGCAGCGTGCTATACTGCGATGTAAGGATGGCGGAAGGGCTTCGTACACCCGTTTCGAAGGACATTCACGATGGCCAGTAGTTCTCGTCGCAGTCTCTACGTAATCGTCCTATTTCTCGTAACTTGCGGCTTCTTGGGCGTATTGTTTGCGCAGAAAAATCCCGCAGTCGCTCCCAGTTCCGACTCCGATGTTCGCGACAGCCTGAAGTCGTTCACCCAGGTCTACAGCATCATCGAGGAGAACTACGCGGAGCCGGTGGACGCCGACAAAGCGATTTATGACGGAGCCATCCCCGGCATGCTGCACGTGCTGGACCCGCACTCCAATTTCTTCGATCCGAAAGCCTATTCGCTGCTGAAGGAAGACCAGCGCGGCAAGTATTACGGCGTGGGCATGCAGGTGGGTCCGCGCAACGTCAATAATCGGACCGTGGTTATCGTGATTGCTCCATTCGTTGGCACGCCCGCGTACCGCGCCGGCATTCATCCCGGTGACATTATCGCCGCGGTCAACGGCCAAGCCACCGACAACATGACCACCAGCAACGTGGCCGACCTGCTCAAGGGCCCCAAAGGGACGACGGTTCGCATCACCATCCTGCGCGAAGGCACGGAGAAGCCGCTGGAGTTTGCGGTCGTGCGCGATGAGATTCCCCGTTATAGCGTCGACTTGCACTTCATGATCCAGCCCGGCATCGGCTACATGCACATCAATGGATTCAACGAGACCACGGAGGACGAAGTGCAGGGCGCCCTCGATGAAATGGGCGATCTGAAAGGCCTGATTCTCGACCTGCGCCAGAATCCCGGCGGCCTGCTCAACGAAGGCGTAGGAGTCGCCGACAAGTTCCTGCGCAAGGGCCAGCTCATCGTTTCCCATCATGGCCGCGCGTCTTCCGAGAAGCGTTACACGGCCACTCATGGCAACGGAGGCAAGGACTATCCACTGGTGGTGCTGGTGAACCGGGGTACAGCCTCGGCGGCCGAGATCGTTTCCGGAGCCATCCAAGACCACGACCGCGGGTTGATCGTGGGTGAGACTACGTTTGGCAAGGGTCTGGTGCAGACTGTGTATCCGCTTTCCGAGAACACCGGGCTGGCGCTTACGACCGCCAAGTACTACACCCCGAGCGGACGGCTGATTCAGCGCGATTATTCCAACGTCTCGCTCTACGATTACTACACCGAGCGCGATGCCGATGCCACGACTGCGGGCCGGGAAGTGAAACTGACCGACAGCGGCCGCACAGTCTACGGCGGAGGCGGCATTACTCCCGACGTTAAGCTGCCACCGGTGAAGTCCAACCACTTCCAGGACACGCTGCTGCAGCACTACGCGTTCTTTAATTTCGCCAAGCACTACATGGTGAACCACCATCCGGACGAGAAAACGTTCGTGGTGGATGACGCGCTGTTGCAGGAGTTCCGCAAATTCATGGATTCGGAAATCGTTCCCTACACCGAGGCCGAGCTGGCGCAAAACGATACCTGGGTGCGATCCAACATCAAGAGCGAGATCTTCATCGACGCTTTCAGCCAAGATGAGGGCCTGAAGGTTCGCGCGGAAGACGACCCAGAAGTCATTAAGGCGCTGGAACTGCTGCCCCAAGCCAAGGCATTGTCGGATAACGCGCGCCGCATTGTCGCCGAGCGCAGCAGTGCGCACACGATCAATCAGTAATTGAGACTTACCCATTCCACGAAGGCCTGGGATTCCGGGCCTTTTGCTTTTGCTAAGACCTTTCCGCGACCTCTGCGGATGTTCTCAGCGAACTCCGGGCTTTGAGATTTGGGCTTTTGCGGTCATCTGAAAACCTTAAAGCGCAGGGTTCACGGAGGCAGGACGCTGAGAGAGCCTCGGCCGGAGCCGTCGTCGGGGCGGGTACTCTGAGGCTCCCATGGCCTTAGAACTCATTGACTTGCCCTAAGGGCTATGTGAGAATTCGCCTAGAATCCGCTTTGGGGGCCACGTTTGGCCGAGTCCGATGGCCCGGTCTGGAGCTTCGGATGAATAAGTCCATCTCCCACAATAGATTGCGCCCATCTCGGGCGAAGCGGTGGTTCCTGGGCATCTTGCTCTCATGGTAGGCGGAGGAGTGTGGATGTTGGCGACGCTGCCCGCCACGATTGGCGGATACACCGACTGGCGGTGGCGCCGTATTCCCAATTGGCTGACTGTGCCGGCTCTGCTTCTGGGGGTCGCGGCAAACTCAGCCGTGGGAGGCTGGCACGGCGCGAAAGCCTCTCTGCTCGGGGCTGCGCTGGGTCTGGCGATTCTGCTGCCGTTCGTGGTGGTGCGCAGCCTGGGAGCGGGCGACTGGAAGCTGGTAGGCGCTCTGGGCGCGTTTCTGGGGCCGCAGCGGTTGCTTGTCGTGCTGTTTGCGACCGCGCTGCTTGCCGGAGTGATGGCGGTGGTACTGATCGTGTGGAAGCGGCGGGTGCTGGAGACGCTGCGCAACCTGTGGCGGATTCTGGCGGCGTTCTTGACCCTGCATTTGCCCGATTCCCAGCTGTCGCTGGAGAACCCGCAGGCCTTGAAAGTACCGTTTGGCGTGGCCGTGGCCATCGTGGTGGTTCTGTATACAGCTTTCCAGATTCGGATGGCCGGCTGAATGGAGTAACAGTTGAGACTGACTGGCTGGAAAAATACGCTGACGGCGGACGAAGGTGCGGAAATCGCCGAGGTCGCGATGATTCTGCCGCTCGTGTTGCTTTTCCTATTCGGCATCCTTTGGTTCGGCCGGGCTTACAACATCTACACCACGGTCACCTATGCGGCGCGGGAAGGCGCTAAGGTCGCGGCCCTCGGCGTCAACCCCGGTTGCGCCACCTGCAGCCCCACGGCCCCGGCAGCCAGCGACGTGGCAAGCCGGGTGGCCGAAGTGCTGCAAGCCGCGCACATGGATAGCACGCAAGTGGCAACCTATGCTCCCAATCCGGTTCCTAGTGTGGGGTGCACCGGCGGAATCACCACCGCTACCGCGAATAACGTCACCGTTTACAGCAATGTCCAACTGAACGCCGCTACCACGACCGGTCCGCCCGCTTGCGGAGTCGTGGTGAGCTTCCAGTATCCATTCAATTTCGCTCTTCTCAATCCCGGACCACCCTTCGGCAAGAATGCTTTTACCCTGAACCTGAAGGCGGCCGCGCAGATGCAAGTGGAAAACTGATGACTGCCTTCGCCAAGCCGGCACGGGGGTTGCTGAAGAGATGCCGGGTGCGTCTACATGCTACCGAGGGCATAGCCATCGCAGAATTTGCCGTGATGCTCCCGCTGCTTCTGGTCCTTGTCGTGGGAATCTTCGATTTTGGCAGTGCGTTCAACCTGAAACAAAAATTAGGCGGCGCGGCTCGCGAAGGCGCACGGTTTGCGGCGAGCATGCCTACCAGCGATCTGACCGACGCGGGAACTCCGGCTTCGGTCGCCGCCGTGCGCGATCTGGTGGATTCCTACCTGCAAGCGGCGCAACTCAACGATTGCGGCCTGTCCTCCAGTTCCGCTTCCGTGTTTGGCACTTTGGGCTGGCAGTACACCGCTTCCGGCGGCGGCTGCCCGGGCACGCTCACCTTGACGATTGAGCGCGCCAAGCTTCTGCCCGCGAGCGGCACGGGCGTGCCGGGGACGTTAGACATCGTTTCTACTCAAGTTACGATCAGCTATCCGTATGCGTGGGAGTTCAACCGAGTGATTGGGTTGTTGGTTTCGGGCGCCACGTATTCGGGAACCACGCCGATCACGGCGACCGCGACGATCCCTAACCTGGATTGAGGTTGCAACATGCGCAAGGGAAAATTCACGCCACACCGTTCCGCACAGCGCGGGCAGACCATCGCATTGGTAGCGATTTGCCTGGTGGTATTGTTAGCGGCCGCCGCGCTGGCGATTGACTTGACGACTCTCTATGTGGCGGGCAACGAGATGCAAAGAACTGCCGACGCGGCCGCTCTGGCGGGGGCTAAAGCGATGGTGGATTCCGGGGTCACGAACGATCCCGGCAACGGCACCCTGCAAGGCATAGCTACCACATTAGCAAACGGTAGCATCAATGCGGTCCTGGCGAAAGACACGGTCGGCGGCGAGGCGGCCACACTGGTCAGCGCTACACCGAACTACGCAACCAGCGACGTACAAATTACCGTCAAGGTGCAGAGGACGGATGTCCCCACCTTTTTTGCGCATATTTTCGGACAAAAAATGGCAACAGTATCGGCGTCCGCAACGGCTGAAGCCTACAATCCGTCGGGCCAGACCGTGCCGGTTGCGCCGAAATGCGTGAAGCCGTGGATCATCGCCAATTCGAACCCCCTGAATGGCGGCACCACATTCGTCGATCCCACCAGCGGCGCGGTCACGGGTGGTGGCGGCGGGGTTGTTGGCAATGCACCGGTGTTCAAACTGTGTCTTCCGCCGGGAAGCTCCGGCTGCAACGTTACTCCTCCCTCGTCAAATCTTGGCTATGCCACCGCGCAGGTAACCTTTGCGCCCGGGAGTCCCTGCCCTTCCTGCGACGCAGCCAAGAATGACTATGAGCAGAGCATTGATTGCTGCAATAACCAGACTTATCAGTGCGGCGAGACCGTGAATATTGCCGCGGCCAGCGGGCTCGACACGGGCGCCGGCATAGAGTGCCTTATTCACGCGACTGGCCCTGGGTCTATGGGCGCTCAAGACACGCTTGACACCACCCAGTTTCCTAATGATGGCCCCTTTTTTGTCAGAGCCGGAAGTAGCAATCATCTAGGAGTGGCGACAAACACACCGGTTAGCACAAGCGACTCCCTGGTCACGCTGTTGATCGCGAACACCACGACGACCTTGCCCACCAGTGGGTCAATAACGGTGGTTGGCTTTGTGCGGGCTTTTGTGAGCAGTGACGATAACATAGCAGGCGGCGGGGATATCCACGTGACCTTTGTGAACGTGGCTGGCTGCAACACCACTCAGAGCGGGACGTCGGTCTCAGGCGGGGGCACGTCGCCAATTCCGGTGCGCCTGATTCATCCTTAGGGCTAGAGTCGTTGGCCATTGGCCGTTCGCAGTTCTGCCCTTCCCATACGCCTTTTTTGGTTGCGCTTGGCGAAATGCCTACCGCCTACTGCGGCGGCGGTTGCGCTGCGTCCGGCGGCTGGGGCGCAGGGTCGGGTGGCACTTCTTGCACGGGGGGCGGCGGCTCGGGCTGGGGTTCGGAATTGGCTTGGGTAACAGATGCTGGAGAATAGTTCACCTGCAGGTCGCTTCCCGGTCCCCGCTGCGTCAGCATGACGGTGGTCAGTTTCAAGAGATCGCCCCCGGAGCCGAGGAGGATGAAGTTGTAAGGCGAGCCCCGCAGCAGCTGGGAAAGGACTTGCCGCGCGGGAGCCGGGCCAATGTCGGCAACCACCAATTCCTGCTCCGCCGCGACCGGAAACGTGACTTTAGCGCCGGTCGCGCGCTGCACCTCGCGTAAAACCTCGGCCAGAGTCGCCCGGTCCGCCCAAATCCTTAGCTTGCCCATGCTGAAGTCGACCTGCACGCGAGGCGTGGGCGGCGGCGGGCTGGGTGGCCGCCACTGGCGGCGCGGGCGGATTCGAAACCACCGCGGTCTGTACCGGAGGCGGAGCAGCGTGGGCGCCCGGCTGCATGATCTTCACAATCACGGTTCTGCCCGATGGAAATATCCGATAGGGCTGTGGCGATTTCAAATCCACCACCACTCGCGTGACCGGCGGCGAAGATTGAAACAAGCCCATGCGAACTCGTTTCACCGCTCCGATCCCAACCATCGCAGGATGCAAACCGGGCCCCGGGAGGGCGTTGGGAAAATCAACCACCAGGCGATCTGGACCGGCGATCACCTGGGTCTGCGGCACCACCGGAGTGCTGGCGTCAATCTCCAGTTCGAAATTGCCGCCCTGATTGAGCACGCTCACCCGGCGGATGGTGGCGGGCGCGCCCGCGGATTGCGCGATAGCCAGCGGGGCGAAACCGCGTCCCGCAAAAACGAACGCGAACAGTGACCCCACCAGCGCTTTTTTCGCGAAAGCTTGCATGACTCAAAGCGATTCTAGCAGCGTTGCGAGCAATTCGATTGCACTTTGGTACGAGAGTTGGGCCAGGCAGTTTCGCAGTGGGAAGCCCGAGGCCGATCGCGACGGAGCTCAATCGGGCAACGCTTAGCGTTCTCTAACTTCCTGGCTATCCTAAGGGACGCGGCTCGATCCCCAGCCTGACTAAAGTTACCCGTCCGGCTGGCGATGTCTTAGTCAGGGCCTCGCCCGCAAGGCAGAGGCCGGAGTACAGCCGTGAAAGTTCTGATCGCCGAGGACGACCCGTTTTTCCGCCGCTTGCTGCAGCAAGTGCTGTCCTCGGAATGTGAAGTCATTACAGCGGAAGATGGGACTGTGGCGTGGGCTATGCTGCAGCAGAACGATGCGCCGACCCTGGCCATTCTTGATTGGGTGATGCCAGGCATGGCAGGCCCGCAAGTCTGCCGCGAGGTGCGCGCGAATCCCGCAACCGCCGGCAGCTATCTGATCCTGCTTACGGCAAGAAACAGCTCGGCGGATATTCTCGCTGGGCTGCGCGCCGGCGCCGATGACTACGTGACCAAACCCTTCCAGCCGGAGGAATTGCGCGCCCGCGTGCGGCTGGGACAGAGAATCGTCGAATTGCGGCTGGCACTGTCGGCGCAACAGGTCGCGCTCGCGGAAGCCTTGGCGCGCGAGCGCACATTGCAAATTCGGCTGGCCGCGATCGAGCCAGGCAGCGAGCCGAGGGACCTTGCCAAGAGCGCCTCCGCCTGAAGCGCGCGCTCCTGCCCGCATCCGCGAAGGGCAATCCCGACACGCTTCCAATCTCGACACTGCGCAAGCCGGGAAATCGATTGAGGAGGGCGCGCTCAAAAGATGGGAACGGTAAAGTTTTGTAAAACGAGCGCTGCGCATGTCTAGCCGCGGGCGCACTCGCGAGACTCGCGGTAGAATAATCCCGCAACTATAGCGCGGGGTTCAACGTCAAAACACCTAACTACATGCGAAATGCCTTGATCTCATCCAACTCCATTGCACAGAATTTAGGCCGGGCGAGGGAGTCTCTAACGAAGACTGCCCAGCCCAAGCAGCAACGCCTTGCTTCCGTCGCGGGGCGAGCCGGTGACTTCTCGCCGACAGCCCTTAGGTGTTGCCTGCCCTTGATGGCCACGCTGTTGTTGTGCGCGTCCTGGCTGGGCTGCTCCTCGGCCAATTCCACGGCAAGCGCCGGCCGCGCCGGCGCGGCGGCGCCGACAGTGCCAGTGTCGGTGGCAACCGCACAGAGCAAGGATATGCCGGTGTATCTTTCCGGCCTGGGTTCGGTGACCGCGTACTACACAGATAGTGTGAAGAGCCGCGTGGACGGCCAATTGATGGAAGTGAATTTCCGGGAAGGCCAGACCGTAAAGAAAGGTGAGGAGTTGGCGCTGATCGATCCCCGGCCTTACCAGGTTGCGCTGGAGCAGGTCCAAGCCACTCTTTTCAAAGACCAAGCTTCCCTGCGGGACGCCCAACTGAATTACGAGCGTTATAAAGGTTTGCTGCAGGATTCGGGGGCTATGTCGCAGCAGCAAGTGGACACTCAAAAAGCTACCGCGGATCAACTGGAAGGCACGGTGCGCACCGATCAGGCGGCCATCGACAACGCCAAGCTGAATCTCGTCTATTGCCACATTACGGCGCCGGTCAGCGGGCGGATCGGGCTGCGGCAGGTGGATCCGGGAAACATGGTGCATGCGGCGGATACCACGCCCATGTTTATCATCACCCAACTGCAGCCCATTGCGGTCATCTTTACGCTGCCGGAAGACAGCTTGCCGAGCGTGGCGAAACACATGCGTGGCGGCACTCTGCAAGTGGACGCCTATAGCCGCGACAATCAAACCAAGCTGGCCACGGGAAAACTAGAAACTATCGACAACGAGATTGACCAAACCACCGGCACCGGGCGTTTGAAAGCCGTCTTCGACAACCAGGACAACGCGCTGTGGCCAAATCAATTCGTGAACATCCGCCTGCAGCTGGAAACCCGTAAGAACGCCACCGTGGTGCCGGCGGCTGCCATTCAACATGGCCCGAACGGCGACTATGTATTCCTGGTGAAGGCGGACAAGACGGTCGACGTGCGCACGGTCACCGTCGCCTTGACGCAAGATAACGTATCCGTGATCGCCAGTGGGATTTCGCCGAACGACACGGTGGTAACCGACGGCCAGGACAAACTGCAGGCGAATAGCAAAGTGTCGATCCCGGGCGCCAATCCGAAACGCGCGGCGCAGGCGTCAACGAGCGGGCAACCCCAGACCGGGCAACCATGAATCCGTCGCGTTTGTTCATTCTCCGGCCGGTGGCGACTTCGCTGCTGATGGTGGCCATCATGCTGGTCGGCATCGTGGCCTATCGCGAGCTACCGGTTTCCGCGTTGCCTGAAGTGGACTACCCCACTATTCAGGTCGCAACGTTCTATCCGGGAGGCAACCCGGATGTGATGGCGTCGTCGGTGACGGCGCCGCTGGAGCGGCAATTTGGCCAAGTCCCGGGCCTGAGCCAAATGACCTCGACCAGTTCGTTTGGCAGTTCAGTCATCACGCTTCAGTTTGCGCTCGATCAGAACATCGATATCGAAGAACAACAGGTGCAGGCGGCGATCAATGCATCGCAAACTTATTTGCCCGCCGATCTGCCTAATCCTCCGATTTACAGCAAAGTGAATCCGGCGGACGCCCCCATTCTCACCCTGGCGCTCACTTCCAAGACGCTGCCGCTTTCCAAGGTTGAGGACCTGGCCGACACCACCATGGCGCAGAAGATTTCGCAGATTACCGGCGTGGGGTTGGTTTCAATCAGCGGCGGGCAAAAACCCGCGGTCAGGATCCGGGCAAATCCCACGGCTCTGGCTTCCTACGGCCTGGGCTTGGAAGATGTGCGAAACGCGCTGGCCGCGACCAACGTCGATCAGGCGAAAGGAACTTTGAATGGCCCACGGCAGTCGTTCACCATCGGGGCCAACGACCAACTTCTGAGCGCCGATCAATACCGTCCCATCGTTGTTGCCTACAAGAACGGCTCGCCAGTGCGCCTATCCGATGTGGCCAGCATCACGGACAGCATCGAGAACACCATGCAGGCCGCCTGGATGAATACCGATCCAGCGGTGATTTTGAACATTCAGCGGCAACCCGGCGCCAACATTATCGACGTTGTGGACCGGATCAAGAAGCTATTGCCGGTGTTGCAAACCTCGCTGCCCGCAGCGGTGCAAGTTTCCATCTTGACCGACCGCACGGAAACCATACGGGCCTCGGTCAAAGATGTGCAGTTTGAATTGATGCTCACCGTGGCCCTGGTGGTGATGGTGATTTTTCTTTTCCTGCGCAACTTCTACGCCACCATTATTCCCGGCGTGGCGGTTCCGCTGTCGATTGTGGGCACTTTCGCGGTGATGTATCTGCTGGGCTACAGCCTGAACAATCTGAGCCTCATGGCGTTGACCATCTCCACCGGTTTCGTGGTGGACGACGCCATTGTCATGATCGAAAACATCTCTCGCTATCTGGAGGAAGGCGATGCCCCGCTCGAAGCCGCGCTCAAGGGGGCGGGACAGATCGGCTTCACCATTGTGTCTTTGACGGTGTCGCTGATCGCGGTGCTCATCCCGCTGCTGTTCATGGGCGACATTGTCGGCCGTTTGTTCCGCGAATTTGCGGTGACGCTGGCGGTGACCATTTTGGTTTCCGCTGTGGTTTCACTGACGCTCACGCCTATGATGTGCGCCCGCCTGCTCAAATCCAAGGGCAGCAAGCGCAGCCGCTTTTACATCGCCTCGGAAAACTTCTACAACCGGGTGATCGCGTTCTATGGCCGCACCCTGAAATTTGTCCTCAAGCACCAAACCATTACCTTGCTGATCACCGTGGGAACGCTGGTGCTGACGTTGTTTCTGTACGTGGTCGTACCCAAAGGCTTTTTCCCGGTGCAGGACACGGGCGTGATTCTAGGGGTCTCGGATGCGCCGGAGAGCGTTTCTTTTACCGACCTGGCGCAGCATCAACAGGCGCTCAATCAAGCCATCCTGCAAGATCCGGATGTGGCCAGCTTGTCGTCTTTCATTGGAGTGGACGGCACCAATCTCACGCCCAACAGCGGCCGCATCCAAATCAACCTGAAGCCGCGGGACCAGCGCAAAGCGACCGCCTCCGACATTATTCGCCGGTTGCAGCCTAAACTGGCGCAGGTGCAAGGCATCACTTTGTACATGCAGCCGGTGCAGGATCTCACGGTGGAAGACCGTGTCAGCCGCACTCAGTTTCAGTACACGCTGGAGGATCCCGACGCCAACGAGTTGAACCGATTGTCCAATCAGTTGGTGGATAAGCTTCGCACCTTGCCGGAGTTGCAGGACGTGGCCAGCGATCAGCAAAACGGGGGCCGGCAGACCGAGGTGGTGATCGATCGCGACACCGCTTCCCGGCTCGGCATTCCCGTAGCCACGGTCGATAACACGCTGGAAGATGCCTATGCCCAGCGGCAAGTCTCGACCATCTTCACGCAATTGAACCAGTACCACGTCATCCTCGAATTGGACCCGCAGTGGGACCAGAATCCCGGTTCGCTCAAGGATCTGTACGTTAAGTCGGGCAACAATACGCAGGTGCCGCTCTCGGCATTCACCCGCACGCAAACCTCGAATGCTCCTTTGGCGATCAACCACCAGGGACAGTTTCCCGTGGTCACGCTGTCGTTCAATCTGGCGCCGGGAAAATCCCTCGGAGACGCCACCAAGGCCATTAGCGCGGCGGAAAAAGACATCGGATTTCCCGCCAGCGTGAACACCAGTTTCCAGGGAACGGCGGCAGCATTTCAGAATTCGCTCTCCACCGAGCCGTGGCTGATCGTGGCGGCGATTGTGACGGTATACATCGTGCTGGGAGTTTTGTATGAAAGCTACATTCATCCCATCACGATTCTTTCCACCCTACCGTCCGCCGGCGTGGGCGCGATTCTGGCTCTGCTGCTGACCGGGAACGATCTCGGCGTGGTCGGTCTGATAGGAATCATTCTGCTGATCGGCATCGTGAAAAAGAACGCCATCATGATGATCGACTTTGCCCTGGAAGCGGAGCGGGTGGAGAAGAAGCCTCCGGAAGAAGCCATTTTCCAGGCGTGTTTGCTGCGTTTCCGCCCGATCATGATGACCACGATGGCGGCGTTGCTGGGCGGCTTGCCGTTGGCCCTGGGTTCCGGAACCGGCTCGGAATTGCGCCATCCATTGGGCATCACGATTGTGGGCGGCCTCTTGGTAAGCCAGGCGCTTACGCTCTACACCACGCCGGTTGTCTACCTCTGGTTTGACCGGCTGGCGACCCGATTCGAGCGTTTTGGATTCCGTTCTGTGGAAGAACCGACGACGGGTGATTAAAGAAGATGAGCGTCTCCGCCCCTTTCATTAAACGGCCGATTGGAACGTCGCTGCTGACGCTGGCTTTGCTGCTGTCGGGAGCGCTGGCTTTCTCCTTCCTTCCCGTTGCCCCGCTTCCCCAGGTTGATTTCCCGGTGATTCAAGTTGGGGCCGGTCTGCCCGGGGCCAGTCCGGAAACCATGGCGTCGGCGGTGGCGACTCCGCTGGAACGGCAATTTGGGCGAATCGCCGGTGTCAACCAGATGACTTCCACCAGCCAACTGGGTTCGACCGGCATTGTTTTGCAGTTTGATCTCACCCGCAATATCGATGCCGCCGGACGCGACGTGCAGGCCGCTATTAACGCGGCGCGTAGCCAGCTGCCGGCTTATCTTCCTGGCAATCCGACCTATCGCAAAGTGAATCCCGCCGATGCGCCGGTGATGATCCTGGCGCTCACCTCCGACATCATTGCCCGCCGCGCTATCTACGATTCGGCCAATACCATCCTGGCCCAAAAGCTGTCGCAGATTGGCGGAGTCGGCCAGGTGTTTGTGGGTGGGGGCGCCAATCCGGCGGTGCGCGCGGAACTCAATCCAAGTCAACTGAACAACCTGGGCATCGGCATCGACGCTGTCCGCACGGTTTTGGGCGCGGCCAACGCCAACAACCCCAAGGGTTCGGTCTCGAACGCCATCAACGCCTGGACTATCAACGATACCGACCAAATCAAAACCGCCGATCAATATCGCCCGCTGATTGTCGGCCTCAACAATAAAAACGGGGCTGCGGTGCGCTTGGGCGATGTCGCGGAGGTTAGCGACGGGGTGGAAGACATCCACACCGCTGGATTGTCTGGAAACCGCTGTCCGCCAGGCGCCAGCCCGCAATGCCAAAGCGCCGAGTCGGCGGTTCTGATCATTGTTTTCCGCCAGCCGGGCGCAAATATTATCGATACGGTCGACCACGTCTATGCCGTTCTGCCGCAGTTGCAGGCGGCGATTTCTCCCGCCATTCACTTGAGCGTGGTCATGGACCGGACGACCACGGTTCGCGCCTCGGTTCACGACATCGAAATTACGCTGCTGCTTTCCATCGTCCTGGTAATTCTGGTGGTGTTCGTTTTTTTGCGTACCGTGCGCGCTACCATTATTCCCAGCGTTGCCGTGCCGCTCTCGCTGATTGGCACCTTCGGCGTCATGTATTTGCTGAACTACAGCCTGGACAACCTTTCCCTGATGGCGCTGGCCATCTCGACCGGTTTCGTGGTGGACGACGCCATCGTCGTGCTGGAAAACATCACCCGCTATCTGGAGCAGGGGATGGACCCCATGACGGCGGCATTTCGCGGCGCGCGCGAAATCGGGTTCACGGTGCTCTCCATGAGCACGTCGCTGGTAGCCGTATTCATCCCAATTTTGATGATGGGCGGCCTGGTGGGACGTCTGTTCCGCGAATTCGCGGTCACGCTCAGCGTTGCCATCGCGGTTTCTCTGGTGGTGTCGTTGACCACGACTCCGGTCATGTGCTCCCAGTTGCTTAAGTCGCTGGGCGAAGAAAAACATGGCGGAGCCTACAAGTTTGGCCAGCGAATTTTCGACGGAGTCCAGAATATTTACCGCATCGGCCTGGATTGGGTTTTGCGCCATCAGCCGGCTATGTTGTTGCTCACCATTGCCACCGCAGGCCTTACGGTCTATTTATACGTTGTCGTCCCCAAAGGGTTTTTCCCGCAGCAAGACACGGGCCGCATTTCCGGTTCGGTACAAGCCGCGCAGGACATTTCCTTCCCCGCCATGAGCGCGAAGATGTCGCAGTATGTGGACATCCTGATCAAGGACCCGTATGTGGACACCGTAGTCGCCTTTGCCGGCGGAAATACGGCGCTGAACCAGGGCCGCATGTTCATCACCCTGAAGCCTCTGGGAAAACAACGGAAGCTAACTTCCGATCAGATTATCGCGGAACTGCGCCGCAAGCTCGCGGTGGTGCCGGGAGCTACGCTCTTTATGCAGTCGGCCCAGGACCTGACCATCGGTGGGCGCATGAGCCAGGCGCAGTATCAATACACCTTGCAGGGCGAAGACTTGGCGGAACTGAATTCCTGGGCGCCTCAGTTGCTGCAGAAAATGCGCACCCTTCCGCAATTGCGTGACGTCAACACCGATCAGCAGGACAAAGGCCTGCAACAGAGCGTTGTGATCGATCGCGACACCGCCTCACGCTTGGGCATTACTCCGCAGGCTATCGATAACGTGCTCTACGATGCTTTTGGGCAGCGCTTCGTCTCCACCATCTACCAGGCCATCAACCAGTATCACGTGGTCATGGAAGTGGCCCCGCAATTCCAGCAGAGCCCGGACACGCTGAAGACGGTTTTCGTTCGCTCATCGACGGGCGCGGTAGTCCCGCTCTCCGCGTTCGCCCACTTCGGACCTTCGAATACCTCTCTCGCCGTGGCCCATCAAGGCGTGTGGCCCTCGGTCACACTCTCATTCAATCTTGCGCCGAATGTTTCTCTCGGGCAGGCCACGCAGGTGATCGAAGCCGCCGAGCGTTCTATTGGTTTCCCGGCGACAATTCACGCAAGCTTCCAAGGAACGGCGGCGGCCTTTCAGGAATCGCTGGCCAATGAGCCGATCCTGATTCTGACGGCCCTCGCCGCGGTCTATATCGTTCTGGGAATTCTCTACGAAAGCTACATCCATCCCGTCACGATTCTGTCCACTCTGCCCTCGGCGGGCGTCGGGGCTTTGCTGGCGCTGTTGATCACGCACAACGAACTCAATGTCATCGGGCTGATCGGCATCATCTTGTTGATCGGCATTGTGAAGAAGAACGCGATCATGATGATTGACTTCGCTCTGCAAGCGGAGCGGGAGGAAGGCAAAACGTCGCTGGAGGCCATTCGCGAAGCTTGCCTGCTGCGCTTCCGGCCCATCATGATGACCACCATGGCCGCGCTGCTGGGAGGACTTCCACTGGCCTTGGGGACGGGCACGGGAGCGGAACTCCGCCGCCCGCTGGGCATGACCATTGTGGGCGGGCTGATCGTCAGCCAGGCGCTGACTCTGTTCACCACTCCGGTTATTTATCTGTACATGGACCGGCTGACTGGCGCCAGCCGGAAGGCGAAACGCGGGGCGGTACCTCCTCTGAGTCCGGAAGCCAGCCACGCGGATTAGTGCGGACCGCCGAGGGCGAGACGCCCTCGGGATAGCCCGCGGGACGCGGGCGCTACAGACAGCTACTTTTCCACCGCAAATAATCGTGAGTGGAACTCCAAAGTCTCGCCGATGTACGACATAAAGTACGTCAAGCTGTGATCGCCGGGATAGAGATGATATTGGTGCTTGATGCCTTCTGCGTCTAACTGTCGATGTAACGCCTCTGCGCCTTTCTCGAAACCAAAGTCGTCTTCCTGGCCGCAGTTAAAGTAGATGGCGAGCTTCCGCAAACCGGCCTCATTCGCCTTCGCGAGAACGAAAGGATCGTTCTCCTTCCAATGGGCAACGCCGATGGGCTGGCCGAAAACCGGCGCCAGCACGCGTCCCAACTGCGAACCGGAGCGCATGGCTGCATCGAGTTGTGCCGGGGAATCGGTGATCAGAGCTGCACTCTCCGCGCTCACTGAAGAAAACATCTCGGGATGCGCGAACGCCAAACGAATCGCTCCGTAACCTCCCATGGAAACGCCCGTGATGGCCCTTCCCTGCCGGCTGGGCTGGACGCGGTATTTGCTCTCTATATAGGGGATGAATTCACGCAGGAAGAAATCCGCGTAGCGCACTTTGCCATTGGCGGAGTTGATGTAAAAAGTGCGGTCGCCTTCCGGCGCGACGATCAGGAAGTCGCCGATTTTGTGCTGTTGGCGCAGATCCTCGATCAAGTTCCATCCCCCGGTATTGAACAAGGTTTGCTCGTTTTCGCCGAGTCCATGCAGGAAATAGAGCACGGGATAGCGTTTGGAGGGCTTGGCGGCTGATGTGTCATAACCGGGCGGCAGCAGCACGCAATAGTGGACCGCCTGATTCAGGATGCGGCTGTTGAGGGCGTTGCAGTCAATGCGGCCTTGCGCGTGGGCTGCGGGAAGAAAAAAAGACACAATCAGGAGGAGCAAGAGCCGATGCCGAACCATGCCATCAGTTTACTCGTAGCGCAGGGCCTGGACGGGATCGAGACGCGCCGCCCGCGCGGCTGGATAGAGGCCGGAAAGCAGACTCACCAGGGCGGAAAAGAGGATCGACAGAACCACCAGCCACCACGGGGTCGACCAAATCTGTTCGGGCGGTAAATGCTGCTTCCTGATCCAAATGTTGGCCCCGAAGTTGATGACTTGACCGATCGTCCAGCCCAGGAGCACACCGACGCATCCTCCAGCGATGCCCATGACGCCGGCCTCGGCGAAGAAGAGCTTTCGTACGTCGGCGTCGCCGGCGCCAATCGCTTTCATAATGCCGATTTCGCGGCGGCGTTCGAGGACGGCCATCACCAATGTATTCACGATCCCGATGGAAGCCACTGCCAAAGCCAGGCTACCGAAGATTCCCAGGAAGATATCGAGCACAACAAAGAACTGCCGCACATTGCGGGAGTCGAAGCGGCTGGGTGCGGCGCACGAGCGCCGCCGCCAACCGCGGCGTCGGGCGAATCCGCAAACTTCGCCGGTTGCGGCTCTCACGGCGCCTCGCGAATCTGAGCGGGATCGCTTACCACGATCTCGGGCTGGTTGTGGTAAAGACGGACCTCGCCTCGAAGCTCGATGTCGCGTCCCTGGAGGGTTCCCAGGTCACCGAACTTCGGCCGGTCCGAGGCAAAGACGATGCTGGTGAAAGAGCAATTACGATAGTCGGCGCAGAAATCGAGAAACGTGTTACCCGTTTTCGAAGTAAACGTGCGCAGCACCCGGCCTGAGATGCAGGTCTGTTCTCCAATATGCTTTTCCGCCTCGTGGAAGTCGACACAACCGCTCGACTGGCCTCGGGCGTGGTCCGCGCTGACGCCGGACATACCAATGCCGCGGCGCAGCCCTAAACGGTACGCGAGCAGGGCGCTCAGCGTAGGGATGACAATGACCGCCGCCACCGTTAACATTCTCTTGCGCCTCATCATGGCCGGGACTTTCTTCACGACTGTAACGCAAACCGCCGAGGTTGTCACCGGCGAGAACGGCCCACGATGCCGGAATCGGGCGCAAGTGTGGGGTTGAAGCTCCTGTCCCTGGCACTCCTGTCGCGACCGGTGACGCACGATCCCCGGCCGACCGGGGTTGCCATGCCAAGGAAGCTGCGGCTGCTCGTAAGCAGTATCCAAAAGAGTTGGTCTGGCGCGCTCGCTGGTGGTATAGTGACGCGGTCCTAGGGTAAGTCTATGCCCGGAAACAAAAGGGACAAACGGATGCGTGGTCTCTCAGGGTTTGTCTTCCCGGTAGGGATATTCTCCCTGCTGAGCGTCTTTGGAGGGCTGCACCTGTTTGCCGCTGCGGCAAAGGTTCCAGTGCCCAATCGCGCCGCCGCGAATCGTAGATGGTGACCGGAGTTGAGAAGGTTGCTCCAATGCCAGTCGAGGCGTCGAGGTTGGTGGTCAATTCGACATTCCCTGTGGCTGACGGCGGGCTGATCGTGCCCGCCCCGAGCTGTAGCGGCACGATCCCGGCGCCCGTGTTGACAACCCCATTCACCGCGGGATAACCGAGAACCTGCTGGCCTTCCGAAGTCACGAGGAAGTTGTTTTTGTCCACCGAAAAGTCGCCTGCGCGCGTGTAATCGATTGTGCCAT
>CAVZMC010000005.1:0-22307 GCA_963776125.1 uncultured Acidobacteriaceae bacterium | reverse complement strand
AAGTACAGCTGCTTGAAGACGGCCGCGTGGTCGAACACGGTCGACTGGAAGTTCATCGCGTAGTAGTCGATGCCCCACGGGTAGATCGGCGCGAGCGTGTAACCGGGCAGCGGGTTGGCGCCCACGGTCTCCGTACGGACCCACGCCGACGACCGCCGACGCGACCCGAGCCGACACCGACCTGCCGTACCACGATCCCGGTCGCCACCACGCCCCGCCGTCGGCTGCCGGTCGCGCCGTTCGTCGTCGGCGGCGTGATCCTCGCCGCGGTCATCGCGGCCGCGGTGCTGCTCCTGAGCGGCGGGTCCGCGGCGACGGTCCCGTCCCCCATGGTACGGAGGCGCGTTGCCGTCACCCATGGTCAGAATGCGAGCGCCGAAGACCTTTTCGTAGTAGCGAGCCGATCGCTCGACGTCGGCAACGGTGAGAAAATGGGCGATACTGATTCCTTCGCGCGGGGGCATCTCGTAGCTCTTCTGGTCGACTTGCACCGGGGTCATTGCTGGCTCCTTTCGATATGGTGCTGATTACAAATACGGTGTTCCGGGTTCCGCTCCGATTGGTGGGAACCGATCGACGCGGGTTAGTGCAGGAGCGATTCCCAGTTGGCCGGGACTCTCCCTGCGGGTCCGGGCGCGGGTTGATTTGTTGGATGTGAATGCGGCGGAAGCAACTCCGCACCCCGGATCATTTTCTGCTTCTCGAAATCATAGAACCAATCCTCACCCGGCTCGAAGCTGGCAATGATGGGATGCCCGGTTGCCGCCGCATGCTTGGATGCATGCTGACCGGGAGAACTGTCACAGCATCCGATGTGCCCACACTCCGCGCAGCGGCGGAGGTGAAGCCACCAAGCTTGCGGTGACGCCAGGCATTCGACACACCCGTCGCCACTCGGTTTCGAAGCAGGGTTAATTCCGCGCAGAACCTTTTTCACTTCCGATTTTCCCTTCGTCCCGTCTGTTCGCAAAGAGAACGTTAAGCAACCAAGAGCAACTTTCCAACGCCACCCTTCTCGGCTGCGGCTTGAGCTTCGGCAGCTTTGCTGAGTGGCATTTCGCGGCTGACCGGGATCACCAGCTTGCCATCGCGAACGGCTTCGGCCATGAACCGAAGAGTTTTGGCATCGGCTGTCGAGCGCACCGCTACCACCTTTATGGATGGATAGCTGCCGGCATTTCGCGGCGCTCCCAGGACCGACGCAAATACTCCTCCCGGCTTCACTTTGGCGATCAGCTTCTCGGCGGTCTTGCCGTTGACGGTATCCGCAACGACATCGAGCAACGGAAGATTCGCAATCGCATTGCCGTCATCGGTTGCGAGCACCTGATCTGCGCCGATGGTTTTCGCCTCATCTATCTGCCTCTGCAAAACTCCTGCGATCACAGTCGCCCCGCGTGACTTCGCAGTGAATATCGCCGAGCGCCCGACATTTCCTACAGCACCTACGACCAGAACCGTCTGGCCCGCTTTGATTCCCGTGGCGGAAATCAGCTGGTTGCCAGTTATCGTCACCAGCGGCAGCGCCGCCGCCTGGATCATATCGAGCCCCTTGGGGATCTTTGCCAGGATCGCCGCGTTCACGACACAAAGTTCGGCGTAAGTATGGTCGGCCATGGCGAACACCTGGTCGCCGACGGAGAAGCCTTCGACTCCCGTCCCAATCTTGAGCACAGTCCCGGCCATATCGACTCCGATGATCCCCGGGAAGTGAATGGGATAGGCATCGCCTCTTAATCCAGCACGTCGCTTGTAATCGATCGGGTTCACACTGGTGGCAGCGACCCGCACCAGCACCTCGCCGGGACCCGGCACCGGATCAGGATAGTCTTCGAACTTCAGTACTTCAGGACCGCCATATTGGTGGACCACAACTGCTTTCATAATTCATCCCCTTAGCACGCAGTGTATTTCTCTTGCCACTTAATGTCGGGGCGGGCACGGTTCAGCGCTTTTGGTATGGATGGAAGATGTAGTCCTTCGCCTTCACGACCGTATGGCAGGCGTTTCCGCAGTCTGAGAGGCTTTTGGGATCGGGCGTGAATTTGTCCGATGGGGCGTCGTAGTTGAACACCGCGTATCCCCAGCCGCCGGTTTTCGGAAATCTCTTGCTGTCCTTTTCCATGACGAAAGCCTGGGCAAAGACGTCGGGCACGTCCACGGCGAATTGGGCTTCCGTGCTCTTCTTTGGCTTCCACTGCAGCTTCGCTACCATGGAGCCATCCGGGAATCGCTGGCCGTTTCCGGGAATGCCGGACTTGTACGCCTTGATCATGGTGGGATTGCCAACGATCACCTTGAGCACTTCGTCGGTGCGGGCGCAAGAGACCACCGCCCAGTCCTCATATCCTCTGAAGTCGGAGAACGCGATTCCGCCCGGCGATACCAGCGAGTACTTGTCCTGTGCGTAAACGAGCGTCGCGACAAGCACGGCGAGCGCTGCCGTGGCCATCGCAATCGTGAGCTTGGTTTTGCGATTCATGGTTGATCCTTTCTTAACATGGATTGCCATTTTGGCACCCGAATGGCGCACAGAATATCACGCCCCCGATTGTGGATTCTGAGGGAGCGAAGTTGTTTCCGGGAGCGTTCTTTTGCCGTTGCGCCCGATGGGCGGGCGGCCCACCTTTGCGGCTTTGCTTTTTGCAAAGGAGGGGTCAGATGGACTCGCCCGCGGCAAAAGCCACTCTCGGACGGTGACGAACTCGTAGCGTAGAGTCCTAGAATCGGAACCGACGGTCAAAATCCTATGAGGTCAAGCGCAGCGGTCCCCACCTTTCGAAACCCGCGAAAGGTGGGCCACCTGTCTGCTGGTACGGTTATCGGCGCCGGCTTAGTTCGCCAATTCGAAGTCGACGGCTCCGGTAGTTTCCACGGTCACCGGACGACCATTTACAAGATAAGGTTTGTAGCGCCACCAGCGCACGGCATCCATGGCGGCTTGGGTGAGGGGTTCGGGCCCGCTGAGGACCTTGATTTGCGCGACCGCGCCGTCCGGGTTTACCACGGTATCCAACACGACCGTGCCCTGCACTCCCGCCTGTCGCGCCGACTCCGGATACTCGGGCGGGACCTGGTAGACGATCCGCTGTTCCATTTCGCGGCTTGGCACCTTCAATTGTGGCTGCGGAAAGGCGGCATCTTTGGCTGGGACTTGCGCTTCCAACTCCGTCCATTCTTGCTGCCAATGCCACCATCCCAACCCAGCTGCAAGCACGATTGCGAAAACAGCGAACGCAACGACTGGCCGGAAGCCGAATCCGCGTTTTGGGTTTTCGAAGCCCTCCAGGACGGGAAGCGGCTTGGGCTCGGCTGCGGCCTCGCTGGAAGCGGCGCCGGGCTGGGCGAATAACAAAACTTCACCTTCGCGCCGCGTCCAATAACGGATGAGCGATTGCTGCTCAATGGGCAAGCGGAGAAACTGCAAGCCAAAGCACTGGTCCCGCTGATAGCGCACTACCGCCGTGGCCCGCACCGGCGTGCTGGTATGGGGAACAAAGAACTCGACCCGGACGGGCTCGCCCACCAGGAGCCGCGTGGCAGAGGCCACTCCCATTCCGCCCTCGCCGATCTCGATGCTTTGCCCGGGAATACTGTCGGGGACACCCGCGCGCAATACTTTGAGATCCAAAGGCACCGTCAGCTTGTACCGAGGCACCTTTCGCTTGGATTCGGTTGCTTGCGCGAAATCCGGCGTCACCGCAGTGCTCATATCATCCCCGAAAACAACGAAGCTTCCGACATTAGGTTTCTTCCTTATACGATGGCTGATTCCCGAACGGTAGATACCGGACGAGTCATTACGATAGTTACCTGGGCGGATGAGGGATTTACGGGGACGGCAGGCCGGACGCAACCTGAGTAATCGCGATATTCGTCACGGCGGCGTGCACCGATTGTGCACTCCGGTGGTCACGCCGCCATCTCATTCATCGATCGAGTTCCGAGTGCCGCGGCACGTTCCCCATCAGGCATAAGAAGACGAACGCAGCGGGGAGCCCGACTCCTGGGCTTGCTGAGCGGCTTTCAGAAAGGCTGCAAGCGCCTCCCGATCCTCGGAGAGCATGTTGAGGAACCTTATGCCATTTCCAACCTGTGGATCACAGGCAACCACCGTGGCGGCGATTAAGACGGTGCTTCCGATGGAAAGCTGCAGGTCCAAATTGGTCCCGATTGGAAGTGGGAAGATTGTCTCGATGTAGCAACCACCTAAGCTCAGATCGGAAGTGGCGCCCCGAATCGGGCCGCCGTCGGCGTCGGTGTGCATTACGACCGGCACACTCAGTTTTATGCGTGGGTATTCACGACGATCATTGGGTTCGCTGTTGCTCATGGTCCGGGGCCTCCTTTTGCCAAATGCAGACCCAGACACACTTCTTAGCCTAATTCTTGCACGCTGCGAGAAAACTAGATATGACTAGGATCACTCAAACCGGGGTGGAAAGGCATCTTTTGGATGGCGTAATACGGTACTTTGGTAACGTTGGCGTTATTGCGCCGTAAGTTCCATTTGAGTTGCGCGCCGGGCCGCGCCAGAAGCTTCCTTCCTTCCAGATGTGCGCGGATCATAGGTCGGGGAAAGCGACCGTATTGCGCCGATTTTCTCCATGAGCGTAAATCGCCTGTTTTCGTTAAAACCCCAAGAATCCACGGCCGGGATGGGTTGGCATGCGACACATGAGTCTGGAGGGGTTCCCGCGGTTGATGTGACTGCGCGCACTGACAAAAGCCTTCGCGCGACTATCTTTGCACTCGTTTGAGAATGGGCTGCCTGTTCAGTTCTTGCATTCTGCAAAGCAAATTCGTACGAGGAGAAATGCCATGGTGAAAACCAGAGGCGTGCAAAAGGAGGCATGCAATGAATAGACTTAAAGTGGTTGCTTTGACGTTAATGCCATACTGCTCACCAGATTCCGAACCCAGGGAAAGGAGCGCTCCCATGCGTAACACTGTTTTCAGTGGCGTCGCAGCGTTTTGCCCCAGGGGAGCTTGCAGGTCACTCGCAAGCCTTCTGCTCGCATTCAGTGCGATGGCGTTTCTCTTCACCGGGCCCATCTCCGTTGCACAGGATTCCAAAACTCCCGCCGTACTGCCCGCGCCATCCAGCGGCAAAGCCATCGTCTGTATCTACCGCACGTACAGATTTACCGGCTCGTCCTCACACGACGAGCTTTATGTCAACGGCACTCATCTCGCCAAACTCCTCAACAGCGAATACGCATTCATGGAAGTGCCGCCGGGTACTGTTGTGATCTCCGGATTGCCCAAGGAGTACTACGGAAGCGTCATCATGTCCGCCGTGGCGGCCGCCAATCAAGCCAGGCAGAAAGAAAACGAGCGGGCCCGGTTTGAGGCGGAGGCGGGCAAAACCTATTACTTCAAATGGACCGCCGGAGCCATGGCAACTGGGATCAAGGTCACGCCTGAGGATCCCGAGAAGGGAGCCAAAGAGATGACGCAAACTCCATCTCTCCAAGCCCGTTGACGACAAGGAAGAAGCGAAACCAGGAACGAAAGACACCGACAAACCGCCGGCGAACTAACATCGCTCCGGCTGATTGTGAGCTATGCGGTGAACGTGCGTGACCTGACCTGATTGCGTTGATAGCGTTTAATATTGGTTTATCGCCGTGCGAACCAGGCGGCGCAAAAGGTGTGGGGGAATCCTTTGCCAAACTGAAGGCGCCGAAGCCGGCCGAGCCCGCGAAACCGGAGGCCACCGCCAAGTAGGCGGGGGAAGCGCTCTGTCTTCGCGCCCTCGCTCAGGGTAGGGCGAGGCTCCAGACTGCGGCGGCGGCTAGGCTCCGTTTTTCTTCTTCCCGGTGACGGTGACAACCTTCGCGCCGGCCACTTCCCACGGACGTTTCGGCCTTGCGGCTTCGGGCTTGTCGCGGTCGGCGACACGGTCGTAGTGGTAGGACTCGCTCACTGTGCCGAGGGATTCGTTGTACAGGCTGGGCAATCCCAGGCCTTCTTTTAGTTCTTCAGTGAATTGTTGCAGGGCTTTCAGGTGGTCGGCGGTCGCGGGGACCTCGGTCTTAGCGGTTTTCAGGAATTGCTGGTAGCCGCGGTTGACGAGCTTGGAAATTTCACTGCCGATCAGGTAACCGGGATAGGCGAAGATCTTCACGCCATCGTCGCCGTCTTTCTGGATGGCTGCCGAGCAGGTGTACTTTTTCAGAAACACACGGCCGGCGGTGCCCGGAGCTTCGATCAAATCAAAGCCGTGATCGCGGAACCAGCTCAACGCTTCGTCGTAGGTCCGTTGTTCAACTTTGGTTGCCATTTCGTTTGGTTCGGTCCCTTCCCGTGCTTCGCCTGGTTAGATGCAAATTGTCGGGTCGATGCTCCCCCAAAGATGCACTGAGCATCTTTTATAATCGATTCGCCACACGGCTGAACCTTAATTAGTCCTTCGCATGGGTTACGATAGTACTTGGGTGCTTCCGTTCAGCTCCCTTTGCCATGACGCCAAGCGTGCCCCGCAAACTCGACGAGCCGGCCAGTTGGACGGTGGAACCAAAGGGCGACCCGCGCCCGCTCGGTCAGCGGAATTTGGATCGCATTGGCAACACTCCCCTGCTGCGGCTCGACCGGCTGACCCGCGACTTGCCGGGCGTGCAACTGCTGGGCAAAGCAGAGTGGCTGAATCCGGGAGGATCTGTCAAGGACCGGGCAGCGGCGAACATCGTGGCCCAGGCCCGCCGCAACGGCGAATTCGGCCCAGGCAAAATTCTGCTCGATGCCACCAGCGGGAACACCGGGATCGCTTTCGCCATGATCGCCGCGGCGCAAGGCTTCCAGGTAACGCTGTGCATGCCGGAAAACGTTTCGGTGGAGCGCAAACACATTCTGCGCGCGTATGGAGCGAAGGTTATCTACACCGATGCGGCCGACGGTTCCGACGGCGCCATCCGCAAGGCACGGGAACTTTACGCGCAAGAGCCGGCCAAATACTTTTACGCCGACCAATATTCCAACGACGCCAACTGGCAAGCGCACTACCATGGCACGGCGAACGAAATCTGGCAACAGACGGAAGGACGTCTGACCCACTTCGTCTCCATGATGGGCACCAGCGGAACTTTTGTGGGAACGGCGAGGCGGTTGAAGGAGTTGAACCCGAAAATCCGCTGCATTTCGTTGCAGCCGGATTCGCCGTTTCACGGGATTGAAGGGGCGAAGCACATGGCCAGCAGCATCGTGCCCAAGATTTACGATTCCGGGCTCGCAGACTTGAATTTGGGCATTGCCACCGAAGACGCTTACGCGATGACCAAGCGGCTGGCTCGCGAGGAAGGGTTGCTGGTAGGGATCTCGGCGGCGGCGGCGGTGGTCGGTTGCCTGCAAGTGGCGCGGCAGCTTAAGGCGGGAGAAAGCGCGGTGTTTGTCGCCATTCTGCCCGACTCGGGCGATAAGTATCTGAGCGAGAGATTCTGGGAGGAGTAGTTTTTCGCGGCACTTCATGCCGGGTGTTATTCCGGCGATGAGCGTAGCGAACAGGAGGAATCTGCTTTAGGCCGCACAGAAAAGCAGATTCCTCGCTTCGCTCGGAATGACAACCCCCTGTTTATCCTCATATATGCTGAAAATCGCGGACAAGGACTACGCGGAGATTCGCCAACACGGCGAGGAGACCTATCCCAACGAATGCTGCGGCGTACTGCTTGGGCAGATGGATAGCGATGGGACGCGGATCGTCACCGCCACTACGCGTTGCGGCAACACGCGCAGCGACTCGCCGCAGAACCGCTACAACATCGATCCCAAGGAATTGGTGCGCATTCAGCGCGAAGGGCGTGGGCGCGGCGAGGACATCATCGGCTTCTACCACTCGCATCCTGACCATCCGGCGCGCTGGTCGGCGACCGACCTCGCGGAGGCCCACTGGTTTGGGTGTTCTTATGTGATCACGGCGGTGGAAAAGGGAAAAGCCGCGATTACGAACTCGTTTGAGCTGACCGGCTTCGACGAGAATGACAAGAAGCTGGTGGAAGAAAAGATCGAGGTGGGGTAGGGCAGCGCGGGGCGGACGCTCCTGTCCGCTGCCGTTGAGGTTGGTGTCGTTTAATTGAAACGGGCTAGAGCAAGGTCGGGCAAATCAACGTCAAAAGCGTCGGGCAGGAGTGCCCGACCCACACGGGTTGAGCCTGCGGGTGAATCTTCCGGCGGCTTGTGGCATCATGTATAGGCCTATGAGCAAAATCCATATCCCGACGCCATTGCGGCAGTACGCGGGCAAGCTGGGCGTGGTTGAGGTCAAAGGCGGGACGGTGGGCGAGGCGCTTTCCAGCCTGGTCGGCCAGCATCCCGAGTTGCGACGGCACCTCTATACCGATGACGGCAAGCTGCGCGCCTTCGTGAATGTTTATCTCAACGATGAAGACGTGCGTTACCTGCAGAAGGAGGCCACGATTCTGAAGGATAGCGACAACATTTCGATTGTGCCGTCCATCGCTGGAGGCGGGGACAACGGTGGCGACGGTTGTAGCTCATCTTGTTAGTCGCCTTCTGACGACCGCCGCTACTCCATCAATTCAGACTTGCAGAGGTTCCCATGGCCACGACAATTGAAATCGCCCCGCAAACCGCAACCCTTTCGAACGAAGAAATCCTGCGCTACTCGCGCCACTTGATCATGCCGGAAGTGGGCATGGAAGGGCAATTGAAGCTGAAGGCGGCGCGGGTGTTGTGTATTGGCACGGGCGGGTTGGGCTCGCCTTTGACCATGTATCTGACGGCCGCAGGAGTGGGCTCGCTGGGCATCGTGGATTTCGATGTGGTCGACTAC
Source organism: uncultured Acidobacteriaceae bacterium (assembly GCA_963776125.1). Classification (GTDB taxonomy): domain Bacteria; phylum Acidobacteriota; class Terriglobia; order Terriglobales; family Acidobacteriaceae; genus PALSA-270. Next base: position 13,516 of record CAVZMC010000005.1, on the reverse strand, counting down.
ACCAACCTGCAGCGGCAGATCATCCACGCGACCGCCGATGTGGGCCGCAAGAAGCTGGACTCGGCGGCGGACAAGTTGAAGGCCATCAATCCGTTTGTGAACATCAAGAAATTCGAAACGCGGTTGAGCAGCGAAAACGCGCTGGAGATTTTTAAGGATTTCGACATCATCGCCGACGGGACCGACAATTTTCCCACGCGATATCTGACTAACGACGCCTGCGTGCTCAGCGGCAAGCCGCTGGTGTACGGATCGATTTTCCGGTTCGAGGGGCAAGCTAGTGTTTTTGCGTTGCCGGAAGGTCCCTGCTACCGCTGCTTGTATCCCGAGCCACCACCGCCGGGGCTGGTGCCTTCGTGCGCCGAGGGCGGCGTGATTGGAGTCCTGCCTGGCCTTGTGGGCGTGATTCAAGCCACGGAAACGATCAAGCTGATTCTCGGCAAGGGCGAGCCACTGATTGGGCGGTTGCTGCTGGTGGACGCCATGGCCATGAAGTTCCGCGAACTGAAGCTGCGCAAGAATCCGGAGTGCCCGGTTTGCGGGAAGAACCCGACCATCACCAAGTTAATAGACTACGAAGAGTTTTGCGGAATTCGTGGCGAGGAGCAAGCCGTGGAGACGAGCACTGGCGACATACAAGTGGAGGAATTAAAGCGACGCCTGGATAAAGGCGACGACATTTTCGTGCTCGACGTGCGTGAGCCGCACGAATATCAGATATGCAATATCAACGGATACTTGATTCCGCTGGGCGATCTGCCCAAGCGGGTGAACGAGCTTGATTCCAGCCGCGAGATCGTAGCCCATTGCCGTTCCGGCATGCGCAGCGCCAAGGCGGTGGACTTTCTGAAGCAGGCGGGATTTAAGAAGGTTCACAATCTGGCGGGAGGGATTCTGGCCTGGGCGGACCGGGTGGATCCGAAGATGCCGAAGTACTGAAGCGGCGATTGCCGACCGGCAGGCCTCTGAACTGTGGACTCCGTGCTTGTCGTGTGATCCGGCCGGACAATTGGGTTCGCGAACCTGATTATTTTTTCTTGACGTACATACCGATGCGTAATCTTTGGAATTGCTTGTCGAGGGCTTTGCCATAAACGCTTTCTGTCTGATCCACGAACTTCTCGCCAAAACTTTCCGCATTGGACAATCTGGCAAAAGCGAGAATTTCTCCAGTTTTGGCGTCGGCCATGGTGAGGATGAGGGTGGCATACGAGACGTTGCCCTTTCCGCCGACGATCATTCCCATGGCTTTCTTGCCGCCCGAGGTGACCTGACCTTCCCCTTCGACAAAGACGAGCACATCGGATTTGGCTGAGCAGGGCAGCAGAGCGGCATCGTCGCCGATTGCATACCGCGATTTTCCGATGTCCTTTGGCCTTTTGTTGAGTTTGGCGGCTATATCCGCATATTTTTGATTCAGCTGAAGGATGACCTGGCGGATCTCGTCATTCGACGCCGCGCTAGCCATCGCGTCGGTTGCCTGGAGTACCTCGACCCCGGCGGTTTTCAGGTGTGCTTCGACCATGTTCCCCAGAGTAGCAGTCCAATCGTCGGATTCCTTGGCCATGCCTTCCCCGCCTTTCATAGTTGTCCTGGAAAGCCTGGCTTCGGTGGGCATCATACAAGCAGTGCGAATCGGGAACTCCCCGGAAGTGATCTTGCGATGTTCGTATGACCAGGAGGGTGTGGCCGGGTAAGCACTGCCGGCCAGGAATGCGGCCAAACCCATAACGGCGAGAATTCGAATTCCCAAACGCATAGGCATTCCTCCACGAATTCAGATTGCTGAACCGCATCCGCGGAGTCAATGCCCGCGCGGACCGGTTCTCGGATTATTGAGTGTGTGCAGACTGCCCAACCATCTTCTGCATGGCTGCAAGGCGGCGCTCAATGCGGAGATGATCCATGCTGGTACCGGCTACGGTTTGCAGGTAGCTCTGGTATTCGGCAGCGGCATCGGCGTATCTGCCTTCCTGTTCGAAGAGGAAGCCGAGTCCACGATGGGCCTCGGCGTAGTTGGGGTTACTCTGCAACACTTGTTTGTAGAGCTGTTCGGCCATTGCCAGGTTGTCGTGGAGCGCAGCCTGCCCCTCGGGCTTCTCGAGCAACTTCTTCTGTTCCTCTTCCGGCGTCATCGCGAAATACTCCTTGCGATGTTCAGCCTGGCCATGCCGGGTGCGCTCTTCGGGCGTCGGAAGTTTGGACTTGGCCCCAAGGGCGCTATACGAGTCCGCAAGGAGCACTTTGTACTTAGGATTGTCGGGAAACATTGCGCTCAATTTCGTCGCGCGATCAGCGGCGGTGCGCTCGCGGTGGCTGCTCAGGTCGGCATTGATCTCGTAGCAAGCGGCGGCTGAGATGTTATCGAGATAAACCTTCGGATCCCCTCCTTGAGGCGCAGCAGCCTTGTGACTGGATGCGTATTGCAAGGCGAAATCGCGCCGTTCGCCGAGTTTCGGGTGATCGCGGTAGAAGCCCTGGATCGGTTCATACTCCAGACTGCTGTCCCGATCCAGCAATTCGAAGGAGCGCGCCATCTCACCGGGATCGTAGGACGCGGCGGTCATGGCTATTAGACCGTCGCTGTCGGCCTGATGTTCCTTTTCGCGGGAGTATCCAAAAACGGACGCGGCGATGATTTCGCTGCTGATGGCAGCGCCCAACTGGACGGCGGCTCCAAAGGCTTGGACGCTCTGAGAAAAGTTGCCACCCACCGGGGCTGCGGAAGCGGCGATCTGCAGGATATTGATCGTAAGCGCCTTCTTGCGGACGCTGCGATTCTCAAGATAGCTGTGCCGCTCAAAGACGTGCGCTGTTTCATGCCCTAAGACGCCGGCCAATTGCGCTTCGTTTTCGAGGAGGGACAGAAGACCGGTTGTGATGTAGACGGAGCCGTTAGGCAGAGCGAAGGCCTGGACCATGGGATCGCGCAAGGCAAAGAATTTGAACTCGACCTGAGCGGGTATGGGGCGGTTCGCGATAACCCGCTTGCCGACGGAGTCGAGATAAGCCTGGAGTTGAGGATCCTGCATGACCAGGCCTTTTTTGAGGTACTGCTGGTCGATTGCATTGGAGTCCTGAAGTACTTTGTTGTCGACGTCGGTGAACTGGAATTCGGCCGCAGCTTTGTCCAGCTCTTGCGCCTGGATGGGCGACGGGAGAAATGCGGCAGCAAGGGAAATCAGCAGCGCAGAAACATAGCGGGCAACGGCAAACTTCATACACGAGCTCTCAACCAGGATTTCCACTTTGCGCCCTGGGCGGTATGTACTATACACGCGAATTGCCGCCGTTTCTGTGTTTTTTCATGGTTTCTTGTCAACGCAAACTCCCGGATCGGGCCGTCGTACTAACGAAATGGGGCTGTTTTCTGCGCCGGCCGAAATTCGGGGCCACTGGGATCACTTGCGTCTCTTCACAATGGAACATGCTGGTGCCCATCTATCTCGAACTGGCTGACGGGCGGATCGTGTTGATTGGCCGTCTGCCCATGACCGGTAACTCTACTCTTGAAGACAAGGTTCCTTTGAAGGGGATAAAGGATAAGCCGCACCGGGCGAGGGGTTGGAGTAAGGCAATTGCGGAGCTGTCGCTCCGCCGGACAGCCGAGGGCGGCTGTCCCCATGCGGTTCTTAGTCAAAGAAAAGGGGAGCGCGAAGGCGCCCCTTTTTCTTGCTTGCGGCCTCGCGCGAATCCATTTGCTATTCGACGATGCCGAACGAATAGATTTTCCCCGACGAAGAGATGCTGGCGGAGGAGACGCCCGGGGGCAGGAATCCGTATTCGCCCTTGGGCAGGTTGGTGAGGTCGATGCGCCAGACGCGGTCGCCGACCTTGTGAGGGTCGAAGGGTGTGGCATTTCTCTCCGCGCCACCGGAGGCATGAATGACGCCGCCGGTCATGGCGCGGAATTCACGGCGGTTTTCTTTCACGTCGAGGTGAAGCAACTGGTATTCGGTAGCCGAGGTTCCTTCCGGCGTCTTTATGACGAAGACGGCCGGGCTGGATATCTGAAGCGGGCTTTTCGGGTTGGCAACCTTGCCGTTTACGTGGCCTTTATCCAGTCCTAAAGTTCCGATGGTCTTCAGTACCCCGCCGGTTTGCCAGCCTACGAGTTCGGGCTCCATTTCCTTGAGCTTGTTCTTTACCACGACGTAGACACCCACTTCTTTCGGGAGGCCTCCGGCCATGGGCGGCGGTGGTGCGCTGACTTCTGGCTCGGCGGGTGCGGGTGCCTCAGCCGGTTCGACGGTCGCTGGGGCCGGGTTTGCCGCCGCTGCCGCTCCGTGCGGATTAATCATGGCGCGGATTACGTCATTCGAGACCTTGGCGGCCTTCAAGGCTTTAAGTCCGGCGACGCTGGTATCAAAGTCGGTGGCGTTCGCGGTCTGAATCTTGTCGATGATTACGTCGTCGGGAAGTCCCAGGCCGACCAAATCGATGACGTCCTTGTTGGTCATCTTCTTGCTGAGCTGTTGCGCGCTGCCGAGAGAAGTCGTCAGCAGCAGGCTGAGAAAAATTAAAGCGAGACTTCGACGGCGCATGACGGAACTCCTTGAATGCAAAATGTTTTCGTCCTATGCGGGCGGGCCCACCTAACGGGAGCCTAGTCTAGACTAGCTGCATGCTTCGGAACAAGGGTTGGGTGCGAGTGCGGCCTGGCGGGTGGTCGAGCACAGGGTGTAAACGATTGTGAAAGACGGGGGGCGGGGAAGCGCGGTCGCGCTTCCCCGAACTGAAGCGGGCTTACAACCTAGCGCATGCCGCTGCTGTTGCCGCTTGACGAACCGCCCATCGCTTCTCCGACATCCAGGACGTACTTCTTACCGGAGAGGCGGATTTCCGCCAGCGAGCGGGTGCCGTCTCCGTTCACATTGACGACGGCTTCGTTGTGGTCGGACGCGCGGTCCGCATTCGTCACGTGCGCGGGAGTGGTGACGACGACTTTGTTGCCTTTAAGAATGTTCAGTTGCACATCTGGGCCGTTGCCGTCCCATTGCAACGTATAAGTCCCGGGGGCCAATTGCTTGCCGCCCACCGAAACGGGGTTGTTCAGTTCCAGAGAACCTTTATTGACGGCGAACGCGCCGGCCGCCAGCAATAGGGACAGCGCCAGTAACGAGCCCTTGAAAACGGTTGATGCTTTCATGATTCCTCATTCTTTCCCGAAAAGCGTCGGGAACCGGTTCAGGGCGGCCCGGTTCGCGGCTGCGGGAGAATCTGGGTTTCTCCGCACAAGCCCTACAATGCTGCCTCGGGGTTAAGCGAAAAGAGCCAGACCGCGAGGTCGTGCACTTTCCGCTCGGGGATTGCGTCACTCGGGCCGCCAAACCGAGAGTGACACAATCCCTTTAACCCCTGAAACTTCTCCACGACAAACGGGCTAGCCGCCGCCCAACCGTGAAGGTCTGATGCGTTAGTACCGCCGGAAAATTTTTCCTTACACTCCACTCGCAATTATCCAGTTGGACGCCGCCTGGGGACGATTGTTAGCAGGTTGTTTCCGCAGCCGTTACCGCAACAAACGAGAAATGTCTTGTTGAGGTATGGTCTACGCGAAGTTCACGCGAGGTCAACCGGAGTACGACGAATTGGACCTTTCTAATTCCGGTTTGAGGAGACGGCGCGGCGCTTTCCGATGCTGGCCGGGGCCTGGAGTTAACCACAGCAGCTCAAATAGCGGAGATTCGGGGCGGGCATGCTCGGTTGCACCTGTGCGGTCCGTGGTCCTTTACAGCGGGTATATACTCTCTGCCTGAATATTCTTACCGTTCCCGGACAACGATGGGAACGGACGGAGCCTACCGTTCATTAATTCATCTGGCTCCGATTGACGATCACTGGTCGCCGGTACTTTGGCGGTTGGGGCGGCCAGTGCGGGGGCTTACGGCTGCGATGCGGCCGTGCTTTCGGGGAGGTCCATCCGTGGACTTGGTTCTGGTTCGGGGCTTATTCGTCCTTATTGTTGCGGTTACTTGCTTTCTTCTTCAACCCTTCGACCTGCCCAGGAATCTGGACGCTGGCGTGGGCGCGCTAGTCGGTCTCGCCATCGTTGTGTTCGAGTGGAAGCTGCGGCGCGTCAGCCTGACCCGCCTAATCGGAGCGGCCATCGGCAGCGTACTCGGCATCTGCGGGGCCTATTTATTCGCCCTGGTGATTCGCAACAGCGTGCGGCCGGGGAATACCCAGAGCTTTCTTCAGCTGATGGTCATGTTGCTGATGGCCTATGTGGGGCTGGTGGTCGGAGCCAACAAGGGCGATCTGCTTAACCTCGCGGCCTTGGGCGGGATCTTCGGCGGCGACAAGCAAGCCAAGAAGAGCTACAAGATCCTCGACACCAGCGTGATTATTGACGGGCGGATTGCCGATATCGCCGAGACCGGCTTCCTCGATGGCATCATACTCACGCCGCAATTCGTGTTGCGGGAGTTGCAACTGGTGGCCGATTCCGCGGACTCCTTGAAGCGGAACCGCGGCCGCCGCGGGCTGGACATCCTGCAGCGTTTGCAGAAGATTGCTTCCGTGCAAATTCAGATCGTCGAGGACGATTTCCCCGCCGTCCGCGAGGTGGATTTGAAGCTGATTGAGCTGGCCAAGGTGTATGAAGGCAAGATCATCACCAACGATTTTAATCTGAACAAGGTGGCGCAGCTGCAGGGCGTGGAAGTGCTGAACATCAACGAGCTGGCCAACTCGCTGAAACCCATCGTGCTGCCGGGCGAGACCATGAAGGTGTTTATTCTGAAGGAAGGCAAGGAATACAACCAGGGCGTGGCTTACCTGGACGACGGCACCATGGTGGTGGTGGACAACGCGCGAAAGATGATCGGCAAGACGGTGGACATTTCGGTGACGTCGGTTTTGCAGACCACCGCCGGGAAAATGATCTTCGGCAAGTGGGATGACCGGGCGGCTGCGCGGCCGGAACCGCGTCAGCCCATTGCGGCGGTCGCCGGAACCGCTGCGGTTGAAGTCAAGAAGCCACAGCCGTTTCTCGCCGAGCATCCGCCGGCGGAGTAAATCGGGTGAGGACTTATCCCCTAACCACTGAGCGGATTCTTGCGATGGTCGCCGAGATTGTACTCGCCGGCTTCGTTTCTTTCCCCATGCTTTTTGAGCGCTCTCGTTACGACTCTGACAAGATCGGCTGGCTCGGAGTTCTTTTGGCCCTGCCTTTTCTGGTCGCTCTGTTCCTTCAGATGTTTCGTCCCGACTCCGGCGCATGGAACGGGCTGTATGCGTTCCATCAGGCTGGCCTCATATTCTGGGGCAGTCTTGCAGTTTTGTTTTCAGTCGTCGCGTTCGTACCAGGAACTGAGGGTTGGGGCGAGCTATGGCGCGCAGTTGTTTTCTGCTTTGGGGTGGCAAGCCTCCAATGGTGGGTCTTGTATGTCGCCCGAAGATTCGCGGGCGCTGGAAGGACGACCGCTTGGAAACCGGCCTCCATGGTTCGTGTATTTACGATTCTGTATTTCGCAGTCGTTGCATTAATGCTCAAGTGAGCTGCTATTTGAGCTACTGAACCGCAGCGGAGGCGACGGTGACGACGTCGCCGTCGAGCGATCCGGTGACGCGCACGCGCTCACCGGCCATGTCTTCCCACAACTGCGAATCCCCGCCGAGGATGTAAGTGACGTCGCCATCGACCAGTATGTACTTGGCCCCGCGCCGCACGCAGGCTCGAACGCATTCTGCCGAGCTCCGGCCGGAGTTCCGCAGATGCCTTGCGCCACAGCGGGAATCGGTAATCACTCCTGAAAATTCCTGGGCGGTGGAGACGGTCCGCAAGTGGCCCGAAGAAGCTTCCAGCGCGGGGTCGAAGACGAAGGCGGCAGCAGCCAGAAGAATGGCCAAAGCTAGACCAGCGGCAAGCGTGGCGCTGAAGCAGTAAACCAGGAGCCCAAAGACGGAGCGATTCCGCCGTTCCATAAGGTCCTCCCGAGCGGTGCCCTTTGCAAGGTGTAGAACCGGTGTTTTCTCGCCGGCGACCCGGCAGCACAATTGTTGTGCGGAGGTGCAAGTGGGTTGCCAAAACGCGTTTGGTCGATGCCGGTTGCAAGTTCTTCTATCCGACCGATTTGTCGCGAAGTTGCAGAGCTGGAGGCGAATTCCGCCGCGCAATAAATTCACGGTAACGAGCAAAGTGCACGTGGCTTCAGGCGATGGCGGGAGAAACTTGACGGTGTGAAGGCGGCGAAATCATCATTCGGCGACACACTTCGAGGGCCGATGCCGAAGCTGATTTGAACTGGCCCTCCCCGCACCCGTATACTTGCAGCCCGCCATGAAGGTAGTTGCGATTATTCCGGCCGCCGGCCTGGGCACGCGCATGACCGCGCCCGTTAAGGACAAGAAGGCGGTTCCGTCGAAGCAATTCACGGATCTGGGCGGGACACCCATTCTGATCCATACGTTGCGTACGTTCGCGGCCTGCGCGGAAGTGGCCGAGATATGCGTCGCCCTGCGGCCCGGCGAGATTGCCGGGTTCCGCGCGTTGTTGGACAGAGAGGGCCAGGACATTCTGCGGAAAAAGTTGCAATTGGTGGAAGGCGGCGAGCACCGCCAGCAGTCCGTGGGTCATGCGCTCGAAGCCATCAGCGCCGCGGACGACGATATTGTGCTGGTGCACGACGCGGTGCGGCCATTCGTTACGGCGGAGATCATTCAGGAAGTGATTCGCGCGGTGGAAAAGCACGGCGCCGCCATTGCCGGAACGCCCGCCCTGGATACGGTGAAGCTGGTTGAGCGCACGGCCGAGGGGGCGGTGATCAAGTCGACCATTCCGCGCGAGCGCGTGGTTTTGGCGCAGACTCCGCAGGGCTTCCGCTACCATGTGCTAAAGAAAGCTTTCGACGAGGCCACCGCCGACGGCTTTACCGGGACCGATGAGGCGTCGCTGGTGGAGCGCTCGGGACATGAAATTGCGGTGGTGATGGGTTCGCCGAAGAACTTGAAAATCACAACTCCCGCGGACTTAGAGCTGGCCGAATTCTATTTGCGAAAGTGAATCCCGATTGCCGACGACCAACGACCGACGACCGACGACTGCGCGCATGAAGATCGGCTATGGCTGGGACTCGCACGAGTTCAAGCGCGGAATTCCGCTGAAAATTGGCGGCGTCACGCTGCCGCATACGCATGGGCTGGGCGGGCATTCCGACGGCGACGTTCTGCTGCACGCGATTACGGACGCGCTATTGGGAGCGGTGGCCGCGCCGGATATTGGTTCGCTGTTTTCGCCTTCGGATCCCCAGTGGAAGGGCGCGGACTCGGCGGTTTTTCTGGCGGAGGCCTTGCGGCGAGTGCGCGCGGCGGGATATGAGTTGGTGAATCTCGACTCGACGCTGGTTTTCAATGCTCCGAAAATCGGACCTCACACAGAGGGTATTCGCGCGCATCTGACGGAGTTGCTGAATATTCCCGGCGATTGCATTGGCATCAAGGCCAAGACTCCGGAAGGTACGGGCACCGACAATGCGGCGATCGCGCATGTCGTGGTGTTGCTCGAGAAAAAAGGTGCGAAGCGCAAGAAACCGGCCACAGGTTAACGCGGATTCCACGGATAGACAATTTCTAGACTGACTCGAATTCCCCGGCTAGCTCTTTGTGTCTGGCCTTGGCGGCTTCGATCAGCGCGGAAAAGATGGCTCGCGAGCGGCCGTCGTCGGTGGAGCGTTCGGGATGCCATTGCACGGCCAGCACGAAGTGGTCGGGAGATGTGCCTTCGACGGCTTCGATAATGCCGTCGTCAGGGCAGCGGGCTACGACACGCAAGGCATCGCCGGCGATTTCGGCGGATTGATGATGGCTAGAGTTGACGGGGATTGTCAGCTTACCCTCAGGGGCTAAAGCCCCGTCCGCATCGACAAGCCGTTCGGCACGGCTTAAGCCGTGCCCTTCCCGAGGACTAGCCGTGGTCACGTCAAAAGTACCGGCTTCAGCCCCTGCCGCCACAATCTCCGCAAGGTTCGAATTCGGGTCGATCGCGACCGTATGCGCCACCGGCACGGTGCGTCCTGCCTCATGATTGATGGCAGACTCAATATGCTGCAGCAGCGTACCGCTGCGATAGACGTTCAGAATCTGCAAGCCGTAGCAGATGCCGAGCACCGGCTTGCGCATGTTGTAGGCATCTTGTAATAACAGTTCATCGACAGTGTCGCGGCGCGGGTCGGCGGGGTCAGTCTTGGGATGGCGGGGGGCGTCATACTTGGCCGGGTCGACATCGGCGTTGCTGCCGGGCAAGAGAACGGCGTCGCAGCGCTCGATCAATTTCATGGCCTCGGCCGGAGCCTGGTCGAGGGGAATGCGCACCGGCTCGCCTCCAGCCATCTCGACCGCCTGCGCGTATTGCGGATAGGCGCGCTCGCCGTATTTCAGGTCAGTGGAGTGAGGCAGCGGGATGGCGATGCGAGGGCGCATAGGGCAATTGTAGCGTCTCTGTCCGGTACCGTAAGACCGAGCCCGCGGGGAATAAGCACTTCACGCCCAAGTGCCGCTGAGGCGAGCGAGGCCCGGTTCCCCATCTGAAGAAATCAAGAAAAAGCTTGACATGTGAAGCTACTGCTATAGTTAACGATCACAGTGAGTCATTGACGCTTCTGACGTTCGCAGCTAAGGACGTCGGCAAGCCGCGCGTGAGTGAAGAAGATTAAGAAACTCTAAGGAGAATGAACCATGAAATCCATTCGTTCTGTGTTGCCCGTTATTTTCTTGTCGCTGTGCGCTGTGGCTTTCGCGCAGTCGGCCGCGACTCCGGTTGCGCCATCGGAAGCGCAGAAATCGTTCGACGCAATGAAGACCCTTGCCGGTTCCTGGGACGGTGTGCTCTCGGGCAGCGGGTCGGAATTTGACGGCAAGACCATGCACTTCACGCTGCGCGTGACCTCCACCGGGAACGCCGTGATGCACGAAATGACGGGGCTGCCCGGGCGGCCAGACGATCCCATCACCATGTTTTATGTGGACAGCGACCGCTTGATGCTTACCCATTACTGCGACGCGGGAAACCGGCCTCGCATGGTGGCCAAAACTTCGCCGGATGGAAAGAGGCTGGACTTCGAATTCCTCGACGTGACCGGTCCTATGCAATATGGGCACATGCATCATGTGGCCTTCACCCTGATCGATGCCAATCATCACACCGAGGAGTGGACCTTCATGGTAGGGGATAAGGCAGTACCTGCGCACTTCGACCTGCAGCGCACGAAATAGACCAGGCGTATCTTGGTGAGGGTTATTGGCGAGGGTTTCTGGACAACAGGATGGACCGTGAGTGGAGCGACAGTCAGCCGATTTACCGCCAGCTGCGCGACCGTGTGGTGGCGATGATACTCGACGGCGTGCTCAAGGAGGGCGACCCGCTGCCCTCAGTGCGCAACGTCGCGGCGGATTATCGGGTGAATCCGCTTACGGTCCTGAAGGGCTATCAGCAACTGGTGGACGAAGAGCTGGTGGAAAAGCGGCGGGGACTGGGGATGTTCGTCAAGGAGGGCGCGCGCAGTCTGCTGCTGAAGGGAGAACGCCAGCGATTTCTTGCCGAGGAATGGCCCCGGATTTGCGAAACCATTCAGCGGCTGGGCCTGAAGCCGGAGGAATTGCTAAACGGGGGCGCAAGCCGCCGGTCGAAGCCGAAAGCGAAAGAGGAGGAGCGCTGAATTCATGGCGTGCATAGAAGCGCGCGGTCTGCGCAAGGCGTTCGGCGCCACCGTCGCGGTGGATGGCATCGATTTGCGTGTCGAAGAGGGCCGCATTCTCGGACTCATTGGCCCCAACGGCGCGGGGAAGACGACCGCACTCAATGCGATTCTCGGTCTGACCCCGTACGACGGTGAATTGAAAGTGCTGGGGCGCGATCCCTGGAAGGAACGCGATCGGCTCATGTGCGATGTCTGCTTCATTGCCGACGTCGCGGTCCTGCCGCGGTGGATCGGGGTTTCGCAGGCGCTCGACTACATGGCGGGAGTGCATCCGGGATTCGATCGAGCCAAAGCGGAAGGCTTTCTGGCGAAGACCAACATCCGGTCCACGAACAAAGTGAGGGAATTGTCCAAAGGCATGGTGACGCAGCTGCATCTCGCACTCATTATGGCCATTGACGCGAGATTGCTGGTGCTGGACGAGCCCACGCTCGGCCTGGATATTCTCTACCGCAAACAGTTCTACGATTCCCTGTTGAACGACTACTTCGATCGCAGCCGCACCATTGTGGTGACGACCCATCAGGTGGAAGAAGTGCAGCATGTGCTCACCGATCTCATGTTCATCAATCGCGGCCGCATCGTGCTCGACTGCAGCATGGAGGAATTGGAGTCGCGCTATCTGGAAGTGACGGTGAATCCCGAGCAGGTTGGGGCCGCGCGGGGGCTTAGGCCGATCCACGAGCGCCAGTTGTTCGGTAGGAGCATCCTGCTATTCGATGGCGGGGCCAATCAGAACATCGACCGCCGGCAACTGGCCGCATTTGGCGAGGTTCGCACGCCCAGCATCGCCGACTTGTTTGTTGCCGTGATTGGCAATCAGGCCGGACAGGCGCAGGGAGCGGCTCGATGAGTGGTCCGCAATCGAGCGCGACGCCGGAATCCTTTCAAGCGCACAGCGTCGCACCCGCGGCCATCGCGCCAACTCGAGCCTTTTATTGGTCGGTGCGGCGGGAATTGTGGGAGCACCGCTCGATCTACATCGCGCCGCTGGCCGTCGCTGGTGTCGCGTTGTTCGGATTCCTGATCGGCACTCTCGGCCGCGGCCTGGCCACGCAAGATCTGATTCGGCGGCAGGCGATCTTGGAAGAGCCAACTACTTTCGCCGCCGCGCTGGTCATGCTGGCGTCGGTTATCGTTTCCATCTTCTACTGCCTCGACGCGCTGCACGGCGAACGCCGCGATCGCGGCATCCTGTTCTGGAAGTCGCTGCCGGTTTCCGATTTCACGGCCGTGCTCGCCAAGGCAAGCGTGGCGATCGTCATTATTCCTCTCGTCACTTTCGTCGTCACCTTCGCGATGCAAGTGATTATGGGGTTGCTGAGCACTGTGGCTCTGCTCGGGAGCGGCCTGAGCGCGGCCATGCTCTGGCCCCACCTCCTGGAAATGTCGGCGATGTTGCTCTATCACTTGGTGGCTCTCCACGGCCTTTCGCTGGCGCCGCTCTACGCGTGGATGCTGCTGGTCTCGGCCTGGGCGCGGCGTGCCCCGTTCTTGTGGGCCTTCCTGCCGTTCCTGGTTATCAGCATCGGGGAGAAGATCGCATTCAACTCCTGGCACTTTGCCCACATGCTTGGCTATATCGTAGGAAGCGGAAACGAAGGCGGTGCTTACATGGCCGGCAGCAATTCCATGGCGCCACTGTCCCTGATCTCGCCGGCTCACTTCCTGCTGAGCCCGGGCCTGTGGATCGGCTTGGCCGTGACCGCGCTATTCCTCGCCGCGGCCGTCCGGCTTCGCCGTGATCACGGGCCAATCTGATTTGCAGGCCGAATCGTTCCTTTGGCCAAAGAATGTCAGTCCGAATAGAATTCCGG
>CAVZMC010000004.1:0-67992 GCA_963776125.1 uncultured Acidobacteriaceae bacterium | reverse complement strand
TGGTCAATAAGGGAACGGCGGGAGCGGCGGAGATTGTAGCCGGCGCGGTGCTGGACAACGCCCGCGGCGACGTGGCCGGCGACAAGACATTCGGCGAAGGCTCAGTGCAGAAAACCATGGACCTGCCCGATGGCGGGGCCATCATTCTGTCGGTCGCCAAGTACTATTCTCCCAGTGGCAAAGCTTTTCAGGATGCCGCGGTGACACCCAACGTCGTCGTCGCGGCCGGGGATGAGGATTTCGCGCTGCCCGACGAGGACGAAGATACCGCCCCACCGGATCAGGAAAAGCCGCAAACTCCGCAGGTCGATCAGCAACTGCAAAAAGCCATTCAGCTGCCGATTAGCAAAAGCAGCTAAATGCGGGCAACAGTCTAGCAGTTGTCATTCCGAGGAGCGTAGCGACGAGGAATGACATTCTGATGCAGCCTCTCTTCGAAGATCCCGCGCCTGCGCCGGTGGAAACCGAAGTCAAGAGCGGCAAAATCGCCAGCCGCCTTTTGTTAGCATTGTTGATCTTCGTGGCGGCGCTGGGAGGCGCCGCCGTCGGGCTGCTGCTGGTCTATTCCACCGACCTGCCGCAAGTCGAAGAACTCGAGCGATTACCGCCCCAGTTCCATTACCCAGCTCTACGACGATCAGGGACGCATCATCGGCTCCTTCGCCCTGCAGCGGCGCGTGGTTTCCTCCTACGACGATTTTCCGCAAGACCTGCGCGACGCGCTCATCTCCATCGAAGACAAAGATTTCTACCGCCATTTCGGAATCAACGTGTGGCGCATTGCCGGAGCCGCGTATCGCGACATTGAATCCGGCGGCAAGGTGCAGGGCGCGTCCACGCTCACCATGCAGCTGGCGCGGAATCTCTTTCTCTCGCCGACCGTTCCTGCCGCCGCAAAATCGAGGAGGCGCTGCTAGCCATCCAGATCGAGCGCCGTTTCACCAAACCCCAGATCTTTACGCTCTACGCGAACCAGATTTACCTCGGCCACGGCGTCTACGGATTCGAAGCCGCCTCCGAATACTACTTCAGCAAGCCCGCCAAACAACTCACGCTGCCGAAGCCGCGTTGCTCGCCGGTTTGCCGAATCCCCCGGTCTCTATTCGCCGATCGACCATCCCGACCGCGCCGTCAAACGCCGCAATCTGGTGATCAACTCCTTGCTCGAGGATGGAAAAATCACCGCGCAGCAGGCCAACCAGGCTCGCGATCAGCCGCTCGAACTCAAGCTGGCCCACGATCCCAACTCGCTGGCTCCGTATTTTGTCGAGGAAATCCGGCGGTACCTGGAGAACAGGTACGGCACTGACCGCGTGCACCAAGGTGGATTGCGGGTGTACACCTCGCTCGATATGGACTTGCAAAGCGCCGCGAATCAGGCTGTCCTCGACGGCCTAGCCGCATATGAGCGCCGACACGGCTGGAAGGGAAATCTGCCCAACGTCTCGACCAAGGATGTGACGCTCGAAAACTACCAGGATCCGGACTGGCAGGATGAACCGGAAGTGAACGACTACATTCACGCGCTGATCACCGCGGTCTCGCCGGCCGCCGCGTTTATCAAGTTCGGCGACTACACCGCGGCGATCGCTCCCGCGGACGTGGCCTGGACCGACCGCACTCTGCAAGACATTCTATGGCCCGGCAATTTGGCGTACGTGAAAATCCTCGCGCTTAATCCCGGCGGTAAAGCGCGTGTCAGCCTGGAACAGGATTCCGGCGCCCAAGCCGCGCTGGTCGCCATCGACAACGCCAGTGGCGAGATCAAAGCCATGGTCGGTGGGCGGGATTTCAACGAGTCTAAGTTCAACCGTGCTACCCAGGCTCTGCGCCAGGTGGGATCGTCGTTCAAGCCGTTCGTGTACACCACCGCGATCGATCAGGGTGCATCTCCCAATGACACTGTTCTGGATGCGCCCGTCACGTTCCAGTCCGCTTCCGGGCCCTATTCTCCGCACAACTACGACGAACGTTACGAGGGCCTGATCACGCTGCGGCGCGCCCTGGCGGATTCGCGCAATATTCCGGCCCTCAAACTTGCCGACAGCCTGGGCATGAAATCGGTCATCGACTACGCCCATCGTTTCGGGATCATTCCACCATTCCCCCGTATTTGCCCGTAGCGCTGGGCGCGGTCGAAGTCACCCTGCTCGAACAGACTTCCGCCTACAGCGTTTTTCCGAGCGACGGAGTTCGCACCACACCACGCTATATCACCAAGGTAACCGACTACGAAGGCCGTGTGCTGGAAGAAGATTATCCCGATGTGAAAGATGCCGTCAGCTCCCGCACTGCCCGCATCATGACTTCTACGTCGCAGGACGTAGTGCAGCACGGCACCGCGGCCGCGGCCGGCGGCATGGAACACCTGCTCGCCGGAAAGACCGGCACAACCAACGATTTCACCGACGCATGGTTCGTTGGATTCTCCCCTGCAACAACGTGCGGCGTCTGGGTGGGCTACGACGAAAAGAAATCGCTGGGAGACAAGGAAACCGGCGCGCGGGCTGCTCTACCGATTTGGATGGACTTCATGCGGACAGCCCTCGCGGGAAAAGATCCGGGCCAATTCCAGCCCCCGCCGCAACTGCCGCCAACGTCCGTGGAGATCAAGCTGGACACGCAAGACGAAGCGCCGGCGGCGGATGAAGCGCACTAGCAATCACTGCACGTGAGTGTAGGCAGGCCACGGAATCGCGCCCAGCAGCGCCGTGGAAGGGCACGGCTTCCAGAGGGCTGCGAGAAAAGTCAGGCATGGCACGGTTTTGGGGAAGGGCACGACCCTCGGTCGTGCCGTCAAGTCGACGAAAACGTTTCCGCGCTCTAGCGCCTGAGGCGGCCCGTGCTGCCTGGGACGGCATTGCCCGCAGGCGCTAAAGCGATTGCAGAGTTTTAAGGACCTAGCGGCACGAGTGGAACTCGTGCCCTTCCCGGCCTGCTCAACTGCGCCATGTTGCGGCTTCCGCAAGCCGTGCCCTTCCACGACTGCAAATCGCGGCTCGCCCTCACGCTGTCGCCCGCGCCGCCACGGATTTCTCCCACTTCACTCGCGCCACCACCAGCTTTATCTCTTCATACGTAATTTCCGGCGGTAGAGCATCTTTGAGTGGACGCAACCCTTCCACTCCGCATTGGGCGCAGGCGGCTTCAATCATCGCGAGCCGGGCCGCCGGCACCCAGCCAGGCTTGAATTCCAGCTCTCCTTGTTCCACCATGCTGGCGACAGCAGTGACTACCGTGGAATGCTGCCGCCCGCGAATTTTCGCAATATCCTCGAAGCTGTTGCCTTGGTTGAGCAGACGCAGGGTTTCTTCCGCGGGCCGCGACCTCTTCTCCGGAAGCGCGGAGGCGCGCGCGCCATTCTGAAATTTGCGGAACGCCTCAAAAATCCGCTGCCCGTACATTTCCGACTTTCGCTCGCCAAAGCCGGCCACGCTCATCAGTTCTGGAATCGAAGTTGGACGCTTGCGGCACAGCTCTTCGAGGGAGGTGTCGTGCATCACCACGAAAGCCGGAACGTTCTCCTCTTTCGCGATGCGACGCCGCCAGTCGCGGAAATAATCGCGCAATTCCGGATCCACATCGCCAGGCGCGGCCTTTTCCACGCTGCGTGCTCCGGCAACCGCGATGGACCGGCTCGCCGCCGGTTCCGCCAACCACTGCGGTGCATACCCGCAGACATCGCACGTCTCACACGAATTCCACTTCGGAGTCTCGCCGAAATGCAGGCAGATCTGACGATGGCGGCAATGCGTGGACTCCACAAAGCGCCGGATGTCGTGATAGCGCTGCCAGGCGCGCTCTTTCTCTGCCGCATCGGTGATCTGCTCGATGAAGTGCGCCAGCAGGCCGGCGTCGCGCTTCTGCCACAGCAGCACGCAATCCGCCGGCTGGCCATCGCGCCCGGCGCGTCCGGCTTCCTGGTAATACTGCTCGATCGATTTCGGCAGCGACAGATGAATCACCGCCCGCACCGCCGCTTTGTTGATGCCCAGCCCGAAGGCGATCGTGCCCACCAGCACGCGCACTTCGTCCGACATCCAGCGCTCCTGATTGCGCCGGCGGTCGGCGGTTTCCATCTTGCCGTGATACGCAATCGCTGGAATACCTTGCTCCTCCAGGAAGTCCACCGTCTCTTCCACGCGCACGATCGTGGGCGCATACACGATCACGTTGCTGCCGGCGTAGTGGCGCAGCGCATCGAGCAGCAGCCCTGTTTGCTCATAGCCCACGCACTCCCGCACCACGTAACGCAAATTGGAACGGTGGAAACTGGCAATGTATTTGTGCGGCTCGCGCAGCTGCAGCTGATGAAGAATATCGTGCCGAACCCGCCGCGTGGCGCTGGCGGTGAACGCGGCGATGGGACGGTCGGGAAAGTGCGCGCGCAGGCTGCTGAGCTGGCGGTACTCCGGCCGGAATTCGTGGCCCCATTCCGAAATGCAGTGCGCTTCGTCAATGGCGAAAAACGCCACTGGAATGTTGCGCAGCCAGTCGATGGTGTCCTCGCGCGCCAGCCGCTCGGGCGAAAGATAAAGCAGGCGGTACGCGCCGCGCCGGGCTTTTAGCATCACAGCAGATTGTTCTGCAGACGCCTGCGAGCTGTTCAGCACTGCCGCCGGAATTCCCATCTGCGCCAAGCTGCGCCGCCTGATCCTGCATCAGTGCGATCAGCGGAGAAATTACCACCGCGGTTTGTTCGAGCACCAACGCCGGCAACTGATAGCACAGCGACTTCCCGCCGCCGGTCGGCATGACCACGCAAGTATCGTGACCCTGCAGCATGCTGCGCACAATGCGTTCCTGCAAGGGACGGAACGAATCGTAGCCCCAGTAGCGGCGCAGCGGAGCGAGCAGATCGGTTTCCTCGGCCATCGAAACAGTATAGGTTGAGAGGGCCGCAAATTGGCGGAACCGGAATGGCTGAATTTCCCTTTCCGGAACGCAATCGTGCCTCGCGGCCTGAACGGCACACTATAATCTTCGTGTCCCATGAAGTCGTTCTTCCGTTTTCTGCTGCGCGCGCTGGTGCTATTGGTAGTGGCGCTGATTTCCGCGCTCACCGCCATGCGCTTTGCCATCCACGGCCGCGAGGTGGCCGTTCCCGATCTGGTGGACAAAACCCCCGTCGAGGCCCGCAGAATCGTGGACGAGGATGGTTTTGACATGGAGGTCGAGCGCCAGTACTACAGCGCCAATGTGCCGGAGGGAAAAATTCTCTCGCAGCTTCCGCCCGCAGGCACGTTGGTGCGCCGCGGATGGGAGATCCGCGTCTCCCAAAGCTTGGGCCCGCAGCGGGTGGAGATTCCGAATGTGCTGGGCGAAAGCGAGCGAGCCGCCGAGCTGAACATCCAGCGGCGCGGGCTGGAGGTCGGCGCCGTGGACCACATGGTCTCGCCCGCTGGGCCCGTCGGGCAGGTGCTGGCGCAGAGCCCGCCACCCAACGCCCGCGACGTGGCGGCGCCCAAGATCAGTCTGCTGCTGGCCGATCCCGCGCCGCCCCAGGCTTTAGTAATGCCGAGTTTCATCGGCCAGCCGTTGACCACGGCAAAACTGATTTTGCAGAACGCGGGGTTGCGCCTCGGCAACGTCAGCCAGGCTGGGGCGCCGGCATCTCCCGCCACCGCCCCAACGGCGGCGTCCGCTCCGTCTGCGCCGCCCCCGGTTCCATTCACCCCGCCACCGAATAGCATTGTCGCGTCGCAGAATCCCGCCCCAGGCGAGAAAGTCCTGGCCGGTGGAGCCGTGAATTTTGAAGTCCGTTGACGACGTAACCGCGGTCTATGCCTTCTGCAACACCGCCGCGAAGAACCCCTCAAATGGATGAATGCCGGGGATCGTGCGCAAATAAGGTCCGCTGACCAAGGAACTCAGTTCGCTGCAAACGATTTCGTCCGCCTCCCGCAGGCGTTGCAACTCCATGCCGCAATCGAGCGCGTGAAACGACGCATCCTCCGCCAGAGCTTTCCGCACCACGTCCACATTTTCTTCCGGCTCGAGCGAGCAGGTGGAATAGACCAACCTTCCGCCAGGCGCGACGTGCCGCATCGCGGCCCTTAGGATCGCGATCTGCCGGTTTTGCAGATCGGCGAGATCTTCCAAACGAAGCCTCCATTTGATTTCAGGATTGCGGGCCAAGGTTCCAGTACCCGAGCAAGGCACGTCCGCCAAAACACTTTCGAACGAATCATTCATCGGAAGCTCGCGCACATCGCCGGTAACCACGCGAACGTTGGCTTCCGGAACCAGTTTGCGCAGCAGCCGCGCCCGGTGCGGATGTATTTCCACCGCGACAATCTCAGCCGCCGGATTGCGCTGCGCCAGCACTCTGGTTTTCCCACCCGGCGCCGCGCAGCAATCCAGGATCTTCGCGCCCGTGCCGACGAGCAACGCCGCGAGCTGCGAAGCCTCATCCTGAATTGCGACGCGGCCTTCGCGGAACGCCCGCGTCTGGGCCAGATCGCCCATAAGCAAACGCCGCGCCAGCCTCAGCAGTTTGCCCGGCGCCAATTCAACTCCTTCGGCCTTGAGTTCGTCAGCAACCTCAACAGACGTAAGCCGAATGGCGGTCTCCGGAACCTGCTGATCGTAGGAGCAAACTTGCCGCGCTGCCTCCGCGCCTAAATCCCGGGTCCAGCGCTCGACCAGCCATAGAGGATGCGCGGAGATCCCTGCCAACTCCGCCGCAGTTTTCCCGTCGGTGATTTCAGGCGGACGCATGTTCGCGGATCCCGCCAGTTTCCGCAGCACCGCGTTCACAAACGGCACCGCCGAACGTTTACGCGCGCGCTTGACCAACTCCACACTGTCGTTCACTGCAGCTCTTGCCGGAACGCGCTCAAGCAATGCAAGCTGGTAGGCCGCCACGCGCAGAGCGGTCAGAATTTCCGGATCAAGTTTCTCCAAGCTCTGCGACGATTTCGTCGCAATCAATCCGTCGAGCCACGAGCGCCAGCGCAGCACTCCCATCACCAGTTCGGTCGCAAGTCCGTGATCCAACGATGAAAGCTGACTGGGACTGCCCGAATGCAGCAACTCGGAGGCGTAAGCGTCCTCCTGTTCGACGCGGAGGAGAATATCGAAAGCGGCGGCGCGCGCGGGAGAAACGGACATGTCTGATTTTCCTTGTAGCGCCGTGAACAGCGAGGTCGTAATTAGCCCAACCGCTCTCCGCTCCGCGGCCGGTACCCGTGGATAAAGTCATTCGCCGCCATGCACTTTTTGCCCTCGGGCCTCACTTCGAGCAGTTCCAATGCCGTGCCCTCGCCGCATCCGATGATCAGACGATCTGAGTCCACGACAAGTTCGCCAATGGCCACAGCGCGGTGCGCGGGCTTCGCGGCGCACACAGTTAGATTCGTGCCTCGGAAAGTGGTAAACGCTCCCGGCCACGGTTGAAACCCGCGCAATCGGTTGTAAACCTCCGTTGCCGTGCGATGAAAATCCATCTTGCCGTCTTCCTTTTTTAGGATGGGAGCCAGCCTAGCCTGATCATCCTCCTGGGGCCGCGGATGGATGCTGCCCGCGTGCAATCCATTCAGCGTCTCGACCAACAGCTCTGCTCCGCTCGCAGCCAGCCTCGGCGCCAGGGTTTCCGCGGTGTCTTCCAGTGCGATTGGCATCTCCCTTTGCAGCAAAATATCGCCGGTATCGAGTCCTTCATTAAGCCGCATAGTGGTCACGCCGGTTACGCTTTCTCCGTACGCGATCGCCCACTGCACCGGCGCCGCTCCGCGATACTTCGGAAGCAGCGACCCGTGCAAATTGATGTTGCCGAGCGGAGGCAGATCGAGCATCCACTTCGGGATCAGCCGCCCATAACCCACCACGATGATGGCGTCCGGTTTCAGCCCGGTAAGCTGGGCGCCGAATTCGTCGTTGTGCTTAATCTTCTCTGGCTGCGCAACCGGCAAGTTCAATTCCAGCGCACGCTGCTTGACCGGAGAGAAAGCGACTTCCATCCCGCGCCCGCGCGGCCGGTCCGGCTGCGTGACCACCAGCCGTATCGGAAACCCGGCCACCATCAAGGCATTGAGCGCCGGCACCGCAAAGCGCGGCGTCCCGCAAAACACGAGATGGAGAGAGGAAAGCAAAAGCAAATTTGGTAATTGAGTAATCGGGTAATTTTGTAATTTAAGAGAAACTGGAATCTGTTGCTTTTAAATTACGGAATTGCCAGATAACCAAATTACCAAATTCCTACCACTCCCCTGCCTTCATCAGCTTGCGAATCTTGCGCTTCATTAAATCGCGTTTGAGCGCGCTCACGTGGCTGATGTAAAGCTTCCCGTTCAGATGATCGGTTTCGTGGAGAAAGGCGCGGGCCAGCAATTCCTCCCCGGTTTCTTCGAACCATTTTCCGTTGATGTCCTGCGCCTTCACGGTCACTTTATTCGCGCGCGTGACCGGCTCGCGGAAATCGGGGATGCTGAGGCAGCCCTCGTTCTGCCGGTTCTTGCCCTCGGTATGAATGATCTCGGGATTCACCAACACCAGCTTGGCTTTGGGGTTTTCCTTGAACGTCACATCCACGACCGCGAGCCGTTTCCCGATGCCAATCTGCGGAGCCGCCAATCCCACGCCGTGCGCCGCGTACATGGATTCGAACATATCCTCGACCAGTTTCTTCAGTTCGCTGTCAAACACCGTAACCGGCTCGGCTGGCGTTTCCAGCACCGGGTTTCCAAATTTCACGATGGGATAGATCATTCTCTGTCGAATCGACGTCAGTAATTCTTCAATTGCTGGCAGTAGCCCTGAAAGTTGCGCAGAGTTTCGATCATGGAATCGCCGCCAAACTTTTCCAGTGCACAGCGAGCCAAAGTCAGGGCCACCATGGCCTCGGCGGCCACGCCCGCCGCCGGCACCACGCAAACGTCCGACCGCTCATACGCCGCCTTCACCGGCTCCCGCGAAGTAAAGTCCACCGACTGCAGCGGACGCCGCAAAGTCGAAATCGGCTTCAAATAACCCCGCACGCGAATGTCTTCTCCATTCGAAATCCCGCCTTCAATGCCGCCCGCGTTATTGCGGCTGCGTTGAAACTCGGTAAATCCGGCGGTTGCTCCATAGCTAATCTCGTCATGCACCGCCGATCCCGGCGAGGCCGCCGCCGTTACTCCGGCGCCAATCTCCACCGCCTTGACTGCTTGCAACGACATCACCGCTCCCGCCAGCAGTCCATCCAGACGTTCATCCCACTGCGCGTAGGTTCCGAGCCCCGGCGGAGCACCATGCGCGACTACTTCAAACACGCCGCCGACCGAGTCCCCGGTCTTCAGCGCGCGGTCCACTTCCGCCTTCATGCGCTGCTCCGCTTCGCCGTCGACGCAATTCAGCAGAATTTCCTGCCGGTCCGCCAGCGCCAGAATCTGCTCCCACGAAACTTCCTTTTCCAGCGCCGCCGATCCCACCGCAACCACATGGCTGAGCACGTCGATCCCCAGCGCGCGCAAGAATAATTTCGCCAGCGCCCCAATCGCCACCCGCGCGGCCGATTCCCGCGCCGAGGCCCGTTCCAGCACATAGCGGGCTTCGGCGAAGTTATATTTCAACGCCCCCGCAAGGTCCGCATGCCCCGGCCGCGGCGAAGCCACGCGCTTATGCTTGGCGGGATCGCCTTCCGCCACGGGCAACGATTCCTCCCAGTTTTTCCAATCCTTGTTTTCCAGCAAAATGGCGATTGGCGAGCCAATCGTCATCCCCTGCCGCACTCCCGACAACATATGAGCTTTGTCGGTTTCGATCTTCATTCGCCCGCCGCGGCCATAGCCCTGTTGCCGCCGCCACAATTCGCGGTCCACAAACTCCAGCCCCACTTGCAGACCCGCGGGCAAGCCGGAAAGGAAAGCCACCAGGGCCTCCCCATGCGACTCCCCTGCTGTGAAGTAGCGCAACATGAACTCTGGATTGTATCCGATAGCGGGCCAAACCTCGATGCCGAGCGGCAATTCAGGGAATTTTTGCACCTTTAGGGGTGGAGCTTGAGCCTGGGACTTGCTAGAATACCTGCAGGCATCATCACTTCCAGCTTCACCGTTGCGCGGCGCTATCCTTGCCGCGAGGGTTGGTTTTCTGGCCGTTTGGGGTCAACCAATGCCTGCGAGTGTTCCTTCCAAATACCGGAAACCTGCTCCCCGGCCGGAGCCATCCATCGCGCCCATCGCGGAGTTCCCGCGCCACTTGATTCGCGCCCAGGAAGCAGAACGCAAACGCATCAGCCGCGAGCTGCACGATGGCGCCGGCCAGGGATTAATGGTCCTCCGGCTCTATCTGGCTATGCTCGCCAGCGAAAGCCAAAGCTCGGAATCCCTCGCCAAAATCCAGGAGGCGCTGAAGCTCCTCGACCACACCACCGAAGACCTGCGCCGCATCATAAGCCGGCTGTCGCCGCGAACTTTAGAGGAACTCGGCCTGCTCGCCGCCATCCGGAAGGAGACTCACGATCTGAGCCAGAACTCCGGAATGAAGCCGCAGCTGGATTTGCCGGAAGATCTTGGCCCGCTCGATCATGAGATCGAAGTTGCCATTTACCGTTCCTTGCAGGAAGCGCTACACAACATCGCCAAACATTCCCAGGCACGAAATTTCGCCATCCAGCTAACCAGCGGAAACGGCTCGATTTCCCTGACCGTCGCAGACGACGGCGTGGGCTTCTCGCGCAAGCGCAACTCCGGCGTCCGCACCTTTGGCCTCCTCGGCATGCGCGAGAGGATTGCCGCGCTCGGTGGAAAAATGCGCATCCATTCCGCGAAAGGATGCGGCACTCAAGTCAAGATCAGCCTTCCCCACCCGCCGGATGCAGCACGCAAACGCGCCGCGGCTGAGCGCCGGTCTAGTCAAATTGGTGATGGCCGCGTGCCGGTCGGCTCTGTCAGGAAGGGCTCGACCTTTGGTCGTGCCGCTGAATCCATGAGAATGAACCCGCGTTTTAGCGCCTGAGGTGCGCGAGAACGGAATCGGAGGACCCTTTCCGCATCCTCCTCAGCCTCGTCGTTAGCCAGGCTCAAAGTCAGCGGCTTCAGGTGCTGAGATAATCGTCTTCTCCGAGGGCCATTCAACTCGCCCCATGCCGATTCGTTGCATTCTCGTTGACGATCACACCTTGTTCCGCGACGGCATACGCCGCCTGCTCGAAAGCGAGCCCGATTTTTCCGTCGTGGGTCAGGCCGGCAATGCAGCCGAAGGACTGGAAAAGGTCCGTGAACTCAAGCCCGATGTCGTTCTCATGGACATCGGCATGCCCGGCCTGTCGAGTTTCGAGGCCGCGCGCCTCATGCTCCGCCATTGTCCCGGCACTCACGTCGTCTTCCTCACCATGTACCAAGAAGAAGAGTGCCTGCAACAGTGCGTGGCCGTCGGAGCCGACGGCTACGTTCTAAAAGACGCGCCGCCGGCACGACTGATCCATGTGCTTCGCGAGGTCCATCAAGGGCGCAAGTGTCTCAACCCCAAGTTCAATCAGCTCGAAGCCCCGCCCCGTCTGCCCCCGCGCGCCATCGCTCGCGGGCCATCGCTTACTCCGCGCGAGCGCGAAGTAGTTAGAATGATCGCGGAAGGCAGCTCGGTGCGCCAGATTGCGGCTCGCCTCGGCCTGAGCGCCAAAACCGTCGAAGCCCACAAATTCAATTTGATGCGGAAGCTCAACGTCCACAACAAAGTGCAGCTCGTCACCTACGCCATCCGCAAGAAAATCGTCAGCATGCCGGCGGGAACGTAGTCTCAACTCCCGTCCGGCTTCTGCTTCGCCAGCATCTTCCGGTTGAATTCCTCCGATTTGCCTCGCGGAACGCTCAGCGACTTCCAATCCTGCGAGCGCCAGTGCTTGGCCAAAAACACAATCTGCCCGGCATGATAGGCGTAGTGCGCCACTTGCCGGTTCAGCGCCTGCAGCACGGTATGCGGCTCCCCACGGATGGTGACCGTGCGCATGACATCTTCCGCTTGCAGCCCGTCCACCGCCGCCAACACCCGCGCCCAGCCTTCTTCCCACCAACCCATGACTTGGGCCCGCGTGGTTGCTGCATCGATCTCAAACTCCGCATCGCGACGCCGGTCCGGCTTTTCGCCGTCGCTGGCTAAGAAATCGGTAAAGCGCGAGCGCATGTTGCCCGCCATGTGCTTCACCATCACGGCCACCGAGTTCGACTCTGCATCCAGCGTGCGGAACAGCTCGTCATCCGCGAGCTGCGCCATGGCGCCGTCCGCCAGTTTCTTGTGCCCGCGGAACTGCCGCCGAACTTCATCCAGATAGTGCGTTGCGGGATTCATTTCCGTCATCGTGACCGAAGCAGTCTAACAAGCATTTCGATGGTTGGGTTCGCTGGTCGTCCGCCGAGCTACTCCGCGAATGCGGAATTATGTTGACAATGAATCGTATACACCGCAATATCTTGTGGTAAGAGAGGTGCCCATGCAACAACTTGGGCACAATTTGAAAATGGGCCCCGATTGAGTAACCCCACAAGGGAAAATCGTTCACGGAGGATACTTCATGCCAGCAAAGAAAAAGGCAAAGAAGAAAAAGAAGCACTAAGCGTTCGCGAGGAAATTCCCTCACACGCACCATAAAGTTCTATCCTGCCTCTCGAGAGAAGCACCTCCCGAGGGGCTTTTTCACGTTTTTCAACGTCCTCGGCGGAGAAATCGCATTTCTGCGAAAATCGCAGTTGTCGCGGAGGCTGGCACGTGCTAGAAACGCCATTGGGGAATGCGCGGCCCGTCCCGGTCCCGCGCGACTTCAAAAAATGAGCCCTCGCAACAAAGCCGCGGCTAAGACCGCAGAGGTGATCATCCCGGAAAGGCTCTACTTCCGCATCGGCGAAGTAGCCCGCCTTTGCCGCTTGCCCGCTTACGTACTGCGCTTCTGGGAAACCGAGTTTCCTCAACTCAAGCCCGTCAAGAGCAGCACCGGCCAGCGGATGTATCGCCGCAAAGATGTGGAAAACGTGCTGCGTATCAAGAAGCTGCTCTACGACGAAGGGTTCACCATCGCCGGCGCCCGGCAACATTTGCGCGCAGAAAACAAAGCCGATAAGAAGCAGCCGCCGCTCCCTTTCCCCTCGATTTCGCCCGCGAACCTAACCCCCATCCGCCAGGGATTGCGGGAGATCCTCACCCTGCTTTCCGCCCGCGCGTAACACAACTCGCGGCTTTTTTCGTGGTGCCACCCTTCGCATTTTGTTTTCCTAGTATTGACCTGTATTGCGATTCACAGCCACGCCGGAGCACAATGTTCATCCATTCCCAAAACATCCAGAGGAGAAACTTCGATGAAGACTACGATTTTGGCCCTGCTTCTGGTTCTGGTGCCGGGATGTTGGCAGACCGCCGTCGCTCAGGGCTCCACAGCCAACGACCGCGGCATTAGCCCTCGCGGTATCGAGCGCATTGTCAAGGAAGCGCATCATGAGTTGGCGCTGCTGCCGTATTACGGAGTTTTCGATTTTCTGGCCTACAAGGTCGGCCCCGACGGCACCGTGACTTTGCTGGGTCAGGTGGTCAACCCGGTTCTGAAGTCTGACGCCGAGGCCGCCGTGAAGCACATCGAAGGCGTGGAGCGCGTGGACAATGAAATTCAGGTGCTGCCTCCGTCGCCCCTGGACGACCAGATACGCCACACCGCCTTCCGCGCCATCTACGGCAGCCCGGAGCTGACCAAGTACGCCTGGGAATCCGTGCAGTCGATTCATATCATCGTGAACCACGGCAACATCACCCTGGAAGGCTCGGTGGACAGTCAAGTGGACCGGCAAGTCGCGGAAATCAAGGCCAAAGGCGTGCCCAACGCTTTCTCGGTGACCAACAATCTTGTGGTGACGGGCGGCAAGTAGACCAAGATTCGTATCAGGATAAGCCTTCAGGCATATCAGTCGACACTGGACAGGATCCATCGCGCGGTCAGGCGCGGCCGGAGTGGCTGCGCCCCGGCTACGAGATCCACGCCATCCGAATGATGGCGTATTGCCACGCAGAACCACTTTTCTGCAACACGACGTAGCAACCCCGGCCGCAGAGCATCCCACAGGTGTAGGAAACCATGAACAGCATGCGGTCGTTCTTGCTGTTCCGCGCCAGCAATTTAATCTCGCTGCGTTCGCGGTACTCAGGGGACAAGAAGAATGCCGAGGCGCGAATGGCGCCTTCAAAATTCGCGGGCTCAAGCCTTAGGTCACGCCCAAGCCCCTTCGCCGAGGCGGTCATCGACTCCGCTTGCCCCAACAATTCGCCCTCGATCTGTTCCCCTTCGCCGCAAGCTTGTTCCAGCTGATGGGCGCGCCGAAGCAGCGACTCGGAACGAGCTGAACCATCAAGGATAAGCGCATAGATGAGGGAGTCGTCTATGGCGGGAGCGTCTTTGTAGGTGCAAGAACGATTCTTTTCACAATCTCGCGGGCGGAGTAATCGTTCCAGCCGATGAAAGTCTGCCTCGGTGAGGGCATGGCCGCAGGATATTGCCGTGCGGCGGTCCTCGATTGCAACCTCCCCGCCACATTCCGGACTTCCCAACAATTCCAGCACCAGGGATGCCGCCGCCGCGATGTCAGGATTACTCTGATGGGAAGCTGCAACCAAATCCGGAGTTCTTAAGTCGCCAAGCGCAAACAGTGCGGAAAGCGCGTCGTCATCCCCATCAGAGTTCCAAGCCTTCAGCTCGGCCAGCGTTTCCGAGTAGGTGCTCGACGGCATGTTTGCTTGGGCGAGCGAAAACGGGAAGGTGCCCAAACCTAGAATCAGAATGATCGCCAGCCTGGGCCAGGAATTACGCTTCCGCTGCGGCATCACCCACCAAATGAGAAAATGGTCGGGACGGGCAGATTTGAACTGCCGACCCCTCGCACCCCAAGCGAGTGCTCTACCAGGCTGAGCCACGTCCCGACGGCAGTTCGAACCTGCGTTCGAACGGGGTTAAATTGAAATTCTACACCAGCGCTGCGGTGGTAACATGCCGCCGCCTTAATTCCGTTGACAGGAGCCGAGTTTCCCATCAAAATCCGCCCGAATAGCGAAGGAGAACCTATATCGCGAAGTGCGACTACTGCGGTTCGACAATTCTTTTTGGCGGCAAACGGGATGCGAACGGGCGTTTCTGCAATCAGAAATGCCAGCAGGGCGGAGCCTTACTCGCGCTTTCGCGCCAAGTCCCCGATGCCGAGGTGCAACAACAAATGTGGAGCATTCATCAAGGCGTCTGCCCCAAATGCAAAGGCTCAGGTCCTGTGGATGTGCACCTCAGCTACAAAGTTTGGTCGGCGCTACTCATCACCCGATTTAGCAGCCAGGCACAAGTCTCCTGCCGCTCTTGCGGAATGAAGAGTCAAGCTGCGGCTGCGGCCTTCAGCCTGGCGTTGGGCTGGTGGGGCTTTCCCTGGGGGCTCATTATGACGCCGATTCAAATTGGCCGGAACGTCCACGGGATGATGCGCTCCGAATCGTCGACCCCATCGCCGCAACTGGAAAAGACCGTGCGCATGAGCATGGTGGCAAAGGCGGCTCCGGCAATGGCGGCCAAATAGTTTGCGGACGCTAGGAGCGTCGTTTCCGGCGCGTTGCTTTCTTCTCTTCCTCTTCCAGGATGGCGAACTGAATCTTGTTCTCCACCGGATCGATGCGATCCACCAGCACCCGCAACTTCTGGCCCAGGCCATAGATCTTCCGGTTGCGCTGGCCGATAATCTCGCGCGTGTTCTCGTGGTAGGTGTAGCGATCGTCGGTCAGCGAGTCCAACGGAACCAGGCCCTCGACAAAGAGATCGGTCAACTCGACAAAGAATCCGTACTTGGTCACGCTGATAATCAGGCCATCGAAGTCCTCGCCTACGCGTTCCTGCATGAATTTCGCTTTCTTCCATTCCATCAGCCCGCGCTCAGCTTCGTCGGCGCGGCGCTCGGCGAGGCTCGACTCTTCGGCGATATCATGCAGCTCTTCGAGAGAGATGGGGCCGCCGAGAGCCGCCGGCGAAGTAAACTCACGCCGTTTGGACCATGGCGACGGCATGTCCGTGTGGCGCGGACCTGCCCTGAGCGAAGTCGAATGGCGCCCCGCCCGCGAGCTCTCTTGCTCGGAAGACTGATTCGGATCTGCACCACTTCCCGCGCCACCGGAGTCTTGGCGTCCTCCGGCATTCGCGGGCGAGGGCGCCCGCGCCACATGTTCCCGCAACACTTCCTTCAAAATCCTGTGCACAATCAAGTCCGGATAGCGGCGGATGGGCGAGGTGAAATGGGTGTAGCTCGAGGCCGCCAGCGCGAAGTGCCCGAGATTCTCCTCCGAATAGCGTGCCTGCTTCAGCGAGCGCAGCATGAGATATGACAAGATTCGTTCTTCCGGCTTGCCGGCGATCTTCTCGGTTAGTTTCTGATACATGCGCGGGGTGATGTGGACTTCCTTCGGGATTTCGATCTCGCGGGCGCGCTTGCCGCTGCCGTAGCGGTCGCGGCGGTCGGCTTTCAGCTGCACCCGCTGGATGGGCAATGCGCCCACGCCCAGCGAATAGCCAAAGGTCGCTGCAATCACTTCAAAGTCGTAGACCCGCTTGGCGTCGGGTTTTTCGTGGATGCGATAAAGAGAGGCAATGCGCTGCTTTTCCAGGTGGCCAGCGACGCATTCGTTGGCCGAGAGCATGAACTCCTCGATCAACCGGTGCGCGATGTTGCGCTCGGAGCGGGTGATGCTCTTCATCAATCCATTTTCGTCGAATTCGATGACTGGCTCGGGCAGGTCGAAGTCGATGGAGCCGCGGCGCTCGCGCTTGCGGTTCAAGATCAGCGCCAGTTCGCGCATCATCTCAAAAACCGGCACCAGAGGCGCGTAACGCTGGCGCAGTGCGGCATCGCCCTCGAGCACCGCGTTGACGTCGGTATACGTCATGCGCTCGGCGGAGCGGATGACGCCTTCGCTCAATTCATAGCCCAGAATCTCGCCGCGATGATCGATTTCCATCACGCACGACATCACCAGGCGATCCAGATGCGGCCGCAGGCTGCAAATGTCGGTGGAGAGTTCGAGCGGCAGCATGGGCACGGCGCGGTCCGGAAAATAAACGCTGGTGCCGCGCAGGCGCGCCTCCTGGTCGAGCGCGGAATCGGGAGTCACGTAGTGAGCCACGTCGGCGATGTGGACTTGCAGTTCATAGTTGCCATTGTCCCGCCGGCTCACGGTCACCGCATCGTCAAAATCGCGCGCCGTCTCGCCGTCGATAGTGACAATCGGCAACGCGCGGAAGTCGCGCCGGCGCCGCATCTCACTCGCTGGGATAACGGATTCCACCGTTTGCGCTTCTTCCAGCACTTCGGCGGGGAAATGATGCGGCAGATGGAATTTGCGGATCATGATCTCGACGTCCACGCCAAAATCGTCCGCGTAGCCGATGATTTCGATCACGCGCCCGCGCGGATTCTGTGTGGCCGTGGGCCAATCGGTGATCTCGACATCGACTACCACGTTTTCCAGGTCGGTCCATTCGCCGCGGCGTGCGGCTTCGGCGCCGAGAACGCGGTCGGCATTTTTTCTTTGCGTCCTCTGTGGTGCTTCGGCGGCAGCCGCGGAGGACCCGGGAGGGATTTCCATTCCCCCCGGAATGACAACTTCCGCCGCAAGCTTTTGATCGATGGGAGTTACATAGTTGCGGCGGGAACCGTAGTGGAAAGTGCCGACCACGGTCGCGTGAGCGCGGTCAACCGGGCGAATGACGCGGCCTTCGGCGCGGCCATCGGGACGAATGCTGGCAACCTCGACCAGCACGCGATCACCGTGCATGGCGTTTCCGACAAACGGCGGCGGAATGAAAACGTCGCCGGCCAGGCGAGCCTTCAAACTTGGGTCCAGAGAGTTGGCGTCAGGCGTGACAAAACCAAAGCCATCGCGATGCATGCTGAGCCGGCCCACCAGCATATTCTTTCCCGCAGCGGCCTGCGGGAGCGCATAACGGTCTGAGTCGACCTGCTTGAGCTGGCCGGAGGCGACCATGCGATCGAGGCGTTCGTTGAGTTCGCGGCGCTCGTCGCCGTGCAGCCCCAATTCGCGCACTAATTGCTTGAAGCCGGCCATACGCTTGGGCTGGCGCTCGATTTTCTTGAGAATCGCGGAATCGGAGAGCATTCGGCTCCCAGCATACCTGAGCCGATACGGAAATTGGGGCTCGGCAGCGAGAGCGGCAGAACGCGTCGACAGACTCGGGCAAAGAAAAAGCGGGCTTCTCGGGAGTCCGAGAAAGCTCGCCGTGATCCTGAATTAGAAACTACGCGCGCGCCGCAACTGCCTCGGCCGTGGAAGTCGGAACCTTTACTTCCTCGCCATTCGCCTTCTGGCCGCCCTTGCGGATATCGATTCCGCCCTTGAAGAAGGCGCCGTCTTCGATGGAGATGCGTGCCGCCACCACGTCGCCGGTGAGAGAGCCGTCGCTGCGAATATCCACGCGATCGCTGGCCGTCAGATTGCCGCGCACCTTGCCCAGCACCACGATCTCGCGCGCGTTGATGTTGGCGGCGACAACTCCATTGCGGCCGACCGTCACGCGGTTGCCCGCCAGGTTGATGGAACCTTCCACCCGCCCGTCGATATAAAGCGATTCCGATCCGGTGACCTCGCCCTTGATCACCAGCGACTTGCCAATGGTGGCTTGATCCGCCGTGCTGGCAACCACCGCACGCGAAGGCGCCGCCGAAGACTCGCTGGACGCCGATGGGGTCGGCGCGGGCATCGCCGGACGCTCTGGCTCGCCGGGCCGGGAGGGGGGCATATTAGGCTGATTTGTCGGCTTCCACATAGCGCAAGTAATCCTTTCCGGGGTGTCGAAAACAGTTTATCACCGCACTTCGGTGACCAAACCGCATTGTACTCCCCCGTCCCGTTTTGCATTGTGGAAATTCTCTTATCCCTATGATGTCTAAGGTGGTTCCCCGCTCCCGTCCATAAAATCCAACCCTCCTAACCCGCTCGGCGATGCGGTTCCTATCCCACCCGGTAATAGTTGCCCGGCCGAGCAGGCATTTCTTATATCGTAGAACGTCCGTTTAAGATGTTCTGGGACGGGCCCCAAGGAACTCCCACGGAGCACAGCTTCCATGAACTCGCTGGCTATCTCGCCGCCGCCGCCCAACGAATACGCTCCCTACTACGGCAGATACATTTCCCTGGTCGCCGGCGACGATATTCTCGCTGCTCTTGAAACGCAGGCTAGGGAAACCCATGCGTTTCTTTCCGCGCGCGGCGAGGCGGATGGCAACCTTCGCTATGCGCCTGAAAAATGGAGCGTGAAACAAGTGTTAGGCCACATTTGCGATACCGAGCGAGTTTTTGCGTACCGGGCGCTACGTATTGCTCGCGCCGATCAAACGCCGATCGAAGGCTTTGCGCAGGACGACTACGTGCGCAATGGCCCTTTTGCCGAGGGCCGGTTGGCAGACATGATCGCGGAATATTCGTCGGTCCGCGCGGCCACGCTATCGTTGCTGCGCGGCCTGAACGCAGATGTGTGGACGCGACGCGGTGTGGCCAACAAAACTGAAGTCAGCGTGCGCGCGATTGCCTATATCATTGCCGGCCACGAATTGCACCACCGCCAAATTCTGCGGGAGAAATACTTCGCCTCATAAAGCCCTTTTCTCTGCTGGCGAAGAGACCAGGTCAAATCAATTTGCGGGTTTGGGAGGCGAAGTCAGGGAAATGGTGGTGGGCGCGGGTTGGCCGAGCGCATGCGCCTGCACGATCTTGTAATCCTGGTACTTGATGACGAGCGTGGCCAAGCCGCCCAAGCGAATGGAGGAAACGCTCTTGTTGTCGGTAGGCAGCCAGAAATCGCCAACCTTGGCATAAGAGTGATGAATTTCCGTCTTCTTGATCCAGAACGAGGGGTTCTTGGCGGGCTCGGCTTCGATGCGGCAAACGGCAAAATCGGTGTCATCCACCCAAATGCGGCCGCGGAAAAGAAACTTGTTGGCCAGCTTGGGCTCTACGGAAAGAACGTAACGGCAGTTATCGGACTGCGGTTGATCCGAAAGCAAAGTGAAATCGTAGTTCTGATAGGTCAGGGAGGTGGCTTGGCGGTTCACCTGGTCGAGCGCTTCGCGTTCCGAATCCAATAAGCGCTTAAAAATGTGACTGATAATCCACTTGTTGCCGCTCTCGGAGACGATGGTGAATTGCTTGGTGTCCGGGGCCTGATAGTCCATATCCACGCTCATTTCCGCGTGCAGGTTGGTGGGGAAACCCACGTACTGCAGGGAGTAGGAACGCTTGCCCTGGTAGCGTTCCAAGGCGTCAGTGCGCTCCGCGGTCTTCTCGATCATCCTCTCGACGACTTGAGAAACTGTGAGCGGGACATCGTCGGGGGTTCGTTTGGCGGCTTCGCCAAAGGCATGGTGCAGCGGCAGCAAGAGCATTGCCGCTGTGGCGAAGAGTATAGGAAAGCGCCGGCGCCCGCGAGTGGTCATAAAAGGTCCTTGTGCTGCTGCCGGCCAGAATGATCGCCCCATCCCCAGAGTCATCATATGCCGGCCTCTACCCTGAGGCTAGGTTTTGGCCACATCGAGAACAGCGTGGCCGACCAGATCCTGCGCCGGCAAACAATGTTCATAGGCCCGGTACACGCCTTCGAAGATACGTTCCCACGAGGTGGAAAGCGCGTACTCGCGAGCGGCTGTACGCATGGATGATAACAAGGCGGGTTGGGTAAGCAAGGTTACCAAGGACTCATAGAACTCATCGAAGTTATTAGCAATCAAGCCTGTCTTGCCGGATTGCACGGTGAACTTGGGTCCGCCCGTCGCCGTAACCACCGCCGGAACTCCCGAGGCCAGCGCTTCCAGCACGGCTAAGCCGAAAGTGTCGGTCTCGGAAGGAAAAGCAAAGACATCCAGGTTGGCGAACGTGCGCGCCAGCTCATGGCCGGTGAGGACGCCGGTGAAATCCGCTTGCCGCATGTTCTGGCGCAGCCATGCTTCTTCGCCGCCCTCGCCCACCACCACAAAGCGGAAATCGGAGATGCCGCGGGCGAGCAGGGCTTGCTCCAGGCGCGCCAACCAGCGAACGTTCTTCTCCGCCATCAGGCGCCCTACGTAGCCGATGCGCAACGGGCCGGCCGGCCGGTCGCGCAGAGCGGGGGTAAAGCGGCCCGTATCTACACTATGGGACATCAGGAAACAGGGCCGGCCGGTCGCGGTCGCCAAGGTGGAGACAAGCTCCAGATTGGGCGCGAACAGCAGCCGTGGGATCTTGTAGAAGCGCGCGGTGGCGCGAAAGCTCCAGCGTTCCACGGCATCCAGGAACGGACCGGAGAGCGACTTTGGCAAATGCGAAGCCGGGCGCGTCAAGCGGGTGCGGGCGTATTGATGCAAGTTGGTTTGCCAGGACGCCGCCAGCGGAACGTGGAAGCGGTGCGCCAGCATGGCGCCCAGCACCCCGACATCGCTCGGGCCCGTGATCTGCACCACATCTGGACTGAACTCCGCGAACTGGCGGGCGACTTTACGATAATGCCGCAGGAACAAAAGATCGTATTCGTGATTTCCGTCGAGCGGAAAAGTCATGGAACTGCGGCGCAGCTGAATTCTGCTGACCGAGCCGTCGGTGACCGCCTCATTCCGCGGGCCGGCGTGCACGGTCAGGAAAGCAAGGCCTTGGTCCTTGGCGAACGCCTCCAGATGACGGCTGGTGTTGGCGACGCCGTCCACTTCGCGGTAGGCATCGGGGAAAAAGGCGACTCTCAAACTCTCGCTTCTCACAATGTCGCCTCAATCGCGACTTCGGCTGGTACCTCGGTCTCGGCGATGTCGGCCAGCTCGACTTCACCCCGAAGCAGATTGGCCATCGCGCGGTGCAGGGCCGCGTTTTCGAAGACCTGGATCGCGGAAAAGATTCGCGTGAGAAATGCCGGCGGGGATTGCCAGTAGGTGGAAACCGGACGGTCCAGGTGGGTGATGTGGTCGGGATGAAAAACCCGCTCATCCCAACGCTGCGAGCCTGCTGGGTTATCCGGATAGTCGCGAATCACATCGAGCAGGGTCTGGGTGGTGCGCATGCACATGGGCTCGGCGTACTGCGGCATGAACAGCACATGGCTGCGCCGTTCCTGGCGCATTTCATAGACGAACTCGGGAAAACTCTGGGCGCGCGTCAGGTTCAGAGCGGCGCTGGGCTCGCAGCCATGGCGGTCACCGCCGGAGATAATCAGGCGCTGCCAGCGATCAGCCAGCAAAATGACCTTGTTGTTTTCTTTCCAGCTGCGCGTGGCGTTGAGTTCGAAGGCATGCAGGAATCGGGCGTTGCTTTCCAGGAACTGATCGAGGGCCTGCTCGAATTGCTTTCGCCCCAGGCCGCGCAAATCCCAGAGCGGATGGTTGAAGATGAGCAGCACTTCGGGAAGCTGGTCGAGCGTGGCAATCAACTCGCTCAGATTGCGGCTGGAGGGGTCCTGAGTGTAGGCGGCAAGTTCGGCCACAATGCCATTCACGCTTTGGCTGGGCAGATTGTGCACGCCCAGGTGAAAGATAGCTTCACCGAAGGGCACCGACCACTCCAGGGAAAACGGAACTTGCCGGCTCCCTTCGAGCCTGCGCAATAAGGCCGGCGCCTCGATGCTGTCATGGTCGGTGAGCGCCACTAGGCCGGCGAGGCCGAGGACGTTTTCAATTTGATTGCGCTCCGCCGCAAAAGCCAGTTGCGGACTGAGAGGCGGCGTCCAATAGGCGGTGGCCAAATCCACGGGAACGTTGGAGCGCTTGTACTGGCGTTCCAGCGCCCAGCGCAGGATGGCCGACCGTTGGGCGAACTCCTGGATGAATCCAAGACTTTCTTTGGAGCAATTGGTGTGACTATGCAGGGAGACGGCGGCTTGATAGTCCCAGGCAACGTCCGGCTTGTTCCAAAAGCAGGAAAGCTTAGTTTGGGCCAATCGCAGTTTGTCCTTCGTACGCGAGGTTGTCGGCCAACTCTGCCACAGTTTTAGCGCGGAGTCCAGTGAATGACGCTGCCAGATAGTAACTTAAGAGCTAAGCTTGACGATAAACGTGCACTTGCAGGTCCCTGAACATTGGTCCGCAAGGCCTTTGCTGGCCAGAAGAGCACGAGCGAATAGGCAAAGGCCCATCCCGCGTTAAGCTTTGATTCTAGTCATCCCGGAGGCCATAGGCAAGGACGACATGTCGGATTGCCGACCCAGTTAGTTTCTAGGATGCGATTTGCCTGGTTGGCGCTGCCCGTAGGCGCGGGCCTCGTGGACCTCCCGACGGGTCTCGCAGGTGAAATGGAGTACCGCGACTAATTGGTCTGCGAGCCGCGCTTGACCTGGTCGGTGAGCACGATGGCTTCGGCAATGTCCTTCAGGCGCTGACGAGTGCGGCGGCTTTGTTGTTGCAGAGCCAGATACGCGTGCTCTTCGTCCAAGCCCAGGTCGCGTTGCAGAATCCCCTTGGCGCGCTCGATCAGTTTGCGGGTTTCGAGCAGCTCGTAGAGGTTCGAGTTCTCGCTTTCAAGGCGCGCCATCTCGATCTCGGCGCCGACCAGGAAGCCGATGGTGGAAATCAAGCGGATTTCCTCGGCATTGTGCACGTGAGGCTGGCGATGCTGCACATTGATGACGCCGACCACGCGGCCGCGGGATAAGAGCGGTACGGAGAGAAATGCCTCGTAAGTGTCCTCGGGCAGTTCGTTAAAATATTGGAAGCGCGGGTCTTTGGACGCGTTTTGGGCCACAGCAACGGGTTCGCGGTGTTCAGCCACCCAACCCGTAATGCCTTGCCCCATCTGAAGTTTCAGGCGGTTGACGACCTCCTGATGGGGATTCTTGGATGCCCGCAGGACGAGTTCTTCATCCTCCAGGACGTAAACGAAACAAGAGTCGCATTTGACTACGGCGGTGGCGAAATCGACCACCCGCGCGAGAACGTCGGCGAGCGGCTCTGCGGCGGCCATGCGGCTACCGAGTTCGTGCAGAAACTCAACGTTGGCTTTGTCCGCTGCTGGCATGATGATTTCCATGGTTGACGCTACCTAGGAGGCAGCGACCTGTCCAATTGCATTTTTTTATCGCGACAATAAAGGCTGGCGATTGTGAACCAGAAAAAAACTTTGCATCGTGCTATCTGCTTTGCTTTCAGATAGCTCGGCCTCGGGTAACGGTGAGTAACTTGTGCGTTGCTCCGTATATTAAAAGCCTATGAAAGGGATTCGCGCCAAACTTCGGTACGGTTCTCGGTGAATGCGATCCCGAAGTCCCATGGCGCGTGCAGTTGCACGATAGGAGTGAAGGAGAGCATCCTAAAGTGGTCTTAACTCTCAGGAGCACTTGATGACAGCACAGCGCACGACCGCAGCGGAAAAAATTGAACTTGCCGTTGGTGATGGGACGCGGATGGGAGCCTACGTGGCGCGGCCGGACGATGGCGACGCTCATGCCGGCGTGATCGTGCTGCAGGAAGCCTTCGGCGTTAACTCGCATATCCGCAACGTGACCGAGCGTCTGGCGGGCGAGGGCTATGTTGCGATTGCTCCGGGGTTGTTTCATCGCACCGGGCCAGGGTTCGAGGGAGACTACAAGAATTTCCAGGCCGCCATGCCGCACATTCAAGCGGTCACGCTGGCCACCGCGGAGGCCGACTTGCGGGCGACGTTCGATTGGCTGCATTCGCAGGATAATGTTAAGAAAGACGAGATTCATAGCGTGGGATTTTGCATGGGAGGCCGGATGTCATTTCTCGCGAACTCGCTGCTTGCACTGCGAGCCGCCGTTTCATTCTATGGCGCAAGGATCGCGCCAGATTTGCTCGACCGCGCGGCGGCGCTGCATGGTCCCATGCTGCTGATCTGGGGCGGACTGGACAAACACATCACCCCGGAACATCGAAAAGCGGTCACCGACGCTTTGAACGCCCATCAGAAGACGTACGTCAATGTGGAGTTTTCCAATGCGGATCACGGTTTTTTCTGCGACGAACGGCCTGCCTATCAGCCGCAGGCGGCTCGGCAAGCCTGGAGCTTGATGCTGGAGTTTTTGTGTTCCCAGTCGTGAGGCTGCGGAATGGCGTTTAAGGAGAACTCCCTTGAAGAATTTTCTACTTGGATTGGTCCTTGGCTTAATCGCCGTGCCTCTCGCGGTTTTCGGATATTTCGTCAGCGGAGGCGCTCCGGTCGCGACTGCCTCGGGAGCCATGCCCTTCGAGCGGCTTCTCGCGGGCGGGGCTTTGCATGCCCGCATCGCCAAGGAAATGCCGAAGGCCGTGCCGATTGCCGCGGATGAACCCAACTACCGCGCAGGAACGCAGGTCTACCGGGAAGATTGCGCGGTTTGCCATGGGTTGCCGGGCGGGGAGCCGACCGCTATTGCCAAGGGGATGTATCCGCACGCGCCGCAGCTCTTCCACGGAAAAGGCGTAACCGATGACGAGCCCGGCGAAACTTATTGGAAAGTAGCGAACGGCATTCGGCTGACGGGAATGCCGGGATTCAAAAAGTCGCTGTCGGACACTCAAATGTGGCAAGTCAGCCTGCTGCTGGCCAATGCCGATAAATTGCCAGACTCGGTGAAGCAGGCGCTGGCGCCGCAGGCTGCTCCCGCGCCATTGAACTGAACATCCTAGGGAGCTGAGTGCCGATTTGAGTGCAGCGCCTCGTACGCGGCAATCTCGGCGTCATGTTGCAGCGTGAGGCCGATGTCGTCCAAGCCTTCGAGCAGCCGGTGGCGGACGAAATCGTCCAGCCAGAAGCTGGCGGAAAATCCGCGCTCATCGCGGACGCTCTTCTTTTCCAGATCAATGGTGAGACTGTAGTCGGAGATCTCCTGCGCCCGGCGGGCGAGTCTCCGCGCACTTCTTCTTCGCTGAGAACTACGGTTAGCACGCCATTCTGCACGCAATTATTGGCAAAGATATCCGCGAAGGCCGGCGCGATGACCGCGCGGAAGCCAGCGTTCGTCCAGCGCCCAGACGGCGTGCTCGCGGGAAGATCCGCAGCCGAAGTTCTTGCCCGTCAGCAGAATGCTGGCGCCGGCGTAGCGCGGCTGGTTCAGCGGGAACGATGCGTCGGGTTTGCCCTCTGCCGTGCGCCGCCAATCGTAGAACAAGAACTCGCCGAAGCCGGTCTTCTCGATCCGCTTCAGAAATTGCTTGGGGATGATCTGGTCGGTGTCGACGTTGGCGCGAACGAGCGGCGCGACTTTCCCGGTATGTGTACGAAATGGCTGCATATCTTTAACCTAACTAGCGGACGGCGGCGCCACAAAATCGGCGCAACTACTCGAACTTCCATTCCCGAATATCGGTGAAGTGGCCCGCGATTGCCGCCGCCGCGGCCATCATCGGACTCACCAAGTGGGTGCGTCCGCCGCGGCCCTGGCGGCCTTCGAAATTCCGATTGCTGGTGGAAGCGCACCGTTCGCCGGGCTGAAGGATATCCGGATTCATCCCCAGGCACATCGAGCAGCCGGACTCGCGCCATTCGAAGCCCGCTTCGCGGAAAATCCTGTCCAGCCCTTCCTTTTCGGCGAAATGTTTGACCACTTGCGAGCCGGGCACGACCATGGCGCGAACTTTCGGGTTCACATGATGGCCCTTCGCCACTTTGGCGGCTGCGCGCAAGTCTTCCAGACGTGAGTTGGTGCAGGAGCCGATGAAGACGCGATCAACCGTTATGTCTTCGATGCGTGTACCGGGTTCGAGTCCCATGTACTCCAGCATGCGCACCACTGAACTGCGATCCGCGTCATTTTTCAGTTCGCTCAATTGCGGAACGCGGCCGCCCACCGGGACCACCATTCCTGGATTCGTGCCCCAGGTGACGAACGGCGCGAGCTTGGAAGCATCGACTTCAACGACTTTGTCGTAACTGGCACCTGGATCGGAAGCCAGACTGTGCCAGTGGGCCACGGATTTCTCCCAGTCGGCATCTTTGGGCGCAAAGCGCCGGCCCTTCACGTAAGCAAACGTAGTTTCGTCGGGCGCGACCATGGCGGCGCGGGCGCCGGCTTCGATGCTCATGTTGCACAGCGTCATCCGGCCTTCCATGGAGAGCGCTCGCACCGCCTCGCCCGCATACTCGATCACGTGGCCGGTGGCGCCGTCGGTGCCAATCTGGCCAATCACACCCAGCGCCAAATCCTTGGCGCCCACGCCTTCCTCCAGCTTGCCGCTCACGCGGATGAGCATGGTTTTCGGCTTGCGCTGTGGCAGGCACTGGGTGGCCAGCACGTGCTCAACTTCCGAAGTGCCGATGCCAAAGGCCAGCGCGCCGAAGGCGCCGTGGGTGCTGGTGTGGCTGTCGCCGCACACGATGGTCTTGCCCGGCTGCGTCAGGCCGAGTTCCGGACCAATCACGTGCACGATGCCCTGTTCGGGCGAATTCATATCGAACAGCGGCACGCCGAAATCCTTGCAATTCTGCTGGAGCGCCGCGATCTGCTTAGCGGCGGTGGGATCGGTGATCGGAGTGCCGCGCGGCTCGGTCGGGATGTTGTGGTCGACGGTGGCAATGGTGCGGCGCGGTTGGCGCACACGGCGCCCGGCAAGGCGCAGTCCGTCGAAGGCTTGCGGCGAAGTCACTTCATGGACGAGGTGCAGGTCAATATAGAGCAGCGGGGGTTGGCCTGGGGGAACGCACACGACGTGCTCGTCCCAAATCTTCTCGAATAAGGTGCGCTTTTCCGGCATGGCTCTAACCAACTAGTTTACCAAACCGTAGAGACATAGCTTGCTACGCCTCTTCATCGCGTGGCCAGACAGGACGTAGCCAGCTACGTCTCTACAGTTGCAGGGGCCTTCCCGGCGCTCAGATACACCGCCAGCATGGTCAGCGCGCCGAGCAGCGGGACCACGAACCCTACCCGCAGGCTGCCGTAGTGCGTGGACAACGCACCCACCAGCCAAGGCAACGCTGCGCCTCCCAGATTGCCCACGGCGAAGATGGCTCCGCTGACTCGCGTCTTCGTTTCTTCTCCGAACCAGTGCGAGAGCATGGAAACGCTGATGGGATAAACCGAAGCCAGGCCCAGGCCCGCCAGACTTGCTCCGACCACAACCAGAGTGATGGTTTGCGCAATCAGTAAAGCTGCAATTCCCAGCGACGCCACGACCAAGCCGACGCTGGCCACGGTCGTTTCCTTTACCCACCGTAATAGCACCGAAGCCGACAGCCGGCCCGCGAGCAACGCGCCCCAGAAAAAAGACGGCGTCACGGCCCAGAAGGCGCGTGAGCCCAAATCCATGCGGCGGGCGTAGGACGCAACCCATCCGCCGGCGGAGGTTTCGGTTCCCACATAGATGAAGAACAGCGCGGCCACCAGAGGAACCCGGAGACTCCAAATGACGGCGGGCGCCCGCTCGGCTG
Source organism: uncultured Acidobacteriaceae bacterium (assembly GCA_963776125.1). Taxonomy (GTDB): domain Bacteria; phylum Acidobacteriota; class Terriglobia; order Terriglobales; family Acidobacteriaceae; genus PALSA-270. The sequence goes on along the minus strand of CAVZMC010000004.1, from coordinate 39,678 downwards.
CGCTCGCCGTAGAATCCACAGTGAAACGAACCGATAGCAGGTACACGGCAAGCGTGAGCAGTACGGCGGACAGCCCATACAAAAATAGGGGCACGCGATGAAAATGTTGGGCCCAAGCCAGCAACAGCGGACAGCCCATGGCGCCGATTCCCCAGGACGAGTTCAGCCAAGTCAGCGCCGCCGCGCGGTCGCCGGGGTTCGCGTCCGCCACGAACAGATTGCCCGCCGGCGTATTGGTGCCGAACCCAACCCCATAAATGGAGATTGCACCCAGGCCAAGCAACCAGTTCGTGCTCGTGAGCGCCGCCATGCCAGCGGCCATCAGGATGAGACCGGCGACCAAGGTTCTTCGATACCCGATCCGTCGCACCAGCACACCGGATAAGAGCATTCCGAACATTGACGTCACGAATTGGGCCACGAACAAATATCCGGCCCGCGCGTCATTGAGCAGCCATTGCGCGGAGAGCATGGGCAACATGGGGCCGAGGACGGTCATCACGACGCCGGTGACTACGAAATCGGCGTGGACCAGAATGGTTCCCTGGATTGAAGAGCGGGCGCCGACAGGTTCGGAGCTGGCGAATTTGACCGGGAAGAAAGTCAAACACCAGTATGCATGGCCTCGCCCAAACCGGAAAGAGGGCCCAGCGAGAATTAACAAAATGTGCAAATTCCATAGGGGTGGATCAGGCCCACACAATCGCCGCGCGGCGGCTCGGCCAAAAGGATGACATGCCCTGTGTCCTAACGTGCGGCTTTCCGCGTTGAGCTTTGCCACGCGCCGTGCGACAATCTTTCGCCGTAACCGGAGGTCCCATGCGGAAGCGGTTCGTCAGCCTGCTGAGTTGTGTGTTTCTCCTCGGATCACTGGGCCTTGCCCAGTCGAATAAACCAGCCCCCAAGAAGATGGCGCCGAGCGATTCGGCGCTCGACCGGGCCATGCTCCAGACGGTGTTGGATGGCTGGAGCACGCTCGACCCGGCCGACGCCGCGAAGTTCTACGCCCACGGCCCAGGAACGTTCTTTGACGTGTCTCCGCTGAAATACAGCAGTTGGGAAGAGTATGAAGCCGGGGTGCGAAAAGTTCTGGTCGATTACCAAAGCATTAAGTTCACATTGAACGACGATGCCGCCGTCCATTTTCACGGAGACGTGGCCTGGGCGACCTCCACGATCAAGGAAGACGCGGTGCGGAAGGACGGCAAACGTGAAATGGCCACGTTGCGCTGGACCGCCATTTGGGAGAAACGGGACGGAAAGTGGCTCATCGTGCATGACCATACTTCCGAACCACTGCAGTGAACTTGAAGGGAGAACATATGCTAAAACGCTGCTTGCTATGGATCGCGGTGTCCGCACTCAGTCTCTCGGCGTTTGCCCAATCGGCGATGTCGCCGGGGAAGAAAGAATCCCACGGCGCCGCGCCCGACAAGGCTTACATGCAGAAAATCTGGGACGCGTGGGCCACGCTCGACGCCGCCAACGCCGCGCCCTACTATGCCGACGGCCCGAATACGTTCTTCGACGTTGCTCCGCTCAAGTACGGCAGTTGGACCGAGTACGCGGAGGGAGTGAAGAACGTGTTGGCCAACTATCAACGCGCGACCCTCACCGTCAATGACGACGCGGTCGTGCATCCCCATGGCGATTTGGTGTGGGGCACGGCCACCATTAAAGAGGACGCGGTCCTAAAAAGCGGCAAGCGGGAGATGGCCACGTTTCGCTGGACCGTGATCTGGGAGAAGCGGAACGGCAAGTGGCTGATCGTGCACGATCACACCTCGGAGGCATTGCAGTGAGGATGTGGCGCGGACGCCCTCGTCCGCGAAATGTTGGCCGGCATCGCCGTTCTCACCCAGGCGCGGGAGACGTGGCGGCGCGGACTTCTAGTACGCCTTCACGAAGAAGTAAGCCGTCATGCCCGCACCGATGAGAATGACGAACCACCGCACCACCGGCGCTGGCAGCCGCTGCGCGTAGTGCGCTCCGAAGTATCCTCCGATCAACGCGCCGGCAATCATCGTTGCCGCCTGCGGCCAGTACACCGCGCGGGCCACGATGAATGTGATCACGGCAATCCCATTGGTCGCGCTCGATAACACGGATTTCAGCGCGTTCATGGCGTGAATGTCGGCCATGCCGGCCGCAGCCAGCATGGCCAGAATCACAATGCCCATGCCTCCGCCGAAGTAGCCCCCGTAGGCGCCGACAAACAGCTCGAGCGCCGTGATCGCCGCGATGGTTGCAGTGCTCGTGTCATGCGCGGCGCTGGCGCGGCGCGCGCCGGCTAGTTTTCCACCGAAGATGAATAGCAGGGTCGCAGCCAGCATGAGCCACGGGATAAGCCGCAGGAAAGTGTGAGCCGGCGTCTTCAACAGCAGAAGCGCGCCGAGCGCGCCGCCGGCCAGGCTAGCCGCAACCAGCGGGATCAGCATGCGCGTCGGCATATCGAGCCGATTGCGGTAAGCGCCGGTGCTTGCAGTCACGCCTGTCCATAGGGCTACCGTGTTGGTTGCGTTGGCGGGAATTGGCGGCACGCCGGTGAACAGCAGCGCGGGAAAGCAAATAAAGCTGCCCCCGCCCGCGACTGCGTTCAGCGCTCCGCCCAGAATGGCGGCGACGAAAAGGAAGATGGCTTGCCCAAGGTTCAAGAATAAAGGTGTATCACAGAGTAGTGGCGGCTGGGGAAGAGTACGAAACGCCTTGGAGCCTGACGTCTGGTCTAGCCAATTGCGCTTAACCATTGTCATTCCGAGCCGGCTCTAGCGGCGAGGAATCTGCTTGCGGACGCTAGCCCACTCAAGAAGTATTTGCCGCGGCCTTGGGAAGGCGTAAACTCTTACGCGCTATGCCGCTCAAAACTCTGCTTTGCCCCGTGATTCTGTTGACTCTCGCGTCTGCCGCGCTCTTCGCGCAATCTTCCGCGCCGATCGCCGCAACTTCGCAAGACGCTGACTTCCAGCGCGCCTACTGGAAGCCCGAACTCGCCGGACAAGCTGCGATGAAAAAAGAAGACTACCCGACCGCGAAGAAAGATTTCACCCTCTCCCGCGCCGCCGCCGAAAAAGCCGGGGATTCCCTGTGGCAGGATCTTGCGGGAACCATATCTGAGCTGGGCATCATCGAACGGGAGCAGCAACACTACTCCGAAGCCGAGCAGCTATTCCAGCAGGCGCTCGCGCTGCATGAAAAGCACGATTCGCCCGACGATCCCGCGCTCGGCAGCGCGGTGCAGGGCCTTGCCACCATCTACATGGCGGAAGATGAACCCGCGAAAGCCGAGCCGCTTCTGCTGCGCACGGCAGATATCTACAAAAAGGCTTTCGCCGACGCTTCCGACCAAAAAACCAAAGCCGATTACGGAGACCACATCGCCTGGTGTTCCTTCTGGCTGATCGCCATGGCGACTTCCTCCAATCGTCCCGACGTGGCCAAAGCCCGCTGTGACGACGGGATGAAGTACGTCCAATATTTCCCCACCGCCACCCAGCGCGACATCATGACCCGCGGCTGCGAGGAAGTGGCGGGCCACCCGAAGTAGGGGCGGCCCTTCTCGGCAATGTCCGGTGAAAGGTTCCTAGGTTGCGTCCCTCCTGTGGATTAGACCTAGAAAGGTTGGCGCCCACCGCCTATTGAATCAGCGGTCCCCCATTCGCCGGCGGCGCTTCCGGCGCGATGACCACAGCCGCAGCTACGCGGTCGCCGGCCTCCAGATTCAGCAAGCGAACGCCCTGCGCGGCGCGGCCAGATTCGCGGATTGTGCTTGAATCCATGCGAATGATTTTGCCGTAGTGGCTGATGAGCATCACTTCGGAATCCTCCGTCACCTGCGCAATGCCCACTACTTTGCCGTTGCGCTCGGTGGTCTTCACGTTGATGACGCCGGAGCCGCCGCGGCCCTGCAGACGGTATTCATCGGCGGGCGTCCGTTTGCCGTAGCCACCCTCGGTCACCGAAAGAATCAGCGAGCCTTTGATGGGCAAAGCTTCATCGGTAGCCGTGGCCTCAGGAACGCCGGCTTCGGCGACGGCTTTCGCGGCTTCGGTCTCGGCCTTCTTTGCGTCTTTCGGCGTCGTAGCCATGCCGACGATGTAATCGCCCTTGTCAAGGCTCATGCCGCGCACGCCGTACGCGGGGCGGCCCATCGAGCGCACGTCGGACTCGTCGAAGCGAATTGCCTGCCCATCGTGCGAGGCCAGGAAGATAATCTGCTGGCCATCGGTCAACGTGACGCCAACCAGTTCGTCGCCCGGCTCGATGCCGATAGCGATGATGCCGCGTGACAGCACGTTGGAAAAATCCTTCAGGTCGGTTTTTTTCACCGTGCCGTTGCGCGTGGCGAAGAAAATGTGCCGGCCCTCTTCTTCCAGATTGCGCACCGCGAGCATGGTGCGGACACTCTCACCCGGCTGCAGCGCGACCAGATTGCCCACGTGCTTGCCCTTGCCGGCGGCGCTGACGTCTGGAATCTCGTACACCTTGAGCCAGTAAACCCGGCCGGTGTTGGTGAAAATCAGAATGTAGGCGTGAGTCGAAGCAATGAAAAGGTGCTCGACGAAATCCTCGTCGCGCGTCTTCATGCCAGTGCGGCCGGTGCCGCCGCGGCGCTGCATGCGATAAGTGCTGATGGGGGTGCGCTTCAGGTAGCCGGAATGGCTGACGGTGACCGCGACCTGCTCGTCGGCGATCAGGTCCTCCAGAAGAATTTCGGCGGCCTCGTCTTCGATGACGGTACGGCGCTCGTCGCCGTAGAGCTTTTTGACTTCTTCTAATTCCTTGATGATCACGTTGCGCAGTTTCTTTTCCGAGCTCAGAATCGCTTCGAACTCGGCGATGCTTTCGCGGGTGAGATTCAAGTCCTTGGTGATTTCGTCGATGGAGAGCCGGGTCAGCCGGTGCAACTGCAATTCCAGGATGGCGTCGGCCTGAATGACAGTGAAGGGCTTCTCGGGATTCTGTTTGGGACCGCGGCCGGTGGTGTTGATGTCAATTTTCTTGCCGCCGAAGTAAGCGACCAGGTTTTCGCGCGCCTCGCCGCGGTTGGCGCTGGCGCGGATGATAGTGATCACGTTGTCGAGGTGGTCGAGCGCGGTGAGGTAGCCTTCGAGAATGTGCTCGCGGTCTTTGGCTTTGGCCAGCAAATAGGCGGTGCGGCGGCGCACCACATCGACACGGTGATCGATAAACAGCTTAATCGCCGCGATCAGGCCCAGCTCGCGCGGTTGCCCATTCACCACCGCCAGGAAGATCATGCTGAAACCTTCCTGCATTGAGGTGTGCTTGAACAGTTGGTTGAGCACGATCTGCGGCTCGGCGCCGCGCTTGAGTTCGACTACGATGCGCATGCCGTCGCGGTCGCTTTCGTCGCGAATGTCGGAAATATCGTCGATGATTTTGTCGTTCACCAGCTGCGCGATGCGCTCAATGAGCCGCGCCTTGTTAACTTGATAAGGAATCTCGGTGACGACAATCGCCTGACGGTCTTTGTTGAACGTCTCAATCGCGGCGCGGGCGCGCATCATGAAGCGGCCGCGGCCGGTGCGGTACGCTTCCAGAATTCCAGCGCGGCCGTGGATAAAGCCGGCGGTGGGAAAGTCCGGGCCCTGCACGAATTTCAGAATATCCGGTAAGGTTGCAGTCGGGTTGTTGACCAAGGTGATCGTCGCATCGACGATTTCCGTCAGGTTATGGGGCGGAATTTTCGTCGCCATGCCCACCGCGATGCCATCCGAGCCGTTCACCAGCAGGTTGGGAATACGAGTGGGCAGAACATCGGGCTCAACTTCGTTGCCGTCGTAGTTCGGACGGAAGTCAACTGTTTCCTTGTCGAGATCTTCCAGCAGCGCGGTCGCAACGCGCGTCAGTTTTGCTTCGGTGTAGCGATCGGCGGCAGGAGGGTCGCCATCGACCGAGCCGAAGTTACCTTGACCATCGACCAGCGGATAACGCATGGCAAACGGCTGCGCCAAGCGAACCAACGCGTCGTACACCGCAAGGTTTCCATGCGGATGGTATTTGCCCATCACGTCGCCAACGATTCTGGCGCACTTGCGCGTCGACTTATTCGGCAGCAAGCCCATCTGCTGCATGGTGTAAAGAATGCGGCGATGCACCGGCTTGAGTCCGTCGCGCACGTCGGGCAGCGCGCGGCCAATAATCACCGACATCGAATAGTCGAGATACGATCTGCGCATCTCCTCTTCGATATTGACCGGCTGAATGTTGCGTGCGCCGCCATCACCCGCAGGCGGAGTCAGGGGGAGTTCTGGATTTTGGGGATCGTCAGGCATTGCGAAGCTTTTAGCTCCTAGTTGTTAGCCGCGGGACTCGCGCAAGCTCGATCTCGCGGAGGCCGCGAGTCTCCAGGATCAAACCGGCCGCAGTCGGCTCTAAGTAATTGCATTTACATACTGTTAGCTGATCTCTGCGTGTGAACATTGTACCATGAATTGGGTTGCGATGGCACGCTTTCAACCTCTATATTCTGGCGCGAGATTAAATTTCAGGGGGGAAAGAAATGGGCGTGCTAATCGTCTTGTTCGTTTCGTGGTTGATCTTCCGCGGCATGGGAGGGTTGGGCGTCCACGCTCTGGCTAGCTGGCGGCAATCAGCTTGCTATGCCTTAGCGGTAATGTTCTTCTTCACCGGCACGGCCCACTTCGCGAAAATGAAACACGATCTTGTGAAGATGATTCCGCCGTTCTTTCCTCAGCCGCTGCTGCTGGTCTATGTCACTGGGGTTCTGGAATTTCTCGGCGCGGTTGGATTGCTGCTTTCCCGATTTCGATCCCTTGCTGGAATTTGCTTGATTGTCCTGCTGGTGGGCATGTTCGCAGCCAATGTGAATGCCGCGCTTAAAGGAGTCACACTCCGCGGCAGGCCCGTCACCGCGCTATGGCTGCGCGCGCCCATGCAGCTATTGTTTATCGGACTTCTGTGGTGGTCGAGCGGAGCACGGCTTTAGGGCCGCACTATCACCTCATTCGCCGAGCCCGGCAGCACGAACTTCGCTCCGCGCTCCTGGCTAGCTTTCATGGTCGCAGGAAGATTGAGCGCGGCCAGTTGAATCTTCTTGTTCCAATAGCCGTCGGTCCAGTAGTCGCCGCGGGCGTAGATCACGCCGTCGGCGATGATGTAATCGCGGATCTCTTCGTGCCTTCCATCGCGGTATACAAGAACGATGGGGAGGAGAACTGGGGCGGAAACTTCGGCCTGCCTTACCGCCGGCTTCGCGGCCGCCGGTGTCGCATAGTCAGGCGCAACGCGGGAGCCATTTTCTGTTTTTTCGTCCGCGCCGCCAACTCGCACATAGCGGTCGCCCTGCCACTCGATCAAAAGCGGCTCCGGTCTCTTCTCCAGAGGGGCAGGCTCGGCGGCGGAAGGAATTTGCACGACGATGACTTGCGGTGGCGCTTCGACCATGGTCTCGCCGGAATAGCCTGTGTACGGGAAGGCCGAATATAGGTAGAGAGGCCCTGGCCCCTGCCGCTGGGGACGGCCCATCGGTCCACGGGCTGTGGCGAAGGACCCAGGACCCCGCAGCTGTTGCGCCAAAGAAACTGGCATGACTGCGGCAGCAACCAGCGCGATAGCAAGCTTCCTATTCATGCCGTCAGTTGGTTACAAATCTTAATGGCAGTTGAAAATCAACGCCGCGGTCGTCGTTCTGCTTCGCGGTGGAAGCCAAATCGAGATCGGCGAGCGCGATCCTCAGGCGATGCCCCGGGCTTAGGTCGAAAAACGTGCTGCCAACGATCGCGTAGTTCTGAACTTCCAGCTGGTGGCCGTCTTTGAAGATCAGAACGGTCAACGGCTGATTGGGGGCCGGAGTTGCATCCGCCGTGGAGTCCGCGGGCGGCTGAGGCAGCGACGCTCGCTGCGAGTCCGACTCGCGCTCGGCGTAAGCGGCCTCGACCGCCTGACTCGATTGCCCGGAGCCGCGCCGGTCGAAGATCGTGGGGCCGCTAGGGTAGTCGCTGTCTTGGGTCGAATTGTCGTCCGGATCCAGCGCATAGGCCGGAACATAATAGGGGTAAACCTCACCTATCGCCGGGAACGGTGAGGCGGAGCGGTGGTGGATAAACGGCCGCTGCGGCGGTAGCGGACGCAGAGGAAATATGAAGCGATTGCTATCCACGAATCCGCGGGAATGCTGAACGTTCGCGCTCGGCACAGCGCCGGATGAGCCATGACCCACGGAGGTCGTGGAGCTGGAAGTTCCGTGAACTTGAGCCTGCGCGGGGGAAAGACAGAAAATCAGGGTTGCCGCGAAACCCACTACCGACGCTGGAATCAGCCGCCGCACACAGAAATGATACTCTCGTTTTGCCGCCATGGCTTGCCCCTTTTCACCCTGCCACCTAATCATTTAGAACCCCGCTGCGCGGGCGGAGTTGTCCGGTGTGGCAGGGCTGGAGAGCGTCGACGGAGCATGCTAAGTATATGAGCACAAATGGTAATCGGGCCCTCCGGAGCGGGACGGTTCTAGAATCTGGGGAAGAAATGCGCCCACCGGGCTTGAAGCCCGAGACATCTCAGCACATTGGCACTGTTCCACGTTTGTCTAGGGCATTTCGGGTTATTCGGCGGCCCTTCAGCTCCCGATGCGGGCTAGCTGCCAAACATTCCACAGTGATTGCGCGGTCAGCAATCCCCAGACGCAGGCCATTACCAGGTTGCGCTGGCGGGTTTCCAGCAAGTCCGCACTTACTCCCGCCACAAACACGAACAAGAATGGGAGAGCGATGAACTGGAACCCGAGTCCAGGGTGGTGTGGCATGCCTACGCCGAGGATCAGGAACAGCGCGGCCACCAGCAGCGGGGCGTGGTTGCCGAAATAGCGCGCCCGCGGCCATGCGAGATAAGCAATCAACGCCGCCGGCACGGCGATCATCAGCGCGGGGCTGCTCTGCGCCAACTGCGCCAGCACCTGCCGATAGGCGATCCGCATGCCGAATGCCCGCCAAGCTACGTCGAAGAATCGGGCTCGATGCAGACCCTCCCAAAATGCGTGGACATGAAAGGAATATGAGGCAAGGAGCAGCAAGGCAGCGACGGCGCAGGCCACGGCCAGGATGGCAACTGCGGCCGCGCGGCGCGCGGGCGCAAGATAGAGCATGAATGCCAACGCCACAGGGACTACGACCAGCAGCGAAAACTGCGACCCGACCGCCAGGGCCAGCGACAATCCCAGCAGCCCGATGCGCCGCCAGTTCCACAGCACCACCTCGCGCGGCGCGTACAGCGTGTGCGCAACGGCGATGGCGGTAAAGATGGCGCCAAACGCTCCCCAGGCCGCGCCCAACTCGGGCTGCGCAAACCAGAGCGCGGCGGAACGAATGATCGCCGGCGAAAAGCAGTACAGCGTGAGCGCGATGTAGCCGCCGATATTGCCGTAGAGCCGGCGCGACACGTACCAGAGCGATGCGCCCAGCAGCAATCCGAAACCGAGATAAGGAATTCGCGTGAGCCATCCCCAATCGGCCATCGATTTCGATTGCCAGGCGTGCGGCCAGAACAGAATTGGGGCCGCCGCCGTCAGGTACCAGAGCGGCGAGTGGTATTCATCGTAGCCACCGCTGTTGCTGAATTCCCAGGGCGTGGCGTCGCTGGTTTCGAGCGGGCGCTGATCGGCCGGAAAGCAATATGGAGTTCCGGCGATGCCCGCGCCGTGCCATTGGCGCAGGCCCTGCTCGATGCGGAACAGCTCGGCTTCGTCCACCGCAACCCGCCGCATGGCGCGGTCCGCCAGCCAGACACACTGCGCCAAGAAGGCCAGGAGCAGCAATCCGGCCACGACTTGCGGTTGGCCAAAGCGTTCGCGGGTGAAAAATCGGCGCATGAGGCGGAGGCGAGTGTTTTACCATGTCCGGGGACCGTTCAGGAAACTTCTCCGCGGAGGCCGCGAACATCAATCCACCGAACAGCAACAGCGGCCCCATCAAGGCGGCCCGGCGGTCTTTCCCGGAGAGCATGCAGGCGGTTTTTTTTGACTGCGAGGGCCCGCGACCTGTGTGGCGCGTGCTGCTGTACCTGGGCATGAGCGCCGCGATGTTTGTTGTCCTCGACTCGTTGCTCTACTTCATCTCTCTCCCGCCCCTCTGGCTACAGCTTTCCGCGGAACTCGAAGCGGCATTCTCCGTTTTGCTGCCGGCGGTGGTCATGGGACGGTTGGAGCAGCGTCCCTTTGGCGCTTACGGGTTGCCGCGCTCGCCGGACTTTGGGAGACTCTTTTGGCTGGGTGCGCTGTGGGGGCTGGGCGCGCTCAGCATCCTAATGCTCGCGCTGCGCAGCACAGGCGCCTACGACTTCGCTGGACTTTCCCTGCATGGCGGGCGGATTGCGAAGTTCGCGGCCTACTGGGGCGTTTTCTTTCTTGCAGCCGCGTTTTTCGAAGAATTCATCACCCGCGGGTATACGCAGTTCGTGCTGGCCGGGAGCCTGGGGTTTTGGCCGGCGGCGGTGTTGCTCTCTGCTGGGTTTGCTGCCATTCACTTGCGCAACCCGCACGAAACCTGGGCCGGCGCGCTGGCCGCCGGCTGCATTGGCTTTTTCTTTTGCCTGACGTTGCGACGTACGGGAAATCTCTGGTTCGCGGTTGGCTTTCACGCGGCTTGGGACTGGGGAGAAAGCTTTCTCTATTCCGTTCCGGATAGCGGCGGACTGGCGCCGGGGCATCTGCTGCGAGCATCCTTCCACGGCCCGAATTGGCTGAGTGGCGGATCGGTTGGTCCGGAAGGGAGCGCGCTGGTGTTCGGTCTTCTGGTTCTATTGTGGGTCGCTTTTGGGCGCGTGTATCGCGAGGTGAAGTATGTCGTTCCGCGACTCGAAAACGGGGGCGCCCGCTGATACTTGGTCAACCGGCGCCCTTTTAATCCGTTTGTTACCACGAATAATGCACCGTGTAGGTGATGACCTGTTCGCCGTCGGGCGTGATCGTGACTGGGAATTCGATGGTCTGCGCATCTTTCTTGTTGAACTGCTGTGACGTGTCGGCCAACTTCCAGTTGACCCAGCGGTACAAATGTTCAACCACGCGGACATTGACGGCTTCTTTCTTGTGGTTCCTCACCCGGATCTCAAACGATTCGTCCATCCACCGCTGATTCGTATCTACGCGGTAGTTTGTGCGCTTGCGTTCGCCCACCACATCGAAGGCGTTGCCGGTGTACAGGCGCAGGGTTTCGTCTTTGGGCGTGTGGTCGATCGTGTTCTCGCCGATGAATTCCAGGCGTCCGTCGGTGTCGCGGCGGTAGAAGCGCAGTTTGCCTTTGGGCAGAGCGATGCCGAGATGATTGCCTTCCGAGTTCTTGAATTCCTCCATGACCCAGACTTTGCGGTTGGACTGCGTGCCGTAGTTTGGGTCGGAGCGGATTTGCTCCGGGTTGTAGTAGCCATATTGCGCGATTTCCGCGCCGTCGTAGACGTACAGCCGCTGCGCGTGCACATCGGTGGCCTGCACAAACTCTACTTGCTTGGTCTCTTGATCGCGCAGCGTGGTCGGCCGTTCCAGCGTGTAGAGATGGAACTCGTCGAATGATTTCTCCTGAACCGCAACTGCATTCGCCTCCACCGTGACGGCCTCTTTCATGGCGAACGCCCGGCCACTTGTCTGGAGATCCTGGACCTTGTTCACGTCGCCCGCCATCAGCTTGATAGTGGCGTTCTCGAATGTCTTGCCGCTTTGGTTGCGCATGGTGATCCAGCCGATCATGTCGAGGATGTCGGTCTTGGTGTTCGATTTATCGGAGACCACCAGGTTGTAGTCGGCTTCCCAGTTCATGCCGCCGCTGACGTAGGCAACCTCCGCATCAAACTTGCCGGGATGGTCGGTCTGCAATAGCCAGCTCAACGTCGGCTTGAGGATGGAATCCGCGCTCAGCGCGGGAAACAGCGGTTGGCCAGGCAATCCGAAGCGCAGCACGCCATCCACTTCGATGATGGGCTGGCCCATGACGGGCTGAGGGTATCCTTGCGCGTACGACGAGCTGGGAATGTAGCCGCTGCGCACTACCCGGCCTTTCACGACTTGGCCGGGCTGCACCAGAAAATCGATCGTTTTACCTTCGTAGAACGAGAGCAGTAGCTCTTGTGAGATGGGATCGTTGCGGTAGTTCTGCTCCAGCACTTGCAGGGAACGCCCGGCGGGATCGCGCAGGATTACCGAGTCGGGCTCGAGATGAGCCGCTACACCGGCATAGTCTACGTGATTCACCCCCGGTTTTAGATCGAGCGGCACGTATTCGCGAGCCACGAAGAAATTCTGGTTGTAGATGGTGAGCGCAGGCGCGGTCTTGTCCGCCGCCTGTTCCTGCGCCACCGCTAGACCGCTCAGCCCGCATAGAAGGATCAGCGTCAGCAGTTTATTCATCTGGTTTTCCTTTCGCAGACAACGACTGGAGGATGATTCCTGTCTCATCAAAGGAACGAGCACATGGCCAGATCTTGCGTGGAGAATTCGCGAAAGGTTAGAAGGCGCGCCGGAGCCGGGAGCCCGGCGCGGAGTTCAGGGGAAACAGAGATCAGTCAGGCGCTGGGACTGCCGGGAGCCGTCGCCTTCCGGGTTGCAAAGATGAAGCGCCCAGCCCAGCACAAGATGCGCCAGCCCAGCGCAGCCCCCACCAGAATTGTGGCAAGCCACAGCAAAACTGCAGGCAGATTGAAGGCCAGCGCGGTCATGCTGCCGACGTAGTCGCCGACGCTATCCAACCCATTGCGAGCTGCCGTCTTCAGACGGTAGCTGGGGCGCCAATTCAGGCCCAAAACCCGTGTGTCGGCTTCGGCGCTCAGGGATACCTTGATCGCCACGGTTTCCACTTGCTTGGAAAGCGCCTCGAACTCGGCTTGCTGTTGCTCGATGTTGCCGCGAACCTCGCCTAGCTTGTCGCTCACTTCGAGCGTATCTGTCACCGTCGCCGAGCGCTTGAGGATCGTCATATACTGCTGCTCCTCGGCACGCAGATTGCGCAGATGCGCTTCCTGGTCGACATATTGCCGGGTGACATCCTGCGCTTCGACCCGTTCACTTTCGACCCGAAGACCCAGCTTGCGGATTTCCGTGCGTGCTTCTTCGAAGCGCGTCGCCGGAACGCGAACGGTCAGCGAGGCGCTAGGTGAATCCGGATCCCCGCTGACCTCCGAGGTGACCAGGAATCCGCCAAGACGCGTGGCAAGTTGCCCGATCTTTTCCGCCGCGTCCGCCGGATGCTGCACCACCAACTCAAGCGAATCGGTGCGGACCATTTTGCGGTCGGGAGTGTCGGGAGTGGTTGACGGTTGGGGCAGGGGCTCTGGTTCCTCTAGTGCGGTTAGTATTTCTTGCGGCTTAAGGTCTTCGCCGCCGGGCACTCCTCCAACGATGCCCTCGGCGACCGGCCTGTTCTTAGCAACAAGACCGCTCAGTGCGCCCTCTTGATAGAAAGACGTGGGGCGCCATGCGGCAAGGCCTGTTTCACGTTGCGACGCAATTTCCTGCGTGCGGCTCATAGGCTGTAATGCGCCGACGTACAGCGCCGCCACTCCAGCCGCTACGAGCACGAGAGTCTGGAGCCACTTTGGGCTCGATTCACGCAACGATTTCCAGGTGAGGCGCATGGCATTCCTCCGTCGCCCGCGCGGACATGGGGCGACTTGTCTTTCAAGGATTAGAGCAGCGACCGGGCGTATTTGTTCCCCGCGCTTTCAGAGGAGGAACGGGATGGTGAGGCGAAATTGCAGAGATTATTTTGGGATATGCGCGCTGCCGGACCAGAGACTGCCGAGCCTAGCTCGGCCTGGACGGGCGAGGGCGCCCGTCCCCACATGAGCTATCTCTAAACGAGAGAGATGCGCCTCAGATATCCAAATTCTTCACGTCCAGCGCGTTGTCTTCGATGAACTTGCGGCGGGCTTCGACGTCTTCGCCCATCAGCGTGGAGAAGATGGTCTCGCACTCGGCGATGTCTTCGAGTTTTACCGAGAGCAGGGTGCGGCGCTCCGGGTCCATGGTGGTTTCCCATAGCTGCTCGGAGTTCATTTCGCCCAGGCCTTTGTAGCGCGTCTTCTCGTAGCCGCGGCTGCCGGCTTCTTTGATGTAGTCGAATAGCTCGCGGACGTTGGCCTTCTCCACGGTTTCGGTCGCGACGGATTTCTTTTTGGCTGCCGGTTTCCGCGATTGCGCTTTCTTTTGCGCCTTCTCGTCGCCCGCGGATTCCTCTCCCTCAGCGGCGCCGGCCTCTTCCGCCTTCTCGTTCGACGAAGCTTCGCTGTCGATCGACTCAATCACGAACGGCGGTTCCATGAACGGCTCAATCTGCTTGAACTTCGAGAGCAACTGGCGATATTCGGCGGTGGACGCCAGCTCCCAGTTGATGGGGTGCTCGGCGCCCTGCGAATTCACATAGCGCAGCTCCCAGAGATTGTGTTCTTCGTCGAAGCGAGTCTCGACGCTTTTGAAGTCGCGTTCTTTTTGCAGCTTCTTAAGTTCTTTCTCCAGGCGCTCGATCTTCTTGGGCGGCGCTTTCTTTTCGCCTTCGAAGTCGGCGCGCTTGGAGAGATCCAGCTTGGGCAGCAGCTCGGTGATGCGCTCATCGCGCAGCCGCTTGTTCACTTTGTCGAAGAAGCCGAAATATTCTTTCAGCCCAGCCGCAAATTTCAGCAGGCCCGCGCCTTCGAGCTTGGCCGCGCCCTCGCCGTAACGGACGACGATGCTGTCGGCCGCGCGCTTCAGGATGATTTTGTCCAGCGCGTCATCGTCTTTGATGTATTGCAGCGTCTTGCCCTTCTTGATCGAATAGAGCGGCGGCTGCGCGATGTAGACGTTCGAGCGCTTGATCAGCTCCTGCATGTGGCGGAAGAAAAACGTCAGCAGCAGGGTGCGGATGTGGCTTCCATCCACATCGGCGTCGGTCATCAGAATAATTTTGCCGTAGCGCAATTTCGATGGATCGAAATCTTCTTTCGAGATGCCGGTGCCGAGCGCGGTAATCATGGCGCGAATTTCTTCGTGCCCCAGCATTTTGTCGTAACGGGCCTTTTCTACGTTGAGGATTTTGCCCTTCAACGGAAGGATGGCCTGGAATCGCCGGTCGCGTCCCTGCTTGGCGGTGCCGCCGGCGGATTCGCCCTCCACCAGGAACAATTCGCAGCGGTCGGGCTGGCGTTCGGAGCAGTCGGCCAGTTTGCCCGGCAGCCCTCCGCCGTCGAGTGCGCCTTTGCGGCGGGTTAGGTCGCGGGCTTTGCGGGCGGCTTCGCGGGCGCGGGCCGCGTCGATGGCTTTGTTGATGATTTTGCGTGCGACGGTTGAGTTCTGCTCGAAGAAAGCGCCCAGCCGTTCGTTGACGAAAGCCGTGACAACGCCGGCGATATCGGAATTCAGCTTGCCTTTGGTCTGGCCTTCGAACTGCGGCTGCGGCAGCTTCACGCTGATGACCGCGACCAGGCCTTCACGCACATCGTCACCGGTCAGGTTTTCTTTTACATCCTTGAACAGGCCCATCTGCTGACCGGCGTAGTTGATGGTGCGGGTCAGCGCGGTGCGAAAGCCGGAAAGGTGCGTGCCGCCATCGACGGTGTTGATGTTGTTGGCAAAGCTGAACAGCGTTTCCGAATAGGCGTCGTTGTATTGCAGCCCAATCTCCATGTTCACGCCGTTGCGCTCGGCTTCCATGTAGATCGGCTTGTCGTGCAGCACTTGTTTGCCGCGGTTCAAGTGCTTGATGAATTCGGCAATGCCTCCGGTGTACTTGAACTCGGCGGTCTTGGGCTCGCCGGTTTTCGCGTCGGTGGTGCGCTCATCGGTCAGCGTGATGAGCAGGCCTTTGTTCAGGAACGCCAACTCACGCAAGCGCTGCGAAAGTGTGTCAAAGTTGTATTCCGTTGCGGTGAAAATACTGCGGTCTGGCAGGAAGTGAACTTTGGTGCCGCGCTTCTTGCTGGCTCCAGCTTTCTTCAGCTTGCTGGTGGGCTCGCCCTTGGAGTAGCTCTGCTCCCAGGTGAATCCGTCGCGCCAGATTTCCAGATTCAATTCTTCGCTGAGCGCGTTCACGCAGGAGACGCCCACGCCGTGCAGTCCGCCGGAAACTTTGTAGGACGAGCTGTCGAACTTTCCGCCGGCGTGCAGCGTGGTCATCACCACTTGCGCGGCGGGGATTTTCTCGCCGTCGATTTCCATCGCGTCCACGGGAATGCCGCGGCCGTTGTCGACAACAGTGATGGAGTTGTCGATGTGAACCGTGACTTCGATCTTGTCGGCGTAACCAGCGAGCGCTTCATCGACGGAGTTGTCGACCACCTCGTAGACCAGATGATGCAAACCGAGATCGCCGGTCGAGCCGATGTACATGGCGGGACGCAGGCGCACCGCTTCCATGCCGCCCAAGACTTTTATGGAGTCGGCAGTGTAGTCGCCGTTGCCTCCGTTAATGGGGGCAATCTTCCCGTTTTTTTCTTTTGTGTCCGCGATGGATACGTTGATTTCTTTGGTGGCCATTCCGCTCCGTGGAGAGTGCCGGATTTGCGCCCTGGCTGGTGGTCTTATTCCGCTGCTTTGAACTCACCCAAATTGCTGAAATTACTATTACTTACGTGGTCTGGCGATTAACTAAATTATAGCATACAAAAGCCCTGATTTTCGACCCCGGAATCGGGCCGGTAACTCTCGATTTTGGCGCGGTTTACCGGAACGGGAAAGCTCATTTCTTGGGCGCCGCGGAGGGCGTTTGCGAGTGCGCGCTTCCGGGTCTGGAAACAGACGAGAAGCTCAGCCCTTCTATGAGTTCATCCACTTCGTCATCGCTCCCGGCGATGTAGGTGAACGACAAGATGTACCCCTTCGATAGCAGGACCAGCGTCGACTGATGCATGGTCAACTTGCCACGCTCTTGGCTGAAATCCTCGCGCGCAAGTTGCTTCGCGCCGACCGCGAACTCGTATGGCTGGTTCACAACTTTGAAGCCCTTGGCCGTAACGACTTCTTCCAGCGGATCGAAATAGTCGACTGCGGTTTTTAGTCCGGGATAGGAAGAAACACTCTCGGCGGCGATCACGACGGTGGAATTGACCGTTTCGCCGATGGCCTCGGGAGGGCGTTCGAAGACGCCGAGGAGCACTTGCGCTTTCGCGGGATCGGTCGCGGGGTGGGCTGCGCCGCTGTCGTTGTCGCTCTCCTGCATCTCTGCCGTGCGATCAACCCAGCCGAAGGGAACTTTGTAGGAGAAGCCAAACGAGGGGTTACGGTAGATACCGCCATCCAAAGTTCCGCTTGCGATTGGAGAAGACCTGGGCGATGACGGCTTGCTCGCCTGTTGTGCGTCCAGCGCCCCCGCACACAAGCATGCGGCTAGTACAAGTGAGGCACTCTTACGAAAGCTGGGCATTCCAATGATGCTACAGCGGCTAGGCCGCGCGCGCCGCCACCGGCTGCGAACAGTGAGAGCAGCGGCGGGCGTCGATGGGAATCTCGCTTAGGCATTCGGGGCACTTCTTGGTGGTGGGGTCGGCGGGCGCGGGAGCTTTGCGCATCCGCGACACTAAGGCATTGACCGGCGTCACGACGAAGAAATACACCGCCCCGGCGATCAGCAGGAACGAGATCCCCGCATTGATGAAGTCGCCGACGGGAAAAGCCGTGCCGTGGATGTTATAGCTAACATTCGAGAAGTCCGGCTTTCCCACCAGGACTGCGATGGTCGGCGTGAGCAGGTCTTTGGTAAAAGCGCCGACTACGCCGCCGAAGGCTGCGCCAATGACGACGCCGACAGCCATGTCGACTACGTTGCCGCGAAGAATGAATTGCTTGAATCCATTGAGCATTGCGGGCCTCCGGTGAGAAGGCCCAGCGTAGCGGTTTGGCGGGGGTAGGTCAAGCGCGGGGTGGCAGGCAGAGACGTTGCAAGCAACATCTCTACGAATGATCGTAGTGAGTTGCCCTGCAACGTCTCTCTCAACATATTGCTTCTACCCGCTATTGTGCGACCGTTCCTCGCGACTGCAGCACGAACTTGACGTTGCGCTGGCGGTTGAGGGTAGCGGTCTGGAACAGGTCAATCTGATCCAGCGGGAAGGCCTTGACTTCTCCTTCCGCCGACAAGCAGTGGACTTGGCCGCCCTGCACCCAGTAATCCCGGGCCAGGTAGGCTGCGCCGCCGACCAGCGCGATTACCGTCAAAGGCGGATCAGCCGCGGCTTGGGGCGCGGGCTGAATAGTTCTTTGAACAGCCGGCTGGGCCGCAACGGGCAGAGATGCGGAGACTTGGCGGTAGTCGGCGGTGCGTACTGTAATCGCGACTTCGGGTGAAGTGGCGGCTGGCCGGGAGTCCTGGTACGAAGACGGCTGGTAATAGCTGCTCGGGCTGGCCCACGGCGGCATGGGGATATTGCGGGCGACGGGGAACGGGACCTCAATGTCCTCCATCAACCGCAGCGAGAGGCGGGTTTCGCCCTTCAGCGCCGGATACGGCCCCCGCGCCGGCAAAGTCACAACCTTGATCGGCCATAAAACGGGGATGGCCCATTCGACCGAATCCCGCACGGGGTGGCCTTTGCCGTGAATCTTGCCCTCGGCATCGACTTTCATGTGCGGTGTGGCGATGATCTTGGCGGAGAGCGGCAGAATCTCTGCCCCCGGCAGGATCACGCGGTCAAAGCTCAGCTGCAGCCACCCCTTGCCCACGAAGTGGCCGGGGCTGTGGGCGTCTTCGAGCTGGCCTCCGAGTTCTGCGCCGCGCGGAAACACGGAATGGCCGAAGGCGCCGACCGGGCCGAGATGGCAAAGGACGGGATCGCCGACTTGCGCGGTCTTGGCGGAAAAGTTGGGTTCGCTGACGGTGCAGTTGAGGAGCGTTCCGGCTGGAATAATCTCTCTGGCCGCAGCCTGGGTAACAGGAATGACGGCGAAAGCGGAGACGACGAGGGCGACGAGCAGGGACTTGCAGGGCATACGACCTCCTTGGCCGACAGATTGTCTAAGGAGCACTCCCCACAGCCAGTGCGGAAGAATATAGCACGAAGGGGAGGGGGGAAGGAGGGAAAAACGGGGGTTTTAGCGGGGGCAGAGCCAAGACGGGACAAGCTGGCAAGGAAGGATCATCCGAGCTTTAGAGCCCGAAGCTGTAATCTGATTCTTTGCGGGCTTTTCCTCTTGATGGTGACGCTTATCTCGCCCTGGGGAGCTTCTATCGTGAGGGGGAGATCCATCTGCAATTCTGAACTTTTTCGACGCCGCTTGCCTCTCCCCGAAATCAGCGGTCCGGACTCGGTGCTGGCGTAGGGGATGGTGATTCCGAACTCCCGGTAGGCCAGCACGATCGTTCGGAAACTCGGCATCGCGCTTGTTCTTAAGTAACGCTGGAGACCGCCTCTGTCGACTCCCAAGCGTCGGGCGAACTCTTTCTCGGTCTGTCCATCAGCGAGCGCTTTTTCGTAGAAAGGCCTCAGACGTTTTGCGAACTCAGCTCCGAACTGTTGATCTTCCTCAGTTCGCTTCATAAAGGCCTTGACTAAGTTGGAACATAAGCTCAATATGCTTCTTAAAAATCATGCTTTTTAAGAATCCAATCACGATACGCGAAAGGCTACAAGTTGTCATCTAAACTTGTGGCGGGAGTTTGGTGGAATGGCAGCGAATCAGCAGGCTCGCTTGGCGGTTGAGCTTGGATACTACGCTCAGCACAAGGCAGAATGGCTCGAGCAGCAAACGGGCCATTACGTAGTCATCAAAGACAGTGGACTCCTTGGCTTTTATCCGAACTTTGAGGCCGCATATCGGGCTGGTGCGGCAACCTACGGGCTAAACACGGATTTCTTGGTCAAGCAGATCCTCGAGCACGAGCCCGTCTTTTTTGTCTTTTAGCCGTGCCGACTTACCACTCGCCAAGTCGCAGTTTCCGTGATCTCAAGCTCCACGGACCCCGCCTGAAAATCAAGATAGGGCCTCCAATCTTGAGCCCTATTGGTGGCCAGTCTCCGATCTCGCCGGCAACGGGAGTCCGCTTCACCGAAACAGACGCCTTGATAGATACTGGCGCACAAAGGACAGTTCTGGCGCCTGAGGCCGTTCAGAGAGTTGGTCTCTCGAAGATTAACGAGGCAGACCTTCGAGCAGTAGGCGGGATAGTTAGGGCAGATGTCTATGTAGCCTCATTGCAGTTCCCGCGCTGTGGTCTCGGGGCTATCGAAGTCATAGAGGTTTCCTGTTGCGAGCTCCCGCATCCCCTATATCGGTGCCTGCTCGGCCGGGACGTTTTGTCGCGCTGGATTTTCACCTACGATGGGCCCACCGGCACGTGGCAAATCAGCGAAGGCACAGTTAGCTCCTGGGTAGAACCGCCCGAGGGAAGTGACATCTGGGGTGAGTGAAGGTCCTCGCTGGGTGCCCCTCAAATCCGCATGGGCATCACGATGTAGCGGTACTTGTAGTCCTCGCTGTCGGCGGGGCGGAGTTGGCCGGCGGATTGGGCGTCTTTTAGTTCTAGCTTTACGTCGCCGGCGCCGACCGCTTTCAGGAATTCGATGATGTACTGGGCGTTGAAGCCGATGGTGAGGGGTCGCCGTTGTAGTCGATTTCGAGCGAGTCTTCGGATTCGCCGGTTTCGGTGGACGATGCGGAAAGTTTCAGCTCGCCTTTTTCCAGCTTCAGGCGGACGGCGCGGGAGCGCTCGTCGGCGAACTGGGCTACGCGGGAGATGGCCGCGCTCAGCTCGTCGCCGTGCAGCAGAATGCTCTTGCTGTTGTCCTTGGGCAGAACGGCTTCGTAGTTGGGGAATTGGCCCGTCAGCTGGCGTGAGGTCAGCAGGCGCTGGCCGATGCGGAAGAATAAAGTCGATTCGTCTTTGGCGAACTCGATGGTCTCGGCGTCGGTCGAATCGAGGAGAGACTTCAGTTCGTCCATCGCCTTCTTGGGGACGAGCGTCTTCAGTTCGCCGGAGACGCCTTCGAATTTTTCTCCGCTGCGCTCGATGTGGGCCAGGCGGTGGCCGTCGGTGGCGACCATGGTGATGGATTCGGCCTTGATGACCATGAGCGCGCCGTTCAGGGTGTAGCGCGATTCTTCGTTGGCGATCGCGAAGCCGGTCTTCGCGATCAGGCCGCGCAGCACCTGCGCGGGAATCTTCACTACGCCTGCGGTCGGGAAACGCCGGCAGGCTGGGGAAATTCGAGCGCGCCATGCCCACCATTTTCGTGTTCGAGCGGCCGCAGCGAATGCTGACCCAGTGGTTCTCCAGCAGCTTGATGGTGATTTCGGCGTCGGGCAGCAGGTGGACGTAATCGTGCAGCTTGCGCGCGGGGATGGTGCAGGCGCCTTCCTTTTTGACTTTCGCGGGACAAGACGTGCGCAGGCTGAGGTCAAGGTCGGTGGCGGTGAGCGAGAGCTTGTCGCCGCCGGCTTCAAAAAGATAGTTCGACAGGATGGGAATCGTGGTCTTGCGCTCGACTACTCCCTGGGTCGCCGTGAGCTCGCGCAGGAGTTCAGATTTGCTGACCGTGATCTCCATGGTGGCTGTCCCGGCTACGGGGGCTAGGGCTTCTACCGGCATAACACCATTCTCCCGTGGCGCTTGAGTGCTGCACAAGTCATTATAGTAGCTGAACAACGTAGAGACGTAGCTAGCTACATCTCTACACTCTCAATTCCCCGTGCTGCTAGCTTATCCGCCCAGCTGCTCCGTCATCTTGTTCAGCAGCCGGTTCAAATCCTTGTCATCCTTGCGCTGGTTCTCAATTTTCTCGACGGAGTGCAGCACGGTGGTGTGGTGTTTGCCGCCGAATTGCCGCCCGATCTCGGGCAGCGAGGCTTCCGTGAGGCGCTTGGCCAGGTACATGGCGATCTGCCGGGGATAGACGATGGCGCGGGCGTTGTTCTTGGCCTTGATCTCCACCAGGCGCAGGCCGAATTGCTCGGCAACCGCCTTTTGAATGGACTCGATACTGACTTTCCTGGCCTGCGAATCGATGAAATTCTTAAGCACCTGCTGGGCGTACGAGAGTGTGATCTCCGCGCCGATCAGCGAAGAGTGCGCGACCAAGCGGATGAGCGCGCCTTCGAGTTCGCGAACGTTGGAACGAATGTTGGAGGCGATGTAGAGCGCGACGTCGGTCGGCAGCGTGACTTTTTCCTGCTCAGCCTTTTTCTGCAGGATGGCGACTTTGGTTTCGAGGTCCGGGGGCTGGATGTCGGCGATCAAGCCCCATTCGAAACGGCTGCGCAAGCGGTCTTCAATTTCGGCCAGTTCCTTCGGGGGACGATCGCTGGCAATCACGATCTGCTTCATCGATTCGTGCAGGGCGTTGAAGGTGTGGAAGAATTCTTCCTGCGTGCGCTCTTTTTGCGCCAGGAACTGGATGTCATCGACGAGCAGCACGTCCACGTTGCGGAAGCGGTCGCGGAAGGTGCTCATCTTGTCGTAGCGCAGCGAGTTGATCATTTCATTGGTGAACTTCTCGCTGGAGATGTAGCAGATGGCGGCTTGCGGCATGCGGCGCCGGATTTCGTGTCCGATGGCCTGCATGAGGTGAGTTTTTCCCATGCCCACGCCACCGTATAGGAAGAGCGGGTTGTAGGCTTTGGAAGGACGTTCCGCCACCGCCTGGCAGGCGGCGTGAGCGAATTGATTGCCGCTGCCGATCACAAAGGCGTCGAAGGTATAGCGCGGGTTCAACTGGGCCGCTCCATCCCAGTCAAAACGCGCTTGCGCGGGATTCCCCGCGATGGGCGTGACCGGCGCCGGATGCGTGGACAAGCCGCCGTCGTGGCGAACCGGCGTAGCCGCGGGATCGTCTTCCGGGGTGACGAACTGCACGTCCTGATACTCCAGCCCCAGATTGTCGAGAGCTTCTTGGATCAGGTCGGCGTAGCGGTCCCCCACTTTGCGGTACTCCACATTGGGCACGCGTACGAAAATAATTCCGCCGCTGGAATGGCTGTAGCGTGTGGGTTTCAGCCAAGTATCGTACGACTGACGATTGATCTTCTTTTCCAGCGCATCGAGGATGCGCATCCACGGATTAGAAACAAGATTGGGACTTGGAACCGACATATAATAGAAGTTCTTCGCGGGCCGCCGCCGTGGCGAAATACCCAGTATTAAACCGCAATAAAAGGAGAAAACCACCGTTTGCCCCAGAGCCGCCGTCGCGGACGGTCCCGGGAGCGTTCAGAGTTCCAGTAAGCCGGGTCAGTGCGGCATACTAGCACAAAAATTTTGGCGCGTGAAAAAGTTCGACGGAGAATTTTTCTTGAGCCCTTTGATTCATAACCCGAAAAAAAAATCTGTCAAGTGTTGAAACTATAACTGCCGCGGGATTGGTGCAATCACAGGACTGGAGCGGAACTCCGGGTCTGCGGCGCGATCAAACTTCAAGTTCCAGCATTTATCCTATATCAGATTGCGGGACTCGGTACGGCTTCATTTTCTTTCCGCAATTCGCCGCAGAATGTTGCGCGGCGAGCGCAGTTTCCCGGAGGAGCCGGTTTGCCCACTTCCTTCGCCTCATTTATACTTTTCTCTTGCCTTAACGCCACCGACCTAACCAGGAGCCGCGAAGTTTCATGCCCAAGCGCACATTTCAGCCCAACCGGCGTCATCGCTCGAAGACGCACGGATTTCGTACTCGTATGAAGACAAAGAGCGGCCAGGCCGTAATCTCGCGCCGCCGCGCCAAGGGCCGCAAGCGGGTCTCGGTGAAACCTGGTTTCCGTGAGTAACGTTCCTTCTCTTAGCGGGACAGGTGAGGGCCCGCAACCTGGGTTTGGACGGTGAGCGATGAGTGCCTCCGCTCCGAATGGAAGCATCCATCGGCCGGGCCCGGGCAAGCGGAATGCATTTCCGCGCAGCGCGCACCTGCTTCGGCACGCGGACTTCGAGCGCGTATACAAGCAAGGCGACCGGCATTTCGCCGCTCATATGACGATGTTTTACCTGCGGCGGCCCCAGGGGAATGGGCTTCGAGTTGGGTTTACGGTGGGACGAGTGCTGGGAGGCGCGGTGGAGCGCAATCGCATGCGGCGCCGTTTGCGCGAAGCGGTTCGCCGGCACTGGCCGACAGGCAGCGTTGCAGCCGACGTGGTCATCAACCCGAAAAAAGCTTTGCTGACGGCAGAGTTCACCGACCTGTTGCGAGACGTGGAGCGGGCATTCGCGGTGCTTCAACAGAAGCTGGGCGCGCATCTTCCGGGAAACTGAGTTTCTGGTGAAAGGCTTTTTGGATGAAACGGGTGGCTAACATCACGGTGCTTGGGTTGCTCCGCGCTTACAAATGGGTGGTTTCGCCCTATTTGCCTGCGGCGTGCCGCTACGTTCCAACTTGCTCGGAATACGCCATGGAGGCCGTTGAAGAATACGGGGCTCTGCGCGGTGGCCTGAAGGCTTTTTGGCGTGTGCTGCGTTGCCATCCCTTCGTCCGGGGCGGCTATGATCCGGTGACGAGGAATCCTCGCCAGGGAGTGGATCGCGCTTTGGATTCGCCCGCGCTCGGGCCGATGGAACGGTAGCGGACTTTGGCCGAATTTCAAAATCCTCAACACGAGCCGGGAACCGAGCAGCGAATGTTGCTCATCCTCGCGCTCGCTTTCCTGGCCCTGGTTCTGTTCGAGCCACTGTTAAAGAAGTACTTGCCCCAGCCTCCGGCTCCAGCGGCACAGCCCCAAGCGCAGGCTCCGCCCAGTACGCCATTGGCTCTCCCCCCGGCGCAAGCTTCGGCTCCGGTCTCGCCCGCAGCAGTAAGCAAGCAAGCTTCTGCGGAAGTGGAGACGGTGATTGAGAACGATCTCTACCGCATCACGTTTACTAATCGCGGTGGTCAGGTCAAGTCTTGGGTTCTGAAGCAATTCGAGGACGACGGGGGGAAGCCACTGGACTTGGTCAACAGCGCGGCCTCGGAGAAATACGGTTATCCCCTTTCCCTTTGGACTTATGACGAAGGGCTGCGCAACAAGCTGAGCTCGGCGCTCTACCTCGTGGATTCAGCTGCCGCCGCCGTAAAGACCCGGGCAGCGACTTCGCCTTCGGAAATCACCTTCGAATATGCGGACCAAGATGTTTTGGTCAAGAAGACTTTTCATTTCGATAAGACCTACGTGGTAACGGTCGAGACGGCGGTTTTGTACAAGGGCAGTCCGATTGCCGCTTTTCCGGCGTGGCCGGCGGGTTTCGGGGATGAGTTCACTCCGGCCGCCTATGCCGCCAGCCGCATCGAGTATCACAACGATCAGTCCTCCGAGCACAGTTATTTCTTCTTTCCCAAGCTAACCGAGCGCCTGGCTATCAAGACCATCAGCTCCGGCGGAACGGTGACCGGGCCGTTCCAGTGGGGCGGTGTGGTGAACCAATACTTTGCCGCCGTGTTCTTGCCCGACGATCAAGCGAACGCGGCACTGGTCACCCTGCGCAACGCGATCGAAATTCCCAAGGACTGGCAGAAACCGGACCCGCAAGATCTCACGAGAGCGGAGGTGTTGGGCGCGGCGGTGGGCAACCTGCATGGCCCGACGGTGGAGCGCCTCTTTGTCGGTCCGAAATCCCTGAAGGTCGTCGAGTCTGTGCCCATCGCTGGCACCAACGGCCCAGCCGACCTGCGCGACCTGATTAATTTTGGCTTCTTTGGCTTGATTGCGCGGCCGCTCTTTCTCTGGTTGCGCTGGATCTACGCGCACATCGTGCCAAACTGGGGTTGGGCCATCGTCCTTCAGACTTTGTTCATCACCATTGTTCTACTGCCGCTGCGCATTTCCAGCATGAAATCGGCGCTGAAAATGCAGAAACTTCAGCCGCAGATGACCGCGATCAAGGAGAAGTACAAGAAATACAGCCTGCGCGATCCGCGCAAGGCGGAGATGAACCAAGAAATCGCCGCTCTGATGAAGAGGGAAGGCGCCAGCCCAGTTGGCGGCTGTCTGCCCATGCTCATCCAGATGCCGTTCCTGTTTGCTTATTACAGCATGCTGAACGCCGCGGTTGATCTGAGGCACGCTCAATGGCTGTGGATCCGCGACCTCTCCTCTCCTGATCCCTACTGGTTGCTGCCAATTGGTTTCATTGTCAGTATGATTCTGACCCAAAGAATGACGCCGCAGGTGGGGATGGATCCGGCGCAGCAAAAGATGATGAGCATAATGATGCCCCTGATGATGGGCTTTATATTCTTTAAACTGGCGGCCGGCTTGAATTTGTACTATGCAGAGAGCAATCTGGTTGGGATTATCCAGCAAGCGGTGATGAACCGCACCAGTTTGGGGCGAGAGATGCGAGAAATCGCGCTCAAGCGGGCCCGGAAGAAAGGAAAGTGAAGGGAAGCTTCTAGCGGCGGGCTCCGAGCTTTTGCTTGACCCCGTTGGTCGGGCGGAATGGTCCGGAGTACGTAGCTAGGAGCTAGAAGCTTTTTCCCATGTCCATTCCTGATAAGATCGCGGCGGCGAAGAAAATCGACGAACTCCTGCGCTGGGTCACAACCCGCGGCGCCTTGCGTCTGAAATACCGCATCACCGTGGACCCTCCGTTAACCGAAGAGCGGGATTGGGAAAAACCGGAGATTCTGGTTCAGCTATCCGGGCCCGATTCCACACTGCTGTTGGAGCGAGGCGGCGAGTTGCTGCGCGCACTCGAATTGCTCGCCCTCGAGATGCTGCGCCTGCAAGGAAACGAACACGAGAAGATTTGCTTCGATTGCATGAACCAGCGCGCCCTGCGGCTGGAAGAACTTCGTGTCGCCGCCGACGTGGCCGCCGAGCGAGTGCGCAAGACTGGCGCGCCCTATGAATTCGCGCCCATGTCTTCGCGCGAACGGCGTATCGTCCACCTTGCGTTGCGCGATCACCACGACTTGCGCACCGAAAGCGAAGGCGAGGGTCCGCGCCGCTATGTGATCGTTTATCCCAAGGATTACAAGCCTGCGCGCAAGGCCATCCTGTAGAGAACGAAGGCCTTGAGCGATGGTATTACTGGCTCAATTTTGATCGTTCTTCCTGGTTAAGGAAGGCGCTTTGGTTTCTTCCTCTGTAACTCCTGCTCGCCCTAGGTCCAGCCCTCTACTACCTTGTCGTTTATCGCCGCCGGAAGGCAACCCAGCTTTGCAGGCAGGGAGTCGGATGAGTTAGCCGTTGTTGCCCTTGCTAGTAGTCCTCGTCGATTGCCCTGCGTCCAACCCGCTACAATCAGTCCGTGAATCTCGACGACACGATTGTCGCGATCGCGACTCCTTCTGGACGCGGCGGGATCGGGGTAGTTCGCTTCGCTGGTCCCGAGGCCAAGGCCATTGCGCTGCCCATGCTGCGCTTGAAGAGCGATCTTGAGCCAGGCCGATCTATATTCGGCGAACTGATCGAGCCCGGGAAGAATCACTTGGGGACGGCCGCCCCCGGCGGTCCAGCCGAGCAAAGCTCGGCGCAGCCGCGCATCGACGAAGTGGTCGTCACCTATTTTGCCAAACCGCACTCCTACACCACTGACGACGTTGTCGAAATCTCCGCTCATGGCTCGCCCGTCGTTCTGCGCCACATCGTGGAGCTGGCCCTCGCCCGCGGCGCGCGCCTGGCCGAGCCTGGAGAATTTACGATGCGGGCCTTTCTTAACGGCCGCATTGATCTCACCCAGGCGGAGGCGGTCCGCGATCTCATCGAATCGCAGACCCTGTACCAGGCCAAAGTCGCGGCCCAGCAGCTAGAAGGCGCTCTTTCTCGCCGGCTGCAGCCCCTCAAACAGAAGCTGGTCGCGCTGATCGCAGTCCTCGAAGCCGGGATTGACTTCGCTGAGGACGATGTTTCCATTCTTCCCGCAGACCAAATTCTTCAGCGGATCTCCGAAGTTCGCCAACCCCTTCAAGACCTCGCCGCCTCCTTCGCCTACGGTAAGGTTGTTCACGAGGGTTTGACGCTCGCCATCGTCGGCCGCCCCAACGTGGGCAAGTCCAGCCTGTTCAATTGCCTGGTGGAGCGCGAGCGCGCCATCGTCACCGCGACTCCGGGCACCACTCGCGATCTGGTTAGCGAAACCGTGGCTATTGGCGGCATCCCGGTCAAGTTAGTCGACACCGCCGGGATTCGCCGCGCGCTCGATGAGGCGGAGAGCATTGGCATCCGCAAATCCATGGAAGCCTTGGCCGACGCCGACCTGGTTCTGGTCGTGCTCGATGCTTCCGTGCCAATTTCCGCCGAAGACAAAGAATTGCTCGCCCAGGTGGCGGGCCGGCCAGCCCTTCAGGTGGAGAATAAGACAGACCTCGCCAGTCTTAACTTTCGCGGCGCACAATCTCCGGCTCTGACTTTTCCCTTGCCGCGCGTCCGAACCTCGGCAGCCACTGGCGCGGGCATTCCCGAACTACGCGCGGAAATCCTACGTCATGCTGGAGGAGAGTTAGGCGCAACCGCCGAGACAGCCTTTCTTACCAACGTGCGCCACCAGAAGCTGGTTGGAGAATCGATTGCCTCGCTCGACGCCGCCCTGGCCGCGGTCGGTAACCAGGTGCCGCACGAGATGCTGTTGCTCGATCTCTACGGGGCCTTGCACGCGCTTGACGAGATCACCGGCGCCACCACGAGCGACGACATCCTTAACCTGATCTTCAGTAGCTTCTGCATTGGAAAGTAATAAGATGTTTCGTGGCGTCCGGCAAAATCCAATGACGTTGCTATATGTGTGTCTTCACTCCTTCCGGTATTTTGCCCACGATAGCTCGCGAGCCAATTTCCCGACATGCCGGACCAAGCCAAACCCCATGAGTAAACGGGACGTCTTAGTAAGTGCGGTGGTGACCGCGCCGGACCAGAGGCCTTTCGAAGTGGGCCCAGGAAAGCTGCGCGACGACGAGAGTGGCGCCCAAACCTAACAGCGTTGTGGCTCCGAAAAAACCGGCTGAACGGCTGATGTGCGGTCGTCATAACAGTCGTCTATCACCGGTACCTGAATTGTAATCATTTCGCGAACTTCTTGGTGCGGGCAAAGCAGGGGTCTAATGTTCGCAGTGTCCCGCTCGATTTCCAGGCTGCGCCCGGTTGGACAGCCGAGGACGGCTGTCCCCACGCGAGCATCTTCACCCAGAATAGTTTCTCAACCGGCTAGGGTTTCGTAGCTTAGACGCGGCTGCGGGACGTGGGAAACCGGCTTTTCTTGCAGCAGCAGCTGGGTTGCTTGCACGCGCGGCTCACTGTGGAACCAGCGCTGGACCACGCCGTTGTGGAGCAGGTTCGCAACGGAGAGCAAGCTCATGCCTTGGTGATGACACATCCAGGTGCGGACCAGTTCGTAGCGGCGGAAGCGGGAGCGGCGACGGGATGGAGTGTAGTCGGCAGCCTCGTAGAAGCCGTAGGCGCCGAACCAGCCGTCGGCGGCCATATGGCGCAGGTTGCGCAGCACGCCAGAAGCGTCGATGGTCAGCGCCAGGAACGAGGAGTACGGCGAAACAACCAGCGCATCGGGCTCCGGTTTGTGGAGGGCGAGCTGGGGTACGCCGAAGGCGCGGTATTGGTAGTTTCCGGCTTCGTCCATTTCGAAGCAGGCGGATTCGGAAATGCCCCAGGGAGTGTGTCTGTTCGCGGCATAGATTTGTTGTGAGCGCACGGCCGCGACCTTCGAGCGGTCGAGCAGAGTGTTTGGGTAGGCGAGCATCCAGACCGCGGGCATGAGGTACTCGAACATGGTTCCGGTCCAGGAAAGCAGCACGGGGCGGCCATCGTAGACGGTATGGGCGCGGCCCAGCATAAACCAGGTTTCCTGCGGGATGTCCTCTTTGGCGATGGCCACGAAAGCGGCAGTACGGGATTCGGAGGCGAGCAGATCGTAACAGGCGGAATTGAGTTGCTGCCCCGCGGCGTCGTAGCCAACTGAAAGCAGCTTACGGCGGCGATCGAGCAGAAATTGGAAATCCATCTCATGCGCGAGACTGGCGGCGCGAGCGGCGATGTGGCGAAGATTGTCGATCAGACGCAGAGCGTTGGCGCGCGCTTCGGGTAGCAGAGCTTGCAAAGTCTGATGCGCGGAATTCTGGGCGGCGGAAGGCGCGGCCAGATCCGTTTGCAGGTGAGTCGCCAGAGCGTCAATAAACGCTGGCATACTATCGAGGGCTACGCCCCCGGCCGAGCCTAGGCGAAGAACGGGATCGGCGTGCAACGAGGCGAACTCCGGCAATAGCCAGGGAGCATAGGAGCGGATGGTTTTCCCTATGCTCTGCAGGCGCAGGCGGGCTTCTCCAGCAAACCATTGCGGGTCAGCGGCTGGGGTGGAAACCGAGCGATGGGGGCGTGCGTTCTCGAGAGCCGCATCGGGCAGGGTAAGCACGGGTTGCAACCATTGCTCTCCACTTGTCTCGCGGCGCAGCTTCACAAAGCTTCCGCGCGGCAAAGCGCGCAGCTCCACCAGAATGCGCAGATAGTCCAGCAATCCTTCCGCCAAGCATGATTCAAAGAGGGGGCGATGCAATCTCTCCAAAGCACCCTGCTCGAGGGTCCAGAGCGATGCGACTAGATTGCCGCTGTCGGCGGAGGATACGAACGTGGGCGGGAGCGGCGCCAGGGTTCGTGTGTCATACCAGTTGAACAGATGACCGCGGAAGCGCGGAAGCTTGGCGACGGTTTCCAAAGTTTGCAGGGTCAGCTCCGCAAACTCGGGAACGGTGAGATAGCCGAATTCACAGGCAACTTGCCGGGCATTCAGAAGAAAACCGAGATTGGTGGGGGAAACGCGGGCGGCAATCGCGGGAGGTTCCTCTTGCACATTGTCGGGAATGAGCCAGTTATGTTCGGCGGTGCTGAACTCGGCAAAATAGCGCCAGGTACGGAGCGCCGCACGACGCAGGAACCAGCGATCCTTGGCGGAGATTTCGCTACCCGCATGCTGCGAAGATTGGTTGAGCCACCGCGAAAAAGGTTTACTGAGCCCCCATAGCAGCAAAATGGGGAGGGCCACAGGAAGAGCGCTGGGGCGCGCGAGAAAAACGAGCAGGCCCAGTCCAAGCGCGAGCGCGGGCATCCAGCGCAGGTAGATATCGAGCGTGGTATGGCCGGCGCCGACTTCCGCTTCCGCGGCGGTTTCCCACTGCAAGAGACGCTGCCGGGTAACCAGGCGGCGAGTTAAGGTGCGCACCACGGCATCGAGCGAAAGCAGCGTCTGGTGCGCGAGGAAAGTCAGCGAGAAAAAGACGCTCACGTCGGCGCTATAGAGGGCGTCGAGCGCTTCCCGTGCGATAACCGGTTTGCTCTTAACCGCCGATTGAATGAGCGCGAAGGCGAAGCGGAACCAGGATGGCAGCAGCAATATCAAAAGCGTGGCAAGGGTCCAGTACAGAGGGGAGCCGGGCAGCGCCAGCCAGCCGAGGACGAGCAGAAGGAAAGTCGCGGGTTCGACCAAGCTGCGGCGCAGGTTGTCGAAAATCTTCCACTTCGAAACCAGGGAAATGGGATTGGGCACGCGCGAACCGGACTCGTCAAGCACGCGCGGAGCAAGCCATCCGGCAATCTGCCAATCGCCGCGCAACCAGCGATGTTTGCGGTGATTATGGGCACGATAGTGCGAAGGGTAGTCTTCGACGATTTCGATATCGCTGACTAGGCCGGCGCAGGCGTAGGCGCCTTCGATCAGATCGTGGCTGAGCAGGGCGTTCTGCGGGAAGCGGCGATCGAGCACGCGGTGCAGAGTTCCCACGTCATAAATTCCCTTCCCCACGAATGAGCCCTCGCCGTAAAGATCCTGATAGACGTCGGAAACCGCGCGGGTGTAGATGTCGAGACCGGTTTCACCGGAATAGATACTGGCCAGGCGAGAGCGGGCCGCGCTCTGCACGGCGACACCGACCCGCGGCTGCAGAATCCCGTAGCCGGAAACGACAATGTTCTTCTGCGGATCAACGATCGCCTGATTCAAGGGGTGAGCCAGCGCGCCGATCAGGCGGTGAGCGGAATGGCGCGGCAATCCGGTATCGGAGTCCAGAGTGATGACGAATCGAACCCGCGGCAGAATGGAGAGGTCGCCGGTCTTGATGGGAAAGCTGTCGCACTTATCGCGCAGCAACTGATTCAGGTCAAGGAGTTTTCCGCGCTTGCGCTCCCATCCCATCCACATTTTTTCGCGCGGGTTGTAGACGCGATGACGATGCAGAAGCAGAAACGGCCCGCCACCACCGTCGCCGTACTTCACGTTCAGTTCGCCGATGAGCTTCGAGGCCAGGATGACGCGAGGATCATCTTCCCGCGCCGGTTCCAGAGAATCCGGCAAGTCGGTGAGCAGCGCGAAATCGATGTTGGGATCATGATTGGCGAGATAGCGGACTTCGAGGTCGTCGACCAGACGATTGACCTGTGTTTCGTCGAGCAGCAGGGTGGGCACGGCCACCATGGTGAGACAATCGGCCGGAACGCCTTCGGAGAAGTCGAGCTTGGGGAGAATTTCGGCGGGCAGCAGGGTGGTGATCAAGTAATTGGCCAGGCGAACGGCGCTCTGGGAGCAGGGCAGCAGCAAGACCAGCAACGAGAAAATAATCAAGCTGAGGGAACTGCCGGCGCCAACCAAAGGAAACAGTATGGTGACGATGAGCGCGAACATGAGCACTTCGATGGTGGACAAATAGACCTCGTCCGGATAGGTATGCATGAAGCGCCGCACGCGCTCGAACCAGGTTGGCCGGTACTCGACTCTTTGAAGCAGCAGCGAAACGCCTTCGGCGACCAGGTAGTAGCCGATGTGCGATTGGCGGAGGGCAATGCGCGGGTCGGAATGAGTCTGTTGTTGAGCTTCGCGGGCCAGAGCCAGAGCTACTAGGGCGATTTCGGTTTCCGTGAGGTCGGAGTGCTCGGCGACTTTTGCAATCTTATTGCAATACAAATCGCGGCTTTCGAAATCCATGCGCGCATAGGCGCCGGCGGGATCCTCGCGGAGGACGCGGTCAAAGGGAACCAGCGGCTCCAGAACATTTTTCCATGTGGTATGGCCAATGTCGCGCAGGCTGCGAATGCAATCGGCAATACCGCACGACGATGTAACGTCGCGCGGAAGGCGAGAACCCCGCGCGGCGATTTGTTCGAGCAGAACTAACTTGAGTACGGCGGGCAAAACCCGCAGTTCGCGCAACTGGAGTTCTGTAGTTTCTTCGAAGGCCTCGACGTAGGAGGAAAACGCCTGGTCAGTGAAGCGATAGTCGACGGCGGCGAGAAATGCTTCGGCGATGGCGATCGTCCTGGGAACGATCGCGCCGTCCGTAGCGCGCACCTGAAGCACGTTTTTCGGACGCTTCAGGTCTTCGCCGATGCTGTGCAAGTCCGTGCCCAGAAGGCGGGCGTTGCCGTGCAGCCAACGGAAGTCTTCCGACACTGGGGTCTTTGGCAAGGAAGCCTGCAGCTTTCGCAGGAGCGGGGCTAGGGCCACGGTCAAAGCCCGCGTGCGCTCAAGGAAGCTTCGCGAGGAACGTTGGTTAGGCAGCCAAACCAACTGGCGCGCAAGCTCGGCGGCGTTCGAGCGCAAGGCCTCCGTCTCAGACGGCGTCTTGGCGGGCGTTGTCTGTGGGGGCGTCGGCCTGGGCGCCGCTTCGACGCCAGCCAGCTCGATATGGATGTTCTCGGGCATTCCTACAAATTCCTAGCGGTAGCTGGCAGCCTGCAATTCGAACATCTCGGAGTAGCGGCCCGCGAGGGCGACCAGCTGGTTGTGACTGCCTTCTTCGGCAATGCGGCCGTTTTCGAGCACTACGATGCGATCCGCCATGCGCACGGTGGAGAAGCGATGCGAAATAAAGAGCGCCATTTTGCCGGCGGTGAGTTCGGCGAAGCGCTGAAAGACTTCGAATTCGCTGCGCGCGTCAAGAGCGGCGGTGGGCTCATCGAGAATAAGCAATTGCGCGTCGCGCAAGTAGGCGCGGGCCAGCGCGATTTTTTGCCATTCGCCGCCGGAAAGGTCGACTCCGCCATCGAAACGGCGGCCGAGCATTTGCTCATAGTGGCGTGGGAGATGGGCTACGACTTCATCGGCCAAGCCTTTTTGCGCGGCCAAGTGAATGAGATCGGAATTAGCCAGTTCCTCGATGCGGCCGACGGCGATGTTCTCCGCCACGGTCATTTCATAGCGCATGAAGTCCTGGAAAATGACTCCGATTTCGCGATAGAGATCTTCCAGACTGTATTCGCGAAGATCGACGCCATCCAGCAGGATTTGGCCTTCGGTCGGGTCGTAGAGCCGGGTAATCAGCTTGACCATAGTGGTCTTGCCCTGGCCGTTTTCCCCGATCAGGGCCACGCGTTCGCTGGGATGAAGGCTGAAGTTGAGGCGGTTCAGAACCAAGCGCGAGCTTCCTGGATAGTGAAACGACACGTCGCGGAATTCGAAGCCGCGCATGATCGGCTTAGGAGCGGGCAAGGCGTTGGGTCTGGAGTAGATGGTGGGCCGCATTTCGAAGAAGGCCAGCAGATCGGTTAGGAACAGAGCCTGGTCGGCGATGCCGGCAGTCATGGAGAACACTTGCTGAATATTGGTGCTGGCCTGCAGGATTGCGCCGGCTAGAAAATAAAACGTGCCTACGCTGAAGACTCCTGCCACGGTGCGCCAAATCACCCAGACGTAGGCGGAATAGTAGGCTAAGGTGGCGAGAACCGATAAGAACGAACCGGCCACTAGACGGCGCTTCGCCAGTGAGACGTCCTCGTCATAGATTTGGTTGGAGAGCCGGGTGAAGCGGTTGATCAGGAATCGGCTCAGCCCGAACAGCTTTAATTCCTTGGCAGCTTCCTTGCTGCCGCCTAGCACACGCAGGTAGTCGAGTTGGCGCTTGATGGGGGTTTGCTTGAAATTCTTAGCGTATCCGAGGAAAGCGAAGTGACTCTCTCCCAGGAATGCCGGAACCACGCCGGCGATCAGCAGCAGCATGAGCCATGGCGAATAGGCCATGATGGCTACGGACATTGATATTGCGGTGATGAGCTGCTGCAGAAGCCGGCCGATGGCCTGGATCATGCCCAAGCGATCGGTGGCCTGCACGCGGGCGCGCTCCAGGCGGTCGTAGAAAACGGGGTCTTCGTAGGCGAGCAGATCCAACTCGGCGGAGTGTTTCATTACCTGGATGCTGACGTGGCGGGTGTATTTATCGCCGAGGAGGGAGTCCGAATAATCGATGGCGCGGGTGAGGACGCTGCTGCCCAGAGCCAGCGCAAACTCCGCCGCGATCAGCCACCACAGGTGCGAGGTAATCGGCTGATGGGAGGAAACGGCATGGACAATGCCGTCAATGATGAGTTTCGTAATCCAAATCAGGGCAACCGGTAGCAGCGAGGCGAAGACTCGGGAAATTAGGCCGAAGGTGACCACGCCGGGGCCGGATTCCCAAACGATCTTGAGCACCGGCGGCACGTTGCGAAGCGCGGAGATGCGGTCATGCCATCCGCTCCAGAAAGTTTCCTGTTTCGCCATGTTATGCCTTAAGACGCTGGAGAGTTGTTTGAGGTTTGCGGACAAATTTGACGGGTTCCGTCGCAGCGCTCCTGCTCGAACCACGCTCGCCCCAATCGACTCTCTGCGCGTGCCCCTGTAGGTTTATTGGAACACATGTGCCTCCAATGACAAAGCCTTCGCCGAGTGACGAAGGGTTCAAGACGGCGGCAGCTTGACGGGCCGGCTCCCGGAAGCGATGTAGTTTTGGAATCCGGCGCGCTCCATGCCGCGCTGGGCTTCGGGATTTTCCATGAAGGTATCCCAGACAAACGCGGTGCGGGCATTCTCCGCCATGACCAAAGTGATTCCGGTATCGATTCCGACCACGTCGGTGTCATACCACGCGGTCAGGGGATTGAAGGCATTCACGAATCCATAGCGGCCCCAGGCGGGCTCGTAGCGCTGGCGAATGGTGTGCAGGACGCGCATGGCGGCCTTGGGCAAGAACGGCAAGGAACCGCCCGCGGCGCTGGGCACGACGGTTCCGTCGATCGGGCCGGTCGCCGGCGGACCACCCCAAATCACGTAGCCTTTCGATGAGTCCGACGCGGTAATACCCCAGAGGTCATCGCTGTAGTCGGGAAACTGCTTGGACATTTCGATGCAGAAGCGGCGGTGCACGTCGGTGGCGACGACGGAGTTCTCAAAATAATCGGCGTAGTGGTCGCGCTTGCCGCGAAAGTCGAACCAGGCTTGCGAGTATTGGTGAACGAACAAGGGCGCGAACGATCCAATGTAGCGAAGGCCGTCGTATTCGAAGAGGGTGCGTTTCCACGCGTCCCAGGTGCTTCTCTTGAGGGGATGGGAGGACGATCCCAATCCCAGGAGGTAGATCATCATCATTTCGCTATAACCATCCCAGCGGTAAGGGAGGAAGCCAAGTTCCGGCGTCCATCCATGGGAGAGTAAGGGAGTGTCTTCGGAGAGCCATGTCCAATCCACGCGGTTGACGATTTCGGTGGCCAATTCGCTGACCTCGGAGTGCACGAAATGCTGTCGGCAGGTGAGGATTCCGCACATGAGGATGGCGGTGTCGACCGAAGATACTTCGGAGTCCCACAATCGCTCGCCGGTATTGATGTTGGCCCAGTGGTAAAAAAATCCGCGGTGGTTGGGCAGCGCTCTCCACAGGAAACGCAAGGTTGCCAGGACGCGGTCGCGCGCGTCATCATAGGAAACGAAGCCGCGCTCCTGTCCAATGCACAGAGCGGTTAGGCCGAAGCCGGTGGCGGCGATGCTGCCGACGACCTGGCTATCATTCAGGGCGCGCACGTTGGAACGGTCCCGCACCATACCGGTGAGGGGATTGGCTTGCTCCCAAAAGTAAAGAAAAGCGGCGTGCTCGACTTCATCGAGGGCCCGATCGTCGTCCGGGGATAGATAGGTGTCGGGGGGCGGCGGCGCCGGGCTGGTGTGCTGCTGGTCGGCTGCGCTTGAAAAAGGGAGGAGAATCTGGGCGGCAAAGGGCAAGCAAACGCCGACGCCGGCGATCCGCCTTAGTAGCTCCCGGCGAGAGAGACTCTTGCCGCTGTTTTCCTCATCCACTGGAATAATCTTAGACGATTCGAGGCCGGGGGGAACCGCAAAAGGGTTGGGAAGCGAGCCAGTTACGTGGCGAAGCCGACCCCGGGCAACAAGTTAACGGGCCGAGGCGCCACGCACCGTAAGATATTCTCTTGGGAATGAGCCGCAGAAAAAAGATCCTAACCCGGCTAGTGGTGGTCGTGGGCCTGATCGCCATCAGCTTGGTGTACCTGCGCTTCGGGCGGTCGAGGTCGATTGTGCTGCAGGGCGCGGTCGTCCAGCAAGACACGGATTCGAGAAAAGAACTGCCCATCGCCGACGTGCAGGTGACGGTAATGACCAATGGTTCGGAGGCCGACGAGACCAAAACCGATTCCGCGGGATTTTTTAGTTTCCATCTGTATCGGGGGCTGAGGCACGGCCGGGCCATCACGCTCAGCTTCCGACATGCGGACTACCAGACTCTCACTATCAAAGGCTTCATCACCGACAAGCTCTACATCGCAAGGATGGTACCTAAAGCTCAGCAGGCTCTAGTTCCAGATCGCCCGGAAGCGGTCATCGGCAATATCGTGGTGAGGTATTCCATGAAAACCGCTTCGGCGCTCAATGTGGGCAGCGCGGTGAAGACCTTCCAAGTGGTGAATTTGGGAAACGTGCCCTGCGACGGGCGGGACCCTTGCTCGCCGGATGGCAAGTGGAAAGCGGCGATTGGTTCCACGACCCTGGACGCGGGGGAAGGAAACGAACTGCGGAACGCGCGGGCGGCTTGTATTGCGGGCCCATGTCCCTTCACTCAAATCGAATCCACCAGCGCTCCCGAAGACAGCCGCACCATCAGCGTGTCGGCTCGCGATTGGTCGGACACGGCCACGTTTCTGATCGAGGCGGAGGTTTTTCATCCCATGGACAGCGATGTGATCAGCGATTCCTATCCGGTGATTTTCGACCGGTTGCTGAATTTCACGGTGCCGGCGGATGCGGAAGGAGTGAGCGTGCAGGCGGAAATCAACGGCACCTCGATTGTGTTTCCGCTGGGGCCGAACTTGTTCTTAAGCTGGGCGAGTTGCGACACGCGGGTGAATCAGAACCAGACTACGTTCTACCGCTGCGAACTGAAGCCGGGGTTCCGCTTTCGGCCGCGATGAAAGAGCGTGTTCCGGCTAAGCCGGCGGCTCCGGGTCAACCGATTGGTCAAGATAGATCCGGGGAAAGGCTAGGTCTAAAGAGATCAGCTCCGCCACATTGCGCCGCGCCCAAGCCCAACTTGGAATCATCAAGCGGCCCGGTGGATTCCGACAACGTTGGCTGTTGGAACTTCCCAGTGTTGCTCAGGATTCCCCAGAGTCGCTCACACCGGAACTATGAGCAACTCTCACCAAATTGAGCAACTGTGCGTACGGCGCACCGTCCGAAAAGGCCAAATTGATTATGAGGAATCGATGAGTGGCTACAGAATCGCGGGAAATGCGTCATCCCGCCTTCCAGAGGCAGCCGTGACGCATGGGATGGGTGGACGGAGCACTGAGGGTGTCCGCGTCTGTGCAGGCTGCGGAAAGCAATTTCGCCCAAAGCGTCCCTGGCAGAAGTGACCTGCCCTCGAAAAACTCCACCAGCTAGAATTGGGGACCTCACGTCGCGGCATTAGCGACGAAGGAGGGTCTGGAGCCATGAAGAGAGCGCGCTTTAGCGAAGAGCAGATCGTGGGGATTCTGAAAGAGCACGAGGCGGGACGGAAGGTTGCAGAGTTGGCCCGCGAGCATGGTGTGAGCGAAGCCACGCTGTACGGTTGGAAGAGCAAGTACGGCGGGATGGAAGTGGGCGAAGCGCAGCGGCTGAGAAGTCTGGAAGATGAGAACCGCCGGTTGAAACATCTGGTGGCCGACCTCAGCCTGGACAAAGAAGCGCTGAAGGCAATCGTGCGAAAAAACGGTTGGAGCTTGCCGGCTTAAGGGCGGATGCGGTGTTTGCGATGGAGCAGTTTGCCATGAGCGAACGCCGGGCTTGCAGGCTCGTGGAGCTAGACCGCAGCAGTTATCGTGATGAGCCGCGAGCGGACCACAACGCGCAACTGCGAGAAGAGTTGGTAAAGCTGGCGCGACAGAACCCGCGCTACGGATACCGGCGCTTGCAGGTGCTGTTGAGCAAACGTGGGCACGCGGCCAGCGCCCAGCGGATTTACCGCCTGTATCGGGAGGAACGACTGATGGTACGACGGCTGAGGAGGAAGCGGTTGGTGCGTCCGGCGAACGAGGGACGGCTGTTGCTGCGCTCGAACCAGGAGTGGGCGCTGGACTTCGCTTGTGATGCCTTGGCAACGGGCCGCGGAATCCGCATTCTAGCCATCGTCGATGCCTTCACCCGGGAGTGCCTGACGTTGGAAGTGGATACGAGTTTGTCGAGTCAGCGCGTGACCCGCGCTCTAGAAACAGCGATCGAGCAGCGCGGCACGCCGGAATCGATTCGTTGTGGTAACGGGCCGGAGCTGACCTCGCGGCATTTCCTGGGGTGGTGTGAGGAGCGCAAAATCCAGTTGATCCACATTCAGCCGGGACGGCCGATGCAGAACGGCCACGTGGAGAGTTTCAATGGACGACTGCGTGATGAGTGTTTAAAACGCCAGCTGGTTTCGGAACCTGGTCGATGCCAGGACGAAGGTTTCGAACTGGCACCAGGAGTACAACAGCGAGCGACCGCACAGCAGCCTGGGCTATCGCACGCCAAACGAGTTCGCCGAAACGTTGAGATCCTCAGTTCTACATGGACGAGAAAATCGAGG
>CAVZMC010000003.1:0-64563 GCA_963776125.1 uncultured Acidobacteriaceae bacterium | reverse complement strand
GCGGACTGGCGGGAAATGGCGCGGCCACATTTGGGGCAATGCGGCACCCCGATTGAGGCGAATAAGAGACGAAGATAATCATAGATCTCTGTAATGGTCCCGACCGTCGAGCGGGGGCTGCGGCTGGTGGTCTTCTGCTCGATCGAAATGGACGGGCTTAGGCCGTCAATGGCGTCCACGTCGGGGCGTTCCATCTGGTCCAGAAACTGGCGTGCGTAGGCGGAGAGCGTTTCCACGTAACGCCTTTGTCCTTCGGCATATATGGTGTCAAATGCGAGCGAGGATTTGCCCGATCCGCTGAGCCCGGTGATGACCGTCAGGGTGTTGCGCGGAATCTCCACGTCGATGTTCTTGAGATTGTGCTGCCGCGCCCCGCGAACGGAAATCTTGGTGATGGCCATTGAGACGGTTTTCGTCTGTCCTTCCGTAATATGGACGGGTCCCCAGAAATGTCGGAGAGTGGAAGTGCGCAATTCTACTCGTCTAGTTTATTGGCCAACCGCGGCAAGCGTCAATTCGGGTAGATCGACAAGCGAGCGGGTCAAAGCCGATTCGCAGAATACGCAAACCGGAATGCGGCCGCGGCATCTCCGGAAGGGGCCGAACTTGGGGAACTTAATCGAAGCTTTTGTCCTTTTTTCCGTGGTTATCATGTCCGTTGGATTTGGGATTTTTGCCGGCTACGGCGCATTCCTCGCCGTCCTGCATGCGTTTGGCGACCAACCCAGCAAAACAACTCCCGTCCTCGTGCCCAGCCAAAGCCACGCTGGTGGCGACTAGGGACCTACATCCGCTAGGGATCTCATCTCTTGAGATGACAAGCGGATTCGCTAGTTATGCCGCGTCATCCACATGGCATGTTCGCGGGAAACCGTAGTCTCGGCGTCAACGACCAGGGAAGACAATGCTTTTTCGGTATTCACGCTGACCGCCTGCTCTTCAATAAATCCTAAATCCAGCGCGGCCACGGAGTAGGTTTGCGATAGTTCTTCATGTTGCCGCACTTGCAGCCAGGCGATCAGGGCGCTGGCCAGCGCCGAGAACACGCCACCCAGATTCCACTTGGAGATCGCCGCCGAGAACAGCAACACCGTCCCGCCCAAGGCCAGCGCCTGGCTTACTTGGATGAGCACGAAATAACGGTTAGCCACCACCTGGCTCTGGCGCGCTTTCCTGCCGTACCACTTGCGCTGGTCAGCAATGCGACCCGCGGCATAGATCTGGCGGCGCTGCTCCAACGGCAACGTGCGCACTTCGCGCATGCGCGGAGTAATCTGGGGCCGGTCGCTGAATTCGCCGCCGAAGGCCAGTGCCGGCTGCGCCTGATCCTTGGCCATGTCTTTCAAGTCGGAAATGAATTTGCCGTCTGCTTCCACCGGCGACATTGAAATGGCGTAGGGATCGGCGCCCATCATGTAGCGCCACGCCATGCTTTTGGCGGCCTCCGCCACGGCTCGTCCGGCGTACCAGGCCTTTTCCGGCTTCAGCGCCTTACGCATGGAAGTGAGCATGAAACTGGTCGCCGCCCACGCCGTGCTGCACAGCGCGAGCACCTGGCTATGCCGGGGAAAAGCCGCCGAAAGCGTGCCCAGCGCGGCGCAAGCCACCAGCGCGCCGAGAATGGTTCCGGTAAACCACAGGTGGCGCTTTTGCGCCATGCGGGAGGTGCGGTCGGCGGCGAGATAGAGCGCCGGGTAGTCGTCTTCCGAAAGGGCCAGGTTGATGGGAGTCGTGGTGGTTGCCATGGTCAGATTTCCAGAAGCGGCACGCCCGCAAATTCCGGGAAGTATTGGATATTACGCCGACGCCCCGCTTGGCAAGCGGAAATTTTACCGGCCAATCACGCGCCGGGACGCGCCCGCTCAACGAGGCAAACGCGGCATGGCGTTATGCAAACTGAGCGCATGGTTGCGACAGGGCGGACGACGCATCTCTCGCCCGCGAACCAAGCCCTAGCCAATGCCTCTTCTCTGTGGGAAACTGTCCGCATGGCCAAGCGCAATCTCCGGATCGTCAAACGGGTCCGGGGCGTTCCAATCCTCGGCATCTGTGAACTCTGCAATGCGCAATTCTCAGGAGACCCCTACATGGGAGCGCAGGCCGCCATCCAATCGCAATTCAACGCCCATCAATGCAGGATTCCAGACGCGGCTCCCGAAGCCGCGAAAACCGCCAAGAAGAAGAAAACGGTCCGCTCCGTGTAAAGATGTGTGAAAGCATTTGACTCCGCGGGCACCGGTTGCGACACTCTAAGCAGCGATGTTGACACCCACCAACCCGCCGGAATGGTCTTCGGAGTCTTCCGACGCCGAAGAACTCAACTTCCTTCCTCCCGCAGGCTGGGATCCGCCGCTATGGAGGTCCCTGGTAGCAAATCTGGCGGACAAGATTGCCCCGGAAAAACTGCCTCCATTGCGCCTGCTGTCGCGCCCCATACAAATGGGCACGCCCGTGGGAGACCGCTTGCGCTTGCCGTGGTACCGCACCATCTTTACGAACCTGGGCGATGTAATTTCCCCGGAGGTGCTGCCGCCGCTCGAACTGGAATCGCAGCCGGTGGATGTCGGCGAGTTGATCACCGACCAGTTGAGCCATCTGTGGTTCACGTCTTTCCTGCGTAGCCTGGCCGATCTTGTGGCCCCGGAACGGCAGCCGTCGTTGCAACTGAGTTCGAAACCCGACGACACGGTACTACCCGAAGCGAGAATGCTCTTGCCGCGCTGGTCGGCGGTGATCGACGGTCCCAAGATCTTTTTGCCCGACGCGCCCAAGCCCGCATATTCCGCGGCCCCCGGCCGGCCGGCTCCGCCGCCTCCACCTCCGCCCAAGCCGCCCGAAGTCCTGCTGGAATTTCTTCACGATATGCGCGGCGACCTGCGCCG
Organism: uncultured Acidobacteriaceae bacterium; assembly: GCA_963776125.1. Taxonomy (GTDB): domain Bacteria; phylum Acidobacteriota; class Terriglobia; order Terriglobales; family Acidobacteriaceae; genus PALSA-270. The sequence continues at coordinate 61,681 of CAVZMC010000003.1, read as the reverse complement.
CGACCTGCAGCGCTCCCGCCTGCGCGCCCGCATCTGGATGTCGCTCGCCGCCGCGCAAATAATATTCCTCGTAGGCTCCTTGTTCTGGCGAAGGTGAAAGTGAGTTCGAGAGGAATGCACTCTGGGTGGCAAAATCCTGACGTTCATAACTTCCGCGCGCAGGTGCTGGCTGAAAACCCGGACCTGGCAAAGGCGTTGCAGAACGCACAGGCGCCCAAATTCCCCAAATAACCTAAGACGCGCCATTCACTGGTTTCAGTCTGCATTCTTCGCAAGGGCAGATACTCCGCAGGAATTCCCAGGAATAAATTCCCAAATCGTGGCCGTCATTCCAATTGAACTTGATGGCGTATTTGCCGGCGCCCTCGGCCGACAGCGGCTTGACGGCCGGCTTAAACATAGGGAGCGTCCCGGGTGCGGGCTTCACAGATTCTCCGGGCTCGCGGCCGCTCTTGGTTCGTTCGTCGTCGCAGAGCGCGCAAGGGCAGGCATCACGCAGGAACGAAAAAGAGTAGTGCGAGCTGTGCCCATCCTTCCAGGAGACATCCACGCCGCTACCTGTGGTCAGGTTCACTTTCACGGATTGGGGGTCGGAGGGCATCACTTTTTCAGTATCCCATAGTCCCAGAAAGCAGTCGTCGGTCGCCAGTCCTCAATCGTCTGCCGCCGGATGGCGCGGCGCGAAGAAATCCGAAAATAGTGCTTGACAACCAGAACTACGGTATGTAAATTAACAGTGTTAAGTTAACATTGTTAATCAAGGGATCAACGTTATGGGAGTCCTAGAGCGGAGAGCGAGAGAGAAGTCGGAGACGCGGGACAAGATTCTCGACGCCGCCCGCGAGCTCTTTATCACTCACGGGTACGAAGGCGTCTCCATGCGCAAGGTGGCGGAGAAGATCGAATATTCGCCGACCGCCATTTACGTGCATTTTGCCGACAAGGAAGACCTGTTTCACCAGCTTTGCCAGGAGGATTTCGCGCGCCTGGCTCAGGTTTTTCAAAATTCGGCCATGTCGCCGGACCCGCTGGTCCGGGTGCAAGAGATTGGGCGGGTGTATGTGGAATTTGGCCTCCGTTATCCCAATCACTACAAGCTGATGTTCATGACGCCGCATCCGCCGGGGCAGCTTGACGAGTTGGACCATGACGTCAAAGGCAATCCAGAGAGCGATGCGTACGCGTTGCTGAAGCATACGGTGCAGCAGGCGATTGCGGAGGGAAAGTTTCGCGCAGAGATCGCCGATGCGGATCTCATTTCGCAGACGCTGTGGGCGGCGGTGCATGGCGTAATTTCGCTCCAAATTGCCAAGTGCAACGACTCCGCCTGGGTGGATTGGCGTCCGATGGAAGAACGCACGACGGTCATGCTGGATGGGATTTTGCACGGGCTGCTAAAACCGGAGTATTCCAATCTCGCGTCCGTGAAGAAAGCCGAGGGCGACTGACATGCCTCCCCTGGCACGGCGCAACCTGTTTCACGACAAAGTGCGGCTCATCGTCACGGTTACGGGAATTGTGTTCGCCGTGGTGCTGATCGTGGTGGAGTTGGGATTGTTTGTCGGCTTCACCGAGACCACATCCAGCTTGATCGATCACTCTGGCGCCGATTTGTGGGTGACTTCGCGGCATGTGCCCTACGTTGAGCTGGGCGTGCCCTTCAGCGAGCGCAAGCTTTATCAGGTAAGAGCCGTGCCGGGCGTGCAGGAGGCGCAGAAGATCATCAGCCGCTGGTCGCAGTGGAAACGTGCCGATGGGCGGCAGGAATCGGTGCAGATTATAGGAATCGATGCCGATTCGACGCTGGCCCAGCCCTGGAGTCTGGTGCAGGGCACGGAGCAGGATTTGAAACGGCCCGATGCGGTCATCATGGACGAGATTTACAAGCAAAAGCTCGGAGTCAGCCAGGTGGGCGAGTTGTTCGAGATTGGCGGGCATCGCGCCCGCATCGTGGGGTTCACCCATGGCATTCGCAGCTTTACGACTTCTCCCTACGTGTTCACGACGTTCAAGAACGCGCAGGTTTTCACCAATGTTCCGGACGACCAAGCAATTTTCATTCTGGTGAAGCTGGCGCCGGGCGCTAACGTGGAGCAGGTGCGGCAGGGAATTCTGGGAAACGTAAAAGATGTCGAGGTCTTCACCAGCCGCGAATTCAGCCACATGACCCAGTTCTACTGGATGTTCACCACCGGCGCGGGGGTTGCGGTATTGCTGGCGGCGGTTTTGGGATTGGTGGTGGGATTTGTGGTGGTGGCGCAAACCATTTACGCAACCACGGTCGACCACCTGAAAGAATTTGGCACGCTGAAGGCGATGGGCGCGCCCAACAGCTATGTCTACAAGGTGATCATCACCCAGGCTGCGATCAGCGCGGTGATGGGCTATGTGCTGGGCATGATCGTGAGCGCGTTTGTGGTGCGCGCCAGCCAGAGCGGCGGCGCGGCCATCCTGATGCCGTGGCCGATGGCGGTGGGCATGTTTTTTCTGACCCTGCTGATGTGCGTGAGCGCGGCGTTGGTTTCGATCAACAAAGTGACGCGGCTTGATCCCGCGATGGTGTTCAAGGGTTGAGCCTTAAGAAGCAAGGAGTGCAAATGCATCCGGCCATTGCTGTGCGGGAACTGACCAAAACTTATGCGGAGGGCGCTTCCGGCGTGCCCGCGCTGCGAGGGCTGGACCTCGATGTGCATCCTGGCGAACTGGTGATGCTGGTTGGGCCTTCGGGCAGCGGCAAGACCACGCTGCTCTCCATCATGGGCTGCATTCTCTCGCCCAGCACCGGCAGTGTGCAGATTTCTGGAAAAGAAGTGAGCCAACTGAAGCAGAAGGAGCTGGCTCCCATCCGCTTGTCGCATATCGGCTTTGTGTTTCAGGGATTCAACCTCTTCCCGACTTTGACCGCCGGCGAGAACGTCGAGCTGATGCTCGATCTGAAAGGCGTTCGCGGCGATGCGGCGAAGACTCGTGCCGGGCAGCTGCTGGAGCAAGTGGGAATCGGCGAGAAGTACAACAGTTTTCCAGCGGACTTGAGCGGCGGGCAGAAACAGAGAGTCGCGATTGCGCGGGCGCTGGCGGGCGAGCCGGACATCATCCTTGCCGACGAACCCACCGCAGCGCTCGATTCTCACACCGGCCGCAAAGTGATCGAAATGATGAGGGAGTTGGCCCATCGCAACGGGCGCGCAGTGGTGATTGTGACCCATGACTCCCGGTTGCTGGAGTTTGCCGACCGCATGGTCAGAATTGAAGACGGGCTGATCGCGCAGCCCGTGGTTGAAGTTTTCGCGGAAATGTTGTTGCGGCAGGACCCAGGAGTTGCCGCGACGACCGCTTAGTTGCGGGACCTAATTCATCTTTAGATTCGTTACGGAGTATTTTATGAAGAAGAAATCCAGCCTCCTGATCGCCGCCGCGGGCTTTGTGCTTGCGGTTTCACTGGCTGTCTTTTCCGTTCGCACGCATACCGCGGAAAGCGTGGCCGCATCCGCGCCCAAACCGGCGCCGTCCGAGCCACTGATCGCCGGACCCGGCCGCGTGGAGCCGGTTTCGGAAGACATTGCCATCGGTTCCGAGCTGAGCGGGAAGCTGCGCTCGGTGCTGGTCGAGGAGGGAGATCACGTCCACAAGGGACAGGTCCTGGCCGTGCTGGAAAATGACGACTATCGCGCCGAGGTGCTGGCGGCGCAGGCTGACGTGAGCGCGAAGGATGCGACGCTGCGCAAGGTGGTGAATGGCGCGCGTAGCCAGGAGCGTTCGGAAGCGCTCTCCTCGGTGCGGGAGGCGGAAGCGGTCATGAACAATGCGCTCTCGGAGAAGCAGCGCCGCGAACAACTCTACGCCGCCGGTGTGACTTCGCGCGAGGAGATGGAGCGCTATACCCGGGAATACAACGTAGCCAAAGCACGCTACCAGGAAGCGGTGGAGCGGCACTCCCTGATCGACGACCATACGCGCGAGGAAGATGTCGCGCTGGCGCAAGCCGACCTGCAGCTGGCACGGGCGCAGCTGGCCGATGCGCAGGCGAAGTACGAAAAAACTTTGATCAAATCTCCGATTGATGGCACGGTGCTGCGCAAACACCATCGCAATGGAGAGAGCGTTTCCAATTCCTCGACCGTCCCCGATCCCATTCTGACGGTGGGCGACAAAGACGTGCTGCGGGTACGCATGGATGTTGACGAGACCGATGTGAACAAAGTGCGGGTCGGCCAAAAAGCTTACGTAACGGCCGACGCGTACGGCGATCAGAAATTCTGGGGCCACGTGGTCCGCGTGGGCGAGCAGTTGGGGCCGAAAAATGTGCGCACCGATGAACCCACGGAGCGCGTGGACCGGAAGATCCTGGAGACTCTTGTGGAGCTGGATAAAGGCGCCGAACTGCCGGTTGGTTTGCGCGTGGATACCTACATCGTAGGAGACCGTCCGAACCTGCCTGCGGTCGAGACGCTGGCGCACTAAACGGGTCTCGCCTTTTTCGTCTGCTTAACATTTCCTGCTGTAGATGCGGCTACCATTGCGCGCGCAATCCCGGAGGGCACGCTCGGGCGCAAGAAACAGCGCACCGCCAACCCTTTTTGGTCGTCGTCTAGGATGTTCAAGGAATTATGATTAGGCGTGGGCCGCTCTAAAGCCCAGCGGAATTCCGAGACGCGGGAGAAACAATGCAAAAGCGCAAACTTGGAAAAAGCGACTTGGAAGTTTCAGCCCTCGGACTCGGATGCATGGGCATGAGCTTTTCCTATGGCCCGCCCAAACCCAAGCAGGAAATGATTTCGTTAATCCGGGCCGCCGTGGACCGCGGCATTACATTTTTCGATACGGCCGAAGTTTACGGCCCGTTCACCAATGAAGAACTGGTGGGTGAAGCTCTGGCTCCCTTCCGCGGTAGAGTGGCCATCGCCACCAAGTTTGGCTTCGATCTGAGTGGCAGCGACCATCGCCCGGGAGCAGCAGGTCTGGATAGCCGGCCCGAGCACATCAAGCAGGCCGTCGAAGGGTCGCTCAAGCGATTGAGGACCAACGTGATCGACCTGTACTACCAGCACCGCGTCGATCCCAACGTGCCCATCGAAGACGTGGCCGGTGCGGTAAAAGAACTGATTCAAGCCGGCAAGGTCAAGCACTTCGGCCTTTCCGAGGCAGGCGTGAATACGATTCGCCGCGCCCACGCGGTCCAGCCGCTCACCGCACTGCAGAGCGAATACTCGCTGTGGTGGAGGAAGCCGGAACAGGAAGTGATTCCCACACTCGAGGAACTCGGGATTGGTTTTGTCCCTTTTAGCCCGCTGGGGAAGGGCTTCCTGACCGGAGCGATCAAAGAAGACCACAGGTTCGACAGCACCGATTTCCGCAGCACGCTTCCTCGCTTTACGCCTGAGGCTCTCAAGGCGAACCAAGCCCTGATTGATCTGCTTGGCGGGATTGCGAAGCCCAAAAACGCCACTCCGGCTCAGATCGCGCTCGCCTGGCTGCTGGCGCAAGAGACGTGGATTGTTCCCATTCCCGGCACCACCAAGCTAAACCGCCTGGAAGAGAACATCGGAGCGCTGGCGATCCAGCTGACGCCCGAAGACCTGCGAGACATTGATGCCGCCGCGTCGAAGATCAGCGTGGAAGGAGCTCGGTATCCGGAACGCCTGGAGAAGATGACGGGGCAGTGATCGACTGACCAGTCACCGGGGTTTCGGAGAATTTGGATCGATCTCTGGGCGGGTCACAGCACCGTCGGGTGCAACGTAGTAGATGCTGGTTGGCTGCCCCGACTCAAAGCTCAGAATGATCTGACCAATGAAACCAGCGGAATCGGGTTTCGCAATCCACTCGGGGCTCCGTGAGGTCGGTTCCAAATCCAGAAGACAGCTATCCATCAGGACGGACAGCGTCTCGTGTGGAATATATCCAAGAGCAACTACGTGCATGAAACGCTCGCCGCTCTCGTTCGCACCGCAATGGCCCTGAATGTTTCCAGGGTTAGAGGCAAACGTGTCGGTGAAGATCAGGAAGTGATTGGGGCTCTCCGCCACCAAGTGGGCTTCATAAGGGGCATTGGTACCTTGGCGGTACTCGCTTGGATGGCTAAGAGCAATGCGCTGAAAAGAACCACCACGAGGTGTAATTTCAAGGATCGTCAACCGTCCTTGTTGCCGGAGTATCGCAGTACCGGAGCGTACACTTCCAATTGCAATCGCATGTTTTTCCGCGGCGCAAGCGGCCGGTGAAAGCCCAACTCCGATCGCAAGAAAAGAGAAGGCGGCAAAACAACGATTCATGGTGTTGGCGCAACTTCGTGCATTTCATCATAGCCCTTACTTAAAAGGTGGGAAAGAACAAGCCAGCACCAGTTGACAGGAGTGCGCATGCCCGCTCCGAACGAAGCCCTGAAAGATCGCCTCTCACGATATCGCGAACTTAACCTCAGTGTGACCGGCAGAAAGTCAGGACGGATCATCTCACAGCCCGTCTGGTTCCTATTGGACGAGGACAAGGTTTACCTTCTGCCCGTGCGCGGCTCCGAGACACAGTGGTTTAAGAACGTGCGCAAGAACCCGTCCATTCGGATTGACGCGCGGGGTGCAGACGCCGAATTTCGGGCCGTGCCGATTACGGATCAAGAACAGGTTTTGTCTGTGGTCGAGAAATTTCGCGCCAAGTATTGAGCAAGCGATGTGAAGAAATACTATTCAAAGTTCGACGTTGCCGTTGTCGCTCCGATGCGGTAATCGGCAGTTTGGATGGCGGTTACCCACAAGGAACAGATCAACCAAAGGGAATCAAAAGATGGAAATCAAGCGAAGCGGCTCCCAACCTTCCGTCAAAGGACCATCTGAGTGGTTCACTGGCACGGTACGGATCGATCCGCTGTTTCAGGCGCCCGATCCAGCGTTTGTGCAAGGCGCCAGCGTCACTTTCGAGCCGGGCGCGCGGACGGCATGGCACACGCATCCCCTCGGCCAGACGCTGATCGTAACCGCCGGCTGCGGCCGCGCCCAGCGCTGGGGCGGTCCGGTCGAGGAAATCCGCGCGGGCGATGTGGTCTGGTTTGCGCCCGGCGAGAAGCACTGGCACGGGGCGTCGACGGCCGCGGCCATGACGCACATCGCCATTCAAGAAAAACTGGAGGGAAAGGTCGTTGACTGGATGGAAAAAGTTAGCGAAGAACAGTACCGAAGCTAACCAAGTATCAGCCGCAAAAGCAGGGGGCAAGCGCGTCAGCCCCACCGGCGCGTCTGGGTCCGCTGCAGGCGGGCGGAACGCCTAGCCGGACGGCCGCCGAGAGTGCACTTCGGAGTAATGATCACTTACCTCAAGGTTACCATCGTAATTTTCATCATTCCTGGTATTTTCGCTAAGCTTGAGCTTCTGAATGCCAATGAGGCGTTGGATTCCCATCACGGTATTAGCCGTTTGTGTGACCCTCGTCGTTGGCGTAGTTCCATCTCTTGCCCAACAAGACCAGGGCGATCGCAAAGTAGTCAGCAAAGTGATGGCGGAGTATCCGGAGATGGCGCGGGCGCTGAGGCTGAGCGGCACCGTAAAGGTCGAGGTCTTGGTGTCGCCCAACGGCACCGTGAAGTCGCTGCAGGTGAAAGGCGGGCATCCCGTGTTGGCGCAGGCGGCGGCGGAGGCAGTCCGCAAATGGAAGTGGGTGCCGGCCAAGAGTGAGACCAAAGAACCGGTTACGGTTGAGTTCAAGCCTGAGAATTAATCCCAAGAAAACTTAGTTGGATCCGCCGTTGGTCATGTAGCTGCCGGGCTGCGCCCTGGCGGGACAGCCGGGGCGGCTGTCTCCACGTGTGCGATGCTAGGGATGGCATGTTTAGGGCTCTCTTCATTTCTCTCTCGGGGAACCGCTGGTTGCGGGGGTTGGCGGAACGGTCCTCGCTGGGGCGCAGGCTCTCCAGCCGTTTTGTGGCGGGCACCGCGCCAGCGGATGTTTTGCGGGCGGCGCAGAGCGTCAACCAGGCGGGGATGAGCGTTTCCATCGACAATCTGGGCGAGAACGTCACGAACGCCGAAGAGGCGCGGGCCAGCGCGCAACTCTATCATCAACTGCTCGACGAAATCGCGGCGCGGCGGCTGGATGCCAACATCAGCTTGAAGCTCACCCACATGGGGCTCGATATCGACGAGCAACTGGCTTACGCGCAGGTGACGGAACTGGTGGCCAAGGCGGCGGGCATGACGCCGGCGAATTTTGTGCGCGTGGATATGGAAGGCTCGGCGTACACCCAACGGACGATTGATTTTGTCTGCGAGCTACACCGGCAGCCGGGCAATCGCGGACGGGTGGGCACGGTGATCCAGGCATATCTGCGGCGATCGGAGAGCGATGTCGAGAGGCTGCTTGGCGACAGCATCCGCATACGGCTGTGCAAGGGCGCTTATAAGGAGCCGGAAGAGATTGCGTGGCAGAAGAAATCCGAAGTGGATGCAAACTATCTGCGGCTGATGAAGCTTCTGTTGAAGAGCAGCGTGTATCACGGGCTGGCGACGCACGACGAAAACATCATGCGGGAAGCCAAGGCATTTGCGGTGCATGAAAACATTCGGCGGGATGCATTCGAGTTCCAAATGCTTTATGGGATTCGGCGCGACTTGCAGCGCAGCCTGGCGCGGGAAGGCTGGCGGACGCGGGTTTATATTCCGTTTGGAGTGGCGTGGTATCCGTATTTCATGCGGCGGCTGGCGGAGCGTCCGGCGAATGTGTGGTTCGTGGCGAGGAACCTTTTACGGTGAGGTCAACGCTCCCGGCGACAGGCTATCCACAGAACGGGCCTCTGGGAAACTGGCATGCCACGTTAAGGTGCGTAACGCGTGAACACAAAATCGCGAGAAGCCATCGCGTGACAGGGAAAGCAAGTCTTGAGTAGCGCCTCGTCGCCAGCTTTGCCATCTGTGCCGAAGTGCCCGAACCCCCAACCGCCCGTGGCCGCGTACTTCTTCGAGTCCTTGACCATGAACTGAATGTTTGTGGGAGGGCCGGGAACGAACGATTGTTCGCGGCCAAAGACCTTGTTGTTCTCCTCCGACGGGATGTGACTGTAGTGCAAAGCGGCGATGATTGCACCATCGGGAAAGGGGAGCTTCCCTTCGCGGAACGCCTCGATCGCCGCATCGTTGCCCAAAACGGCAGCGAAACTGTGGAGGTTGCCTTCTTCGTGGGCCACAGAGATCAGCCTCCAGTCGCGGTATCCTGGTGGAATTCTGGTCACCCAGGCTGGGGCGGAATTTTGAGCTTCCTGTCCGGACGCGGGGACCAAGTAGGCGATAACGCTAGCCAGCGTTGCCACGGCAACTAGCAAAAAAGCGATCCGTCTCATAGCTGCTCCTTCGCTTCCATGCGTAAGTCCACAGGTTCTCTTGCCTGATCGAGCGGTACGCCGCTGATGGGAATCATCAACTACCGGGATTCGGGTCGTCGCCAAATTTCAATGGCGAGAAAATTAACACCAATCGGCTTTGAATTTTGTAGAGATTTGTAAATGAGGTCATAGCAGAATCGATAGGTGAGACTACACCCGGAGCGTTCCCGTAATTGACGAAATCAAGGCTCCATTCTCAATGGGGCGGGCGCGGGACGTTTGGATTGTCGGGTGGTTCGGCGGGCGGGGCCGTTGAGCAGGTCGCGCTCCTGCGGGCTGAACGTGCTCTTAAAACGGTCGGACTCGATGACGCGGTGGCGCTGCTCGGGCGGCATGGCGCGCAGGTCGCGAATGGCGGTGCGCACCATGGCGCGGCGCTCGGGCGGAAGGTTTTGCATCTGGGTATAAATTCCGCGCGCGGTTTGCTTTTGTTCCGGGGTCAGATGCTCCCAGACTTCCATGCGGTTCAACACGCGCTGCGAATGTGTGGTTCGTGGCGAGGAACGTTTTACGGTGAGGTCAGGCTGCCAGCGGCCGGCGGGGCGGAGTTCCATAAGCGCTGACACAAGCGGTTTGGCTTTACCGTGGCGTGCCGTTCCGCAGAAGCCCGTTTTGGACTGGGCAAAACCTACAATGTCGGCCGAACTTGCACCTCTGACGAAGCAGGAGGAGAATGGCGTTGTCTTCCGATTCAGGGCCCCCTAGTGTTCCGCGCACTCGAGAAAGGAACTACCGCATATGAAGCTCTCATTCGGCCTAGTGTGTGTTCTGCTGCTCGCATCCATCGCCACCGCGAATGGAGACAAGTCCGCCGCCCGGCCACCGCTGATCGACCGCGACTTAATCTTCGGCAATCCAGAGATTGCGGGAGCTGAGCTTTCCCCTGACGGCAAGTACATCGCATTTCTGAAACCCTGGAAAGACACGCGCAATGTGTACGTGAAGGCGGTGAGCGAGCCATTCAGCGCCGCCCGGCTGCTTACCACAGAGACGAAGCGCCCGGTTGCCGGATACCTATGGTCGCGAGACGGTAAGTACATTCTCTACGCCAAGGACAATGGCGGAGACGAGAACTTCAATGTGTACGCGGTGGACCCTTCGGCCCAACCCGCTGCGGGCGCCGACGCTCCGCCCTCGCGCGATCTGACTGGACTGAAAGGTATTCGCGTGATGCTGTATGAAGCTCCGAAGAGCGATCCGGATATCGTTTACATCGGGTTGAACGACCGGGATAAGGCCTGGCACGACCTTTATCGGCTGAAGATTTCCACGGGAGAGAAGACTCTGGTCCGCAAGAACACCGAGCGCATCACCGGCTGGGTGTTTGACTTAAAGGGGCAACTGCGGCTGGCCACGCGTAGCGCGGAAAATGGCGACAATGAGATCCTGCGCGTCGATGCGGACGGATTCACCAAGGTCTATTCCTGTTCGGTGCTGGAAACCTGCGCGCCGCTGCACTTTCAGCCGGGAGACCAGCGCGTCTACATGCAAAGCAACAAGGGTACGGACCTGGTCTCGCTACTGCTGTTCGATCCCCAGACCAGCAAGACCGAGATGGTGGAGTCGGATCCTTTCGGCAAGGTCGATTTTGGCGGGGCTTTATTTTCCGAGGTCACCGATGAACTGGTGGAAACCTGGTACGTGGCTGACCGCCTCCAGACCTACTACAAAAATAAGCGGTTCGGCGACGACGTCCACTGGATCGAGCATCGCTTCCCGGACGACGAGATCCGTGTAGTTTCGCGCACCAAGGACGACCAACTTTGGCTGGTCACTGCTGGCAGCGACCGAGAACCCGGCGACACGTTTCTGTTCTGGCGCAAGACACACACCCTGACGCCACAATTCAAAATCTGGGAGAAACTCCCGCGCCAGGACTTGGCGGAAATGAAGCCCGTCACTTACAAATCTTCGGACGGTTTGGAGATTCCCGCCTATCTCACGCTGCCAAAAGGAGTCCCCGCAAATAATCTGCCGACGCTGGTCATTCCGCATGGCGGTCCCTGGGGACGCGATGCGTGGGGATACAACCCATTGGCGCAGTTCTTTGCCAACCGCGGATATGCGGTGCTTATGCCCAACTTCCGCGGCTCGACCGGATATGGCCGGAAGTTTCTGGATGCGGGCAACCTGGAGTGGGGCCGCAAGATGCAGGACGATGTGACCTGGGGCGTGAAGTACATGGTTTCCCAAGGCATCGCCGATCCCAAACGCGTGGGTATTCTCGGTGGTTCTTACGGCGGCTATGCCACGCTGGCGGGCGTCACTTTTACTCCCGATCTTTATGCGGCGGCGGTGGACATCGTCGGGCCCTCGAATCTGATCACGCTGCTGGATTCGATTCCTCCGTACTGGGAAGCGGCCCGCAACGTGTTTTACGTTCGTATGGGTGATCCGCGTACTCCGCAGGGTAAGGCGCTGCTGATGGAAGAGTCTCCTCTGACTTCCGCCGACAAAATCAAAACCCCTCTCCTGGTCGCCCAGGGAGCCAATGATCCTAGAGTGAACCGGCGCGAGGCAGAACAGATTGTCATCGCGTTACGCGACCGCGGCTTCCCGGTGGAGTACATCCTCGCCCCCGATGAAGGGCACGGTTTCGCCCGGCCAATCAACAATCTGGCGCTGTTCATGGCTTCGGAGAAATTTCTTGCGCAGCACCTGGGAGGAAGGTATCAAGACGGCGGCACGGCGGAGGAGGTTGCGCGGCTGAAGGAAATCACGGTGGACCCGAAGACGGTGGTCCTATCGAAGAAAATCAATCCGGAAACCATTGGCACCCCGAAGCCAGCCATGGACTTGCAGACTGGAACCTACAACTACCAGGTAAAGATTGAAGCGGGCGGCCAGCAGATGAATCTCAAGGTTTCTACCGCGATTCAGGATGGCGCTGGCTCGTGGACCGCAACCGATCAGATGGACACGCCACAAGGCTCCGCAATCGACACCGCAACGCTGGAGAAAGGCAGCCTGCTTTTGCTGAAGAGAAGCGTGCGGCAGGGGCCGGTGGCGATTGATCTGGATTTCGCCGGCAACAAAGCCGCGGGCAAGATGAGCATGAACGGACAAGACAAACCGATCGCGGTTGACCTGGGCGGGCCACTGTTTGCGGATGCTGCCGGTTCAGATCAGGTGATCGCGTGCTTGCCGCTGGCTGAGGGCTATAGCACGACCTTCCGCAACTTCGATGTTCAGACGCAGAAAGTGAAATTGCTGCAATTGACCGTCGTTGGCAAGGAAGAAGTGACGGTACCTGCCGGCACGTTCAACGCGCTTCGGGTCGAGATCTCTTCCGCGGACGGGGGCCCGGACAAGAAGACGATTTGGATTTCTGGGGAAACCCACAAAGTAGTGAAGGTCACCGCGGTTCTGGCTTCCATGGGAGGAGCGGTGATGACTCAGGAACTTGTGCAGTAGAAGTCGGCTTGTGGGGATTTCGAAATTCCACTCAGGGCATGCCGATTTCCGTTCTTTTCAACTTCAGTCCCCCGCGGACGCGGCAGCACGCCGAGGGGTTCACGCACGGGGGGAGCGTGCGTGATCTTGTGCTCCTTACATGAATTGTGAATGGGATGGGCCGTGTGAAGCCCCACCCAGATGATGCCAGACAGCACGACTCCATGAATCGCGAAGCTGGCGCCGAGTGAGGTTTTCCGTTCGATTCCACAGGCAGCCACGAAACCTGAAGCGCGCTCAGCCAGCACAGTCTTAGCCAGGTCGGCGAGAGTGTACAGCCACAGACTGAGGACACCATAGCGACCTGATCGTGCGCGGGCCTCCGCCAAACTCTCTTCAAATACGCTGACCATGGCATCGCCGTACGCTTGCCGAAATTCCATGGGATAAGACTTCAGCAAGATCCCGTAAAGCCGCGCCCCCAGTATCGCTTGCCCGCGCATCATGCTACTTTCCTAAAGTGGGCGCGTTCTCCCAAACCTTCCTTGACCTCGCGAGTGCCACCACGGCCGCCAGTCGCCGGCTTTCGGCTGCCAGTACTCGTCGGCCAAGAGAAGTCAAACGGTAATAGCGGCGGCGCTGATCTTCATTCCTGACTGGTCGCTTAACCGATTCTTCGATCAAGCCGGCTTCAAGAAGCTCACGGATCGAACGATAGAGCGTGCCGGGACCAAGCCTGACGGTTCCGACGCTGGCCTTGTCAACCTCCTGCATGATGGCGTAGCCGTGACGTTCCTCCGAGGCAAGTGCCAGAAGGATGTACTGACTCGCCGTCGAAAGCGGGAGAAATGACTCTGGCGACTCGGATCGGGGAGTTTGAAACAAGCCCATTCTCTTCCTTCTATCCATTATGGATACATAAAACGCAATTGGCTAATTTAGTCAAGGACATTGTCTAATTATACCCAGTATAGCTATACTTAATGTGGACCTATGAGCATTCTTAAGGCTTACCCAGGAGATCTGCCGTGAAGACCCTAATGATACGTCCCGTCACGCTCGCAGCCCGCCTGCTTCCGGTGTCCGTTGCCGCTCTCTCGCTATTAATAACCTGCAGGGCAACTGCCACGAGTTCCGTCGGTAGCAAGATAACGAAGGTTGAGACCGGGCTTACCGCCAGGGTTCACGTCAAGGGGCAGCCGTTCGCACGTTGGACCCTACGCGAACGCATGGCTTACTACCATGTCCCTGCACTGAGCTTAGCTGTGATCAACCATGGTTCGCTGGAGTGGGCCAGGGTTTACGGAACCAGGGAAGTGGAGCGACCGGACCGAGCAGATCGCAGAACTCGCTTCCAGGCAGCCTCGGTCAGCAAGGTCATTACCGCGCTTGCGACGCTTCGACTCGTCCAAATCAAACGCCTCGAACTCAGGGACGATGTAAACCAAAGGCTCCGGAACTGGAAGCTGCCCAATTCTTCCGGACGCGCCGTTACGGTGGGGGAACTGTTGAGTCACATGGCTGGCATCAACTGGCCTGCAGGTGAGTCGGCTCTGCCTCCCGTCGACCCATTACCAAGCCTACTGCAAAGATTGAACGGTGAGCCACCTGCATCAAATAAGCCGGTTCGGGTCGATGGTATTCCTGGATCCGGTTTTCGCTATTCCAACGGCGGATATTTGATCTTGGGGCAGCTGATTTCCGACGTAACAGGCACGCCGTTTTCCCAGGCGGCGACAACGCTGGTATTGAGACCGCTCCACATGGCCCACAGCACGTTTGACGTGCTCAAGCCTGACGAGGCGCCGAAGGATGTTGCACTTGGACACACCGCTGACGGTGTACTGGAGACTGGCGAATGGCGCGTGGTCGGCGCACCGGAAGGTGGGCTTTGGACGACGGCGTCTGATCTGGCTCATGCTGCGATAGCGGTTCAGCACGCGTTCCGTGGTGTCGATACTAACTTTCTCTCTGCTTCGTTGGCCCAGCAGATGTTGACCAAGCAGAATGATCAATGGGGACTAGGCGTTCAACTGCAGGGGTCTGGAGATAAGTTGGCTTTCCGTCACGACGGCTCAACCCCCGGTTACAAGGCCGTGCTGTTTGCGTACGCGAATCGTGGTCAGGGCGCCGTCATCCTAACCAACGGTGACCGCGGTGGCGAACTCGCCGACGAACTGCTGTATAGCATTGCTGCGGCCTACGATTGGCCCGATTTTCGGGTAATGGAAAAGGCGATCGTCGAAATCAGTCCCGAGGCCTTGAAGCAGTATGTTGGGAAATATGAGATGGCACCCGGAGCCTACGCCAGCATCTCGATGGAGAACGGGAAGCTCTATGGCCAAGTTCGGGGCCGAGACAGGACCGAGTTGTTCCCCGAATCGGAGACGCAGTTTTTCATGATCGAAGGTCCAACCGTGGTGTTCGAAAAGGACAGCGGTGGGCATGTTGCAGGTCTCGTATTCGATGGGAGTTTTCACGCGAAACGCGTACCTTGAGTGCCTTCCTTAAGTTAGCGCTTACGGGGCGCTGCCCGCCTGGGCAGCCGGGCGGCTGTCCCCACGCAGTTCTCAATGGGGCGGGCGCGGGACGTTTGGATTGTCGGGTGGCTCGGCGGGCGGGGCCAGGGGCAGGCGGGCGGCGCCGTTGAGCAGGTCGCGCTCCTGCGGGCTGAACACGCTCTTAAAACGGTCGGACTCGATGACGCGCTGGCGCTGCTCGGGCGGCATGGCACGCAGGTCGCGAATGGCGGTGCGCACCATGGCGCGGCGCTCGGGCGGAAGGTTCTGCATCTGGTTGTAGATGCCGCGCGCGTTTTGCTTCTGTTCCGGAGTCAGGTGCTCCCAGACTTCCATGCGGTTCAGCATGCGCTGCTGCTGATCTGAGGGCAAACTGTTGAAGTGCTGCAAGCGATTCTGCAGGAGCTGCTGGCGCTCGGGCGGAAGGCTGCGGAATTGCGGATCGTTCTGCAGAGCGCGCTGCTGTTGCTCGGGCGGAAGATCGCGATAGCGCTGCAGCCATTGGCCGGCGTGGTGGCCCTGCTGGGGCACACGGTTGATGGGAGGCTGTTGCTGGGCGCGAGGCTGGGGGCGGGATTGGGGCGGCCGCGGCGGCGGTGAGGAGCGGCGCTGCGCCATGGCGGGAGCCGCGCACAGAGCCAGGGCAAGCCCGGCCGCCGCGACGTACGCCGTCATGGATTTCGGTTGCAACACCTCGTACCTGCTCTCCCCGTGAACAACCTCGCACGCAAGCTGTGATGGAAGCGCATGCTGCCTGTCTCTTCAAGTCTGTCTTCGCCTTACGGATTGGCGTTGACGTTCTGCTGCACTTCCAGATCATCCAGCACATCGAAATCGGAATACATGTCGTGATTCTTGTCCAACGCTTGCAGATCGCCGACGGCGGTTCCCGGCTGCACCTGGACCACCGGATTGGGCACGATCTGCGGGGCGCGGCTGTCGCTTTGGAAAAGAGTGATGCCCACGACCATCAGCATGGCCAGAGAAACGGCAAGGGCGGGCTTGCGGACCCAGTGGAACCAGCCCGCGCGCTGCGGTTTTGCCATCTCTTCGCGCAGACGCGCGCCCAAGCGCACGTCGAAGTAGGGCGAAGGCTCGGGCGCCTGCCACTCGTCGAGCAGCGCCATGGTCTGGCGCAGCTCTTGCAAGTGGCTGGCGCAGACCGCGCATGCCAGCAGATGTTGGTCGAGTTCGGGCGTGGGCGCGCTCAGTCCAGCGGCCACGTCCGGCATCAGTTCGCGAATTTCTTGGCACTTCATAACGTTCCCCTGAAAAAACTTAAATAAACTCTTTCAGCTGCTGGCGCAAAGTTTCGTACGCGCGAAACAGCAGCGACTTGGTGGCGGACTCGCTCAGCTTGAGCACTTCGCCAATTTGTTTGTAATCCATGTGCTGATACTTGTGCATGGCGACCGCCATTCTTTGGCGTTCGGGCAAAGCCTGGACGCGCTGGCGGATGGCCGCCAGGCGCTCGCGGCGGAGAAGCATTTCTTCCGCGGAGAGCGTGGAGTCCGGCACGTCCATGGTGAGGCCGGTTTCGTCGTCCGGCTGATCCAGGCTGACGGTTTTTTCCGGGCGCTCATTGCGCGTGTCGCGGGCGTGGTTCACGGCCAGGTTGGTCGCAATGCGATACAACCAGGTGGTGAACTTGGCGCTGGCCTCGTAGCCCTCGCGCGAACGATAGACGCGCAGAAAAACTTCCTGCGCCAGATCCTCGGCCGCGGCCGCATTATGCGCCATGCGATACATGAAATTCACCATGGGCCGGCGGTATTTTTCAACCAAATATTGGAACGCCGATTCGTCCCCGGCCTTCACCCGCAGCATAACCTCGGCGTCGTTCACGCCTTCGGGGGAAAGTCCAGTGGCAGCCTGCGCCGAAGAGGGCACGGCGGCCATTGCGAGCAACCCCCGATCCATGGCTACGCTACTCACATTGGTTTGAACCCCTTCGGCGGCCAAAAGTTGCGTCTCGCCGGGCTCGGGTGCGGGCTCGGAAGTCCCATCGGCAGAACGGGGTACGGGCGGTTCGGTGCGTGTGAATTCGTTGGCCATCAGGGCGTCAGCACGGGGGCCTGTGGGCGACCGCGCCTAGCGTAACCCCTACGTAATCTGCGTTCTAGGCTACCACGGCGCGGTAGTCCGGGGAACTGCTTGATTTGCTAGAGTATAGCGTTTACAGGTTCCTTCGCGGGCGCGGGAAAAGTGGGGCAGTTTTCAGGCGAGAGGGGCTTAGGTTGCCGGTTGGCGATGCCGAACTAAGGCTTAGGAGTGGGGCTTAGGAATGGGGATGGAGAATGGGGCAAGAATGAGGGTTAGTCATCTCCCGAGAGCGCTCAAAATCGGGATCGCAGGGGTGGTGGCTCTCTATGCGGCCAATCTGCTCAAGCTGCCCCAGGCCTATTGGGCGGCCATCAGCGCCTTTGTGGTGATGGGCGCCGACGTGGGCGCAACTTTCAAAGCCTCGTGGACGCGGCTGATTGGGACGGCAATCGGCGCGGTGGCTGGGGCGTTATTCGTCCAGCTGTGGGGCAGCCATTTGTGGGCGTTCGGATTGGCTGCGACGGTAACCGCTTTGCTGTGCACCCTGCTGAATTTGGAGCAGAGCTACCGTCTGGCCTGCGTGACGGTGGCGATTGTCATGCTGATTCACTCTGCCGGACTCTCTCCGTGGAGGCTCGCACTCTGGCGTTTCCTGGAAGTTGCGGTGGGGATTGTGGTGGCGCTGGTGATTGCGGCGCTGCCGCCCAGGACGAGTCCGCAAGACGATGGCGACGCGGATCGCAACCATGATAGCCAGGAGGCAGGGGCTCCAGAGTAAGCGAGCGTTCCTCTCTTGTTTTGCACTGACGCAGCAACCCGCAGTCCATGACCGCTGGGTATCTGGTTCATGGCATCCAACCTTCTTACACTGAAAGTCTCCCGGTAGGTGCCGATATCCCTAAATAGCAGATGCTTCAGGCTTTCTGCCGATCAGCCTTTCCATCGATAGGCGTCGGATTGAGGCAGGCCAAGGTGGGCCAGGACGCGAAAAGCGAACTCGCGCGCCATCGCATCGAATGAGGACGGACGATTGTAGAAAGCCGGGATTAGGGGAAAGACGGTTGCGCCGGCGTCGGCCGCTCGGTACATGTTGCGGATGTGGATTTTGTTGAGCGGCGTTTCGCGGACGCAGAGCACCAGGGGGCGTTTTTCCTTGAGGCAGACATCGGCGGCGCGCTCAATCAGGTGCGAGGCGATGCCGTTGGCGATACGGGCCAGGGTGCCTACGCTGCAGGGGATGACGACCATCGCGTCAGCGGGATAAGAGCCGCTGGCGATGTTGGCGCCGATATCGGCGTTGGCCTGGACATGAATCTTGCCGGAGGGCTTGCCCAGGATCTGACTTGCCAGGTTGCTGCGGCCGCGCAGGCCGAGTTCCTCCGCGAGCACGCGCAGGCCGCTGTCGGAGGCGATGAAGTTCACGGTTTTCACGCGCTTATCGCGGTCGAGGGCCAGCAAGAAGTGCTTAAGAAATAACGAACCGCTGGCGCCGGTGGTGGCGACGGTGAGGTTCTGAGGCGGGTTGAGCAAGTTTTGATTCTCCCTCTGGAGGCGCGAGGTTCGGCCGCAGCTTTCAGCGTCCTGAGAATAGGGATGCCGCGGAGAGCAAGTCAAGGGCAGCGGGCGAGGGCGCCCGCTCTACGTGAATCGCATGGCGACGACTACCAACTTACGGTCGCGGCGCAGTGAGGCGCAGTGGCATGCGCTGGCTGGGGTGGAGCGCGAGATCCGGGTCACGGATCCGAGCGGACGCCGCAAATATCTTCGCGACTTCGGTCAGGCGTTTCGTTCCTATGACGCGGTGATCAACTCCGAAGAATTGAAGAGCACGGTGAGGAGCGCGGATATTGTGCTGGTCGGCGACTACCATGCGCTGCCGGCCGCGCAACGTTTTGCCGCCACGCTGTTTGAGGAACGGGCACAACCGGGCGACCGCAAAGTGGTGCTGGGACTGGAGACCATATTCGCGCGCGACCAGCACATTCTGGACGAATGGTGGCGGCGCGAGATCGAGGAAACGGAATTGCGGCAGCGCATCCGGTTCGATCTTGACTGGGGCTACGACTGGGCGCCGTTTTATCGATTGCTGGTGACGGCGCGGGAACATGCCGAGGGGATTTATGGGCTGGACTGCATGCCGCGCGAGGATTTGCGCAAGATTGGCGCCCGCGACCGGCACGCCGCGCACAAGATCTGCGAAATGCGGCAGCGGCATCCCGAGGCGGCAATCGT
This sequence comes from uncultured Acidobacteriaceae bacterium, assembly GCA_963776125.1. Lineage (GTDB taxonomy): Bacteria > Acidobacteriota > Terriglobia > Terriglobales > Acidobacteriaceae > PALSA-270. Next base: position 42,129 of record CAVZMC010000003.1, on the reverse strand, counting down.
TGTGTTATTCGGGGAGTCGCACTTGGCGCCCGGGCATCTTCCACGGCAACTGCACGAGCACAGGCCGCAGGAGCGGGTGTTGACCGTGCTGCAAAATGTGGACGCGCTCTATTGGCATGCGGCGGGGGAACCGTGCGAACGGGTAGAAGCGGTTCGGGTGGCGGAGAACGTGGTATGCGTGTTCAACTCCACGCCGCTTGAAAAATATGAGAGCTACCGTCTGCACCTGAGCCGTTGGGGACGCAGTGACGACGAGGGGCCGGACCTGGCGCCCACCATCTACAACCTGATCGACAGCCTGATCCGCTTTCTCGATATCAATCTCTATTCTTCGCATAACGGAACGCAGCCGAAATTCTTGGTCGATCTGCTGCCCGAGGTCTGTTGTGGCGCGTCCGATGCGCGCTTGCGCCGGTTGCTGGTTCGCGAAACCGCAGTGGAAGAGGAGCAGGCGGCGTTGTTGCGCCGGATCGAGGAGCGCGGCAGTGTTTACTTGCCGCGCACAAATGTTCTCTATGTACGCGAGTTTCAGATGATGTACGCGGCGGAAGAGGCGGCGCGGTTTCTGCATCGAGCTTGCCGTGGGTTGCCTTCGGGACAAAGGGTAGAACAAACGGCCGACGGCTTCTACGGGCGCACACTAGAGCATGCACTGGGATACTTTGGGTCGCGCGTGCTGTACCCGGCGCGCCCGGCGGTGCATCCTGAGAGCGAACTATCGCGCGGGCTCTGCGAGGAATTCATCGAAACTGCGGTGCACAACGATGGCGCCAAGATCGACGAACAGCCGCGACAGCTTGGCTACATCATCGGCAGCGAATTGTATAACAAGTATCTCGCGGGACGCGTGAACCGCAGCCGATTGCGGCAGGTGTTTCTGGCCCGGCTGGAAGAGCCAGGAATCGCGCGGGATATCTGCTTGGCGATCGTGGGAAAGCGCGCGGGGCGGAAAAAACCGAGATCTGTCAGGGCGGTATTTTCGCAAGAGCGGCGCACGGCGGGGTGAAGGAAAACACCGCCGGTTCGATGCCGATGATCCTTATCTCAGTTTTCAGCCCCTCATTCACAAAAAAGGCACGGCCGCAGCCGCGCCTTTCCTGCACAATCCGATCCACGAGCACTTACGAGTGCTTTTCCACCTCCAGGTTATTCTGCACGCTGAAGACGCCAAAAACCTGGTTGGCGCGCATGCCGGCAATCTGCTTATCCATCGTGTTCTGCACCGTGCCGTAGAGCGCGAGGTGGCCGTTGGTCACGACTATGCGAATTGGCTTCGCCGGGTCGATGCTATAGCGGCCGAGCACCGGGTCGCGATAAATGGCTCGCGCTACGCGCAGCCGAATGCCGTCATCGAAGATCGATGCCGGGGCGACGGTCGCGTGGTTGACGACGTCCTTTACGCCTGGGGTGTTGTCGACCAGCGTCAATGCGGAATCGAGATCGACCGGCAGCCTGGCTTCGCCGCTCAGCGTGGCGATACCATCCTTCACCGAGGCGGTTAGGTAGTTGAACGTATTGTCATAGCCGAGGCGATCGTAATAGAGCTTGCGATCAAGCTCGGCCGCGAGCGTGGTATCGGGAACTCCATTGCCGCCAACCTCGATCAGGTTGCGCACGCCTTGCACGCTGGGCAGTTTGCGAACACGTTTGGCCGCGTCCAGCTTTTGCTGATAAAGAGCAACGTGGCCATTCAAGGTTACGATGCCGTCATCGACCGTGGCCCGCACATCGTGGAATTCCTGCTTGGCGGCCAATTGCCGCGTGGCGCGAGTTTCGATTGCGCTGTCGTAGCTACCGGCGGCGCCGGTTTGCGCCGACAATGCGGCGCTGAGCATCGCAACCGCGAAAAGTGACGCATAAATATTGAGAGAACGTCTCATGGAAAATCCTCCTCACTTCTGGCTTAATCTGTTAAACCCGGAAACGGGCTCAAAGTTGCCGATGGCCGAGGCTGGCAAGTAGCTTTACGAACTTTTGACAATCGCTCGAATAACGAATAACCTGCGCGGCGGGAGAACCCGCCAGCGAGTCCGCGGCGCAAGAGGAGAAGATCATGAGCAAGACGACAAACCGGTCAGCCGGGCCGACGGTTTTGCGAATTGTGGTTGGCATTGTGTTCGTGCGGCATGGGATCCAGAAGTTTTTTTCCTTTGGCGTGCCTGCGGTTGTGGCGTTCTTCGGCTCGCTGGGAATCCCTCATGCCAAATTCTTTGGCCAGTTAATACCGCTGGTTGAACTTGTCTGCGGGGCGGCGCTGATCTTCGGATTTGCCACGCGCGTGAACGCACTGATCCTCGCCATCGAGATGGCTGTGGCAGTGATCAAAGTCCATTTCAAGAACGGTTTCTTCGTTCCCATGGGATATGAGTTCGCTCTGACCCTGCTGGCCGTGAACATCAGCTTGATGCTCACCGGTGGCGGGTGTTTTTCCTTGGATGGCTTGCTATGGGGAGGACAAGAATCGCCAGCAACGAAGCCCTTGCCTGCAAAGACGGAATCGCCGACTTCCGCGCCGCCCAAGCCTTAGCGTCTTTTCCTTTTCGCGCGCAACTTTTTGCCGGATTTTTGGTCCGCACCGAACACACGCGCGAATATTTTGTCGATATTGCGCAATTGGCGCCGCAGATCGAACGCCCGCTCGACCTGTGCCCGCGGCACGCGGCCTGCAATCTCTTTGTCCTTGAGTATCTGCTCGCGAAAATCCAATCCATCCTTCCAGGCGCGCATGGCGTGAGTTTGCACGGCGCGGTAGGCGTCCTCGCGCGAGACTCCGTGTTCCACCAAATCCAGCAACAACTGTCCGCTAAAGACTAGACCGCCGGTACTCTCGAGATTGATCCGCATGCGTTCGGGGTAGACGAACAGGGTGTCGATCAGATTGGCCGTCTTCTGCAGCAGGTAATCGGTCAGCGTGGTGGAATCGGGGATGATGACGCGCTCGGCGGAGGAGTGGGAAATATCGCGCTCATGCCAGAGGGCGACGTTTTCAAATCCCGCCTGCGCGTTCGAGCGCACTACGCGGGAAAGGCCGCTGATCTGCTCGCTGGTTACCGGATTGCGCTTGTGGGGCATGGCGGAGGAGCCTTTTTGTTTCTCGCTGAAAAACTCCTCGGCTTCGCGGACTTCGGTGCGCTGCAAGTGGCGGATTTCGGTGGCGATCTTGTCAAGCGTGCAAGCGATGACGGCAAGCGTGGCTAGATAGTAGGCGTGACGGTCGCGCTGGATGACCTGCGACGAAACGGCGGCCGCCCTCAGACCCAGGCGGGCGCAGATTTTCTCCTCCAACTCGGGCGTGAGGTGAGCGAAGGTGCCGACCGCGCCGGAGAATTTGCCGACGCGCATGTCTTCGGCCGCACGCTGGAAGCGGGCGCTGTCGCGCTGAACCTCGGAATACCAATTCGCAATTTTGAATCCGAACGTAATCGGCTCGGCGTGGATGCCGTGGGTGCGGCCGATCATAGGAGTGTCTTTGAACTCCCAGGCGCGGCGCTTCAGGATGTCCGACAAGCGCTCCAGATCGGCGGCGATGATGGCAGACGCTTGGCCGACGAGGAGAGCTTGCGCAGTGTCAACGACGTCGTTGGAAGTCAGGCCGTAATGAAACCAGCGGGCATGGGGACCCACGATCTCGGCGACCGCCGTGGTGAAAGCAATGACGTCGTGGCGAACTTCGGATTCGATTTGATTGATGCGCTCGACGCTGAAATCGGCGCGTTCGCGGATGGCGCGGGCGGCCTCTTTTGGGACCATGCCGGCTTCGGCGAGCGTTTCGGTGGCGGCGACTTCCACAGTCAGCCAGGTACGGAAGCGGTTTTCTTCGCTCCAGATGCGGCCCATTTCCGGGCGGGTATAGCGTGGGATCAAAAGCGCCTCTTAGCGATCCTGAAATGTGCGACTCAAGATTCTATATGCAGCGGGAGGGCCGTGGCCATAGACGAGCGCAGAGCCCGACGCGGCGTAGATCAGAACCGAACCGGCTTGCGGAAATGCGCCGTTCCCGTCGACAATTCGCTCATGGCCGACTATATCGTGTTACGATGTAATGGGGCGGTACAATGATCTTGATACGATATACTTCGCGGCATGTCAACTAATCTAACCCACGCGGACTACGAGTCCCTGGCCGATTTCCGGTATCAAATCCGCCGTTTCTTGGCTTTCAGCGAGCAGGCCGCGCGCCGTGTGTCCTTAGAGCCAAGGCAACATCAGTTGATGCTGGCCATCAAAGGGCTGCCGACGGGCGTGAAGCCGCGGATCGGGGAGCTGGCGGAGCGCTTGCAGATCGAGCATCACAGCGCGGTCGAGCTGGCGAACCGCCTGGCCGCGGGCGGCTATGTCGTGCGCCGCCCGGGCCGAGAAGACCGGCGGGAGGTGCTGTTGGCGCTCACCCCGAAAGGCGAACGGGTGTTACGGAATCTCTCGATGCACCACAAAAACGAGCTTCGCACGCGGGGTCCGGCGCTGCTTGCGGCGTTGCAGCGGCTGGTGCCGGCGGGTAAGCATTCCGCAACGGTGGCAGCCAAAACGGCCCATAACCATAAGACGAGGGCGACACGGCTAGAACATGGCGCAAAGTGAGAACCAGAGCGGTAACGGAAGTAGCGGCAACGACAGGCGCGGGTACGTTCGTAAGGGACACGATTGCCGTGCCGGCGCAATTTCGCATGGTGTTGATTTCATTCCTGGCGGCCGGGATTGGCCTGATCGCGGGCCTGATCGCATTCATCCTCTATCGGTTGATCGGCTTATTTACCAATATTGCGTTTTATGGCCGTTTCGTCGCCGACTTTACCAGCGCGCGGCACAATCATCTTGGGTTGTGGGTGATTCCGATTCCGGTGATTGGCGGAATTATCGTCGGCATTATGGCGAAATACGGAAGCTCGAAGATCAAAGGGCACGGAATTCCCGAGGCCATGGAAGCGGTGATGATCAGTCGCAGCCGGATTGCGCCGCGAGTCGCGATTCTAAAGCCGCTCTCGGCGGCGATCGCGATCGGCACCGGCGGCCCGTTTGGCGCGGAAGGCCCCATTATTCAAACGGGCGGCGCGGTGGGCTCGCTGGTGGGGCAGGTTTTTCATACCACGGCCTCGGAGCGCAAAGTGCTGCTGGCATGTGGCGCGGCGGCAGGAATGTCGGCGACTTTCAATACGCCGATTGCGGGCGTGATTCTGGCCATCGAACTGCTCCTGTTTGAATTCAAGGCGCGCTCGTTTATTCCCTTGGTGGTGGCCAGCACCCTCGCCACCGCTGTCCACATGCAATTGCTGGGAGCGGGGCCGATGTTCGCGGTGCGGGCGATGGACTTTGGCGTCCCGCGGGCCTTGCCGTTTTATCTTGCGCTGGCGGTCATTTGCGGCCTGGCGGCCGTGGCGTTTTCCAAAACTCTCTATTGGGTGGAAGATCAGTTTGAAAAGTTGCCGGTGGACGAACTGTGGTGGCCGGCGATTGGCGCTCTGGGCCTGGGGATTATTGGCTACTTCGTGCCGCGCATTCTGGGAGTGGGATACGACACCATCGGCGATATCTTGAATGGGGATTTGGCTCTTAAGCTGCTCGTGGTGGTGATGATCGCCAAGGCAGCGGCTTTGGTGGTTTCCCTGGGTTCGGGGACTTCGGGAGGGTTGCTGGCGCCCATGTTTATGTCGAGCGCAGCTCTGGGCGGAGTGTTCGCCATGGGCGCAAACCGGTTGTTCCACGGGGCTAAGCTCTCGGGCGGCGCCTTCGCGCTGGTGGCGATGGGAGCGGTATTCGGAGCGGCGGCCCGCGCTCCCTTTGCTTTTATCATTTTCGCTTTTGAGATCACCCGCGACTACAACTCGGTGCTGCCGTTGATGCTGGTCACGGTGATTGCCAGCGGCGTCGCCATGCTGCTGATGCCGCGTTCTTCCATCATGACCGAGAAGCTGGAGCGGCGAGGGTTGCACATCCATCAGGACTACGAAGCGGATGTGTTGCAGCAGGTGAGAGTCGCCGAGACCATGGATCCGGACGTGCCCGTGCTAACGGCGGATATGCGGGTCGGAGAACTCGCCGACCGCATCGCGCGCCGCGACCCCGAGGCGAACCGTCATCAGGGCATGGTCATCGTGGAGTCAGCGGGCAACAACAAGGAAGGCAAACTGGCGGGCATGATTACCCGCGGCGATGTGCTGCGCGCGCTGGACAAGGACCCGTCCGGGTCAATGAGCGTGCTGGACGCGGGAACGCGGAATCTGATCGTCACGTATCCGGACGAAATGCTGCATGAAGCTTCCGCCAAAATGTTGCGGAACAATATCGGACGCTTGCCGGTAGTGGACCGTGAACATCCGGACCGCGTGGTCGGCTACCTGGGAAGGCCCGGCATCCTGGCGGCGCGAGTGCGCCGCATGGACGATGAACAAGTGCGCGAGCCGGGATGGATCGGGCGGTTCTTCTAGGTTCCGGTTGTCTATTCTCGGGCCTCGAAACCGAAGCTCAAATCCGGCCGAGAACAAGCAAAATCACAACGATCAAAAGCACTAAGCCCACTCCACCGGTCGGGGCATAGCCCCACTCCCGGCTATGGGGCCATCGCGGCAGAGCCCCGAAGAGCGCTAAGACAAGAATCACAATCAATATCGTTCCAAGCATGTTCGCTCCTTACTCTCCTGTTTTCAGACAGGAATATTTGCCATCCGGTGCAGCCTATCTCGAGGCTGCACCAGGTGCACGCTACATCGAGATGTCGACCGCAATTCCGACGCCGGGATACCTGGAGTCAAAAAGGTAGTAGCCGTTGTCGACATACGCGAGATAAACGTCGTCGTTGTCGTACCAGTCGTTTCCCCAGTATTCCGGCCATGGGTCAACCAGACTGATCCAATAGCCCTGGTACTGGAAGCGCGGGTACCCGCCAACTACCAGGAAGGGCAGGCCGTAGATACGGAACCCATGGCTCGGCCCAAAGTATCCGCTGAATCGATCGTCAGGAATGCGGTAACCGTGGTAGCCGCCACGTTGTTGCCAGGTGCGGTGGTCGGAGTTCCAGTTTTGTGAACCATGCTGCTGCCACGCGCTCTGTTGGACGCGCTGCTCCTCAGCGCGTTGGGGCGGTTGATTCCCCCGCTGTTGCTGGGCGCGCTGCTGGTTGTTTTGGTCTTGCTTCTGTTGTTGTTGAGCGCGCTGCTGCTGTTTGTTCTGGTCTTGCTTCTGTTGTTGCTGGGCTTGCTGTTGCTGATTGTGCTGGTCCTGCCGCTGCTGCTGTTGAGCATGCTGCTGTTTGTTCTGATCTTGCTTCTGCTGTTGCTGGGCTTGTTGTTGCTGGTTGTGCTGGTCCTGCCGCTGCTGTTGCTGAGCCTGCTGCTTGTTCTGCTGCTGCTGTTGCTGCTGAGCACGCTGCTGGTTGCTCTTGTCTTGCCGTTGTTGTTGCTGGACTTGCTGTTGCTGATTGCCCTGGGCTTGCCGTTGCTGCGGCTGAGCCTGCTGCGGCTGAGCATGTTGCTGTTGGGGTTTAGCCTGCTCTTGCTTGCTCTGTTGCTGTTGGGGATGGTCTTGCTTTTCGTCCTGTTGCTCGTGCTGTGCATAGACAGGGACGGCTAGGCCGAGAAGCAGAGACAGAATGGCTGCTCTAGTGATTCCAATTGCTTTCATAAGGTCTACCTCCGTTTACCGCTCGGTGCGTGCGCTTGCTCTACTGCCTAAACCCGTTGCGGTGATTGCGTCGCCTATTCCACAAATTAACCCTAAGGCTGGGTCGGCTCTGTTTATAGGCGTTCCACCGTTTTCTTAATGGTCAAAACTGCTCAGTGGGAAGAAACTAGGAATAGCGTCCGAAAGCTAACCCAATCCTGTGGAATGTGCGTGCAGCGGAGCATGACGGGCCGCGTTTCTCATTGCTTCGATTGCGGGTCAACCAAAACATAAACCGCGGGAGCCCACAGTGGGCTCCCGCCGATAACGGTCACTCTGGTTGCGTCCAGCCACTCCGTAGCGGTCGCTATAGCGTAACGTCGATGGCGACGTTGACGCCAGGATACATCGAGTTGCACAGGTAATACGAGCCGTCTATGTCGACGACGTAAACGTCCTGGGTGTAGAGCCAGTTGGCCGGCCACGGATCGACGAATCCGAACCAATAGCCGCCGTATTGGAAGCGATGATTCCGGTAATCGCCTTGGCTTACGCGAAACGAATGTTGGCGGCCGAAGTTGGCCTGAAAACGGGCGTCGGGGATGCGGCCATGATTGCTATTACCGGCGCGCTGCGATTGCTGCGCAGGCTTCGACTGCTGTGCATGTTGCTGTTTCTGCGGTTGCGGTGCATTTTTCGCTTGCGGCTGGACGTTCTTGTTTTGCCGCGGCGCGGTTTTCGCTTGCTGCCTGGTGTTCGCGTGTTGCTGCGCCGAGGGTTTTGCTTGCTGCGCGGCATTGGGGTGCTGCTGCGCCGCGGGTTTCGCCGACTGCCTGGCGTTGCTCTGCTGCTGCGGCGCAGGTTTTTGTTCTTGCGTTGCGGGCCTGGCCTGCTGCGGTTGTTTCTCCTGTTGATGGGCAGGCTGGGCTTTCTATTGCTCCGGCTGGTCGTGCCGCTCCTCTTGTGCATACGCCGGAACGGCTACTCCGAGGGCCAAAACCAGAGCTGCTGTGCTGAAAACTCCCACTAGTTTCATGGGTGTTGCCTCCATTGTCGTATCACTAGGTAAGCTTGCTCTACTGCAAACTCCCTGTTGTTGCGTTGACCGGCTTAGGTTCCGACGTGCATCCGGGAAATTGAATGAAACAGTCCAAAAACGTTCAGCAGCCAGAGAACGACGGCAATCACCACGACGCCATTCAAAATTGACTTGATGGTTCCCTGCATTGGAATGAAGCGATTCACCAGCCAGAGCAGGACCCCCACCACGATGAGAACTTCCAGGAGTTGAATTAGTGGCATGATCTTTAACCTTCCTTTTTTCGCGGGCTAACGCCTCTCATCCGCTGGGAGGGTTGCCCTAACTTCAGTATCGAAATCTCTTAGGGTCGAATCGCGCCCGCCGGCGGTTTGCCGGCTTACGCGCGGATGAAGACTGCCGATTGGCTGGATGTGGCCGCTTACCCATGACTTGATCGGGTGAGGACCCGACCCGTAGCGGCCTGAAAATCAGAGCTGCGGATCAGCGTTCGCGGCTCCCTCTACACACTCAGGAGAATAGAGAATGACAGGCGCGGACTTTAGTGTCTGAGCAAGATAGCTCACATGGGAAGAATTAGGGATGGCGATGCCTGAGCGACGGCATTCGCTGCGGAAGCTTTAGCGGGCATGATCGGGTTGGTTACTGAGCGCGCTTTATCAGGATCGCCGGGCCGAAGGGGCGTATGCGCACCGGGTAAGTCGAATTCCCCTCCACAATCGAAACAAACTCGATAGGTGCGGCGTTTGATCGTGAATACGCGACTCATGTGCCGGTGCCGGCACCGGCCAAAGGTGAATTGGAAAGCCCAAAGCAGTGGGTTCATCGGTCTTAATCCCGCCTTCGCTCGCAACTCCCATTGGCGTCTAGCCACCCCAGCAGAGAGCGGACGCTGGCCCGCGCCAACGCAATCGCACAGTCTGCCGCCCCGTAATAAAGATTAATGGTGTCGCCATCGGCATCCATAGTGTAGCCGCAGGGGAACACAACGTCGTCCACGTCGCCGTGGCGTTCGTACTCGGCCTCTGGCCCGAAGATCCATGAATCCCCTCGCAGCAAACATTTTTCTGGATTCTCCAGGTCGAAAAGGGCCAAGCCCAGGCGATACAGACAGCCCGAAGGCGTGTGCCGCACCCCGTGGTAGAACACGAGCCAACCCCGCGAAGTTTCAATGGGCGGCGGCGACAGACCAATCTTGTTTGCGTCCCACCAGGCGCCGCGGCGGGCCTCCAACATGAGCCGGTGCCGGCCCCAGTGGTGCAGGTCGGGAGAATAGGAAATCCACATGTGCGAGCCGAGGGTGGTCATCGGCCGATGAATCAGCGCCCAGTATCCATTAATTCTTCGCGGTAGGAGCGCAGTATCTTTATCGTCCGGCGGCATGATTACGCCGTAGCGCTCGAAACTTCGAAAATCCTTGGTCAGAGCCAGGGATACTCCCGGGCCGCCGCGCGAATAGGAAGTATAAGTGACCACGTATTGCTGCAGTTCCGGCACGAACGTGATGCGCGGATCTTCAATGCCCCATATTTCCTCAGGATAATCCTTGGGACTCGGCATCAACGTTGGTTCGCTATCGATTTGCCATCCATCGACGCCGTTTTGCGAGCGCGCGGCGCAAAGATGCGACAAACCCCGGCGATCTTCCACGCGGCAGAGCAGCAGAGTCGAGCCATCCGCGAGCAAAGTTGCGCCCGCGTTAAAAACACTGTTGATGGAGTACGGCCAGTCTTTACTAGTCAGGATTGGATTGCCAGGATGCCGAATGAGTAGTGGTTCATAGTGACGGCTCGGAATGCTCATAGGTTCTTGTGCGGGCGTGGTCATAACGGGATTCCCTTCGCTTCAGACTCTTGCAGCGAGCGCATCTCCAGGCCTGCCATCAGGAACGAAAGCGTCGATTCCGCTCCCTGGTTCTCATTGGCGCGGTCAGGATGCAAGCCGTCCCGGCAGCCGCCCGTGACGCAATCGTAAAGAGCAAGTTGCAGATCGTTATCGCCAAGAAACCAGTTGAAGGCAGACCAGGCTTGGCCGCGCCAGCGGCCGTCACCGGTTGTGCGATAGGCTTGCAGACACGCCGACACAGCGCCAGCGGCTTCAATGGGCTGTTGATCGAATCGGGCCGCTACGCCGCCCTGATGGAAGAACCCTTGCGAGCCGATCGGCACAAAGTGGCCGTGCGCCTGGCATCGCTGCGTTTCCATTAACCAATCTAGCGACTCGAGTCCGGCGTTAAGCATGGGTTCATCCGCGCAAGCCGATCCCACGAGCAGCATGGCCTGGGGTAGCCGTGCATTCCCGTAGGCCACAACATTTTCAAACCACTTCCAGTCTGGGCGCCGGATCGAGTGGTACATATCGAGCAGTCGTCGCGCCAATGCGAACCGCACGCGCTGGGCGTCGCGGTCACCGGGATAAGCGGCAAGATATTCCTGAATTCCGAGCACGCAGTAGGCGCAGGCGCGAGGACTGTGGAACTCGAGGACCGTCGGCAGGGAGAACTCGAACAAGCGGCCGGCAGCGCCGCGCAGCCCATGATTGGTGGATCGGGCTAAGACAGTCCCGAGAGCCCATAATGCGCGGCCGTGAGAATCTTCCGATCCCTGTTCTTCCTTCCAGTGATGGTCGTAGCCGAGGAAATTTCGGAACCGCTTCTTCTCTGGATTGAAACCGTGCTCCAGGAACGCCAGATAGCGGAACGGCCAATCTGGGTTGGCGGATTCGGCTTTTTCCAGGCTCATCCCCAATTGCTCCAACCACACGGTAAGAATGAGGGCGCGCGCATTGTCGTCGGTGGTGTATCCCTCGGCGCGATTGGGAATGGTAAAAATGGCGTGTTGCAGCATTCCTGTATCGTCGGTCAGAGCATGCATGTGATTAAGTTTTAGTTCGGGCAGGAAATTGAGCGATTTGTGAGTCGCGCGAGCCGAGAATTGAACCCGGGGGCTTTCCACGCGGTCGCTGCGAACCCGGGCAAAACTTTCCATATAACCCTGCGCCACTCTCTTCCACACCATGTCGCGCGCGAACTGGTAAGCGCGTTTGCGCATGGCGTGACGGATCGCCGGCGTGTCCAACAGCTCAATCGTCTTCTGAGCGATAGCACCAGGATTTTGGAAAGGGACCAGCGCGCCGCGGCGATCGTCTAACAACTCAATCGCGTGCCAATACGGAGTCGAGATAATCGCCTTACCCGCGCCCAGTGCGTAGGCGAGCGACCCGGAAACCACTTGCGCTTCATGGCGATAGGGCGTGATGTAGATGTCGGCGGCGCCGATGAATTCCGCCATTTCCTCAGGGCTTACAAAACGGTCGTGGAAGAGGACTTGCGATTCCACTCCCACTTCCTTTGCCAATGCTTTCAGGCTGGCTCGATATTTGTCGCCCTCGCGGCGCAGGATGTGAGGATGGGTTGCCCCCGCAACCATGTAGACCACATTCTTATGTTTAGCCAAGATCTGCGGCAGCGCTTGAATGACATTTTCGATTCCCTTGTTGGGCGAGAGCAAGCCGAAGGTGAGGAGCACCGCTTTTCCTTCGACCCCGAAGCGTTCTTTAAAGAAATTGGGATCGAGAAAAGGAAAGTCCGGAACGCCGTGCGGGACCATGTCGATCTTGCTCCCCGGCACCTTGAAGATCTCCTGCAAAAACTGGCCTGAAAGCTGGCTCATCACAATGAGGCGATCGGAAAGCTCCGCGATTTCCTCCATGACCCTGAGTTGCTCGGCGTCGGGCTCGCGCAGAACCGTATGCAGGGTGGTCACCACGGGCATCTTCAACCCGCGCAGCAGATGCACAATATGGCTTCCGGCGGGACCGCCGAAGATTCCATACTCGTGCTGCAGGCACACCATGTCGATATTGTTAAAGTTCAGGAATTCTGCCGCTTCCTGATACGACGCGACGTCGTCCTGCGCCAGCGACCATCGCACGCGCTCGGGATAGTCATATCCTTGTTCTGTGTCATTCACCGGAATTGCCAGCAAGCGGGCTGTTCCGTACTCCGCGGAGATCGCGCTGCACAGGTCGGTGGTGAAAGTGGCAATCCCGCACTGCCGCGGAAGATGATTCCCGATCACCGCGATTCGAGTGGGCAGCGATGGCTTCGGTTGCGATCGAGCCCCACCCGCTAGAACCACCCGTTGCACCACCGTGCGCGGGGGAACGACTTCCAATGCGATCTTGGGAAACACTGTATCTGGCAGCGACATTACTCCCCGATGGGTTGCAGGATGCCGAAAAGGCAGGTTTTCGGATGGTTACCCGTCTAAGTATTCAACGAAAGGGGAGCCGCGGACTGGTCAAAATTGACCAGACGACAGCCTGAGAACCACCAATAAAGCGAGACACGAGAGCGCGATCCCGTGAGAATCTCCTAACTATTGTGAATGTATGGTCACAATTGACCATCGCATTTCCAAGCCATGCCGCATCATGCAGTCATGAAAGCCAAGAAGGAACAAGCCATGACTGTTCGCTGCCCCACTTGTGGCGCCAAGCCAGGAGAAAAATGCGAGCTTAGCACTGGCCTGCCCCGCACCGATCCGCATCGAGACCGGCGTCTGGCGGCTTCGGACAGCAATTGAGTCTACGACCCCGAACTGGCCAACCCTCGGCAAAGTTGAAAGACGCTTCGCTAAGCCGTCCCTCACATTTTCGCGCGGGCCTGCGGAAAACCGCCCGGGGGCAAGGGCAGTGTGGGCTGTGCAAAATAGCTCACTTTGTGCTTTCTGCGGGACTATAATTGCTGGCGATGAGCACTGCTGCTGCGGAAACCATCAAGCCCCGCGAGTTCGATCCCAAGACTTTCCTGGCGACGATTGGCGTCGGCAGAAAGCTGGTGGCGGTTCCGGGAAAGCAAGCCGTCTTCGCGCAAGGAGACAGCGCGGACTCTGTTTTCTATATCCAAAAGGGCAAGGTGAAGCTCACCGTCGTCTCCAAGATCGGCAAGGAAGCGACCATCGGCATATTGAATGAAGGCAGTTTCTTTGGCGAAGGCGCGCTGGCCGGCCAGGTTCAGCGCATGGGGTCCGCGACTGCCATGGGCGATTGCGAGCTTCTAAGGGTCGACAAGAAGGCGATGATGGAGGCCCTTCACCGCGAACATACATTTTCCGATTTGTTTGTGGCGTATTTGCTGGCGCGCAATATCCGTTACGAGGAAGACCTGGTCGATCAACTGTTCAATTCCAGCGAGAAAAGATTGGCCCGCGTCCTTCTATTGCTGGCTCATTTCGGCAAGGAGGGCATTCCCGAGACCGTGGTTCCGAAAATCAGTCAGGAAACTCTGGCCGCGATGGTTGGAACCACTCGTTCGCGAGTCAGCTTTTTCATGAACCGATTCCGGAAATTGGGTTTCATTCATTATGCCGGAGGAGTCGAAGGCGGGTTACAGGTCCACAGCTCGCTGCTCAATGTCGTTCTGCACGATTGAGATTTCCAACGACAATAGCGGCCACACGCGTGTGTTGCCACGTTGCTCACTGCAAAACAGTCTGCCCTTCCTGCCGGCATTAGATCGCGCTGCGGCGGCCGCTCAGCAGGTTAAACACCAACACCACTAACGCAACGACCAGCAGCAGATGAATCAAGCCGCCCGCCACATGGAAGGTGAAACCCAGAAGCCACAGAATCAGAAGCACAATGAAAATCGTCCAAAGCATTAATAATCTCCTTTGCTTATCCCTGTCTCGCATTCTTCCGCTCAAGCTGAACTCCTCTGAGCGGCTTTCCGCACTCCAAGCAGAATCGTTTCGAGCGCGGCGTGATTAGCCCGCAAAACGGACACATCCTTTGCGATGCGAAGTCTGCGCGATTCATGCCAAAGAACTTCCTCAGCGAGTCACTGATGAAAGCGCGCGCGGTATGGAAGCGCGCCAGCAACCGCTGCAAGGCTGAGTCCATGGCTTAGGGTCCTCTCACCAGGCGGCCCGTCGGGGCGCCTGATGGTGCGAGAAATCGGAGCAACGATGTTCGCCAGAGGCACGATGACACGTCGCCGCCACCGATTCTGTGCAGGATTGCTCACATCGCGACGAAAACTCTTCCAGGCGCAAGTGAGCAATTCAGACCAGCTATTGTTTTCCCCACGGGCGATCATGACGCTTGAGACGAGCACTCCTTCTCTCTCTTTCAGGTCCTCTGAACTAAGTCAGCCATCTGAAGCTCTCTCCCCTTAGTTCTGCAGCTGCGAAAGGAACAACTCATGAAAAAGGCGATGTCAGTGCTGTTGATGAGCATGGTGGGCATGATCGGAACGTACGCGTGGGCGGGCTCGGACCGCGAGGACACGATCGCACGCCTGCACACCTCTGTGGACGTTCTGCACGCCATCATGGCAACTCCCGACAAAGGCATTCCGGAAGAAGTTTTGAGCAATGCAAAGTGCATTCTGGTGGTGCCCGATTTGATTAAAGGTGGCTTCGTCTTTGGCGCCAAGCATGGACGTGGCGTGGCCACTTGCCGCACGGCTACGGGCTGGAGCGCGCCTGCGTTTGTCTCGATTGGCGGCGGAAGCTGGGGCCTGCAGATTGGCGTTGAAGACGTAGATCTGGTCCTGCTGGTCATGAACGACCGCGGGTTTCAGCATCTGCTCTCTAGCAAGTTCGAACTTACCGGTGAAGGATCCGTTGCGGCAGGCCCAGTCGGCCGTCATGCCTCCGCCGGAACGGACTGGAGAATGGATACGGAGATGCTTACCTACTCGCGCTCGAAAGGCGTGTTTGCCGGCCTGACTTTGGAAGGCGCCGTGGTTGAGCAGGATAACGATTCCACGCGCGCGATTTACGGCACGCACATGAGGTTCCGCAACATTCTTTCGGGCAGAGCATCGACCCCCAGAAGCGCAGATGCCTTCATTGAGGCTGTTACCGAAGCCGGGCACCAGGCACACTTGGCGGAAGCGCGGTAGATTGTCATGCTGAGCGTAGTAACTTTTCGCGAAGCGAAGGGTTACGCAGTCGAAGCTGAGGCGGTTTCGTGGCGTTCGAGCCGCGAGCCGAAATCCTGAGCTTGTCGAAGGACCACATCCCTACCTACGGCACGCTGCCGGGAGTAGGGATCCTCGGCTTCGCTCGGGATGACAAGATGTAATTAGCAGCCGGACCTGTAAGCCGAATTCTGTCTGCCGGATTGCTCCGGCAGGACGGTCATTCCTCTGGGCCACGCATTGCTGCGGGGCTCAAGCGACCTACCCGGAGGTTGTGACGCGCCGAGCCGGCACGTTTCCGGGACCGAAGTCCCAGGCTCCCTCCCTATTTGGTCTTGCTCCGTGTGGGGTTTGCCCTGCCCGCCGCATTACTGCGGCGGCGGTGCGCTCTTACCGCACCTTTTCACCCTTACCCCGGCGTTGCCGCCCGGGCGGTATATTCTCTGTGGCACTTTCCGTCGAGCGAACTTGAATTCGCCCTCCCGGACGTTATCCGGCACACTGCTCTGCGGAGTTCGGACTTTCCTCCAGCCGCGCCCGAAAGCGCCGCCAGCGACCGTCCGGTCCGGCTGCCAACCTGTTCATTATAAGGGATGCGGCCTCGATCATCCGTCTCCAGTCGTCAGGAGTTGCTAGCGGGTTGGTTGATTGACGCCTAAGTGTCGTAAACGACTCCATCAACCTTCACCTTTGAGCACCAGAAGCAATGGAGAATGTCCTTGTCCGGTGTGAGCGTTGCAAGGTCTAACCGGCGCCAGCGGTGCAGACCGATACGGCAGATCAACCCCAGCACGCCGCTGGACTCGTGCTCTCTGTGCGGCCACAATTTTGCGACGCGGATCGCCAGTTCGGAATCGGGCAACGCATTTCCCAAGCCTTTCATTCGGCAATTCTCTCAGGCTGCCAGGACGGGCGCAAGACTAGAAACCGGAGGAAATGATCCGGTCCGGCCTCTGCTAGACTGGAACAAAGTTACTTGAATTGACGTACCAAAGACTGGAAGCTTGACGACTGAAGAACTGACAACCCTTCCATGAACACCCTCGAAGCCATCCGTCTCGCGTTGCAATCGCTGTGGGCGAACAAGCTGCGCTCGGTGCTCACGCTTCTCGGGGTGGTCATTGGAATCTCGTCCGTCATTGCCGTTGTGACGTTCGTCAACGGCATCAACGGTTACATGGCGGAGAAAGTCTTCAATCTCGGAGCGGATGTCTTCATCGTCAGCAAGATGGCGCCGGTCATCACCAACTTCGACCAATACATGGAAGGTCTGAAGCGCAAAGACTTAACCATGGAGGACTACCGCGCTATCCTCGAAGGGTGCCGGCAATGTTCATCGCTGGGTGCGATTGAGGGTAATGGAACCGGCAGCGTCAGATATGTGCTCCAGTCAATGACCGGTGTCAACGTCCGGGGGATCACGCCCTCCATGGCGCCTATTTTGAACGTCGATTTGGCGACCGGACGCATGCTCAACCAAACCGACGAAGATACCCGTTCCCACGTGACCGTGATCGGCACCGACGTGGTGGACAATCTGTTCCCTGGCCTCGATCCCATCGGGAAAGAAATCCGCGTGGACGGCGAGTCGTACCAAGTGGTGGGCGTGGGCAAGAAGCAGGGCACCACTCTCGGCCAGAGCCGTGACAACTATGTTCTGCTGCCTATCGGGGCGTACCTGAAGCAGTACGGGGTTCATACCAGCATCACCCTTTTCGGGAAGGCTAACGGCACCGGCAATCAGTTGGAGACCGCCATGGACGAGGCCCGCGTGATCTTGCGCGGCCTGCGCCACGACATGCCGGGCAAGCCCGACAGCTTTGAAGTGGAAACCAACGCCAGCCTGCTGGGCATTTGGGCGAACCTCACGGGGACCTTCTTCATCGCCACCATTGCGATTGCTGCGGTTTCGCTGGTAGTGGGCGGGATCGTGATTATGAACATCATGCTGGTTTCGGTTACGGAGCGCACCCGCGAAATTGGCGTCCGCAAAGCCATGGGCGCGCGCTCTAAGGACGTGCTCCTCCAATTCTTGATTGAATCCGCCACCATCGCCTTGGTCGGCGGAGTCATCGGCGTGTTGGGTGGAATCCTGATCGCGGAGGTGGTGACGGCGGTTATCGGCATGCCTTCGGCAATCAAGCTGTGGGCGGTGCTCGCGGCTTTGGTCGTCTCCACCAGCGTGGGCATATTCTTTGGCGTGTACCCCGCCCGCCGGGCCGCGCGCATGGACCCCATCACGGCTTTGCGGTTTGAAATGTAGGAAGATTGGTAATTTGGTAATCGGGTAATTTTGTAATTGAAAATCGTCAAATTGCGCGCCGATGAACCTTCAAAAGCTCTCGGATGCGTTCGTTTTTCAATTACCAAATTACCCGATTACTAAATTGCTCAATTAAGTTGTGACTTCCCATGCGTAAGAGCGACTACGGCGAGATCGTGCAGATGGCCCTCGACACCATCCGCAGCAACAAGCTGCGGTCCGGTCTCACCGTGCTCGGAATCGTGATCGGGGTTGCGGTGGTCATTGCCGTATCCTCGGTGGTTAACGGCTTGAACGCTCAGGTGATGGACTCGATCAGCAGCCTGGGATCGAATCTGGTTTTTGTCTTTCACATCCAGCCCTTCAGCTTGACTCGCCCAACGGAAGAGATGCGGAAGCGCAAGCGGCTGACCTACGAAGATTACCTCGCCTGCCAAGGGTTGCCGCACGTGAAAGCCATCACCACCGGACTGCGCTACACCGATCCGAATTTTGGCGCGGGCACCTACACCGTGAAGTACGGCAGTCGCCGGGTGAAGAACACGATCCTAGAGGGCGATGTCTATACCTGGAAGGACGTTTACGATCTAGGCGTCGCTTCCGGCCGTTGGTTCACTCAGACCGACGAGGATCACCATTCTCCCGTCATTATTCTTGGGTCGGATACGGCGGCCGAACTATTCCCGCAAGGCGACGCGCTCGGCAAAGAGATCAATATCGAAGGCGAGCTGTTCACCGTGATTGGAGTGGCGGAGCAGCGCAAGAGCGCGTTTTCCAACGGCAAGAATGCCGAAGACAACCTGATTTTCTTTCCCTACAGCACTTTCCGTAAGCTGCATCCCGAGCTTAAAGATTTTTGGATGACCGCCAAGGCCACGTCGCAGGAGGACATGCCGAAAGCGATGGATGAGATCCGCGCGGCCCTGCGCAGGTCCCGAAGAGTGCCGCCGGACAAGCCGGACGGCTTCGAGGTTTTCACCCAGGACTCCATGTCCGATCTATGGAAGCAGCTTTCCGGCATGATTTTCATTTTCATGTTCGCGGTGTCGAGCGTCGCCTTGCTGGTAGGCGGCGTGGGCGTGATGAACATCATGCTGGTATCGGTCACCGAGCGCACCCGCGAGATTGGAGTGCGCAAAGCCATTGGAGCCCGCCGCTTCGATATTCTGGCGCAGTTCACCTTAGAGGCGGTTACCCTGACCGCCATCGGTGGCGCCATCGGTTTGGCATTTGGCGCCGCAATTACTTGGACCATTCCTGCGATTTGGAGTTCCCTGCCGGCCAGCATGTCATTCTTCTGGGCCGCCTTCGGTCTCGGCTCCGCCGCCGCCGAAGGCCTGCTGTTCGGCATCTATCCCGCCTGGAAAGCTGCTAATTTGGACCCCATTGAGTCCCTGCGCTACGAGTAGCGCAGGGTAGTGTGGCGCGGGAGCCCTCGCCCGCGAAAAGCCAGTGCGACCTGTGCCGATTTCTGCGACGGGTCCCTTACTTGGAGTTCTCTGGCGTCGGGTTTGATAAGCTTTGTTGCCTCCGTGATTCACGACGCTGCCAAGATTCTCGAAACCATTGCAATAGCCGGGACGCTGGCGAGCTTGGCCTACTACGTTCTTTGCCTTTGCGGCGCGTTTGCCTTCCTGCGGGAGCAAAGAGTGGCGGGCGGGGGCGCCCGCCCCACACAGCCAGTTTCCATCCTGAAGCCGCTTCGCGGCGCCGATCCTGGATTGTATGAAGGTCTGCGCAGTCATTGCGTGCAGGACTACGCCGAGTACGAAATTATCTTCGGCGTGAGCGATCCTGCTGATCCGGCGATCGAATTCGTGGAGCGTTTGAAGACCGAGTTCCCGAACCTTTTCATCCGCTTGCTGGTTTGCGAGAAACGACTGGGCGCCAATACGAAAGTGAGCAACCTGGCGCAGATGCTGCCCGAAGCTCGCTACGACTATCTCATCGTGAATGACAGCGACATTCAAGTGGAACCGGATTACTTGTCACGGATACTGGCTCCTCTCGCCGATCCAACCATTGGGCTCGTGACCTGCCTCTATCGCGGCGTGCCCGCTCCCAGCCTGGGGTCGACTTTGGAGTCGCTCGGTATCAGTACCGATTTTTGCGCCGGCGTACTCGCCGCGCGGCTGCTCGAGCATGGAATTCGCTTCGGCCTTGGTTCCACCCTCGCTTTCCGCCGGCGCGATCTGCAAGCCCTCGGCGGATTCGAAGCGCTGGCGGACTACCTGGCCGATGACTACGAGCTCGGGCGCCGCCTCGCCGCCAAAGGTCTGAAAGTCGAGTTGTCCGAAGTTGTCGTGGAGACATTCCTGCCTTGCTATAGCTTGCGAGGATTTATCGCGCACCAGTTGCGCTGGGCGCGCACCGTGCGGACTTCGCGTCCAGCAGGCTATGCCGGACTGGTGCTGACCTACGGTATCCCCTGGGCGATGCTGGCTCTCGCCTGCGCCCACAAGTCTGTCTGGGTCTGGGCATTGTTCGCCGCGGCATGCGCGTTACGTCTCGCGACGGCCTTGTTTGTCGGCCATGTGGCTCTCCGCGACCGGGGCATATTAGCGCGACTCGGCCTAATCCCACTGCGGGACATCGTCGCGCTCTTCGTCTGGCTGGGCGCCCTCGTGGGAAATAGAGTGACGTGGCGTGGGGAGTCTTTCAGGTTGAAAGAAGGAAAGCTGGTGGGGACCGGCTCCAGACCGTAGCGCCGGCGTGTGTAGAGCGGACACTCCTGTCCGCTCCACATGGCCTATTCCGCCGCGACTAGCTCGAAACGCCCATCCGGATAAAGCCGATAGCGCCGCCCTCGCCAGGTGATGGTATTCCCGAAGAATCCGGCAATCCAAAAACAGAAATTGGTGACGTCCTCGATCGGCAACAGCAGCCAGTTGATTTTCGCCCGCAACACGCGCGCGGAAACAACGTAGGCGGCGATGACTCGCACCAGCAGCGTCAAAAGCAGCACCGGCCACCAAGCCGGCCTAACGGCGCAAGCCAGCAGCGCCAGGGGCAGAGGCATGGTAAACAATTGTCCCAGGTAGCCCCACGGACGCGAACGCCTTGTGCTGCGCGCCCAGCGCAGGCGATGCGCGGCATTGTGCTGCCAATCGGCGCTGCCGATGTGGTGTTCGATCACGTAGGCGGAAAGAATCACGCCGTGGCCGGCCTCGGCGGCAAACTTGCCCATGACAAAATCTTCCGCCAAATAGTCCTTTAGCCTTTCAAAGCCTCCTATCGCTCGCAAAACGTCGCGTCGCGCCACGATGGTAGGACCGACCGCGAAGCGCATTCCCTCCAGCATGCGAGCCACCAGCATTCCAGCGATGAAGTCGGTGTTCATCCCCGTAGCCTCCAGGCGCGACCAAAAACTCTTGCCGGCCACGGCGCGATATGGGCACGTTGCGATGCCCAAGCCCACATCCTGAAATTCGGAGGTCACGGTGGACAACAAAGTGGAGGTGACCCGCGTGTCGCTGTCGCTCATCACCACCAAGTCGTTCGCGGCGGCGGCCAGCATCAGGTTAAGGCTGTACGCTTTCGCATTGGGATAGGGCGATTCACCAGCCACAAACAGGCGTGACGGAATGCGAGCGTACTCACTCTGGAGCTTCTCCACAACCGCGACGGCCGGATCGCCCGCTTCTCGAACCGCAAATAGAATTTCAAATGCCGGATAGTCCTGTTCAAAAAAGGTCCGCAGATTTGCTTCCAGTCCCAGGTCGAGGCCGGAGAGCGGCTTCAGAATGCTTACCGGCTCCGGGGATGCCATCGCAGGCGGACGGACCGACAGATATCGCAACGCCGCGATGATCGACAGCAGCGAGTACATCAGAGCGCCGATAAGAAGGGCTGCTAATACGAAAGCGATTGCGGACACGTGAGTCGCCCAGCTCCCAATTTCCGAGATGCCATTATAGGGGACCCGCCGGAGTGGCGACTTAACCGGAAGCGGCTGCTGCCCGTGCAGTGATCTCTTCGGTGCGCAACAGTTCCCATACTTTGCGGGCCAGCGACTTCAGGGTGAAGGGCTTTTGCAGGAAGCGGGAGGCCATATCAATCGTGCCGTGGCGCAGAACCGTGTTCTCCGCGTATCCGGAAACAAATAACACTTTCATGAGAGGCCTCTCCACGAGCAGTTGTTCCGCGAGTTGCGGCCCTCCCATGCGCGGCATGACCACGTCGGTAATCGTCAGGTGAATGGGGCCGGCATGGTCGCGGGCGACCCGCAGAGCGCTTTCGCCATTCTCCGCTTGAAGCACTGTGTAACCGCTCAGTTTCAGGAATTCATCTTCCGACTCTCTGACCGCAGCTTCGTCCTCAACCAGGAGGAGGGTTTCGCATCCCCGCAACGGTTTTTCCACGGGCGCAGGCGGGGCAAGCTTGCGGACCCCCTGCCGCACCCTCGGCAGATAGATCTTGAATGCCGTTCCCATACCCGGTTCGCTGTATACCCAGACAAAGCCGTGGTTCTGCTTCACAATGCCGTACACGGTTGCCAGGCCCAGCCCGGTTCCCTTGCCATCCTCTTTCGTGGTGAAAAACGGTTCGAAGATGTGCGCCAGGTTTTGCGGAGCGATTCCTTCCCCGATATCGGTGACGGTCAGCTGCACATAGTCTCCCGCCGGAACCATAGAGTGGCTGCGCACATAGGCTTCATCAAGATGCGCGTTTGCGGTTTCGATGGTGAGCCGGCCGCCGCGCGGCATGGCATCGCGGGCATTGGCCGCCAGGTTCATGAGCACCTGTTCGACCTGACTCGGATCGGCCTCCACCTTGCCAAGACCGTCTCCCGGCAGGATCACCAGTTGAATGTCTTCCCCAATCAAGCGGGGCAGCATGCGGCTGATGTCGTGGATAACCGTATTCAAATCGAGCACCCGCAGAACTTGCATCTGCTTGCGGCCGAAGGCCAATAATTGACGAGTCAGATCGGCGGCGCGGCCGGCGGCCATCATGATTTCGCTCACGTTGCGCCGCAGTGGATGCTCGGCCGCCAAGGCGTCCTGCATCAATTCGGCGTAGGCGCTGATGACCATGAGCAGATTGTTGAAGTCGTGCGCCACGCCGCCCGCCAGGGCGCCGATGGCGTCCATTTTTTGCGCCTGCCGCAACTGCGATTCCAGCCGATGGCGTTCGGTGATGTCCTGGTCGGTACAAATGAAGTGGGTAATCCGCTGCTCCGGGTCGCGCAACGGCGTGATGGTCCTCTCCGCAAGAAACGTGTTTCCATCTTTCTTGCGATTGAGCACCGTTCCGCGAAACTCTCTTCCCGACGCCATGGTTCGCCACATGTCGCGGTACACTCCGGCTGCTTGCTGTGGGGATTTGAGCATGCGGAGGGTCCGCCCGACGGCCTCTCCACGCGCGTAGCCGGTGAGCGCCTCGAAAGCCGGGTTCACATATTCCATGGTCCCGTTGCGATCGGCAATGACCACCAGGTCGGCGGTCTGTTCCACGGCTCGCGACAATTTGCGCAGCATTTCTTCGGCTTCTTGATGCTCTCGCTCCTTGCAATACTTGCCGATCGCGTCGCAAAGCGCGAATGCCATGGCGGGATCTCCGGCGCCGGCGGGGCGCCCGCCCGCCAGCAGCCCCGCCTGAATCGCCGCCGAAACCGCTGCTTCGTCCACATGATCGCTAAGGAAGATTAAGGGAACGGCCATGCCCCGCGCGCGAACCTTGCGCAGCAAGCCCAGCGCCATGCCATCGCCCGACTTGTAGTCGCATAACGCCACGGCGTAAGCCGTTGTTTCCATCAGGGATAGCGCTTCTTCGTGGGAGCGGGCGTGGTCCAAACCGACATGACCGCTATCCACTTGGGCCAACAAATCGCGCAAATCGACAAGATCCCGTTCCTCGCTGCCCACCAGCAATAGTTGCATCTGCTCGGCAACGGCTTCCGAATGCTGGCTCTTTCCCATATCTTTTGGGGACTCCGGCTATTTCCTACATCGGAGACCCGTAAGGCAAGCATTGGCCGCCGCGGACAAGCAGGGCCGGAGAAACAACAAGCCAATGTCAATTGAGGAAGAGTGCGGTTTTGGGAGGCAAAAGCCACCCGCCATGACCTCGGTTTGCTGCGCATGCTGGCCGATCTGGCTATCCGCCGCGACACCTCTTTCCTTCCACCCATCACTTGGAGGACAATAGAGTCATTCTTTGGAGTGAGGTGACTTGTGCGCTATTCTATGGTTGCGGTTCTCGGCGTTGCTGTGCTGGCTCTAGCAACTTCGCTTCTAGCCCAACAAATCCGTGGCGATTACGTGGAAAGCCGCAGCGCGGACGTGTACACGGGGCAATGTTTCGCGAATGGTGAAGTCAATCTGGTGGGGAACGAAGCGATCCTGGGATGGCACATCCGCAGCGGAAGCTGGAATGGCATTGCGCTCGACGGCCTCACCGTCGCGGCTGCGGTTCATGCCCGGGGAACTCTCGGCGATCCCTACGAAAACCCTTATCCGGCCAACGCGGTTCTGATTGTGGATGAACAGGCCAATCCGCAACAAAGGGCTGCGCTCGTCGCCTTCGCGCAACAAATGGCCGGCGAGCTCCTGCAAAATGTCGAACGCGTGGTCTCCGCGCCCATGGAGCTGGAAGTCAGCTCCGAGCATCACGGGGTTGCATTGCTGCGCGCCGGGGCGTTCGCGACTGTGCAAACCCGCTCCATCAACGGCAAGGATCACGTCTGCGGCAACGAAGTGACCTTCTATCCGCCGCTCACCGAATTGTCCCACGCCATGCCGGCGGTGGCGGTGACCGACGCGTATCGCGGTCCCGGACTTGGCGTCGATTGGGAGTCCCACGGCAAACGCAGCGCCTTTGTGGGCACGTTCGCGCGCTAGAAAACCACCTCCTCGCGAGGCATCATTTACACTTCTGGTGGCTGCCATGCGTAGCGGTGCGCGTGTGTTTTTCAGCTGAGTCTATCTTTCCGGAGGCGGGAGCTTGCCTAAGATTCTGAGGTTCGTAGTTCTGGCGTGCCTGATTGCGATCTCCGTGGTCGGTTGGGCACAGAGTGGCAAGGTCGAATCGTTGGGACCACTCACCGAGTCAAAGGTTCCAGAGGCAGTGCGCAAGGTTTTGGATAACAAGGGTTACCGGATTGCGCTGGCCGACGGAAGCGTTGCCTGCGAAATCTGGCTGCGCCAGCCTGTGCCCGCGCGGGCCAGCAAGGAGGACGTGCCCGGAGCCATCTATCCTCAACTGGCCGAATCCACGCTGGTCGGCGTGATCTCTTTTCCCCAAGCCACCACGGATTATCGTGGCCAAGCCGTCCCGTCAGGAAGCTACACGCTGCGCTACGAATTGCTGCCCGACGATGGAAATCATTTGGGCGTCGCTCCCAATCGTGATTTCCTGCTGCTGGTGCCCGCGGGCGCGGACTCCAACCCCGACGCCGTGTACAAGTTTGACCCGTTGGTGGACTTGAGCCGGCAAACCTCGTCCAGCAAGCACCCTGCGCCGCTAAGTATGGTCCAGGCGGCAAGCGGCGCCCAGCCTTCCATCTCGAAGGACGACGAAGGACATTGGATTTTTTCGGCAGCGCTCACAATGAGTTCTGGTGAGGCCGTACCCTTTGGTCTGGTAGTGAAAGGAACCGCACCGCAATAACCGGGCTCGTGTCAGGGTACAGGAACGATGTTGCGAGAACGGCTCTAGTGAAACCAGAGCGCGTACGCCAGCGCACCCACGGTCAGCAGGATGCTTCCAATCAGGTACTTGCGCGATTGTTGCCAGCTTGGATTTTCCGCGCCGGCGAGATTGAGCTGAGCGAAAAAAGCGGGCGCAGAAGCAGTTTCCATAGGCGCTTTGGCATCGGCGTTCCGCGACGCGTCGCAATCCAGGCAAAGAGTCCGCCCCTGCGAAACCGGAAAGCCGCAGGCGACGCATTTCCCAATGTTTCCCCGCTCGACCTGCGCGCTCGGCGACATTCCCACCCCGGATTCTGGACCAGTCTCTACCGCCGGGAGTTCGACGGTCTGAATTTGAAGTTCGGATTGGGGGTCGAAATCTGGCTCGCTGAGCGACGCGGCATCTCCTCCCAGATGGATCATGCTTTGCGCTCGATTCGCTGCTTCGGCATGGTCGACGGCGGTCTGGATCATCTCGCCCAAGCGCTCCAGCGCCAAAATGTCGCCCTCCTCGAAAGCGTTCGCCTTCTCCGATATGAGTTCGAACAGGCCAACGATTTTCTGTTCCCGAACCAGAGGCATCGCCAGCGCGGAAGCGACGCCGAGTCGTCGATAGTTGGCTGCATCGAGGCGCAGATCATCCGCCGCGTCATTGCAACACAGAGTTTGCCGGCTCCGGATGCTCTCGCCTGCAAGGCCCGAGTTTACGTCGACAGTTTCGCCTACCCTCGGGGCGACCGCGCCCGCGCTGGCGAGGCAAACCATGTTTCCACCTTGGCGGAACGCGATGGCGGCTCCCGACGCGCCCGTGACGTGCTGCGCACGCTCCGCTAATAGCTGGAGCGTGGCTTCCAGATCGCGCTGCGCCATCTCGCTCAGCGATTGCCCATCGTCCTCTCCTGGAAAACGCAGAGCCGCGTGCAAAGTCTTGGCGGGCGGCAAGGATTCGTCCGGCTCCGCGCCCGGTTCCGCTTCCGCGCACATTGGAGAAGCGGTCGGATCCAGCACCGAGGATTGGTCCCGTCGATCCATTCTCATTCGCTCATGCGGACTTCATTGGCATCCCTAGCGATGCCTTCTTTGGAGTGTGGCGTCCGCCATTCTTGATGTCAAGAACCGCCCTGGGGCGAAGGTTCTAGGTCGAAGGTTACGTGAAGCGCGGGAGTAACAGTCAGTTGGCAAACTCGCGGAAGCACAGTGGAAAATGCCTTCAGTCGACTTAAGTGTTGGGCCTTAGCCCTGGCCTGGATTGTCCGCCGGGGAAGAAAATCAGGCAAACTTCCTGCTAGAACGTCGTGCCCACGGTGAAGCGGAATGTCTTGCGCGGTTCGCGCAACAGGAACTGTGGCGAATCGACCGCAATGGCGTTCTGGTAGGTGTAGTCGCCCGCCGCTCCCACCGGGAACATTCCGCGCGTGATGGCACTGGGTGCCGTGCTGATCCTATCCAGTCGCAGCGGATTGTAGGCCCAGTAAATGCGGAACGGGGCGTTGACCACAGGTAGCATCATTTCCAATTCCAAACCGGTGGACATTCGGGGAACCCAGTTGGTGCCGGGCGCCAGCGGAAGCGTCGGGGCGAAACTCTGGGACGAGGTTCCGATGCATTGGAAGCCCGCATTCAATTCTGGACAACCGAACGGGGTGCTGTTCAACAGGGTCACTTCCTGCGGCGTAATGCGCAACTGCGAGTCGCGCACCACCGGATCAAGTCCGGCATCGAGGAACGGGACAAGCACAACCGGTCCGGCAATCGTAATGTGATATTCGATATTGCCGACGACGTTGGCATCGCCGCCGGGAAAGACGATCTGCTCGGTGGGAATCGGGATAGTCCAGTTGCCGAGCGAGGG
The DNA here is from genome assembly GCA_963776125.1 of uncultured Acidobacteriaceae bacterium. Classification (GTDB taxonomy): domain Bacteria; phylum Acidobacteriota; class Terriglobia; order Terriglobales; family Acidobacteriaceae; genus PALSA-270. The sequence continues at coordinate 14,823 of CAVZMC010000003.1, read as the reverse complement.
ATTATGAGGATCCTTGGGAACGAAGGTGCCGTCCGGATTCTGCAACGGGATCGAGGTCTGGTTGGGCAGGTAAGCGACCGGGGAAATGGAGCGGATATCGAACCCGCGAACATCGTTTTCGCCGCCCATATAATTGCGCTCGAAAGGAGGCGCCACGTCGCCGCCATAACCCGCCAGGAATGACGACGAGACGTGGAAAGCCAGCGCGTTGCGCCGCTTGTTCACTGGAATGTAATGCTTGTAGTCCACAACCGGGCGTATAGTGTGAATCGTGCCCCCTATGCCTGCGATCTCCGCCGCCAGCGATAGCGCGCTGCCGCGGTGCGGCTGGTAAGCGGCATCCACCGTGCTGAGCGAAAAGCTGGGGATGACCTTGCTGGTCACAATTCCGTTGAGAGAATTGGGCCCGCTGAGCCCTTCATACTGAATGAAAGTGAACAGATTCTTGGACGCGTCGCTGAGCGTCACCAGCGACGACACATCGAAGGTATATGCAATGCCCACACGCTTGAAGCCGTGGTGCAAAGGATGGCTGACAGACAGTGAAAAGCCATGGCTCGATTGCGTGTAGTTCTGCAGATTTTGCAGCTCGGCTTGGGGTACGTTGACTTGCTGGCCGGTGATTACCGCTTCTTCCCGCGCCTGGTTATAGTTGTAGGTCCGATCATAAACCGTAAATCCGGCTTGCAATGCGCGATCGAATAGATAAGGCTCAGTGAAGCCGAAGGTCAGGTCGCGTTCCAGGTTTCCAATATTGGCCGACACGGACAGGCTCTCGCCCCGGCCGAAGAGGTTGTTGGTGCTGTAGTTGAGGCCGACGAAGGCCCCAGCCAGGCCGCTGACTCCGCCGGTCAATCCGATGCTGTTCTTCCCTTTTTCCTTCACCTTGAGCGTCAAATCCACCAAGCCGTCCTTTTCATCCAGATGGCGCTCGGTAATGTCGGGGTCGTCGGGTTTCATTTGCTCAAAATAGCCGAGCTGGTTTAAGCGCTGCAGGCTGAGCTTCCACAGGCGTTCGTTATAAAGCTGGCCTTCCTCCAGGACCAATTCACGGCGTATCACCTTGTCGCGGGTTGTTGTGTTTCCCACGAACTCAATTCGCCGCACCGCGAATTGTTTGCCCTCGTCCAGGTCCACGTCCAAGTAGACCAGCTTCTTCTCCTCATCGAAGGTAGTGTTGGGAATTGACGTGAAATTGATGTAACCCTGGGTCCCGTAAGCCGTCCGCAGGTTATCGATGCCCTTGGCGATCTTGGAGCGATCGAAAATATCGCCGTCTTTAATCGGAAACGCGGCTCGCAATGCCTTAGGGTTGATCCTCGCCTTGTAGTTCTTGAATGTAATCGCGCCTAGCCGGTACTTGTCGCCCTCGTCGATCGGTATGGTGATATCAATGGCTTTGCCTGACCCGGACTGCAGGTACGGAATATGCGTGCCTTTGTGCCCGGTATCGCGAATGACTGTCTTCGGGTCGTCCACCACCACCTTGAAGTAGCCGCGATTCTGGTACTCCGCCCGTACCCGCTCCGTATCTTCTTCCAGCCGGCTGGCGTCATACGCCTTGGAGAAGAGATTTTCCAGGAAGATGGAGTGGGGGACTCCGACCGGCCGCAAGTTCTTCATGGCGCTGCGCAAAATGCGGGTGTTTAAGTGTTTGTTGCCCACGAAGCTGATTTTGCCCACTTTTACTTTAGGGCCTTCTTTCACCGCGAAGGTGATGGCGACCGCATTGGGCGGGATGGGACGAATTTCGGTGCGAACCGTAGCGAACTGCCGGCCATGCTCGGAAAGCAACTCCTTGATCGTGACTTCAGCCTTTTTCACCTTGGTGGGATCGAATTGGCTCTCCTGCGAAATCCCTACCTTGGCTTCCTTGAAACGGTCTAGCACATCGCTGGTGGAAACTGAACTCAGTCCGGTGTAGTCGATAGTCCGGATCGTCGGCCGTTCCTTGACATAGATATGCAGGATTGAGCCCTTAGGGGTTTCCTCGCGCTCGATGCGGATGTCGTCGAAGTATCCCGTATTCCACAGAGAATTAAAATCACGATCGATGGACGCCTGATCATAGACGTCTCCGGCGTGAGTGAAGATTCGTGCTTTGATGGTTTCCTGCGGAATCCGGCGGTTGCCGTGAACTTCAATGCCGACGATCAAGTCCTGTTGGCCCATGCCAACCGCGCACAGTAGCAAGAGAACCAGAACGCCGCCCAAGGGCAACCACCGGCGTTCCCTGCAAGAAGATGTAAATGAACGGGATGGGGCCGACGGAAAAGCCGAGCTAGGCTCTGTCCAGCCGCACATGCCCTTGGCGACCGCAGGGCTATCGTGATGAACGCGGAGAATCGCTACTACCTCGGGCTGCGGGAGTATGGAAAACGGCAATTATACGGTAGAGCAGTGCGGACCGTCCAAGTCCTTGATTTCAGACTGGGATCCCGATTGCGCGCCGGAAGCTGGTTTAGCAAGCTCTACCTCAACCAAGACGGAATAAAACGTGGCGGAGTTGCCTAGGTCAGTAAGTTTTTCGGAAGTCAGCACGTTGATATTCCTGTTGCCGGCAGAAAGCTTAGCCCAGTGCAGACGCGCGGAGACCACCCCCGGCTGCACCGCTCCATCCACCCGCGCTGTGAGCAGAATCTCTCCCCGGCCGTTGAATACCCGCACCCCGTCGCCATTGGCAATACCGCGTGCCCGCGCATCGATGGCGTTCATTTCAAGAAGCCCTAACTCCTCCATCTGCTGGGTCACGGGCAGGTTCGAAAAAGTTGAATTGAGAAAGTTGTCCGCCTTGCGCGCCAGCATCTCCAAGGGAAAGGATTTGGCCTGCGAACCGTGGCGTGATTCAGCCGGGGGCGTAAAATCCACCACCGGATGCAATCCCAGGGCGCGGAGCGATTCGCTGTAAAGCTCGGCCTTGCCGCTCGGCGTGGCGAAATTACCCTCCGCGAACGGCAAGAATGGGGACTGCGCAGCGTCAGACCCGTTGCCCGCGAAGTTGAGCCTGACGTGGCCTTCCCGCTCCAGCCGCTCGCGGTCAATGCCCTTCAACCACGGGTTCTTCGAATCGAGCGCGGCGTCGATCATGTGGTCGACCGATTCGCGGAAGCATTCATCTTCAAATCCCATGCGTTCCGCCAGCGCGCGAAATGTCTCGACATTGGAACGGCACTCCCCCAGCGGGTCGATCGCCTTATCGGACATTTGCACATAGTAGTGCCCGTATCCGGTTTGCAAGTCGTCGTGCTCCAGGAACGTAGTCGCGGGCAGAACAATATCCGCGTAGTCGGTCGTGTCGGTGAAGAACTGCTCGTGGACCACTGTGAATAGATCGCTGCGCCGTAAGCCGCGGACAACTTCATTGTGATTGGGACACACCGCCGCCGGATTCGAGTTGTAAACGAACAGCGCTCGGATGGGAGGGTCATCCAGCGTGTTCAAGGCCTTCCCTAATTCGACCATATTCACCACGCGCGCCGGCCGCCTCAACGCTTGCACCATCAAGTCGGTCCGCTCCAGCGCCTCGCGATTCAGCCCGTAAGCCCCGCTGGTCGAGAGCTGCAGGCCGCCGCCGATTTCCTTCCACGAACCGGTAATGCAGGGCAACATGGTGATGGCGCGCGTGGACGCGCCTCCGCGCTCGGATCTTTGCACGCCGTAGTTCAGTCTTATGACGGCCGGGCGCGTGGTGGCGTATTCCCGCGCCAGTCTCCCAACGTCGGCCGCCGCGATCCCTGTCCACTTCTCCACCCGCTCCGGCGGATATTCCTGGACCTTTTCCCGCAATTGCGAAAAGCCGAGGGTGTAGTGCTCTACATAATCCGCGTCGTGCAGCCCCTCGTTGATGATCACGTGCATCATGCCCAGCGCGAGCGCGGCGTCCGAGCCAGGATTGATCGGCAGATACCAATCGGCGCAAGCGGCGGTGCGCGTGCGGTAAGGATCGATCACCACCAGCTTGGCGCCCTTGCGGCGCGCCTCCGCAATGAACGGCCACAGATGAACATTGTTGCCGTGAATATTCGCGGCCCAGGCGATGATGTAACGCGAGTGAATGAATTGCTCAGGCTCGGTACCCAACTTCACACCCAGCACCGATTTGAGGCCCATTTCGCCGGCCAGCGAGCAAATCGTGCGATCCAGCTGCGACGCGCCCAGGCGATGGAAAAACCGCCGATCCATGGAAGCGCCATTCAACACCCCCAGCGTGCCGCCGTAGGAATAGGGCAGAATCGCTTCGCTGCCCGATTCCGCCGTGATTCTCTTAAAGCGATCCGCGATGTCGCCGAGCGCTTCATCCCAGGAAATGCGTTGGAAGCTTTTTGTGGCGCGGGCGCCCTGGCCCGCGTCCGGTCCCTTCGGCGCGACCCTCCGCATGGGATACAGCACCCGCTCCGGCGAGTACACCCGGTCCAAATACTTGGCCACTTTGGCGCACAGAAATCCACGCGTAGTGGGATGCGCTGGGTCGCCCTGCACCCTGGTCGCGCGGCCATCTTCCACTGTGATCAGCACTCCGCACGCGTCCGGGCAATCATGCGGGCAAGCGGCGTGGACAACCTTCTTCATCGCTCTTCAATTATAAGGTCAAGCGCATTGGGACCCGGCTTGCAAAGGGCAGATGCGAACAGAAGACCCAATCGAGCGGAGTTCCTTGGTGTAACGTCGTGTCTTTTGTGGTTAAAGGCGGCGAACCTAAACATTTGTCATTCCGAGCGCCCGGTTTTGGCGCGAGGAATCCGCTTTTTTCCGACGCGAACAGACAGCAGATTCCTCGCTACGCTCGGAATGACACACTTAAGCAGCAATCGCAATCAGAGGCTTGGTCCGCGGCAGAACCTGGCCGATCTCCACCGCGGGGACTCCAGCGGCCTGCAGAGCCTGCGTTAGTTCGGCGGCCATTCCTGACACGACCGAAATCAGCAACCCTCCGGCGGTTTGTGGATCGAAGAGCATGTTCTTCAAATCCTCGCTGATGCCGAGCTCGTATCCAACCACGCACTCGGCAAAGTCACGGTTCGCCGTCAATCCTCCGGGGATATGGCCCGCGCGAATACATTCCAGCGCGCCCTCCAGCAGGGGGATGCGGCTGGCGTGGAGACGGATGGAAACTTCGGAGGCGAGCGCCATTTCGCGGGCGTGAGCGATAAGGCCGAAGCCGGTGACGTCGGTCATGGCGTGAACTGCGGAGCCTTGCTCCGCTGGACGGCCAGGGGCGGCCGTCCCCACGCGAGTTGAAATGATTTCGGCGGCGGTCTTATTCAGCGTGGTCATGCTGCGGATGGCGGCGTCGATCCAGGATTGTTTGGCTTCGCCTCTCTTGATTGCGGTTGAGATCACGCCCGTGCCAAGGGCTTTGGTGAAGAGCAGGCGATCGCCGGCCTTGGCACCGGCGTTCCTGAAAACTCTATTCGGGTCGATGAGGCCGGTGACGGAGTAACCGAACTTGGTTTCTTCGTCGCGCACGCTGTGGCCGCCAATCACGCTGCATCCGGCTTCCATCATTCTGGAAAGTCCGCCAGCCAGGATTCGCTGCAGAACTTCGAGATCGCCATTCCCTGGAAAACAAACATGCGCCAGCGCCGTGATAGGACGGCCGCCCATGGCATAAACGTCACTGAGCGCGTTGGTGGCGGCGATCTGGCCGAAGGTGTAGGGATCGTCGACCATGGGGGTGAAGAAATCGACGGTCTGAACGAGCGCTGTGTCGCCGCTTAACCGATAAACGCCCGCGTCGTCCGCGTGATCGCAACCGACCAGGACGTTCGGGTCGGTTTGTTTCGGGAGCTTCTTTAATACCGCGTCCAGCACCGCGGGGCTCAGTTTGGACGCACAGCCTCCGGCTTTGACGGTCGCGGTAAGGCGGGTCGCGGCTGCTTCGGGCACCTACCCATTGTAAAGGAGAGGACGAAGACAGCGACGAATCCGCACGGCTTCCCCCGGATCAAATTCGAGGAGGAATTGATTGATCCGTGGAATCCACTGGAATCCGTAGCGTTTTGAGGTTGTTTACTTCAGTGCCACGTCCATCACATGCAGCTCGGGATACTGTTGGTTCCATGCGTCGCTGACGTGTTCGAAAGTGAGGCGGAAGGGCTTGCTCGCGCCGGGGGCTAGCGGAGAAATACTTAGATCGACTGCATCGGGATACGGTCCGGTCGTCTGCAGGACGTGCAACGGGACATCCTCGCGCTGCGCCACTTGTCCCATTTCATCTTTGAAAGTGACTTCGATGGTGGCATGAGTGACTGTCTTATCGCCGGCATTGGTGACGGTGCCGTCCAAATAGGTCACGGTCGCGCCGACGAAGTTTTGCGCAGCGCTCATCTTCAAATCGGACAGTTTGAGACTGGTGGCGTAGGGATCGGGCGTTGGCGGAGCTTTCGGGTGGGCGCGCATGAGGAAGGCGACGAGGCCCATGGCAATCACTACAAACGCGACGCCCATAACGATCGGGGTCCAGTTAGACTCGCGCGGCTGCTCTGACAGCGGAGAGGGTTCGATCAGGCCAGCCATGCGGAGATTGTACTACCTGATCAAGCTGTAACTTCCAAGCCGCCACGGATCTGCGAGGATTTCCACGGATAACCCCAAGACTTCTCTTTGCAGTTTGATCCGTGGGAATCCGTGCACATCCCTGGCGGGTTGGAAGTTCGTCTCACTCGCCCCCGACGGTGAGCCCGTCGATACGAATCGTCGGGCAAGCCATGGAGCCGCGGAATTCCAGATCGTTGCCGATTTCGGAGATGTTATTGAACATCTCTTTCAGATTTCCGGCTACGGTGATCTCTTCCACCGGATAGGCGAGTTCTCCACCGGAAATCCAGAGGCCCGAAGCGCCGCGGGAATAGTCGCCGGTGACCAGGTTCGCGCCATGGCCGAGAAACTCGGTGATATAGAGACCGTCGGGAATGGCGGCGATGATTTGCTGCGGAGTCTTCGTTCCCGCTTGCAGAAAATAGTTGCCGGGGCCGATGCCGGGAGTGCCCGCCAATCCTCGGGAAGCGTTCGCGGTGGTTTGCAGGCCCAGTTTTTTCGCGGTGTAGGTGTTTAGCAAATAAGACTTCAGCACGCCGCTCTCAATCACGACCGTGCGGCGCGTGGGAATGCCCTCGCCATCGAATGGGGCGGTGCCGAAGCCGCCGCGCATGGTGCCGTCGTCGATGACGGTGACTTGGTCTCCCGCGATTTTTTGGCCCAGCTTGCCGGCCAGAAACGACGCGCCGCGGTAAACCGAGTCTCCGTTAATTCCCTCGAAAATATGACCGAGGATGGAGTTCGCGACCATGGGATCGAGCACCACCGGCACATGTGCGGTTTTGACCTTGCGAGCGCCAAGACGGCGCAGTGTGCGCTGCGCGGCTACTTGTCCTACGTGCTCGGGCGATTCTAAGCGGCCGAGATTGCGGGCTACCGAGAACCAATAGTCGCGCTGCATGGCTCCGTCTTCAGTGCGCGCGATGGGCACGGCAGCCACAGAGCAATACGACCGGCGGTACTCGCCGACGAAGCCGTGCGAGTTGGCCATCACTTTGTATCCGGTGGCGGCGTCGAACGATCCGCCTTCGGAGTTCTGGATGCGCGGGTCGAAGTCGAGCGCGGCCTTCTCGGCGCGGCGCGCGTAGTCGATGCGCTCTTCGCCGGGGAGCGAGTACACGTCGGCGTAGTAGAGATCGAGATCGCCGGCGAGCGAGCCGAGTTGCCGGGGTTCTGGAATGCCGGCGAACGGATCTTCGGACGTGATCTTGGCCAGCTCCAGCGCGGAGTTCAGCATGCGGTCGAGGCCTTCGCGCGAGAAGTCGCTGGAGTAGGTGCTGGCGGCGCGCTGGCCGCGGAAGACGCGCACGCCAACGGCTTTCGAGCCGGCTTCTTTCAGCGTCTCGACCTGGCCCAGACGGACCAACGTGGAAAATTCATCGCCCTCGCGGATGATGCATTCGGCTGCGGTCGCGCCTCCGGCCATGGCGCTGCGGACGATGTCCTGGGCTAGGTCTTTGAGGTCGGTGGCGAGTTCCGGGTTGCGGGCGTCGAGCTGGACGGATTGCCATACCTCTATCATTATCCCAGAGAACTCAGTCGGCGTTTTTTGGGCGGGATGGCAGCGCTTGTTTGCGCTGTATATATAGGGAACTGGACAGTAAGGCGATTTCGCCTTACAATTAGAGTGAGGACGATGTTTATGGCCACGCTTACCGTAACCGCGAGAGGGCAGGTCACATTCCGGAAGAAGGTAATGGAGCATCTAGGCGTGAAACCTGGCGCGAAGATTGAGCTGGATCTGTTGCCAGACGGACAGGGCTTGATCCGGGCGGCGCAACCGGCGGGGAACATAGAAAGCTTTATCGGGATGCTGGCGGGCAAGACGAAAAAAGTCGCGACGATTGAAGAGATCAACGAAGCCGCCGCGGCCGGGTGGGCGGGCGTTCGCGTTTCCAGGAAACATCCTGGACGCAGGAAATCATGAAGATCGCCGTGGATACAAACGTTCTGGTGCGGGCCGTGGTTCAGGACGATCCCAAACAGGCCGAGATCGCTTCCAAAACTGTCAAAGCGGAAATGCTAGCCGTCGGCACCTCCTGTTTGTGCGAATTTGTGTGGGTCCTCCGCCAGGTTTATGGGTTCAGGCCTCCGGCAATTGCGGCTACGATACGCGAATTGCTCGCCGCCGGGAACGTCGAAACTAATCGTCCGGCAGTCGATGCGGGACTGGCGATGCTCGAAGCGGGCGGAGATTTTGCCGATGGCGCGATTGCCTACGAAGGCCGCTGGCTCGGCGGGGAGACGTTCGTGTCTTTCGATGCGAAGGCGGTGGAGTTGCTCAAGGCGCAAGGGCAGGCGGCGCGGGTGTTATAAAAGGAATCACTTACCCAGAACTTTCCCGAGGGTCAGAGTATAAGTATGAAAACTGACAAATCGGCCAAAATCTTATCCCTCGCGCTCTTGTGCGTCCTCGTAATCAGCGCGAAGTCGGCAAGCGCCTACAGTACCGGCAAGGACTTGCAAGAATGGTGCACCGCTGCGCTCGACAAGCAACTGCAATCGGGGGCCCGTGCCGGCCTGTGCGTTGGATTTCTTGACGCATTCCGCCAACTCTCGCAGATGTTGCCTTCGCCACCGAATAGCAGGCTAGAGTGCCTCCCTGAGGGCGTCGGGCAGGAGCAATTCATTCGGCTGATTCTTAGGTACATCGAGCGGCATCCGGAGAAACTGCATCTTCCGGCGGCTCAGATCGTCTACGATGCCGCCAATGAGGCGTTCCCTTGCCCCACTGGCCCGAATTGAGGGCTATTCCAAGGGTTGACGTCTCTCCCGCAACACTAACTCCACCCTCGGGGGAAAGCTTTTTTTGTAGGCATCGGTTAGGCGCTGATTCTGTGTAAGTTGGTCCGATGTCAAGTGGCGTCCGAGCTGCTTCCGGGATCGTTGGCATCTGTGTCTGTGGCTTCGGGGTCGTACGCGAAGGGGCTCCTGCCTTCGATCTTGCCTTCCCGTTCTAAAGCGTGTGCCGCCGACCAGATGACGTCTTTTGGGTAGCCCGTTTCATTTTGGATCTGTTCGAACATTGCCCCGCGCGGCATCGAACGCCGGAGGACATCGAGAACGTTGGCGACTTGCTCAGGCGAAGCAACTATAGCTGTTGATCGGGCCATGGTGGATTATCCCATAGTTGCCCGTTACGGGTTATTGCTATTCCGGTCGCCCGGTCGAACAGCCGAGGGCGGGTGTCTCCATACGAGACCTACTGCATGAACCCGCCGCTATCTTTTTTCGCGGTGCCGCCGACTGTGAAGCGATCTACTTTAATCGTCGGAATGCCGACGCCTACTGGCACTGCCTGACCGTCTTTTCCGCACGTGCCGACACCTTCGTCAAGCTTCAGGTCGTTGCCCACCATCGAGACGTGCGTCAGAACGTCGGGGCCGTTACCGATCAGCGTTGCGCCTTTGATGGGCGCGGTGACTTGGCCGTCTTCAATCAAGTAAGCCTCCGACGCGGAGAAAACGAACTTGCCGTTGGTGATGTCGACCTGGCCGCCGCCGAAGTTCACGGCATAGACTCCGCGTTTCACCGAGCGGATGATGTCCTGCGGATCGTCGTCGCCGGGCAGCATGTACGTATTGGTCATGCGCGGCATGGGGATGTGTTCGTAGCTCTCGCGGCGTCCGTTGCCAGTATTGGCCATGCCCATCAGGCGGGCGGAGAGTTTGTCGCTCAAATAGCCCTTCAGCATTCCCTTTTCAATCAGCACGGTTTCCTGCGTCGAGTTGCCCTCGTCGTCGACGTTGAGCGAGCCGCGACGCCAGGGCATGGTGCCGTTGTCGACGATGGTGCACTTGTCGCTGGCCACGCGCTTGCCGATCAGGCCGGCGAATGCCGAAGTCTGCTTGCGGTTGAAGTCCGCCTCCAGGCCGTGGCCGATGGCTTCGTGCAGCAGAACTCCGGGCCAGCCGGGGCCGAGGACGACTTCCATTTCGCCGGCCGGAGCCTCGCGGGCGTCGAGTTGCAGAATCGCCTGGCGGGCGGATTCCTTGGCGAAGTATTCGGGCGTTTTTTCTCCGAAGAAGAAATCGAGCGCCACGCGGCCGCCACCACCGGAACTGCCGCGCGCGGAATTGGTTTCCGTTTTCGCGATGCAGCCAACATTTAGGCGGGCCAGAGGCTGGGAATCCTCGGCAAAAATACCGTCGGAGCCGACGACCAGAATATTGCGCAGCTCATCCAAGTAGCTGGCGCGGACTTCTTTTATGCGGGGATCGCAAGCCCGGGCGGCGGCATCGGCGCGCATCACCAGCTCGACTTTGGCGGTGATCTCTGCATCGACCGAGGGCAGCGTGATGGGATAAAGGCTGCGCGCCTGCCTTTCCTGAAAGCCGATGGAGGGCGTCTTAGCCGGGCCGCTGGCGATGAGGGCCGCAGTGCGCGCGGCGTGCAGAATGCGCTCGGAAGATAGATCGTCGGTGTAGGCGTATCCGGTGCGCTCGCCGGAAATGACGCGAACGCCGCAGCCGGCGGAGATTCCCTGCGAGGCCGACTTCACCATGGACTCATCGACCATGAGTGATGTCGAGGAAAGATATTCAAAATAGAGGTCGGCGTAGTCGCCGCCGGCGGAGAGGGCCGCGGCCAGGTACTGCTCGAGATCGCGCTCGGTCACGCCGTAGTGCTGGAAGAAGAAACGGTTTTTGTCCACGGGAATTAGATGTCCTCGGTACGGGAAAGACTCTGGAGGGAATTATCCCATAGGTTCGTGGGCCGACCGGGCCGTTCGGTCCTGAGAAATGGCTTACAACTGAAATCAGCGCGGGTCCACGGTTCGAGTCGCGGAGCCGGTCAAGAGATCAGGAAAGGGACCGGGCAGGCGGTCGCCAGAAACCGGCTTCCCAAAGAAATCCGCGTCGATACTCTTCCACGCAGGCACCGGCTTGATGTCGCTCTGAACCGCAAGGTCCAGGGTGAGCTTGTCAGGGTCGAGCGTCGCGGTGATTTTGCCCACAGCGCCGTTCTTGTCCCAGCCATGCTGGTCGCGCCAGGATTTCAAGTTATCCCACTCCGGCGGCTCCGGCGTTTTAATGCGCAGATAGGGACTGCCGAATCCGAACGGGGAACTGGCGCCCTGGTAAAGATTGCCGTCGGCGTCGTTGTGGGCGTTGGTGAACTCGATGGCGGAACGGCCCATGCCGGCAAAAATGTTGCCGTAGACCATCAGGTTGTGAACGTCAATGGTGTGGCCGAAGATGGGTCGCGGGCCATTGATGCCGGATATGGTGTCCGCGCATACCTCCTCACAATCAAGAAACAAATTGTAGGCGATGATGACGTTGTTTGTGTCGCGAATGAGAATGCCACCCGTCAGGTGCGAGAAAATGTTGTTGTCAATCTCGTTCAGCTCCTCGCTGCCCTCGATGTGGATAGCGTGGGGATTTACGTTGCCGGGAATATCGGCAAAAACATTGCCGGTAATCCGGTCGTTGGCGTTGCCGATATCGAGCCAGATCCCGTTGGCGTGCCGGATGTGGCGCACCACGTTGTTGCGGAACAAAAGATTGCGTGCCGTGTGCATTTTGGTGCCGCCTGACTCAGACATCATGGCCGCATCCTGCCAGCCGATCCACTCGAACAGATTGCGCTCGACCAGAGTGCTTTGCGGCCCGCCCGTGCCGCCGAGGCCCTCGATCCCGCAATAACGAAAGGTGTTGCCGCGAATGACGTCGAAGCCGACCGGCTCAGGGGGCCGATTGGCCTGCCAATCCTCGTTGCCGATGTCGAGACCGACGCTGTTAGCCCACTCGAAAGTGTCGTCCTCAAAAATAAAGTGATTGCCGCGGTTGGTGGAAACCATGCCGCGCTGAGGGACCGGAAATCCATTTGCCGCTTGCTCGAAGGTGATGCCCTTCACGCGTATGTAGGACTGGTGGCGTTCGAGCGGCGAGAAGACCTGCTCCTGGGTCGTGATCTCGATGGTGTGCTTCGCCGGGTCATCGTCGTTGGCCAGGCGGATGTGCAGCGCCATACCGTTGCTCTCGATCCAGACCTTGCCCGCATAGGGCGAGAATTCCTGGAACAGGGGCGACCAACTCACCGAGCTGAAGAAATTCATCGACCGCTGGGAAGGTCCGGCAAGGGCGGTCGAAAGCTCGACTGGTTCCAACGGGTGGCCATCGACGAAGACCAGGCCTCGGCGGCGGAAATAATTCGCCATGTTGTCCCTGGCGTAGTCGATCCAATAGCGGTTGCCAATGACGTTATCGACTTCAAATGGGTTGTAACCCTGGGGGAACAGGGATGGGTTGAGTTGCAGTTCCCAGCCCTGAACCGGCTTCTTTGTGACCGGATCGATGCCCAAGTTCCAGCCTTGGCTTGGCTTCCAGCCGGTCACGATAGTGGAGCCTTTGATCACGACATTGGCCCCGGGAGCAGCTTCGTAGCTGACCATGGCGTCAGGGCCGGAGCCGCCGCGGGCCGGGCGAACGAACTCGCGGTAAACGCCAGCGGCAATCACCACCCGTTCACCTGCCTTAAGAATCTGGGCCGCCCGGCCGATGGTGCGGAAAGGACGCTGCTCGGTGCCCGGGCCGTTGTCGTCGGCGTTCGCCGCCTGGCCGTCGACGTAGTAGGTGTGCGTGAAATGCAGCGGCTTCTCCCATGAGGGGAATTCGGTTCCGTTGGGCAGAGTCGAGTTGGATGTAAAGGCAATGGATACGGCGGCAAGAACGAAGAGAACGCAAGAGAAGAACTGCTTCATCCCAGATTCATCCTTTTCTCCGGCGCCACCGGATGAAGGGATGCAGGCGCCGGGGAAGATGTGCGGCGCACCTATAGTAGATCGGTTTCCTTTGAGCGTCGAGGCAGATCATGCGAAAACCGGCGGCGGGGAGAAATAGCGGATACCCATTGGGAGTCGCAGGCGGTGCTAATTCAACACTACAACGGCAATGGTCATCCGTCACAGACACCCGCTTGCCTTCCGTTGAAAATCTCTTCCATGACCGCCGAATCTCTCAGCCGCGAAGTGGAACACTTCCTTGCCGGGTCACGCGGCGCCGTGGTGTTGGAAAACGGCGCGGTCGTGTTCGATCTGGCGCAGGCCAAGTACTCGATTTCCGGTGAATGCAATAAGTGCCTGCTGCATTTGTGGTCGGCGGAGCGGAATGTGGTTCGGCGGGTGCTCGACCTGGAAGTGCAGAACGAAACACTGCGGCTGGCGGTGCAGCGCCTGGGGCAGGCGCGGCCTACGAAGTTGGAGATTTGCCGTGAGCGCGACCGGCGCGCGCCGACGGCGAGGCGCATGTCTCGGCTGGCTTATCAAAGAATGCTGCAGCGAACGCTGGAGCGGCATTTTCCGGCTTATCGCGTGGCTCAAATGAGCAGCGGAATGGATCTGGAACGATCATTTGGGCCGATCTATTCGCGGGGGTTGTTGCGGCAAGGGCAATCGGGCTTCGCCGTGCTAGGCGTGAACGCGCAGGAGACGCAAGCTTCGATCGATGCCGCCCTGACGTTTGGCCTGCTGTGGCTCGACGCTTGCCGGCAAATGCACGCCGGAAAAATGGTGGTGGAAGGGCTGAAGCTTTTCTTGCCGGCCGCATGCTCGGCGGTTGCGCGCGAGCGCATGGCGCACCTGAATCGCAAGATGGCCAAGTGGCAGCTCTACGAATTGGAACAACGGGATGACGACCTGCGGGAAATCGACGTCTCGGACTGCGGCAACGTCAATACCCGCTTGGTGCATTGCACGGAAGACGCGGCAGCGCGAGAACGCTTCGCGGGCGCGATTTCAAAGGTTCGGGAATTGATGAGCGAAGTCGCGGTCGCAGTGCTGTCGCCGGCGGAAATTGCTTTTCGCTGTCATGGTCTGGAATTCGCGCGCGCCCGGCTGGGCCATGAAACTGGCTCGTTTCGCGGCGTTCCGGAAATTGTCTTTGGGCTGGGAGCCGAAGAGCGCGTACTCGCCGAGAACAATGCCGAAGCATTTGCGCAGCTGGTGCGCGGCGTCGGCGAAGTCCGCCACGCGGAAGGCCCGCGAGATCACTTACTGTGGCGGCTGCATTCCGAACGCTGGCTGGAATCGCTGGTGGTGAAGGATGTCAGCGCCGTGGACGAAAGGCTGGATTCGTCCTCGCTATATTCCCAGGTGCCGGCCTTTTCCGCCGCGGACCGCGCCATGATTGATGTACTTTCGCTCACTGGCGCCGGGCGCCTGGCGGTGGTCGAACTTAAGGCCGACGAGGATATCCACCTGCCTCTGCAAGGCCTCGACTATTGGTCGCGCGTTGCCTGGCACCATGCGCGAGGAGAATTCCAGAAGTTTGGATACTTTCAGGG
>CAVZMC010000002.1:0-64457 GCA_963776125.1 uncultured Acidobacteriaceae bacterium | reverse complement strand
CAACGGCGGCGCACGGCTGATTCCGGTCGTCATCATGATTGACGGCCAGTTCTATGACGCAAGCGCGTACAAGGCGCAACCGGTGCCGATGGCGCTCTATGTCGGAACCGTCTACGAGGCCGAGCGCGCGGGGACTTCCCTAGGTTTGTTCACCGTGAGTAGCGCGCTGCTGATGCCCAACCAGACGTGGCTGGGTCAAGGGACGTGGCTGCCGGCGGGATCGGCTCCGCCGAAGACCTCGCAAAAAGCCGAGGACAAGCCGCGCGGCATAGATGATGACCGGGATAAGCCGCCGGTGCTGGTGCGGCGTTCCCCGCCGGAAAAGCCCAAACCGGCCGAACCGGCGCCGCAACCGGCTGCACCCCCTGCACCGTCGGCGCCCGCCAATTCCGCTCCGGCTGCGCCAAACGCGTCGGCGCCGAGCACACCGGCATCGGCCCCTGCTTCCTCCGCGCCGGCGACTCCGCCGGCGGGCAGCGCTCCGCCCCCAGCTGCTTCGCCCGCGACCTCTGCGACGCCAACTCCAGCGCCCGCTCCGGCGGCTTCTGCCGCTCCGCCCGACGATAGCAACCGTCCCGTCCTGCGCCGCGGAACGTTCGCGATACCCGAAAAAGATCGGTTTGACTCTTCCGCCGCCGTTTCCACCACTCCCGGATCGCCGGCGACATCAAACTCCGGCTCTTCCGCGAATCCAGGTTCAGGCAAAGCAGGAGACGTGCAGATCATCCCGGCGATCTCGGACGCCGCCGGCCCCGAGCCTCGTCCGTACACCTACGCAATGAAGCCAGCGGAGCAGCAACAATTCCAGCAGAAGATGCTCGTCATGGCGGCCGACGAAATTCGCGCCCGCGCCCACGAACTTTCAGCAAACACAGTGAGTGCACCCGTGCCGGCGCACCCACGTCCCCAGCCGGGCAGGCCCCCCGCGCCCGCCAAGCTGGCACCGCCAACTTTTGCCGATGTACAGCTCAATGTCTTCGACTTGTCGAGCAGCAACGAGCCGGTGCTGATCTTGACTGCGAAGGCTACTCTGCCGCCCGGAAAGAACGCCGGTCCGCCCGGCCTGCAGTACATGCTTACCCTGGTGGCTCGGGAAGACATCTACGGAGAGTTGCACAAGATTTTCTCCGCGGTGACGGATGCGCAGCATCTGGACGTCATGCCGCGTTATGAACTGATTGACGCCGTGGATGCCGATGGCGACGGCCGTGGTGAATTGCTCTTCCGCAAGATTTCCGACGCAGGCAGCGCCTTCGCTTTGTACCGCGTCATTGGCAATCAGCTATGGCCGCTGTTTGAAGGTACCCCCGGCGAGTGAACGGCTTGGGCTCGACGCGACGCGAATTCTTGAACTCGATTGTCGGTGTCGCGCTGGCGAGCAAGCTTGCCAGGATCGGGCGAGCAGGTCTGCCCGGCACGGATTCAATCCCCCTGGGCAACGTGACATCTTCCATGGCATTTCCGAAAAATTTCTACTGGGGCGCGGCCACGGCCGCTTATCAGATCGAGGGCGGCTGGAACGAAGACGGCAAGGGCGAATCCATCTGGGACCGCTTCGCGCACACTCCCGGGAAGATTAAGAACGGCGACATCGGCGATGTGGCCTGTGACAGTTATCATCGCTGGCGCGACGATGTTGCGCTGCTGCGCTCGCTCAACTTGAACAGCTATCGCTTTTCTCTCTCATGGCCGCGCATTCAGCCGAACGGCTCGGGCGGCAGCAATGCGAAGGGCGTGGACTACTACAGCCGCCTCATCGATGCCCTGCTTGAAGCCAAGATTCGTCCGCTCGTCACCCTCTACCACTGGGATCTCCCGCAGCCGCTCGAAGATGCCGGCGGCTGGCCGAACCGCGACACTGCTGGCCGCTTCGCCGACTACGTGGCGATTGTCGTTCGCGCTCTGGGTGATCGCGTCTCGGATTGGGTTCTACTCAACGAAGCGGTCGTGTTCACCACCGATGGCTATCTCAACGGGAAAAAAGCGCCGGGCAGAAAGGCCCTGCGTGCCACGCTGCAGGCAACGCACACGGCCAATCTGGCCCAGGGCAAGGGATTTCGCGCCATTAAGGCGGAGCGCCCGCAGGCCCGCGTGGGTTCGGCGTTCAACATGTCGCCGTGCGAACCGGCCAGCGCGGCGGAGGAAGACAAACGCGCAGCGGAACGCGCTCACCGCTTCCGTAACCTGTGGTTCCTGGAGCCGGCGCTCAATGGCCGCTATCCCGACACGCTCGCGATTCCCCACGAGTATTTGATGGGCGTAAAGTCCGGCGACATGGAGCAGATTCGCGCGCCGCTCGACTTCATTGGAATCAATCTCTATGATCGAACCGTGGTTTCCGCGCCCAGCGCGACTGAACGCCTGCTGAATCCGCAATACTGGCTGCTTCCCGCGAAGCTGGAGCGAGGCCGGCAAGGCCCAAGAACCGCTTTCGACTGGGAAGTCTGGCCAAAGGCGATGTATGACATAGTGACCCGCATCACGCGCGACCACAACCGGCCAGTCATCGAGATTACCGAGAGTGGCTGCTCCTACGAAGACGCTCCCGGAGCGGATGGCTTGATTCATGACACGCAGCGCATCGAGTATCACCGCGCCTATTTGAGCGAACTGGCCCGGGCCATTCAGGACGGCGCCGATGTGCGCGGCTACCACGCTTGGACCCTGATGGATAACTTTGAATGGGAGGAAGGCTTCAACCAGCGTTTTGGATTGGTGTACGTGGATTTCAAGACGCAGAAGCGGACTGTGAAAGAGTCCGGCATGTGGTATGCGGAGGTAGCGGGGAAAAACGCGTTGGCGTGAATCGTGTACAATCCCCCCACTCAGATTCCAGAATCCCAATTGATCCGCACCGAAGCTAGGCGAAACGCTCTCGCATTCGAGCAAAAACGAGAGCCGCCTCGAAGAAGTCTCACGCAGAAAAAAGGAGAGATCATGCACAAGCGAGTGTTTGGTTTTGTATTTCTGATTTTAGGTCTTGCTCTGGCGGTCAGCCCGTTGCTGGCGCAGACCGCTGCCCCGGCCAAGCCGCCCATCTACGTCTACGTTTCGACGTGGGCTGTTCCACGCGCCCAATGGGGCGACATGGAAAAGCTGGACAACCTTGACAAACCCTTGCTCGATAAAGCGATCGCCGATGGCACCATCGTCGGCTACGGCGCCTACACCAACCTGATCCACCAGGAAGGCGAGCCCACGCACGGAAGCTGGTTCACGGCCACTTCCGAGGGCAACTTGCTGAAGACCCTGGAAACGTTCTACGCCCACCCTGGGTCAACCGACGCGACAGTGCAGGGCGCCTCCAAGCATTGGGACCAGATTCTCACCGGCGACCTGTACAACGGCAAGCCCGGCTCCTCCGCTGGTTACTTGATTTGGTCGAAGTGGGTGGTCAAACCGGGAATGATGAAGGCCTATGCCGATCTCACCAAGAAGGAGGTCGCCCCGGCGATGGATAAGCTGGTGGCGGACGGTACAGTTACATCCTGGGGAGAACTCACCGAGGACTACCACACCGACAAGCTGGGCACGGTCTACGACTACTTCACCGTCCCGGATACCGCTGCGCTCGACAAACTCAACAAGGTCTTCGACGATCTTTTCGGCGCAAACAGCGCCCTGGCCCCTGCCTATGGCCAACTCACCGAACGCGAAGGACATCGCGACTACCTGACCCACTTGAGATTCATGACCAGCAAATAGTTCCTTCTCGCTTGATTGTCTGGCGCGGGCGCCCTCGCCCGCGTCCTTCTTTTGGCCGTCACTTCTGCGTCAAAACCAGCTGCCCGTTTTCCACTTTGATGCCGCCAACATTGTCGGGCAATTTCATGCGGTCGTGTTGCTCGGCCAGGCGTTTCTGTAACGCGTCATTGACCAGCGACACGGGCACATTCAAATCGCCCACCTTGAATTCCGTGGGATCAAACGTCGCGTAGCCATCCTTCGAGCCCAGATGTCCTGAGACCGTAATCCAAACATTCTTGCCGGCGATGTTGACCAAGAACTGTCCGTGCGCCTGGTCGCCATCAAAGCTGACTTGCTGATCGAGAATATTGGGCATCGAACCCAGATCGCTGCCCGGCGCGAGCTGCCCCGAAGAAGCGCCCGACAGCGCTCCCGAAGCTTGCGCCAGTGCGGCCGTCACTTCATCGGAAGTAATGCGCACCTGCGCCGGAGTGGGCTTTTGCTGCGCCCCGGAAGCGGGTGCCGCTGAATTTGGCGATGCGCTAACGTCGTTGGGATTCTGCGGTGGTTGCGAAGTTTCGGCCGCGCCAGTTTCCGTTTGCGCCGTTGACGGTTGGTCCAGCTGCGCTATTTTCTCCTGGAAAGACTGCGCGTTGGCCGCGGCCTGCGCCGGAGTCTGCGGCGTTACCACGGGCGCTGGCCGCTTCAGCACCAAGATCAGCGCCACCACCGACGTCACCAGCGTGGCCACGCTGATTATGCGATCCAGCTTCCACTTCCCCATGGCAGCCTCCACACCCGCCTAAATCTTACCCGCTATTGCGAGAGGGTTAGCGGTGACAAAGGTAATCAGGAAGTAATGCTGCCGCCTCTGTGCCCTCTGAGGTCATTTCCTTTTCTGGATACAGAGAGCAGAGGGACGACTCTTAGCTTCCCAGCTTCTTGGCCACTAACTCATTCACTAACTGCGGATTGGCCTGGCCCTTGGAAGCCTTCATAGTCTGCCCAACAAAAAACGCCGCGACTGTTTTCTTGCCCGCGCGATACTGCTCCACTTGCTTAGGATTAGCCGCAATCACCTCGTCGATCATCTTTTCCAACGCCGAAGTATCGCGCGACTGCTCCGGCCGTCCTTCTTCTTCGTACACAACCGGAAAGTCCTTGCCGCGCTCAAAGCACAAATCGTAGAGATCTTTGAGCATTTTGCCGGAGATTGCGCCGCTCTCAACCAAATCCGCCGACGCCGCCACGCCCTGCATCGAGATCGGTGACTGCTCGATCTCCAGCCCCTTGGCCCGGAGCCGTCCAATCAGCTCGCTCTGCACCAGGTTCGCCACGCGTTTGGGGCTCTTCGCCGCTTTGGCGGCCGATTCAAACTGATCCGCCAGCGACTTTGCGACCGTCAGCACGAGCGCATCCTGCTCGGTGATGCCGTGGTCCGCGACCATGCGCTTGCGGCGAGCCTCGGGAAGTTCCGGCAGAGTGCTGTGAATCGCTGCCTGCCATTTTTCATCCACGACAAGCGGCAGCAAGTCCGGCTCGGGGAAGTAACGATAGTCGTGCGCCTGCTCCTTCGAGCGCATCCCGTAGGTCTTGCCTTCGTGCGAATTGTAGAGCCGTGTCTCCTGCGTAATCTTTCCGCCGGAGTCCACCACTTCAATCTGCCGCTCAATTTCGTAAACCAGCGCCTCGCGAATGAAACGAAACGAATTTACGTTCTTGACCTCCGTCTTTGTGCCGAATTCTTTCTGCCCGCGCGGCTTCACGCTCACGTTGGCATCGCAGCGCAGCGAACCCTCCTCCATGTTGCAATCGCTCACGCCGGTGTACAGAATGATTTCCTTAAGCCGCGTGAGGTATTCGTACGCCTCGTCCGGCGAAGCGATATCCGGCTCGCTGACAATCTCAATCAGCGGCACGCCGCTGCGGTTCAGGTCGATGGCGGTCTTATCCGCCGCATCAGGAAACCCTTCGTGCAGGCTCTTGCCTGCATCTTCCTCCAGATGCAAGCGGGTGATGCCAATTTTTTTGGTGACGCCGTTGGTCTTGATCTCAATCCAGCCAAACTCCGCCAGCGGCTTGTCATACTGCGAAATCTGGTAGCCTTTGGGCAGGTCGGGATAGAAGTAATTCTTGCGCGCGAAAATCGATGTCTCATTGATGCGGCAATTCAGCGCCATCGCCGCCAAGGCGGCAAACTCGACGGCCTTCTTGTTGAGCACCGGCAATGCCCCGGGCAGTCCCAGGCACACCGGGCAAACATTCGTATTCGGCCGATCGCCAAAACGTGTCGAGCAGGAACAGAAAATCTTGGTCGCGGTCAGCAGTTGGACGTGCACCTCCAACCCTATGACGGGCTCATACTTGGCGTGGGCCGCAACGGAAGTTTCTGGCGTGGTAGCCATATTCAGGGATTATAAAGCAGTAGTTACGTGGGAACGGGGCTTCGCTCCGTCCGGCCGGGTCAGAGACCCGGCCCCACACAACCAGCAGCCGCCGCCCCTGCTAGAATGAAAAAGCAATGGTCCTTCCCTTCGTCCGCGATTTGTTCGCGGACGTGGAAAACTCACCCGCCTTCTCGCGTGTGGCCTCCCACCTCAAAGGCTCCACGGGGCGTATTGGTGTCTCTGGACTCACCCCAACCGCCAAGGCTCTGCTGCTGGTTCTTCTGCAAAGAACGGCCGATCGCCCGTTCATTGTGATCGTGGCCGACAATCGCGCCGCCGAAGACATGCTCCCGGTGCTGCAAGCTTTCCATGAATTGATCGGTGGCGCCAATCCCGCTTCCATCGTAGGCTTGCCCGCGCGCGACGTCCTTCCTTTCCAAAATCTCTCCCCGCATCCGGAAATTCAGGAAGAGCGCGCCGCCGCTTTGTGGAAGATTGCCACTGGCGCAGTCACCATCGTCGTTTCGCCGGCCCCTGCGACCGCCCTTCGCCTGCGCTCCGCCGATTACTACGCGGGCCTTGCGCGCGTGGTGCGAAAGAGTGAAACCCTCGACACCGAGGCGCTGCTGGCGCACCTGAACACCGTCGGTTACATATCGGCCGAGGTCGCGGAAATGCCGGGAGAATACGCTCTCCGCGGCGGCATTCTCGATGTGTACTCGCCGGAAGCCGACCGCCCCGTGCGCATCGAGTTCTTCGGCGACGAAGTCGAATCCATACGCAAGTTCGACCCGGCTACGCAGCGTTCGTCGAACGAAGTCGAAGACGCCCTGCTCTTGCCGCTCACGGAAACTCCCGTCAGCGAGGAAATTCTGGGAGCCATCCACGCCCGCCTTTCCGGAAAGCGCATCACAGGCGCCGAAGATGTGGTCGAACAGGCGGTGCGCTCCGGCGGCGTGACCGTATTCCCCGGCTGGGAGTTCTACGCGCCGGTGGCCGGCGCCGATCGCAGCGTGTTCGACATTCTGCCCAAAGCCGCCGTTCTGATCGATGAGCCGGAGAACGTGAGAAGCGAGTTCGACCACGTATGGTCGCGTATCGAAGAGGCCCACGAACGCAGCGGCATCGGCAATCTGGTTCGGCCGGAAGATCTCTATCTTCCGCCGGAAGATTGGTGCCGCAAGCTGGCCTCGCTGCCCGGCGCGGAGCTCGAGCATCTGGGCATCGAGCGGGGCGAAGCGGGCGAGTCTGTGAGATTCCATACGCAGCCCGCACTGCGCTTTCATGGCGCTATTCCCGCCATGGTCGAGGAAGCCAAGAAGCAGATCGCCGAGGGGCGCCGCGTGCTGGTCGCCGTGCCCAACACCGGCGAAGTGGAGCGCCTGGCCGACGTCTTCAGCGAATATGGCGTTGCCTTCCGCCTGGGAAGCCGCACCCGCGGCGGCGAGAGCTATGCCGACGAAACTTCCTATTTTTCGGGCGAAGTCCTTAGCGCGACCCTGGCCAAGGCCTACGTGCCGGACGGCGTCATGTTTCCCGACGCCGGCCTGGCCATTTTCGGTGCGCGCGACCTATTCGACGAGTCCGATTCGGTCGTCTCTCGCCCGCAGCGCCAGAAGTCGAAGACCTCCGCTTTCCTCTCCGATTTCCGAGACCTGCAAGTCGGCGATTACGTCGTTCACGTCGAGCACGGCATCGGCCAGTACCAGGGCCTAAAGGAAATCAACCAGGGCGACGGCAACGCCGAATTCATGTTGCTCGAATACGCGGAAGCCGCGCGGCTTTACGTTCCGCTAACTCGCCTCGACCTCATTCAGAAATATCGTTCTTCTGAGGGCGCAAAGCCCGTCCTCAATCATCTCGGTACGCAAGCCTGGGCCAAGACCAAAGCCCGGGTGCGCAAGGCCATGCAAGACATGACGGAGGAGCTGGTCAAACTCTACGCCGAGCGCAAGACCGCCGAAGGCCACGCTTTCCCCGCCGAGAACGAATGGATGCGCGAATTTGAGGACGCCTTCGCCTTCACCGAAACCGAAGACCAAGACCTGGCCATTGCCGACGTCAAGCGCGACATGGAGTCGTCGCAACCCATGGACCGTCTGCTCTGCGGCGACGTCGGCTACGGGAAGACAGAAATCGCCATGCGCGCGGCTTTCAAGGCGGTGAGCGACAACAAACAAGTCGCGGTGCTCGCCCCGACAACGGTACTCGCCTTTCAGCACTTTGAAACTTTCAAGCAGCGCTTCGCCGCCTTTCCCGTCACCATCGAAATGATCAGCCGCTTCCGCACCCCTCGCCAGCAAAAGGAAATCCTGCAAAAAACGGAAGCCGGCAAAGTGGACATTCTGATCGGAACGCACCGCATACTCTCCAAGGACATAAAGTTTGCCGACCTCGGCTTGCTGGTGGTGGACGAAGAGCAGCGTTTCGGAGTGCGCCACAAAGAGCGCATCAAGCAAATGCGCAAGCAGGTGGACGTTCTCACCATGTCAGCCACCCCGATCCCACGCACCCTGCACATGTCCATGGTCGGCCTGCGCGACATGAGCGTGATTGAAACCCCACCCAAAGACCGCATTGCGATTCAAACCGTGGTCGCCAGTTGGGATGACAAGCTCATTCAATCCGCGGTGGAACAGGAACTCGACCGCGGCGGGCAGGTCTATTTCGTGCACAACCGCGTGGATACCATCTGGGAAATCGCCGCGAAGCTGCAAACCTTGGCGCCGAAAGCCCGCATCATCGTTGGCCACGGCCAAATGTCCGAAGGGGAACTCGAAAAAGTGATGCTCAAGTTCATGCATCACGAAGCCGACATTCTGGTCGCCACAACCATCATCGAAAACGGCCTCGACATCCCGCTGTGCAACACGATCCTGATCAATCGCGCTGAACGCCTGGGCCTGGCGGAGCTTTACCAACTGCGCGGCCGCGTCGGCCGTTCCGATCGCCGCGCCTATGCTTACCTTCTGCTGCCCGCGGAAATCGAGCTGACTCCAATCGCGCGCCGCCGCCTAGCCGCGCTGAAGGAATTTTCTGACCTAGGCGCCGGCTTCAAGATCGCCGCGCTCGATCTCGAACTGCGCGGCGCCGGCAACCTGCTGGGCGGCGAGCAAAGCGGCCACATCGAAGCCGTGGGCTTCGAACTCTATACCCAGATGCTGGATCGCGCGGTCCGCGAAATGAAGGGCGAGTCCCCGCACGACGAATCGGCAACTCAGCTCAACCTTGGCCTGAATATCCGCATCCCAGTTGAGTACATTCCAGAAGAGAATCAGCGGCTGCGAATGTACAAACTGGTCGCCGGCGTGGAGACCGAGGAACGGCTGAACGACCTCGGCGCGGAGCTGCGTGACCGCTACGGGGAGCCCCCGCAAGCCGTCCGCAATCTCCTGGAGTACGCCTCGCTCAAGCTGCTCTGCATGCAGGTGGGGGCAACGGCAATTGAACGCAAGCGCGATCTGGTAAACATCAAATTTCGCCAGAACGCCTCGATTGACGCGGGCAAGTTGGCGCGGTTTGTATCCTCGCAGCGCGGGGCGCAATTCACCCCGGATGGGGTACTAAAGTTCTCTCTGAAGGCCACTGCTGCCGAGAATGTGCTCAGTTTGCTTTACGATTTGATTGAAGAGCTGTCCGGCCCCGTTTCCCAGGATCAGTCAAAAGTGGGCGCCTCCTAGCCGTCGTTAGAAGTTCAACGCAGGTAGAATGAAAAAGCTGTCGTCGAGCCGGAAGAAGGCAAAGCCAGCATGAAAATGAAAGTTCGCAAAGCAGTTTTCCCCGCTGCCGGCCTGGGCACGCGTTTCCTGCCCGCCACCAAAGCCCAACCCAAAGAGATGCTGCCGCTGGTGGACAAACCACTCATTCAATACGGCGTGGAAGAAGCTCTGGCCGCGGGTTGCGACCAGATCATCATCATCACCGGCCGCGGCAAACAGGCCATCGAAGACCACTTCGACGTGAGCTATGAACTTGAAACCATGCTCGAGCAGCGGGGCAAGACCGATCTGCTGGCCATCGTGCGCCACATCTCCGACATGATTCACGTCGCCTACGTGCGGCAGAAAGAGGCTCTGGGCCTGGGCCACGCCGTGCTTACCGCGCGTGAACTGGTAGGCGACGAGCCTTTCGCCGTGCTCCTCGCCGACGACGTGATCGACTCCAAAGTTCCCTGTCTGAAGCAGATGATGGCCGTGTTCAATGAAACGCAATGCTCCGTGCTGGCGACGCAAGTAGTCGAAGGCGCCGCCATTTCCGCGTATGGCGTCCTCAAGACCAAGCCCGCCGACAGCCGCTTCGGTGGCCGCCTCTTCGAAATCACCGACATGGTCGAGAAGCCCAAGTTCGAAGCCGCCCCTTCGAACCTCGCCGTGATTGGCCGCTACATCCTGACTCCCACGGTCTTCGAGACATTGTCGAAGATCAAGGCCGGCGTCGGCGGCGAACTTCAACTCACCGACGGCATGAATCTCCTGCTGAAAAAGGAAAAGATGTACGGCTACGTTTTCGAAGGCAAGCGCCACGACACCGGCGACAAACTAGGCTTCCTGAAAGCCACGGTGGAATTCGCGCTGAAGCGGCCAGATTTGGGAGGGCCGCTGCGGGAGTATTTGAAAGGTTTGGATCTTTAGCCGGTTGGCCCGTCGGACGAACAACCGCGTGTCAATCCTTCATGGTCCAGAGTGAGCCACGGGCGGCGTCGCCAGTATCTTCAACCGGTTGACAATGGTATTCACCGCTTGGTCGAAATTTTTGTCGCGATTCCGCAATTGTCCGGCAAATTGCACGTACTGCGTGAAACTCCACAGCGTGATGTTCGTCTTGGGATCGATGACCACCAGTCGAAGCTTCTCCGCAATCGGAAGGCTGCCTGATGCGCTATCCGAAAACTCGCACCTGACTTCGAGGACCATATCAGCATCTGCGGGGGAAAGCACGACTTCATACCGGCCCCAACTCTTCATCGCGGCGTAGAACTCGTTATAGGTACGATCCGGGCCACCATCAAATACAGCTATTGAAAAAGGGGTTTCGAAACTTCCGCCCGCATTGGAAATAAACACCTTTTGCGCAGCGAGGATTTGGGACGGCACCGGAGCGGGGGCCGGCTCTGGCGGCTGTTGGGTGCTTAGCGCCGGAAGCGATCCCAAGATTACTACGCTCATGCAGAGAGTCCTTAGTCCGATGGTTCTCACGATTGTGCCTCCTCCAGAATGAATTCGGGCGCAATTGCCCAAGGCTGCTCAGCATTCTTGTTGCCGCTGAAGGTCCGTTGCGTAGTCAGTTATGCGTTCCCCCCCAACGTCGCCCTCAGCTTCTTCGACTTCTCCTCGACACCCTTCGCCAGCTTCTCCTTGTGCACAGCCATCTTCTTCTCCAGTTCGGCGTTCCCCACCGCCAAAATCTGCGCCGCCAGAATCCCCGCATTGGTCGCGCCAGGTTTCCCAATCGCCACAGTCGCCACCGGAATTCCCGCCGGCATCTGCACGGTAGCCAGCAACGAATCCATTCCATTCAGCGAGGTCGAAGGAATCGGCACGCCGATCACCGGCAGCGAAGTGTGCGCCGCAATCACACCCGCCAGATGCGCCGCTCCACCCGCGCCAGCGATGATCACCCGAATCCCGCGCCCCGCGGCCTGTCGCGCATACTCCGCCGTCCGATCCGGCGAGCGATGCGCCGAAGTCACATCCATCTCATACGCGATCCCGAAATCATCCAGCGCCTTCGCCGCCTCGCGCATGATCTCGAGATCGGAATCGCTCCCCATCACAATCGAAACCAATGGTTTGCTCATTCTCGTTCGCTCTCCGATGCTCACGTGGGACAGCCGCCCTCGGCTGTCCGCCGGGCGCAGCCCGGCAATTGATCTATTCTCTACTTCTTCCCCAGCGCCCGCGCCGCAATGTCCTTGCGGTAGTGCGCGCTCTCAAATCCAATCTTCCCCACCGCTTCGTACACCCGCGCAACCGCCGACTCCAAATCCGCGCCGCGCGCCGTCACTCCCAGCACCCGCCCGCCAGCCGTGTAAAAACCGCCATCGCGCCGCGTAGTCCCGGCGTGAAAGACTTTCACGCCTTCCATTTTGTCGGCGTCTTCAACCCCAATGACCTTTTTCCCCACCTCAAACGTCCCCGGATATCCTCCCGACGACATCACCACGCACACCGCCACATCGGAGGACCACTTAAAATCCCCTTCGCTGGTACGCCCGTCAATCGAGGCTTCCAGCGCCTCCGTCAAATCGCTCTCCAGCCGCATGAGGATCGGCTGCGTCTCCGGATCGCCAAAGCGGCAATTGAACTCCAGAACCATGGGGCCGCGCGCCGTCATCATCAGCCCGCAGTACAGCACGCCCTTGAACTCGGCGTCTTCCTGTTTCATGCCGGCGACGACCGGACGAGCAATGTGGTTCACCAGCCAATCGCGCATCTTGTCGTCGACAATCGCCGGCATGGAATAAGCGCCCATGCCGCCGGTATTCGGCCCTGTGTCGCCATCCCCAACGCGTTTATGATCCTGCGCTCCCACCAGCGGCGCAATCCGCTCGCCGTCACTGACCACCAAGAAAGAAAGCTCCTCGCCTTGCAGGCATTCTTCCAGCACAATTTGTAGTCCGGCCTCGCCCAGCATCTTGCCGCTGAGCATGTCGGCCGAGACCGCGGCCACTTCATCCTTGTTCTTGCAGATGACCACACCCTTGCCTGCGGCCAGCCCGTCGGCCTTCACCACCACCGGAAAAGAGAAGTGTGGCAGAGCCTGGTGAAGCTCGATCATGGAACGGCAGATGGCAAAATGCGCCGTAGGAATATGGTGGCGCTGCATGAATTCCTTGGCGAAGCTCTTGCTGGATTCGAGCTGTGCGGCTGCCTTGGTGGGCCCAAAGATTCGCAGCCCGCGCCGCGCGAATTCATCCACCACGCCCGCCTGCAGCGACACTTCCGGACCAACCACGGTGAGGTCCGGCTGGATTTGGTGAGCCACGGCCAACATTGACTCCACGCTCTTCACATCCGCAGGCAAGCACTCCGCTTCGGCCGCAATGCCACCGTTCCCAGGCGCGCAATACACCTGGCTCACCCGTGGAGACTGCTTCAGCTTCCAAACCAGCGCATGTTCGCGCCCGCCACTGCCAATCACTAGAACTTTCATAGGCCAGGACACATTAGGTTAGGGGCGCGGAGCAACCATGTCAAACCGAGAACCCTTCACCATGCCGCTGTCGGCAAACGCGGGCGCGACCATATTGAGGTTAGCTCCCTGCCTAGCCGCCCTGCCAAGAGCATTCACCGCAGGACGAGCTGGAAGGGGTTCTTCCTGCAATCTCCCTTTAGACCCTTCAATCGGTTGTGGCTGCATCCGCTAAGGCCTCTGGCGTCGGCTGCAGAGAACGAAATCCCTCGCCGCCGGCACATAAATGTCTGTTTTCACGTTCTCAGCGAAGCCGCGTGATCTTACAAGCGACAATCCGGGCCCGGCCGCCGGCGAGCACGGCAGCGGGCATTCTCGGAACGTCCGATTATGCTGACATCACAGGCAATGGTATGTCCCGAAGGGGGCGCAACGACGGTAGTTGACCTACAGAGGCACATGTGCTCATACTTACCGCGTTGAACAAAAAGGATTGCCCACTATGAAAAACAATGTGCAAGCTGCAACGCAGAAAGAGGTTGGACTCTTGGAGCAGAAGGTCAAGGATTTTGGCGAGCATCTCAAAGAAACGCGCGTTCAGTTCGGCTACACCCAGGAGGATCTCGCGAAGCTGCTTGGGGTGAAACGCCAAACCCTAAGCTCCTGGGAGCAGGGCGTGACGACTCCCGACGTGGCCACCATCTTGAAACTCAAGGAGGTCGTCTCTGGCAAGGGCGTGCTGGATATCGCGGCGTTGATGGGAGAAATCAAATGGGATGCAGGTCCGACCCCACTGTCATTCGCGATCGCCCTGCTCGGAACCGCCGACCGCATGGGCATTAGGAATGTTTACGCAAATCGAACCGATGCCCTGACCGGCTTCTACCCGGTGCTCGCCGAGGAGCGCAACTCTATCACCGTCGTCTGTTCGTCATTCATGGGCGTGATGCGAGTCGCTCCGCAGAAAGTCGCGCTCTTGTTGAAGGCGAAAGCCAAAGACGTGGAGTGGCGGATTCTCATGACCCATCCGGAATTCAGCAAGTGGCGAGAGCAACAAGAAGACCGGAAGCCAGGCTCGATCGAACAGGAAATACGCGAATCGGTCGGCACTCTCACGAAAGATTGGGGAATCCCAGGCGAGAGCATCCGGTTCTACAAAGGCGCGCCAACCGTATTCATGATGTTCACTCCCGACAGGATGCTCTTGAACCCTTACTGCTACGGCACTGAGGCATTCAAGACCTTCACTCTCGAAGTGGCGCGCACCCGCAGCGGAGAAGACATCTACGCGCAGTACGTGCTGAATCACTTCGAGAGGTCCTGGGTCGGCAACAGCTCGGTGGCTAGTGGCAACTCGCCGAAGGAGAGAGGCCCAAGGGAAAAATAACCGGAGGGCTTAGGCTCGTAGTGCAAGACAGACGCCAGATTCGTGGTGGACGAACATGCGCACGAAGAGAAATAGCGGTTCTCGCATCGGTTTGTCGCTTCTGCTGATGCGCCGCCGGCTCACCGTCAAGTGTCGAACGCGCCGCACTTCCCTGAGCTTCATGGTGAGCCGGCACCCCAAACACAAGCAAGCCGCGCAGCCTAAGACATTCCGTCTGCGTCATCGCTGGATTGGATCTATTGCGGATTTCCTCCGTGACCTTTCTAAACATGCATTGTTCTCATGGATCCTGTCGTCTATTCTGAGGTCCGCGCAATACATCTTGAAGGTCTTGTCCGCGGAACGGCGTCTCTAACCAAATTCAACTTACCTGCCCTGACCATGCCTCCACATTCGCGATTGCACATTAACCATGCTTAATCCCCGCAGTATAATTACCTCCAATGATCACCGTATCCAAGGAAGACTATCTCAAAGCCATCTTGCAGGCGGAAAGCGAAGGTGAGGCTGTCATCTCCGCTACGCTGGCGCACTGGCTCGCAGTTTCGCCGCCCGCCGTCACCATGGCGCTGCGCCGCCTCAAGAAAGATGGTCTGGTGCGCGTGCGCACCGACGGCCACGTCGGCCTCACCGCCGCTGGCCGCAAGATCGCCCGCAAACTCACCCTGCGCCATCACTTGATCGAGCGGATGTTGGCCGAAATGTTCGGCATGGACTGGTACAAGGTGCACGACGAAGCCGAACGCCTGGAGCATGCCGTTTCCCCCGATTTTGAAGCCAAGTTGCTGGCCAAACTGGGCCGCGATGGCGCTTGCCCGCATGGCAACCTGAGCGAAATGGAAAGCCCGGACAGCCGCCGCCGGCGAGGCCTGCTCTTGCTTTCCGAAGCCGAGGCCGGGCAACGCTACCGCGTAAGCGGCATCTACGAGCGCGATCGGCATCTGCTCGAATTTCTTGAAGCTCGCAACATTCGCCCAGGAGCGGACTTGGGCTTGGTCGAGCGCAACTACGACAAGACGCTCTCCATCCGAACCGCCGGAGGGCACACGGTCTTGGGTCGTCCCGCCGCGGAAAGAATTTGGGTTTCCCACCTGCCCGCCCGTCCAGTATAATTAACCATAGTTAACACCTCGGTGTGTACCGCAGTTGACCCGCTTTCGTGGTGGAACATTCTAAAGATGGGGACAGATAGGCAAACCGACAGCGAGGCGGCAAGTGGCTACTCCACTCCGGCGGCTGTCACCGGCACGCAGAGCGGGCACCTGTCTTTGGAAGGCGTCCACGGTTCCATCCACGTTCCACACCATCAGGCGGGATTTTGGGAGCAGTGGCGCGCTTTCGTCGGCCCCGCCATTCTGATCAGCGTCGGCTACATGGACCCCGGCAACTGGGGCACGGACCTGCAAGGCGGCGCCCAGTTCAAGTATGGCCTTCTAGGGTCGTCGCTCTCGCGAGCCTGATGGCCATCTTCATGCAAGTCATCTCCGCCCGGTTGGGAGTGGTAACGGGCAAGGACCTTGCCCAATGCTGCCGCGACTGGTATCCCCAATGGACCCGCTGGCCCAACTGGCTGATGAGCGAAGTCGCCATCGGTGCGTGCGATCTGGCGGAGGTGCTGGGCAGCGCCGTCGCCCTCAACCTGCTCTTTCACATCCCGCTGCTGTGGGCGGTCATCATCACCGGCCTGGACGTGCTGCTGCTTCTGGCCCTGCAGCGCTTCGGCATGCGCACGATTGAAGCCGTGGTGCTGCTGCTCATCGCCACCATCGCGGTCTGCTACTTCATCGAGATTTTTGTGCTGCCGCAAACCCAGCCCAGTTTCCTGGAAATGGGACGCGCGCTCATCTCGCCGCGCTTTCGCCAAGCCGGAATGTTGTACGTCGCCATCGGCATCATCGGCGCCACCGTGATGCCTCACAACCTGTATCTGCATTCCGCCCTGGTGCAAAGCCGCAAGCTGCAAAAGGACGAACCCTCCAGTCCGCAGCGCCTTGCGCTTCAACACCATCGATTCGATCGTCGCCCTCACCGTGGCTTTTTTCGTGAACGCGGCGATTCTGGTGCTCGCCGCCATGGTGTTTTTCGGCAAGCAGAGCGTCACCCTCAACGGGCGGCCAAATCGTCACGTTCAGCGCCGACAGTGATTGGATTCGCGTTGCCTATCTGACGCTGGCGCCGCTACTGGGGACGGGCGTCGCAAGCACGCTGTTCGCCGTGGCCTTGCTGGCTAGCGGCCAGAGCAGCACCATCACCGGCACCCTGGCCGGGCAGGTGGTCATGGAAGGTTTCATGCATTGGCGCATTAAGCCATGGGTGCGGCGTCTGATCACCCGCACCCTGGCCATTCTGCCCGCTGTCTTTATCATCGGCCTGCGCGGCGATAGCAGCGTCACCGATTTGCTCACCCTGAGCCAGGTGGTATTGGCGCTGCAGTTGCCTTTCGCCATGTTTCCCCTTCTGCACTTCACCGGGTCCCGCCGCCGCATGGGAAGCTGGAAAAATGGCTGGTTCCTGCTCGTGGCAGGATGGAGCAGTGCTATCCTGATCACCGCCATGGACATCTTCGGCCTGCCCGATTCGCTGAAGGCTGCCTGGCAGGTCATCACTGGAGGATGACTCGGGCCTGTAAATGCCAGGCGGTTCGTATCAGGGCACCGCTTCAGCGATGCCGCAAAGGAACTTTCTCTTGGAAAGACCGTGGAAAGGGCCCGACTTCCAGTCGGGCCGCTGGATGTTTCCTTTAGCAACCCGAGCGGCTGATAGGCCGCGAGGAAGAATTCAACTGTTTTCGCCGCGGTCGTGCCTCCGCGATTGTCGCTAGCAGGCTTCGAAGGGCTCTGAACCACCATGTACGCCACCATCCTCGTCACCCTCGACGGCACTCCCAGCGACCGCGCCATCATCGAGCACGTCAAACAGCTCGCCAGGCTCGCGCACAGCCGCCTCGTCCTCCTCCACGTCGCCGACGGATGGGCGGCCCGCACCTACGGCCGCGACGCCGTCAGCCCCGAAATCTCCGAAGATACCGCTTATCTGGAAAAGGTCCGCGCCGAATTCGAAGCTGCAGGAATTCCCGCCCAGGCCGAACTCGCCTATGGCGAGCCGGCGGATGAAATCATCAAATGGGTCAAGCAAAAAGGATGCGACTTGGTCGCCATGAGCACGCACGGCCACCGCTTCCTCGCGGACTTTTTTCTCGGCACCACCGCCACTCGCGTGCGGCACAGCATCAGCGCCCCAGTTCTGCTGCTCCGCGCCAAATAAGAAGATTGTCATGCGGAGCGGAGCAGCGGGCGCAAGCGGAGCGCAACTCGCGCAGTCGAAGCATCTCTAACCAACTTCTGAATCCGTCTTTCGTTCCGCTCCCACTGCGCAATCCCCATCAGAACCAATTACACTATTAGTTTAGCGTCCGTTGCGCGCCGCAACTCCTGAAGGAAGGCCATCATCTATGAACAGCTTTGGCACCCGCTCCGTCCTAAGAGTCGGAAGCAAAGAATACGAAATCTACCGCCTCGACGCGCTCGACCAGCAAGGCATCCCCACCAAGCACCTTCCTTATTGTTTGCGCATCCTTCTGGAAAACCTGCTGCGCACCGAAGACGGCCGCAACGTCAGCAAAGATGAAATCCGTGCCCTCGCGGCGTGGAACAGCAAGTCCAAGCCCGAGAAAGAAATCGCTTTCACCCCCAGCCGCGTGCTGCTGCAGGATTTTACCGGCGTCCCTTGCGTAGTCGATCTCGGCGCCATGCGCGACGCCATGAAAACGCTGGGCGGCGAGGCCGCGCGTATCAATCCTCTTCAGCCGGTCGAGCTGGTCATCGACCACTCTGTCCAGGTCGATGAATTCGGCACTCCGCAGTCGTTTCAACTCAACGCCGAACTGGAATTCCTGCGCAACAAAGAGCGCTACGCTTTCCTGCGTTGGGGCCAAACCGCTCTGCGCAATTTCGCCATCGTCCCGCCCGACACCGGCATCGTTCATCAAGTAAATCTGGAATTCCTGGCCCGCGTAGTCTTCGTTCAAGAGACAGACAGCAAGCGCACCGCTTACCCCGACACCCTAGTGGGCACAGACAGTCACTCGACCATGATTAATGGCTTGGGTGTGCTGGGATGGGGAGTGGGTGGGATTGAAGCTGAGGCAGCGATGCTGGGGCAGCCGGTTTCCATGCTCATTCCGCAGGTGGTTGGCGTGAAGCTGAGCGGCAGACTCCGCGAAGGCGCAACCGCCACGGACTTGGTTCTTGTCATTACCGAGATGCTGCGCAAGCACGGTGTAGTCGGGAAATTTGTCGAGTACTTTGGGCCGGGATTGCGCGATCTGCCGCTCGCCGACCGCGCCACCATCGCCAACATGTCGCCGGAGTATGGCGCGACTTGCGGGATTTTCCCGGTCGACAAGGAATCGCTCTCCTATTTGAAGCTCACGGGACGCTCCGCAGAACAGATCGCGCTCGTGGAAGCCTACTGCCGCAAGCAAGGTTTGTTTCATGACGAGAATACGCCCGAAGCGCAATACTCGGAGCTGCTGGCGCTCGATCTGGCGACCGTCGAGTCCAGCCTCGCTGGCCCTAAACGGCCGCAGGATCGTGTATTGCTTTCGCAAGCAGGCGATTCGTTTCGCACCGCGCTGCCTTCGCTGATGAAGCCTAAGTCCGCCGCCAAGACCACCGCGCCTGCCACCGTCCCCGCCAACGGAAACGAAAAACGCTGGGAACAGGAGGGCGGCAGCCCTGCCGCCATCGGCGTGGAAGATCCCAACGTTCACGAGCATGTTCCTGGAGACATGAAATCCGCGCTACGGCACGGCAGCGTGGTCATCGCCGCCATCACCTCCTGCACGAATACGTCGAATCCTTCCGTCATGATTGCCGCCGGACTGCTCGCCAAGAAGGCCGTCGAAAAAGGACTTTCCGTTTCGCCTTGGGTAAAGACTTCCCTTGCTCCCGGTTCCAAAGTTGTCAGCGACTATTTGGAGAAGGCCAGCCTGCTGCCTTATCTTGAAAAGCTGAAATTCCATCTCGTGGGTTACGGATGCACCACCTGCATCGGCAACTCCGGCCCGCTGCCGCTTGAAGTTTCACAAGCGGTCGATGAAAAAGATCTGGTCGTCGCCTCGGTGCTTTCCGGCAATCGCAACTTCGAGGGCCGCATCAACTCCGAAGTTCGCGCCAACTATCTGATGTCGCCGCCGCTGGTTGTCGCTTTCGCGCTGGCCGGCCGCATCGACATCGATCTCCGCAAAGAGGCGCTCGGCAAGGGCAAAGACGGGAAGCCGGTTTATCTCGCCGACGTATGGCCCACGCAGCGCGAGGTCGAAGAAACACTCGAGAAATCTATTTCCTCCGACATGTTCCGCCGCAGCTATGGCGAGGTTTACCATGGAGATGATCGCTGGCGCGGCCTGCCGGTGCCCAAGGGCGAAACCTACGCCTGGGATGAATCCTCCACCTACATCCGGCGCGCGCCGTACTTCGACGGCATGACGTTGAAACCCGCGCCCGTGGGCGATATTCTGGGCGCGCGCATCCTGGCCGTGCTCGGCGACAGCGTGACTACCGACCACATCTCGCCCGCCGGCTCCATCAAGAAAGACAGCCCCGCAGGAAAATATTTGCAGGAGCGCGGCGTCAAGCCCGCCGACTTCAACTCCTACGGCTCACGCCGGGGCAACCACGAAGTCATGGTGCGCGGGACGTTTGCTAATGTGCGCCTGCGCAACAAAATGGTCCCCAACCTCGAAGGCGGATTCACCAAACACCTGCCCGACGGCGCCGAGATGAGCATCTTCGACGCTTCGGAAAAATATATTGCCGAGAAGATTCCTCTAGTCATTCTCGCGGGCAAGGAATACGGCTCCGGCTCATCCCGCGACTGGGCCGCCAAAGGCCCGCTGCTGCTTGGCGTCCGCGTGGTTATCGCCGAAAGCTACGAACGCATTCACCGCTCAAATCTGGTTGGCATGGGCATTCTCCCGCTACAGTTCGTAACGGGAGAGAGTGCGCAAACGCTCGGCCTGACCGGCGAAGAAGTAATCGAACTCACCGGCATCCGCGACTTGGTAGAAAAGTTCGCCTCAGGCCGCCAAGTCAAAGTCCGCACGACGTTGAACGGAAAGACAAAAGAGTTCAGCGCGCTAGTCCGCATCGATACCCCGCAGGAAGCCCAGTACTACGCGAACGGCGGGATTTTGCAGTACGTACTGCGGCAGTTGCTGTCGGCAAAGCCAAGCGGGCAGAACGTAAGCGTGTAGGGTCGCCGCGCGGAGCGGGTGCCTGGGTAATCTTGAGACCGGAATCAGACCCCTTGGTGCTCTGGCCGTCCGATCGAGAGAGCATTTGCGCGATCGTCTTCATCGGCAGACAAGCCCTGTGGTTTCACACGGAGCCCGCGGCGCCTCCAAAGACTCCGCGCTAATCCTGCAGAACCCATTCTCCGGTTTTCTCTTCGAGTTGGAATCCGTAGCTCTCGAGGGGAACTGTGTGGGCATCTTTGCGGACAACGCGGGCGCGGCCGGCGAAGCGCTCGGTGCCGCTGGCGAGAAAGACCTCAACCACGGCGCCTTTGGCCAGACCCGCTTTGCAATGGCATAAGAACCCTCCGGCACTCACGTTTTCGGTCGAAGTCAATTCCTCGAAGCGGTTTCCAACGGCGTCGGTGCCGCGTAGCGTTAGCGGGATACGCATACGAACCCGCACGTGGGCGCGGCGCTCGGGCCGCTGCGTCTCAAATTCCTCTTTGAGCCGGCGCTGCAGTTCCTGGAAGTTCACCGGCTTTTCGAAATAGCCGGTTGCGCCCAGCCGTTCGCAATGTTCCCTGGCTTCCGCGCCGCCCTTGCCAGTCACGATAAAAACCGGGATACGCGAGGTGTAAGTCAAGGAACGAAGGCTCTGGCATAGTTCAAAGCCGGAGAACTTGGGCATCATCAAGTCGAGCAGGACGGCATCCGGTTTGTGCTCCAAAGCCAGGGCGAGAGCCTGCTCTGGGTCGCCGGTGTCGAATATTTCGTAGGTGTTGGCCAGCCGGATGCGCATGAGGCTGCGCATCGATTCATCGTCGTCCACGATCAAGAGCTTTTGCATATCCTACCCCCCGACTGCAGTAGACGCGGCATGGTTAACACTAGCCTACTCCCGCTCCGCTCGCTGAGGCAGATTTCTGCCCGTTGCCAAGCGCCTCGCGAAGCTTGCGGGCCAAAGCATCTCGGGTAAATGGCTTTTGCAGGAAAACACTGCCGGGATCGAGAATTCCGTGAGCGCCGACGGTTTGCCCGGTGTAGCCGGAAGTAAAGACGACCTTGATCTGGGGCCGCAGCTGCGTCAATTGGTCGGCTAGCACGCGCCCGCTGATGCCGGGCATCACTACGTCTGTGAGCAGCAGATCGATGGGGCCGGCATGCCGCTGGCTGATGTCCAACGCCTCGGCGCCGTTCTTGGCTTCCAGCACGGTGTATCCGCATATTTCCAGAAGATTCTTGGTCAGCAGGCGAAGCGCGGCTTCGTCCTCGACCAGCAGCACGGTCTCATTTCCCCGCAATGCGGAAGCCAGTGGAGCCTGCGGCTTTCCGCCTTCGACCACTCCGTCCACCCGCGGCAGATAGATCTTAAAAGTCGTGCCGATGCCGGGTTCGCTATACACGTCGATGTAGCCATCGCTCTGCTTGACGACGCCGTAAACCATGGAGAGTCCCAGGCCGGTACCTTGGCCTTTTTGCTTGGTGGTGAAGAAGGGCTCGAAAATACGCGAGCGAGTGGCTGCATCCATGCCGATGCCGGTATCGGAAACCGTGAGCAGAACGTAGGGGCCCGGTTTGACTGGATAAGGATAGCGGCGGACGAAAGTGGCATCCATTTCCGTGTTGGCGGTTTCGATCATCAGCTTGCCGCCTTCCGGCATGGCGTCGCGGGCATTGACGGCCAGGTTCATGATGACCTGCTCGATCTGCCCCTGATCGGCCTTGACCCTTCCTAATTCCTGGTCCGGCTTGCTGGTCAAATCAATGTTTTCGCCGATCAAGCGGCGCAGCATACTCTCCATATCCAAGACCACAGCGTTCAAATCCAGAACCTTGGAGTCGAGCACCTGCTGGCGGCTGAAGGCCAGGAGTTGGCGGGTGAGGGCGGCACCGCGATGGCCCGCGCTGAGAACGGCGTCGGCGCTGCGGCGCAGGGGGTTCTCCACCGGCAAGTTCTCCTGCAGAATTTCGCCGTAACCGATGATCACGCCCAGAATGTTATTGAAGTCGTGAGCAACTCCGCCGGAAAGTTGCCCGACCGCTTCCATTTTTTGCGCTTGGCGGAACTGCTCTTCCAGGCGCTTGCGGTCGGTGATGTCGCGGTTCACGATCACCAGCTTCTCCACTTCGCCGGCCGCATTGCGGACGGGACTAGAGGTGGATTCCAAAATCCGCCAGGTACCATCCTTGTGGCGCATGCGATACTCGATGCGGCGGCCGGAGTTTCCCCGAAACGCTTCGCGCGACGCCTCTTCGATCAGCTCCCGGTCCTGAGGATGGATTTGGTCGACCGGAGATGTGAGCTGCAGCTCCTCCACCGTGTAGCCGAGAATCTTGCCGTACGACGGGCTGTTATACATACGGTTGCCGGAGGCATCGACCAGCGCGATCATGTCGGCGGCGTTCTCGCTGATCAGGCGGAAAAGCTCTTCCCGCTCCTGCAACTGGCGGCGAATGCGGAAGATTTGGATTTGCTGCCAAATCAGATAAATGTCGAACAGCAGAACCAAGCCCACCAGGCCGCGGGTGGCGGTGGTCAGCTCCGCGAAATCTTCCTTGACCGCGCCAAAGGAAAGGGAGGGCACTGCAAAAGAGAGAATCCCCACGGTAAGGAGCAAGGTGATGACAATGGCCGCGCTCCAAAGCCACCATTCGCGGCGCTCGATCCTTCGTATGCCCGATTTGAGCTCACGGCCGGTGACTGCTTTCGCGAAAGAGTCTGCGGATTTCGCTCGCTTCATTTGAGTTCAGAGCGCAACATAAGGACGCTATCCTCGTCAGAATCCTTACCGCGCTAGACACGACTTGGGAAATCGTTCGCTCGGCGTGCACGCTGCAATGCCGCCCTTGAGTCTAGGTCGACGATACTTTGGCCAGGTCCCCGATTAGGGAAAAGATACCACCGTTACGCTTTCAGAACGCGGAGTCTACCTATGCCAAAGGTAACCCGGTTGCAGTACTGGCGATGACGAGCGCTCTGGCAACTCTCGGCAAATCGTTATCCTGAGGTCCGCGCACTTCGCAGGCTGGAGGATCCATGGATTCGTCGGCAGCAAGAGTATTGCCGGCGAAAATGCATAGATCTCTCTTCGGCGGGCTTCCGCAGCGGGTAAGCCGCGCACCCTCAGGATGACGGGGAAGATCAAACCTAAAAGCAAACGGGGCGGCTTACGCCGCCCCGCTCAGAACTGAGGACCGAGAACTGAGAACTACGTTCCCTCGCTCCAGCCCGCCAAATACTCTTCCTGTTCCGGGGTAAGCCGATCGATCTTGATGCCCAGCGATTCCAACTTCAGCTTGGCTACGCGCTTGTCCAAATCTTCCGGCACGCGATAGACCCGCTTCTCCAGCGTCTTGTGGTTCTTCACCATGTACTCGACCGAAAGCGCCTGGTCGGCGAAGCTCATATCCATCACCGACGGCGGATGGCCTTCGGCGGCGGCCAGATTGATCAGGCGGCCTTCGCCGAGAACATTGATCTTGCGGCCGTCTTTCAGCGAATACTCCTCGACGAAGTTGCGCGTGGTGCGCTTCGAGGAAGACATCTTTTCGAGTGACGGAATATCGATTTCGACGTTGAAGTGGCCGGAGTTGGAGACGATGGCGCCATCCTTCATCAGCTCGAAGTGTTCCTTCGCCAGCACATTCTTGTTGCCAGTTACGGTGCAGAAAACGTCGCCGAGTTTCGCGGCCTCGGTCATGGACATGACGCGGAAGCCGTCCATCACCGCCTCCAAGGCTTTCGTCGGATCGACTTCGGTGACGATAACCTCGGCGCCGGTGCCGCGCGCGCGGCTGGCCAGACCGCGACCGCACCAGCCGTACCCGGCGACCACGAATTTGGAGCCAGCCAGCAGGAAATTGGTGGCGCGAATAATGCCGTCAATCGTCGACTGGCCTGTGCCATATCGGTTGTCGAACAGATGCTTGGTGTCGGCGTCGTTGACCGCAACGATGGGGAACTTGAGGACGCCTTCCTTAGCCATGGCGCGCAAACGGATGACGCCGGTAGTGGTTTCCTCGGTACCGCCGAGCACGCCGTCCAGCGCATCCTGGCGCTTGGTGTGAAGGATGGTGACGAGGTCGGCCCCGTCGTCCATGGTGATGTGGGGGCGGTGATCGATGGCGGCCAGAATGTGGCTGTAATAAGTGTCGTTGTCCTCACCTTTGATGGCGAAGACCGGAATGTTGTGGTCGCGCACCAGGCTGGCGGCCACATCATCCTGCGTGGACAGCGGATTGGAGGCGCAGAGCACGACGTCGGCGCCGCCGTCGCGCAGACAAATGGCCAGGTTGGCGGTTTCCGCGGTCACGTGCAGGCAGGCGGAAACGCGCATGCCGCGCAGCGGCTGGTTCTTGATGAACTCCTTGCGAATGATCTGCAGAACCTTCATGGACTGGTTGGCCCAGTCGATCCGCTTCTTGCCCAGATCGGCCATCTCGATGGCTTTAATATCGTTGATTACTTGCGTCGGTATGGTCGACATGGTTCTCCTCGTGGCGCTGAAAAATTTGTGATTCCATTCTACTTGCCGAACGATGATTCCAGTATGTGAATCGTGGTTCCAGGCTTCGTCGGGGGCTAAAGCCGGACGCTTTCGGGAAGATAGCGGCACGGCTGGAAGCCGTGCCCTTCCAAAGTTAAAGTTAATGAGACGGCGGCCTATTTACGTCCGGCGTGGGCGGGTTCCCGCAAACCGGCATCGCTGGCCAGTTGCCCCGCCTTGCCGGTCGCTTCCCAGGTGAAATCCGGGTCGCTGCGGCCAAAGTGGCCGTAGGCCGCGGTCTTGCAATAAATCGGCCGGCGCAAGTTGAGCGATTCAATGATGCCCTTGGGAGTCAGCTTGAAGTGCGCCCGAACCAAGTCCTGAATGACGGTGGAGTCCACTTTGCCGGTGCCAAAGGTATCGACCAGCACGCTCACCGGCTCCGCCACGCCAATGGCGTAGGCGAGTTGGACTTCGCAGCGCGAGGCCAGCTCCGCGGCGACAATATTCTTGGCGATGTGACGCGCCATGTACGCGGCCGAACGATCGACCTTGGTCGGATCTTTGCCGCTAAACGCCCCGCCGCCGTGACGGCCCATGCCGCCGTAGGTGTCGACAATAATCTTGCGGCCGGTCAGGCCGGTATCGCCCATGGGTCCGCCAATCACGAAGCGGCCGGTGGGGTTGATGTGGTACTTGGTGTCTTCATCGAGCAGGTGGGCGGGAATCACGTGCTGAATCACGTGCTTCAGAATGTCGGCGCGCAGTTCCTCGTTGCCCACGGTCTCGGCGTGTTGCGTGGAGATGACAACGGCATCCACGCGAACCGGCTTGTGGTGGGCATCGTACTCTACCGTAACCTGCGACTTGCCGTCGGGGCGCAGATAAGGAAGCGTGCCGTGTTTCCGCACTTCGGAAAGCCGCATCACCAGCTTGTGCGCCAGCGAAATCGGCATAGGCATCAATTCCGGCGTCTCATTGCAGGCAAAGCCAAACATCATTCCCTGGTCGCCGGCGCCGCCGGTGTCTACGCCCATGGCGATGTCGCCCGACTGCTTGTTGATGCTGGAGATGACGGCGCAGGTGTTGGAATCGAAGCCGTAGAGGGCGTTGTTATAGCCGATGGCGGAGATGGTGCCGCGAACCAGATTCTGAAAGTCCACGTACGCTTTGGTAGTAATTTCCCCGGCGATCACGACCAGGCCAGTCGCGGTCAGGGTCTCGCAGGCCACTCGGCTGGCTGGGTCTTCGGTCAGGCAGGCGTCGAGAATGGCGTCGGAAATCTGGTCGGCGATCTTGTCCGGATGGCCCTCGGTTACGGATTCAGAGGTGAAAAGATAACGATTCTTAGCAGACAATCGGCTTCTCCTTCGAGCGACTTGGATGACACGGCTGGCGGGGGGTGGTACGGCAGCCACACGATGAGCCCATTTAGGGTCACCTATGAAACTACCAGAGACGGCGGCTGGGCGCAATTGTTTTGGAGTAAACGGGTGTTACCTGGGGGCGGCGGCCGCCAGAGAAGGCCGGGTGGAGAAGAATGGAGGTCGAATAGGGAAAAACTTCCGTCCAGCCGCGTTAGTCGGGGTTGGGCCGCTGCCTGGAAGCACGAAAATGCTCAGGGCTGGGCCTGGACGGGAGCTGACGTACCTGA
This sequence comes from uncultured Acidobacteriaceae bacterium, assembly GCA_963776125.1. Lineage (GTDB taxonomy): Bacteria > Acidobacteriota > Terriglobia > Terriglobales > Acidobacteriaceae > PALSA-270. The sequence continues at coordinate 37,486 of CAVZMC010000002.1, read as the reverse complement.
GGCTTTGGCAACCGATGATCTTAGGCCATGACTGTCAAAGCTCAAGACTCTCACTTCATCTTGGCCTCCTTGAACCGGGAGGGGCATCCCGTTGAAAGAGAAAACCAGTCCGCCGGCATTGCCGGCCTTGATCACGATTCTCTCGTGGGCCGCGATGGACTTTTGCGAGCCTGCGGCGAGGAGTTGACTGGCCGTCTGGTTGTCGTCCACGGTGATGGAGAGCCATGAATCTTGGCGAGCCTGGATGAGGACTGAAAATGAGCCAGGGCTGTCGGCAGGCAGCGCTTGGCCCGAACTCTTGCCTGGCGGGTTCGCGGACGCGGCGGAGGAGTTTTGGGTAGTGGACGAGGTTGCGCTCGGAGCCGGCGCGGAGGTGCTCGCGGGCGGACGAGTTGGTGAAGCACCTTCCCGCCCGCGCGTCTCGGACTTACGCGAATGCGAACCCCACAGAACGAGACCGACCGCCAGAAGAAGAAGAATGATGGTGATCCTGCCCCAAGGAAACTCGCCGGGATTGGCGGTTTGTTTCTCCGGCCGGCTTTCCACTTTGCGGGCAGCGATAGCCGCCACGACCGCCTCAGGTTCTTTGACAAGAGGGGCGCCACCCGCGACGGCCAGGTAGTCGGCGATGGCTTGTTCTTCATCCAGGCCGAGATGGCGGGCGTAGGCGCGGACAAAACCTTTGTTGAAGATCCCGCCGGGAAGACGGTCGAATTTCTCGTCTTCCAGAGCTTGCAGCAGGCGAGTGCCGATCTTGGTGGCTGACGCGACGGACGCGAGTGTCATGTTTTGCCGCTCGCGCTCACGCTTCAGCCGCGCTCCGAAAGATTCCAACCCAGGCCCCTTCTGTGTGGCAGTGGACATGTTCATCATATGTTAAGCCGGATGGTGGAGCGCAGAGAAAATCGGGAGTCATGGGGAAGATGCAGCTTTGTCATTTGCGATGGCGATGAAGTGCCGGCGGCTCGAGGGCCGCTCAAAGCCTATCCGAAGGGAACGGAGGAGCTCAGTGACCGCTCGTGCTGACCCCACGAGCTTTGAGTTTCGCCCCCATGCAATCAGCGACCGCGCGCTCGACACTGCCCACGCTGATGGGTTTGGAAATGTAATCGTCCATGCCGGACTCAAGACAGCGTTCACGATCGCCGGTCATGGCATGGGCGGTCATCGCAATAATGGGAATGTGTGAACCGCTCGCCTTTTCTTCTTGCCGGATCTGGCGGGTAACCTCGAAACCGTCCATTTCCGGCATCTGCACGTCCATGAAAATCAGATCAAACGCGCCTGCCCTCCACTTTGCAAGGGCCTCGGCGCCATTGACCGCCAAGGTGACCTGATGTCCCAATTTGTGCAGGAAGGCGACGGCGACTTGCCGGTTGATCAAATTGTCTTCCGCCGCCAGGATGCGCAAATGGGGCCCGCCGCGTACTTCGGTCATGGGCTCGGCTGAGGTCTTCAACCGCGTGGCCTGGAGAGCGCCAAGCGCGCCCCGGATGGCGAGCAACAATTCGGCGGGTTTGACCGGTTTGCTGAGGTAGTTCTGCACTCCTAACTCGCCAGCCGCGGCTCGCGAGACTTGGTTTGCGGAAGTCAGCACCAGGACGGGGACGTCACTTATGCCGGGAGTGGCGCGCAGTCGTTTCAGCGCGTCGATTCCATCCATGCCGGGCATCTGCTCGTCCATGAAGACCAGCCGAAACGGACACCCTGCCTCGGCCGCCTGCACAAGTTTTTCCAGGCCTAACTTTGCGGAATCCGCTTCTTCCGGTTGCAGGCTCCAGCCGCGCGCTAATTCCCGCAGGATGTGCCGGTTCGTGGCGTTATCGTCAATGATCAAGACGGGAAGACCGCGCAGATCTTCGGTGGTGGGAAGATTTTCAAGCCCAGTGACCGCCTGGAACTCTGCCGTGAAGTGGAACGTGGAACCCGAGCCGGGAGTGCTTTCCACCCAAATCCGCCCTCCCATGAGCTGCACGATCTTGGAGGAAATCGTCAGGCCCAGTCCAGTTCCTCCGTAGTGGCGGGTGGTGGACGAATCGGCCTGCTCGAATGCCTGGAAAATCTTTCCCTGTTTTTCCGCGGGGATTCCGATCCCAGTGTCGCGTACGGAGAAATGCAGCTTCGGCCCGTTCTTGCCTTGCTCTTCCATACTGACATTGATCACCACTTCGCCCGTCTCCGTGAACTTGATGGCATTGCCCGTCAGATTCATGAGCACCTGGCGCAAACGCACCGAGTCGCCCACCAGCTCTCGGGGCACGTCCGGTTGCAGATGGAACGCCAGCTCCAGACCCTTGTCGTGCGCTGTCAACGCAAGGCTTTTCATGGTATCGCCAACCGCTTCCGACAGATCAAAACGGACCGGATCGGAGACGATCTTGCCGGCTTCGATTTTCGAGTAGTCCAGGATGTCGTTGATGATGACCAACAGATTTTCGGCCGAAGACCGGGCAATATGGAGGAACTCGGATTGCTCGGTCGTCAGCTCGGTGGCCAGCGTGAGATCCGTCATGCCGATGATGCCGTTCATCGGGGTGCGGATTTCGTGGCTCATGTTGGCGAGGAATTCGCTTTTGGCCCGGTTGGCTGCCTCCGCTGCCTCCTTGGCCTGGCGCAAGTCTTTGGTTTGGTGGCGCACTTTTCGCCGCAAGACTGCGATCCAGGCAAATGCCAGGAACGCCACCGCACTCAGCAACGCCGCCAACCCCAATATCCGCTGCGCCGTCCACCAGGAAGCATCGCGTATTACGGCGACGTCGGCGGGCGAGCGCACCAAAATCGAAAAAGACTGCGGCATGGCCAGGCCCGTCGCCGGAGTCTCGATGGTTGCGATCCCGGTCACTCGCAACACGCTGCCCGGCTTTAAGGCCGAGAATCGGCCCTCCGCCAGCCGGGCGCTGAATAATTTATTGCCCGCCTGCAGCATGAGTCTTTGGTCATCCCCATTGGCGATGCGGTCGATTAAGAAGGCGTCGATTTGGACCAGCTCAGCGTCGCGTCCCTCTTCCAGGATGTCATCGGCCGTCAGCAGGGGTGGTTCCGGCACGCTGGTGTGCCCGATCTTGCGGATCACCGCGTCTTGCAGCACCGGGCTAAAGGAGCCCTCCTCGGCAAAGCCAGTTACCTCCACCAGATCTCCGATGGCTAGGTCGGCTGGGGAGTGGCTCGGGACCGCGACGCTGCCGCTGGCGTCACTGACGAACGTCGGACCGGTGGGGTGGGTCAGTATGACAATGCCGCGGATCCGAGATGGCCCATCGGTTTGAACTCCCGGCGAGAATTGCAGAAGTTGTTCGATATCGCGCACTGCCAGTGTGTCCGGTGTAGCACCGCCTTCCACTTGCAGGAATTCGGGCCCAGGCACTTGGATCCACACTCCCAGAATCTGCCGCTTGTAGCTGAACCGCGGGCTGGCAACTCCGCGCACTCGCACCCGCGCATAAAGAAGCGACTGCGGCAGTTCTTTCGACTCTGGCGTTTCCGCCACCGACAGTGCAAAGCGGTAATGTTCTGAGCGGACGCCCAACACAGTTCGGCCATTCGCGATCTTTCCTACCGAACTGACAATGCCTTGCACTTCTACCCACTTGCTTTCGGCCACTCCGTTGAAGAGATCCGCTACGCTGACGTGCAGCGGTTCCGGCATCGCCTGCTCTCCGACGATGCGGATGCGAGGCGCGGTTATGACCGGCGCAAAGTCTCCGGGGCCAGTAACTCCATCCACTTCCACCATCTGCCCGATTCGTAAACTGGGTATCTGGGTCGAACCCACCCAAACGTAAACCGCATCCACCTCATCTTGAATCCATAGGTTCAGGCCCACCGGATTGAAATACGTCACCTCGCCCTGCACGTGCACGGGATAGGCTCGTTTGGCCTCATTGGCCGAGAGCCGGCGTATTTGGCTGATACTGGTCAGCAGCGGTAATTCTGCAGGGCCAGTGTGCTCACTTTCCGCATTGGCGGCCTCTTTCAGGACCAAAGAGCCATTCTCCCTGTCCACAAATCCCACGACTTCCCTGTCGTCGCCTGTCTTGATTTCCTCGGAATGGGCCGGCCGCAACAAAAACACGCCGGTGGAGTCCGTTAAGGCAAATCCTTCGCTTTCAATGGCCACGGAGCCATGCAACCGCACCCGGTGGGGCGAGGGCGGATTCATGGTTACGGCATGGACATTCTGAAGGGGGACATTCAGCGGTGACGGTGCAGGCGTTAGGATCGTAATCTCCCGCACGGTTGGCACAAACACTTTCATTGCGGTAATGGCTCCGCGCGCGTCAATGCTCTTGCTGAGAACCCCGCGCACCCGCACTTCTGCGTCGATAAGCCTCTTGTAGTCAGTGCCACTGGCTTCGCGCGCGTAGACTTTCACCTCCTCGTTCTCCACGCGAATCGTCAGTACTAACCTGCCACTGTGATCCAGCACCGCAGAACGCCCCACCCCTTTGATCTCAACCAGCCGGTACTGCAACCGGTCAGAAACGAGATCGCGGGCCTTTGCCCGCATGGGCGCTGGGGATGGCGCTTGCGACAAAACACGGAATTGTTGGAGCGTTACCGACGGTTGTGGGCCGCCGGCGCTAGCCAGCCCAATCAATTCCACAGTGTTTCCGGCACTTATGGCGGCGTTGAGGTCGACATCTTCAACCCGAATGCCGCCGCTAGAATCCTCGAAAAAAACTTGCTGGAGAACGGTATCTGCGTAGGTGATGGTGCCGCGAAGATGAACCGGAATCTGTGCCGAGGGACGGTCCGGCAGACGCCGCACTTGCTCCACCGAAGTAATCGGTCCCTGCCGCAAGCTTTGGTTTACGCGGCTGCAACCACCGGCACACAACAGCGCAACAATCACACTCGTCAGCGCCAAATTGCCCGGTAAACGAGAGACCGCAAGAACGCTTGCGAACTGGATTGCACGCCGGTCGGGGCGATTGATCTTTTCAGCCACGAAAACCACCACGCAGGGTCCCCCTGGAGTCATAGCACTTCTTGAGTGGTCGGAGCCAGATCAAATCAGCTTGGCATCCTTCAATGAGCAAGATTTCATGTTGAGATGGCCAATCCTGAGCTGCACGCCGAGTTCCGGGTCACCATTGCCACAGACCTTCGGGTAAATCCACCTTGCGACCGCGTGGGCGCGGACAAAAAGCGGCCGAATCGTCACTGCCAGGGAGGAGACGTGGAGGCGCTAGGGCTGCTGGCAGATAGTCCCGTTGACGGCAAAGCACGTAGGCACGGCATTGACCGAGTTGCTCAAGGTCCCACTAGCCAATTCGTGTTTGGCGCCTTGCCTAAGACAGCTATTTACATTGCAACGCGTCCTCGCCATGTTAACCTTGCGCAGAGGAGGGTTCTTGCCGCACTCGCCCACTACCGGCCCCGCAAGCCTTCCTGAGGACGCGTCCTCCCACGCTTCGGTCCCCTTCGAACCAGACCCGGATGTGGAGGCTGTTTGGAGGGTTGCCATCGGTTTGGATTCGGATGACCGCGGCCCTCTCGAGGCTGAAGTCCTGCTCTGGCGCGTTTGCTCCGCTAAGTCGATTCCCGACGCCGCCATTCAACGCGCAATTCATGAGGAGTGGAGATTTAGCCGTTGAGTCCGATCCGCCGAGCTGGGTCCGCCCAAAACCCACAGCCTTCCTTGGGAGTCCCTAGCCTGACGAACGAGTCCGCTGACTCGGAATAACAAAGGGCCAGGAAGTCAAAGGGTTTCCCGCCCGTGGCTTGGCGGGTTCACATTACCAAGGTTGATTGTTCCCTTCCTGAGCGCCGCATATAATCTGAGCAATTCCTTCCGCATTGAGGTTGGCAGTGAATGACCAGTAAGGCCACTGGCGTCGGCCGAAACCGACAGCTACAGGAATTAAGCATTTTTCATGGCGTGGCCAAGGCCCTGACGTCCTCGCTGGACCTCGACTCCATTCTGCAGACCATCATGGACAAAATGGCGGAATACTTCCGCCCCGACACCTGGTCGCTGCTAATGGTGGATGAAGCCATGGAAGAGCTTTATTTTGCCATTGCCGTGGGGGCGGCTTCAGAAGCCCTGAAAGACGTCCGGCTCAAGGTGGGCGAGGGCATTGCCGGATGGGTGGCTAAGCATGGCGAACGGCTGATTGTGCCGGATGTGATGAATGATCCGCGGTTTTCCAAGCGCATCGATGAGATGACGCAGTTGGAGACGCAGTCGATTATCTGCATTCCCTTGCGCGCCAAGCACCGGGTGCTGGGCGTGATTCAGCTGGTCAACGTCGACATGGACGGCTTTGGCGACGAAGAACTGTTCTTCTTGCAGGCGCTGTCGGATTACGCGGCGATTGCCATTGAGAACGCGCGCGCCGTGGAGAAAATTCAGGAACTGACCATTACCGACGATGTCACCGGGCTTTACAATGCCCGGCATCTTTATAAGACACTGGAGACAGAAGTTTACCGCTCGTCGCGCTTCAACTATGAATTTACCGTGCTGTTTATCGACCTCGATCACTTCAAGCAGGTGAACGATACGCACGGGCATTTGGTGGGGAGCAAGCTCTTGGCGGAGATTGGGTATCTCATTAAAGCCCAGCTGCGCCTGATCGATTTTGCTTTTCGTTACGGCGGAGACGAGTTCGTCATTCTGTTGCCGCAGACCGGGAAGGACGCCGCGCTGGTAGTGGCGAAACGCTTGCGCGATAGCTTGCGGACCAGCATGTTTTGCAAAGAGGAAGGATTGAATCTGAATGTGCGGGCGTCGATTGGGGTAGCGACTTATCCGCACGATGCCAAGTCTCCGCACGACGTCATCCGCCAGGCCGACGAGATGATGTATATGGTGAAGAACAGCACTCGGGACAACATCGGGATCGCGCAGCGCGGCATGATGAAGTAGGGGTCTGGCTATGGTTGCGGAGAAAGTTTCTTGCGCCCGCAGCGGCTAAAACCGTCTGGAAACAAGATGCTTATCGCAGCGGTGAACCGCTGCGCCACCCAAAATCAGGTCCGAACCCCAGGGTTTTGCCGCCTGCTTGTGATCCCTCGCCATGGCACGTCAAGAATCCACTTCGCCCCGGTTGACGCCGTCCCGCTTCTCGTACTAATGTGCAATTACACCGGAAAGGAGGTGGTCCGATGACAAGTTCCGATAGTCATTGTTGTAGCTGTGTAAGACCAGGTGAGGTGGCTGAGACTTAGAGCGGTCGCTCTAAGAACTTCGCAACTTGATCGGTGATTCAGGATTGATTCCGCCTGGCGCTTAGGTCGCGCCAGGACCCGGAGTTTGCCGAAGGGGCCACATAGAGTGACCACCTCTTGGTCAATCCAAACAGCACACCGGATGGCCCGTGGGCTCAGGCGCGCGGGCCGTTCTGTTTTGTGGAGCTCGGCGCGAACCGGCGCGCTCCGCCGGCGTCGCCCGAAGCATTTAACTGTTTAAGGCAGCCTCTCTGGTACGTGAACATGTTGAAACCGAGCGCGATTCTTCTTCTCTTTCTCCTGTGCGAATTCACTCTTCTGCCAGGTTTAGCAGCACAGAACTCAATCCCAGCTGGAACCGTGTTGCCGGCCATGCTGTCATCCTCGCTGGACGCCCGGCGCGACCGTCCCGGCCAAAAAGTTGTGGCGACGATTATGCAGAGGGTGCCGCTGCCTTCGGGACGGTCGATTCCGGCAGGTGCAAAGCTCCTCGGACATGTGCTCGAAGTCAAGGCGCCGACCGCGAATTCGGGCGCGGTCATCCGGCTGCGTTTCGATCGCGTTGTGAGCCATGGGAACGAGTGGCCGATCACCGCCGACCTGCGCGCGCTGGCCTCCATGGCCGAGGTGCATGAGGCGCAACTACCTACCAATGCCGCGGGAGATCGCGGCACGTCATCAAACGCTTGGACGACGATTCAGGTCGGTGGCGATGTCGTTTACCGGGGCGGCGGGCCGGTCATGGCGGGAAACGACGTTGTTGGCGAACCCGTGCCGGATGGCGTCCTGGCTCGCGTAACTGTCCCCGGCAGGCTCGAAATGCCGATCAGGAGTGGATGGAAATGATTCTCCCCAGGCTCTTTGGATTTTTTCCACTTCGGCTTGTGGGGCATATGGATTTCCCGATCTTATCCTGGTACATGCCGGGCGCACCAATCCGACAGGAGAAATCGAACTCGCTTCCGCCAAGGGAAACTCTGAAAGTGGGCGGCGGAGGCGGGACTGCTGTTGCGAGTTCTGCCCTAGGACAGCCCCCCGCTCCCTCCAGCGCAGTCAACGAGCCATCACGCCGCCCGCTTCAGACTATCCTGGGAAGGCCCTCGGCCATATAGCTGTGGATATTATTTGCCTAAACCCGGCGATTATCATGCGACGGATGCGTATTCGCTGTCAAACCAAGCCGCTTGGATATGCCTGAAGGCATAACCTGACACGAATCCTCACCAATTAGCCCGTTCCAGCCCGAGCCGAATTACTTCCGCGGTGTCCTTGGCGAGGGGTAACTTCTTCACTTCCGCCGGAGCGAACCAGCGCGCTTCATCGGCGTCGCCTCCGCCGCGCACCTTCCCTTTCACGCGGCGGCAGAGAAAATCGACCAGCAGATAGTGATAGCGCACCCGTCCGCGCTCGTCGCGTAACACGCGATCGAAAACGCCGAGCAATTCCTGAGGCTCGACGGTGAGGCCGGTTTCCTCGAGGGCTTCGCGAGCCGCGGCCGCGCGCACCAATTCGCCAACCTCCAATGCGCCGCCGGGGATGGACCACTCGCCGGCCAGCGGCGCATGGGCGCGCTTGATCAGCACCACACGGCCGGCCTCCACGATGATCGCGCCCACTCCTACCAGAGGCGTATCCGGATATTCACGTTTCATGATTTTGCGACACTAGCCGGGAGCACATTTTCTTTGCTAGCCGAAATGCAAAAAAGCCGCTGGTTCGGCAGCGGCTTGGATCAAGCTCGGAAACGGCCCAGGTTCGCGGTCTATGTGGGCGCTTCTTCCAGCATTCCTTTTTCCAGCTTTTCCTGGCACTCGATGCAATGGCGGGTCCAGGGCACCGCCTCCAGGCGCTTGCCGTTGATCTCCTTGCCGCAGGAGATGCACTCGCCGAAAGTGCCTTCGCGCAAGCGGTGCAGCGCGCTCTCCACCATCTGCAAGAGCTGGCGGTCGTTATTGCTCTGGTGAAAAAGGAATTCCTTGGTATAAGAACTGGCAGCGCGATCCGCGATGTCTTGAGCCGAGCCTTCGTCCACGGTGCGGCCATCCTGCTCAGTGCGCGAGACCGTGCGGCGCAGTTCCTGCTGCCGCGTTTCCAGCCGCTTTTTGAAATAGTCCTGTTTCTTCTTATCCATGAATACCAACTAAACAGCCCATGGGCCGCTTTCCAGAACACTCTGTCGGGATTTGGCTAAACGCAGATCATATGCGCTCAAATTGAGATGCGTCAACTGGGGCACTCGTTGCGGGAACCGAATGTCGGCCAAGCGGCGAGTTGCCAATTTTCCTAAGCTGGTTGCGCCGACGGAGAGAAATTGAGCCCGGCGGAATCTATTTATTTCCCCCGGTCGTTGACCACAGCTTGATCGTGTTGTCGCCGCTTCCGGAAGCGAAATAGCGGCCGTCGGGACTGAATGCAACCGAGAACACGATTCCTTGATGGTCGGTTAGGGTCTTGATGAGGCGCCCGGTTGAGACCTTCCACACCTGGACTGCGTTGTCGTGAGCCCCGGAAATCAGCCAGCGGCCGTCGGGGCTAAACGCCACCGAATGGACGTAGCTGGTGTTTCCGCTGAGGGTGCGGATTTTCTGCCATGTCGCGATATCCCAAAGTTCGACCGTCTCGCCATAGCTTCCGACCGCCAACAGGTGGCCGCCGGGACTGAAGGCCACCGAGTGGACATCGCCGGCGGCGGGGAGGGCGTGCACTTCCTGGGCCGTGGCTGCGTCCCAAACCTTGACCGAGCTGGCGCCGCTGCCGGAGACGATCCAGCGGCCGTCTGGGCTGTAGGCAACCGCGCCGATGTAGCCTGGCTGGCCCGTCGCAATGGTTTGTTTAGGCTCGCCATCCACCACATCCCATACTCGCACCGTTTGGTCATCGTTTCCGGAAGCGAGCCGGCGGCTGTCGGGACTGAAGGCAAGCGCATCCACGCCTTTGTTTTGGCCGGTGATCACGCCGAGGAGCTGGGTTGCCTCCTGTCCTGTACCGAGATCCCAGACTTTGATCGCGCCTTCGATGTCGGCGGATGCGAGGTAGCGTCCGTCGGGGCTGACGGCGACGCAGCAAACGATGGCGTCATGACCAGCCAGGGTGCGGATCTGCTGCCCAGTGGCAACATCCCAGAGCTTGACGCTATTGTCATTGCTTGCGGAAGCGAGCTCTTTGCCGTCAGGAGTGAAAGCGACGGAATTCACCCAAGCGGCGTGACCGGTCAGAGTGCGCACCAGAACTGGGTCAATGACTTTGAACCATTTTTGATATGCGAGCGCGGCGCCGGCCACAATGGCCGCGAGCAGCGCGAGCACAACGAAAAGACGGGCGGGCGTCGACAAATGCCACGAAGCGGAGGCTGTAGAAAGTTGCGCCGGGGAGCGGGGTTCGCGCTCCAGCGCCAGCGGCGCAGCTTCCGGAGGGGGAGGAGGCACGGTTCTCGGGCTGCCGGAACCAGCCTCCGATGGAACGGGCATGGACGGAGGGACTGGCGCTTTGCCTTCCCGGTTCAGAATGATCAGCAACGCTTCGGACAGGCGATGGAGATGAGCCTCCAGCGGCGGGGTCATCGCGTCCAGCCAATGGACCGTTCCCAAGTGATATTCCAGAGCCCCGGCGGGCAGCACATCCTCGATACGGACGGGAATCACGGGAATGCCTAGATGAATGGCCCGCTCCACTTCGCGAAGAATTTGAGGAGAGGAGTTCGCGGCCGCGGAAAACACCAGCACGATAGCGCGGCAGCTCTTGATGGCCTCGATAATGGACAGGCCCCAATCGGCGCCCGGTTCGATGTCGCGCGGCGCGATCCAGCAGCGAATACCCTGCTGTTCGAGCGTGGCGCATACGGCGTCGGCAATCGACTTATCGGGATGTGCATAGCTAATGAAAATCTCGTACGACATTCTTGGGCCCCGATTCGGTTGCTCCATGGTTTCCGCGAAAGACGGAATCATACGGCAAGAATCGCAGGGCGCAAGAGAAAACTCCGAGCGCAGATGCCGTCTCCGGTGCAAACATTTTCCAATGGACCCGGCCTTCCTCCGGCGCCGGTGATCGAGTATGATTTGCTACTTCTGTTTCTTGAGTTCCGCGCGGGGCCGTGCCAGGGATGAATATCATCATCGACGTCGGCTTTCTTCTGGCGATCTCAGGATTCGTGGTCTACACGGTCATCCTTTACAACGAGCTCGTCCGCCTGCGCAATGACATCGATCGCGCCTGGGCGAATATCGACGTTCTTCTCAAGCAGCGCCACGACGAGATTCCCAATCTGGTGGAAACCGTGAAGGGATACATGCAGCACGAGCGCGAGACGCTGGAAGCGGTCACGCTGGCGCGAACCTCTTCTCTGAACGCCACGACCATCGCCCAAAAGGCGCAGGCCGATGTGCAGGTTACGAATGCGCTGCGCGGCCTGTTCGCGGTGGCGGAGAATTATCCCCAGCTTAAGGCTAGCGACAATTTCTTGCGCCTGCAGAGCCGCATCTCCGAATTGGAAGAAAAAATCGCCGACCGCCGCGAGTTCTTCAACGACGACGTGAACACCTACAACACACGTATCGGCCAGCTTCCAGAGGTATTTTTGGCCAGCCTCATGAATCTAAAGCCCCGCGACATGTTCAAGGTGTCGGATGCGAACCGCGGGCAAGTGCAAGTGAAATTGGGGTGAGCTTGCGATAGCTATCAGAAGGAATGGGCGGTCTTCGGGAAGCACGACTTCAGTCGTGCCGTAACTCGCAACAGAATAGGCCCGGCTCTAGCCCTGCGGAGGGCCGTTCTTGCCGTGAGGCCGGTTCTCGCCGGCATGAACTGCACGTTACACTGTTACGAAACCCCTCAGGCGCTGAAGTGCGGCGTTTTCACCGAATCTGACGGCATGATTAAAACTCGTGCCTTTCCCGGAATCCTTGTCCGCCGAATCTCCAGGCTAAGAGCACGGGACTCGAAACGATCGCTCCCATTACAATCACCCCATGGCGAACCTCACTTTGATCTACGGTCTGCGTCTTCTGCCCTCCGATGAGTTGGCGGAAGTGGAAGACGCCAAACTGAAGCTGAAAAACGGCAACGACGCCCATGTTGCCATGCACTTGCTCGAAGGCAGCAAGGAAGAAATCGAAAAGCAGTTACGGACGAGCCTGGACGCGTTTTTCGATTTCTATCCCGAAATCTGAACCCTTTGCCGCGCCCAAGCCTCGTCCGCCGCGCGGCGGATTCTCGCCCCCCGCGTCTATAATCGGCGTGCGCTATGGAACGCTCCCTCCACCTGCGTTTGCGCTTGCAGCAGGCCGGCCTGCTTCCCGCCAGCAAACTGGCGCTTATTACCTGGTATCTGCTGGCTTTGGATGTCACGCTGGTTGCCTTGCAAGAACTGTTCGGCTGGCTCAAAGTTTCTTATGGGGAAAACCTGAGCGGCTGGGTCACGTTCCTTAGCTTCGTTGTCAGCGTGCTGTTCGCAGTGCTCGTTATCCGTTGGCTGAGGGTAAAACTCCTGTGGCGGCTGCGCAACCGTTTGATTGTCACCTGGGTTTTCATCGGCGTCATCCCCTCGATTCTGCTGATCGCGTTGACCCTGGGTTCGTTTTTTCTGATTGCGGGACAGTTCGCGACCTTCATCGTCACTACCGGCCTGGATTCCGAACTGCAGACGCTCGACGCCACCAATGCCTCCATGGCCCACGAACTGGCGGCGCGGATGCAGCGCGGAGAAACTCCGGAAGTGGCGGCGATTGCCAGTCTGCGGAGGACGCGCGCCGCGTGGCAGGATCGCCAGGTTTGCGTATGGCTGGATGGGAAAATCGTGCTGCATGAGCCTCCGGTCCCAAATCTCCCGCCGCCCCCGCTGCCGCCCTATTTGAAGGCGGGATTTCACGGGGTAGTACGCGATCGTGACAAGTTATTTCTGAGATCGGTCGAAACTCTCGCGGTGCGCAGCGGAAAGTTGACCGTGCTTTCGAGCGAGCCCTTCGACCAGGATCGATTGCAGGAATTGGCCACCGATCTGGGCGAAGTTTCGCTATATATCAACGGGACCGAGGCGCACGCTCCTCCGGACTATAGCGCCGGGATGGTTCCGCCGCCGACCCGCAGATATGATCCGCAAGTGCAGTTTGCCACCAGCGTCAATGTGGTCGATTGGAGCAGCGGCGGTGCCGCGCGTACTCCAGCCATCGGCGTGCTGACTCGTTATTCGAAGCTTGGTGAACGCCTGTTTAGCGCCAGCGGAGATTTCGCCTCGACCGCGGAACTGATTCTGGCATTGCTCCTCGTCGTGTTCGCGATCATCGAACTGGCGGCGTTGCTCATTGGCATGGGCCTCACTCGCACGGTGACTGGAGCGGTGGCGCAGCTCTACGACGCAACCCAGCACATTAATCGCGCCGAGTTTCATCACCGCATTCCGGTCGAGTCGAGCGACCAGTTGGCTGCGTTGGCAAATTCGTTTAACTCCATGACGGAATCGCTGGAACGGCTGCTGCAGGAACATGAAGAAAAGCAGCGGCTGGAAAATGAATTGGTGATCGCGCAGGAGGTGCAGGCGCAGCTTTTCCCGCAGCACATCACGCAACTGGCGTCGCTCGAGGTATTCGGATTCTGCCGCCCTGCCCGCACGGTGAGCGGCGACTACTACGATTTCGTGCCGGTCGACAAGGACAAGCTGCTGATCGCGGTGGGCGACATCAGTGGAAAGGGAATCTCAGCGGCGCTGTTGATGGCCACGGTTCACTCCGCCGTCCGCGCGCTGAGTTTGGAAGGCATTCCGGTTTTGCATGAGCCGGCGGCGGTGGGCACGGGTTTAGGCTCCAGCCTGGTGCTCGATTCCAGCCTGCGCAGGGCCGAAGTTTCTCCCGCCACTTTGCTGGCTCTGTTGAATCATCAGCTCTACCAAAGCACGCCGCTGGAAAAATACGCGACCTTGTTCCTGGGCATGTACGACGCCGAGGAACGCAAGCTTATCTATAGCAATGGCGGCCATTTGCCGCCCATTGTCCTGGGCAAGGGCCATTCTCTTCGGCGGCTGGACCAAGGCGGAACGGTGATTGGGTTGTTCGATCACAAGAGCTACGACGAGGCCGCTGTGCAACTAAGCCGCGGCGACATTTTTCTTGCGTACAGCGACGGCGTGACCGAGCCGGAGAATGATTTCGGAGAATTCGGCGAGCACAGGCTGATTGAACTGGTGCGCCAAAACCGGGATCTGCCGCTGGCCCGCATCGGCGAAATCGTGACCGCCGCGGTGGATGACTGGATCGGCGCCAACGAACAGCCCGACGATGTCACGTTGGTCCTGGCGCGAGCGAGATAGGGCCGAGCCTCCGCCGGGGTTAGGCGAGGTCTGACTGGAATATCCGGTTTCCCCGAAGGCGACCTCTGGCCTGGATGCGCGGGCCGCGGTACACGAGGCCGCATGAGTGCAATCTAACGGCGGCCGTATCGATCCTGACCGGCTAACATGCGCAAAGCATAAACTTATGGAACCTCCGTGAGTCCTCCAGCGTAAGTATTAGGTGAGTGGAATCGTATCTGGAGTTTGCCGGGCTCTGACGAGTGTTTGCTTTTTGGTGCGGGTCTCGGGCGAAGCCAATGAAAGCCATTGTTTATCAAAATTTCGGTTCACCCGATGTTCTGGAATGTCGGGGCATTGAAAAGCCGACCCCTGCGGACGACGAGGTCCTGATCAAGGTACGCGCGGCTTCCGTCAATCCGCTGGACTGGAAATTGATGAGGGGCGGCCCGTTCCTGGTCCGCCTGCTGATCGGGCTGGGCAAGCCGAAGATGAAACGACCCGGTGTCGATGTGGCCGGCGAGGTTGAAGCGGTTGGCAAGAACGCAGCACAGTTCAAACCGGGCGACCATGTGTTCGGCACCTGTGCTGGAGCATTTGCCGAGTACGCGGTGTCCAAGTCGGCGAGCGGCTTGAAATCTGCGCTGGCAATCAAGCCGGAGACCTTGACCTTTGAGCAAGCCGCGTCCGCACCGGTGGCCGCGTTGACTGCCTTGCAGGGGCTGCGCGACAAGGGACGAATCCGACCGGGGCAGGAAGTCCTGGTGAACGGTGCAGCGGGAGGCGTGGGCACCTTCGCAGTGCAGATCGCCAAGTCGTTCGGCGCGAATGTCACCGGCGTATGCAGCACGAGGAATGTGGAGATGGTGCGATCCATCGGCGCGGATCAGGTCATTGATTATTCGCAACAGAATCCCACCAAGACCGGCCGACATTACGATGTCGTTTTAGAGTGCGTTGGGAGCCATTCGTTTTCGGAATGGAGGCGCGTCTTGAATCCGGAAGGAATCCTCGTCGGGGTCGGAGCACCGGCCGATGTTCCGTTGTCGCGACTCCTGGCTCGGTTGATCAGCGCGCTTGTGCAATCACTGTTCGTGCGCCAGAAGATAGCCGTCTTCATGGCCAGAATGAACCAACAGGATCTGACCACCGTGGCGGAGCTCATGGCAACCGGCAAGATAACGCCGGTCATCGACAAGTGTTACCGGCTGAGTGAGGCCCGCGAGGCCTTCCGATACGTGGAGGCAGGGCACGCTCGCGGAAAGGTAATTATCACGCCGGAATACTAGCGCATTCCGGGCGGTTCGTTGGCAAACAGGAAGTTGTCCACGAACGGGCTTCGCGGAAGTCCCGGACAGGTCGCTTCCCCGAAGCCGACTTCTGGCCCCGAATCGTTTTCTGAATACCGCAGTATATAGCCCCAATCGTAGCACCGGCATTGCGTTCGTATGTTGCACTTGCAACACTTATATGTTGTAATAGCAACATAGAGGCACCCATGAACGAAATCCTGGAAGCGCTCTTCCATCGGCGAGCCGTTAAGGCCTTTGAGCCGGTCGAGATCCCACCAGTACTGCGTGAACAAGTCCTCGATGCAGCCCGCCATGCCCCCTCCAGTTTCAATATGCAACCGTACCGGTTTTTTTGGGTGGAATCGTCGCCGCGAAAAGCAATCGCGGCGAGACTCTGCCTTGGACAGATGCCTGCGGCAACGGCGTCGGCGTTGGTGGTTGCGGTGGCCGACATCGGGTCGCTGGCAGCGACCTCGCAGGCACAGCTGGAGTGGATGCGCAGGAGCGGCTTCAGCCACGCCAAACTCCGAGACTACGAGCGGACGGCGAAGATCGGCCGGATCCTTTTCATGCCAGGACCGTTCGGCATTTTTGGCGCGGTCAAGTGGGCGGTTTTTCGACTGCTGAATTTGTGGAAGACGATCGGGATGCCACCAGTGTTTCGACAGGACTTGTTGAAGTGGGCGACGAAAAGTACGTCGTTGGCCTGTGAGAATCTGATGATTGCCGCAGAAGCACTGGGACTCAACACGTGCCCCATGGAAGGATTCGATGGCCGCAGACTCTCCAGATTTCTCGGGCTGTCAACCCGGTATCATGAAATCGTGATGGTGATTGCGATCGGGAAGAAATCGCCTGCTTATGCGGAACCTCCGCAGTGGCGGCGACCTCTCGATGCCACGGTAACCGTCCTATGATCATCGTGCCAAAGAAGGATATTCCTCAAGACATCCTAAGGGACTCGGTACTTGCCCATGTTTCTGCAGCCTATTTTTCCGTCGGGAAGAG
Organism: uncultured Acidobacteriaceae bacterium; assembly: GCA_963776125.1. Taxonomy (GTDB): domain Bacteria; phylum Acidobacteriota; class Terriglobia; order Terriglobales; family Acidobacteriaceae; genus PALSA-270. Next base: position 20,734 of record CAVZMC010000002.1, on the reverse strand, counting down.
ACTTGAACGGAAAACTCGCTGCTCTGCGACTCGTGGGTTCATCCTATCCACACTCCGAGGCGGCGCCGCGCTCAATCAGAATCAAGTCGCCATACTTCTCGGTTTCGACCGAACTGTCGTGCACCGAGCCATCAAGTCAATGGTTCAGGAAGGGCTTGTTTTGGAGAGAAAAGCAAAATCGGGCAGAGCAATTCATCTTACGCTGACGCCAAAAGGCCACAAATACAGGAAACGCCTGATCAATGTGAGGATAGCCGCTGACGATAAACTCCGAAAGGAAATGACTCCGGAAGATCGCACAACCCTTCTTCGACTCTTGAAGTTGATTGCCGAACTAGAGTTGTAAGACTGCGCCGCCGTCTATTCTGGACGGGATTGTAGCCTACGCGCACTATCCAGAAACGGGGTTCGAGGAGGTCTTCACGCCTCCTCAAGCCCGGACGGCTTGACTTAGCCGCTAATGGGGATTGCCCCCATGACCCAAAATGTGCTCCTTTTGTAACTTGGCACCCCTCGGTTTTCCGCTTTAGAGTCGTAAGATCAAAACGGTCCTCAGTAGAGCTTTCGGCCCCCTGCGTGCATCTAACGGAGTAAGGAAGCCCCTGGCCGTGATTGAGCAGGCAAATACTGGAGTTGTTGGGAATGAAGTACATAGAGCGGAATTTTTTTCTCGGTGCGTTGCTGCTGGCCATGGCTGGGTTGCCCCTGCTGGCGCAGTCCAACTTCGCGCCCGCCGCCACGGCAATCGTTCCGGCCTCGTCCACTGATTCCGACGGATCGCCGGATTCCGTGCTCACCATCAAGGCCCGGGTCAGCGAAGTCAACGTTCTTTTCATCGCGACCGACCGGCACGGCAAGTTTGTCCGCAACTTGAATCAAGACGATTTCACCATTTTGGACGACCATAAGCCGCCGCAATCCATTGTGGCTTTCCGGCGCGAAACCGACCTGCCGCTCGAACTCGGGTTGCTGGTGGATACCAGCGGCTCGGTGCGCGGGCGTTTCGACTTTGAACAGGCGGCTGCGGCAAGTTTCCTGCAGCAAACCCTGCGTCCCGGCTTCGATAAAGCTTTCATCATGGGGTTCGCCAGCCACAGCCAGGTTTCGCAGGACTTTACCGACGACTTGCAGCTGCTGGAAACTGGCATCCAATCCCTGCACGACGGCGGAGGCACCGCCCTTTATGACGCCATCTACCGCGCCAGCCGGGAAAAGTTGGCCAAGGAGAAGGACGACCATCCGGTGCGCCATGCCATCATCGTGATCAGCGACGGCGAGGACAACCAGAGTGAAGTCAGCCGCGCCCAAGCCATTGAAATGGCCCAGCGGGCGGATGTGATCATTTATGCCATTTCGACCGACGACAGCGGCCTGATCCTACGCGGCGATAAAGTACTGCAGCAACTGGCGGACGCCACTGGCGGGCGGGCGTTTTTCCCGTACAACACCAAAGACATCACCCATTCCTTCAAGGCCATTGAAGACGAGCTGCGCAGCCAATATGTCGTCTCTTACCGTCCCGCAGACTTTGACGCCGATGGACGCTTCCGTTCCATAGAAATCACCGCGCTGAAAAAAGACTTGGAAGTCCGTGCCCGCAAAGGCTATTACGCGCCGCGGCAGTAGCCAACTGACAAGGATGGGAAAGCGCTTCTTAGAGCCTAATTTCCGCGATAAGCGTTTTGTTTTGTTGCGCCTGCCGCTAAATATCTAATCTCTGCCAGGAGGCGGCGCGCGGGACTTGCCTCCTCTTTGCGAAGGATCTGAATCGGCAGGGCCGGCCTCAACCCCGGCATTAGTGCTACAATTTCTTCGTCTCAATGGCCGTACCGCGATGTGTGCCGCGGGAAGGCGAAGGTTCTGATGTCAGGTATTCGCGCCATCTTGGTTTCGGCTCTGCCGGTCTTAATGGGCCTAGCTATCGCCAGCGCTGCTCTCCCCAGTCAGCAAAAGACCGTCCACAAACACGCCGCCAAACCTGCGCCGGCAGCTGAGGTGCCGCCCCCGCCCCCGCCGCCAGGCCCGTTGGTTCCGTTTACGCTCGAACAGACACCGGCGACGCCTCCGCAAGTGGCTTATCACGATGGCATACTGACGATTGGAGCCCAGAATTCGACGTTGGCGGACATCCTTCGAGCGGTCCATACTCAGACTGGCGCCATCATCGATGTTTCCGGCAATGCCACGGAACGCGTGGTGGGCGAATTCGGCCCTGGTCCCGCCCGCGAAGTGATGGCGATGCTACTCAACGGATCGCACTTCAACTACGTGATGTTGGGTTCCACGTCGGACGCCAGCATTTTGGAGCGGTTGGTGCTAACCCCGAAGCCGCCGCCCACCGCGGAAGCCGCAGTTCAGAGAAATGCGACGATGAATGCGTATGGGCGTGGCCGCGGGCGGGACTTCGACAACTCCGACCAAGACGACGACAATGACTCCGACGTGCAGCCGGGCCCGGTGCAGCCGGAAGACCAGCAGCAGCCGGATAGCAGCAGTCAGCCACCCATCAAGACGCCGGAACAGCTGTTGCAGGAATTGCAGCGCCAGCAGCAAATACAGCAGCAACAACAGCAGCAACAAGCCCAGCCGCAAAATACGCCGATTGCGCCCCGCCAGCGGTAGCGACAGAGAGGCTATTGGGCGCCGGCGTTTGGGGTGTGTTGGGAACGGACTTTCACGGCGCACACACGAAACGCGATGCCATCCAATATGGTTTTTTCACCGGCATCGACCGAGCCGGGACCTCGTGTTACTTCTGTGCAAAAATTAGGTTGACTTTGCACTTGCGCTCAATCTGCCGTGGGCGGTAACATCGTGTTGTTCCCTAGTGGCCATGCTCCCTAGCTGGCCCCCGCGCCCACTGGACTCCAGGCGCCAAACGGATACAGAACATTTCACGAGTGGGTTCCAACCGCATTGGGTTTTTCCGCGCACGCTGGATGGCATGTGCGCGATGCGAGGTACGACCCATAAAGCGGGAGCACCAGAGTTGATCAAGTCCCGCAAGGGGCTAAATGTAGGACCATAAAACGAGAAAACTATGAATGCAGGACCAGGACGTCCCTCCGGCGGCGGAGGGCGAGGCAGACGGCGGCGTGGCCGCCGCCCACCCAACCCCGGCGGCCAACCCGGCCGTGACCGGCAACAGCACAGCAGCATCTACAGCGCTCCCATGGACCATAGTTACCGCGCCGCGCTGAACGGCGGCGGCAATAATGGACGCTCCAGCCGTATGCGCCCGGGCTTCGCCCCGGCTTACACGCCGGTCGAGCCTGAGCCGCTGCCTGATCGCGAGGATGGCAATGGCAACTCGCGTATCTTTGCCTTCGTCGACGATTTATTCTTTCAGGCCAAGATTCAGGAAACGGCGCGCAAGCTCAACGTGAAGGTCGAGTTCTGTAAGGGAGAAAAAGATCTGATCGACCACATGACGCAAAATGGTGACGAGAAACCGTCGCTGATTATCTTCGACATGAACAACGTCAACGCCAAGCCGCTGACTTTGATCCCGAAACTGAAGACCAAGCTGAAGAAGGGAACCTCCATCATCGGCTTTCTTTCCCATGTGCAGGGCGACCTGAAGCAGAAGGCTCACGAAGTGGGATGCGACATGGTGCTGCCGCGCTCCGCGTTCTCGCAAAACCTGCCGCAATTGCTGCGCCGCCACGGCGCGCCGGAAGAAGAAACCGCCGGATAACGGCTTGCCCGGGGATTTCAAATTCTCTGTCGACCTGCGCCCATGCACAGGCCGCGGGAAAATCCTAGTACACGCGTCACAGACAAGCACCTCCGAATCGTGTTATTCCCAATCATAAGGGCATGACTTGCAGAAAATGCCCTGGGCGAAGCCGCAAGCCCCACGACCCGGCCGCGCCGCCAAAGGAATCATGATCCGGCTTTCCCAGCTTTACGCAGCTACCGATTGGAATGTCTATTTCGTAACCGCCGGTACCTTTGCACGGCGCCCGCTGTTCCAGACGGAGCGCGTAGCCAAGCTGTTTTTCGAGACCATCTTCCACCACCGCAGCGCCGGCAACTACCGGTTGCACGAGTTTGTCGTCATGCCCGACCATTTCCATCTGCTGCTGACTCCGGCACGGGATGTGGGGCTGGAGCGGGGCGTGCAGCTGGTGCAAGGCAGGTTCGCCTATCGCCTGCGCAAGGAATTGGAGTTGAACCTGCAAGTTTGGGAACGCGACTACAAGGCTCATTGCATTCGCGATGCGGAAGAGTATGAGCGCTACGCAGCGCATATCCGGCAGAACCCGGTGCGAGCGCGGCTGGCGCAGGCCGCGGAATATTATGCTTACAGTTCGGCGTGCGGCGACTTCGAATTGGACGCGTGCCCGTTAGAAGCGAAAGCGTCGGTGCTGCTCCGGGCTTAGATGGCGCTTATCCGGGCGGCCAGCTCAGGCTGCGGCCGCCGAGTAGATGAACGTGCAGATGGAAGACGGACTGTCCCGCGCCGGGGCCTACGTTCAGCACGGTGCGGTAGCCGTTCTCAACGCCGCGGGTGCGCGCCAGATCGGCTGCCACTAAGTGGCAGCGGCCAATCAATTCGGCGTCTTCCGAGCTAGCCTCCTTCAAACCGGCGATGTGCTTCTTCGGAATAATCAGCAGGTGTGTGGGCGCTTTGGGGTTGATGTCTTCGAACGCGTAGGTGTGTTCGTCCTCGTACACCTTCTTCGAGGGAATCTTGCCGCTGATGATGTTGCAAAACAGGCAGTCGCTCATGGGAATCAGTCTTCGGTCTTCGAGAACCCTTCCGAACCATATTATCCGCAGGCGGGTTCCGCAGGAAGTGGGAGTCTATGCCATACGTCAGGGGTGACCGGGTCACAGCCCGTCCCACTTCTTTTCCACGGATCAACGCGGAGGAACGCGGATCGCCAACTGGGAAAAATCCGCGCGATCCGCGTTCATCCGCGGAAAAGAAGTGGGGGCTAGCGACAAAAGACTTGGAGGTCGGGCGGGGGCGGCGCGGGTATGACGTCGAATTCGCCGGGCCAGCCAGTGCATCCTCGGGAAGAAACGGCTCGGTTCGCGGTCTGCTCCAGGTCGCGGGCTTTGGACTTGGCATCCTCCACCTCGGCGGCGCTTAGATCAGACTGCAGCTGCGCCAGACTGCTGGCCACGGCGGCGGACTGGTTGCCGCCATCGTAACTGACCAGAAGCCAGACGTAAGCTTCGACTTTGTCCAGGCCGACGCCTTGGCCCTGCTTGAGCAAGAGGCCGAGCTGCTGTTGCGCCTGAGGCAGTCCCTGCAGGGCGGCTTTGCGAAACAGCGCTGCGGCCGCGGGATAGTCCTCGCGTTCCAGCTTGACCCGGCCCAGAAGATATTGGCCGAAGGGATCGTTGTGCGCGGCGGATTTCTGCAGCCAACGGTTGGCTTCGTTCAGGTCGCGCGGGACTGCGCTCGATAGAATCAGGCGGCCGAGAAGCCATGCGCCGACGGGATCATCCTGCTGCGCGGCTTTCTTGTACCAATTGGCAGCCTCACCCGGTTCCTTGGTGACGATGGTGCCGGTGTCGTAGAAATATCCCACCATGACTTCAGCGGGCGGGTATCCCAAATCGGCCGAGTGGCGCAGATAGGTCAGAGCGCCTTGCTCGTCACGACCGCCTCCGACGCCCTGGAGCGCATTCATCCCCATTTCGAAGAGGTGCTCAGGGCTGGGCGATTGAGCAAAACTGGAGGCCGGGCCAACCAGCATGCTGGCCAGGAGAAGAACGGGGATACCAAGACGCATTGCGGCCTCCAGAGCACTCTATGGTCGCCGGTGACGGGGATCACAGTCAAAGCACTTTAGTCATGGGTGGGGGCTCGCCGTTGGGGCCGTGGTACAAGACCGACGCGGAAGGCAGACCCATATCGCGAAAACGAGGAATGAAACGGTGGCGGCATTGAGGACGGAGGTGGGTTGTGTAAACGCCTGCTTGCTGCAGGCCGGATATAATTCACGCGGGCCGTAGATTGCGGTACTTGAACCAAGATGAATCACCGCCTTTGGGTTGGAATTGTCATCCTCGGCGCATGCGCCGGTCTTGCTGCCGGGTGGTTGATCGAGCACAGGCGCATTCAGAAGATACGTGTAGGTCCTCCTAGTCCTCCCATCGATGCTGCGCAGTCTGCGCTGGATTGCGATCATGCCCCTGAACATCGTTGGCAGACTATTCGGACATTCAACTATTCGCCGGTCAAGACCGACTACATAGTGGATTGGCAGTTTTGTTCGGGCGATATTGGCGGCCAACGCGTGCGCGTGACGGACGCCAACTTCCAGAGGGTTTTTTACCGATACGATGACGACGAGATTCTGCGCGTCGAGAACGTTGAGTTGCTTAATAGCCATATTCCGCAATTGCTTATCGTGACGGGATCGGCGGGTACGGATGACCGTGAAGACTGGCACATCTTGAATGAGGTGAACGGCCAACTGCGTGAATGGACATGGCCTGACTACAACAGCCCGGCGGAAAGGCTCTTGCGGTACGACGAAGATTCCTGCTGCAAGGAATGGAATTTCCATCTAAGCGGGCACGATATTATTCTTGCCGAAGCTATTTACCACAAGGATTACGATGGCAACTGTTGCCCTAGCCGCGGTGGAGTCCTGGCTCGGCTTGAGCCCGTCCAGAACGGATTGAGGCTCGCCAGCGTCCAGCGTATCAGCAGGCGGGAGTACTACCACTGGAGATCACAGCCGTTTTGCTTTCAGTGCACATTAAATGGTCCATGATGAAATACGAACAGGCTTTGGATGGTAAGCGCGAAGCATGTCCACTACACTGTTTGACCCAATCGACAGTCTAGCGCCTGCCGCCCGCAAATCCTCCCCTAATCCAGCCTGACCAGAAAGACCGCGCCTTGCGGGGTCTGGTTGTCGCGGGCTACTTCTTCGGCGCGTTGGCGGTTGTCATCGAGGACGCGCACACGCACCCACCAGTCGCCCACTGGGCTGCTGAAGCGTAGAACTTTGCAGGTGTGGTAGCGGCGGGTGAGGCTGTCGGCTACTTGGGTGGCGGCGTTCTCGTCGTCGAAGGCGCCGATCTGCACCGCCCAGCGTCCGCCGGTTGCGAGCGGGGCGGGGGTTTGCAGCACTTCCACGCGAACCTGGGCGACGCCGGGCAGCCAGACGTCAATCTTCTTGGCGGCGGCCAGCGAGAGATCGAGGATGCGGCCGGGGATGAACGGCCCGCGGTCGGTGATGCGCACCAGAGCCGAGTTGCCGGTCTTTACGTTAGTGACACGAACGATCGAGCCCAGCGGGAGGGTGCGATGCGCGGCGGTCATGGCGTTCATATCGTAGATTTCGCCATTCGAGCCGCGGCGGTTGTGGTAGGGCGCGCCATACCAACTGGCCAGACCGGTCTCGACCGAAATGGGCTTGGTGTCAGGGGGAACGGTGATGGTCTCCGGAGCCTGCTCCGTGGGCGGCCCAGCCTTTGCGGAGGGAAGTTCTGGGGGCGCGGGAATCTGCGATGTGGCGATCGGAGGCGGGGGTGGGACCGGGACGGTGGCGCTCTTGTGCCCGCCGCAGCCGGTGAGAATTAAGAAGGAAAGCGCAAGGACGACGACCGCAGCGGGAGGAAAACCGCGTGGCGCGCGCCGCAGGCTCATTTCGCCGTGGGCTTGTGTTCTTCCATGTAGTCGGCGAAAGCCGCCAGCTTCTCCGACGCGATGCGCAGAGCCTTGGTCGAGTGCTGGCGCACGGCGGGGACGACCTCGTCGTTCAAATACTTCAGGAATTCCGCCGATTCCTTTTCCAGGCGTTCGGCGGCCTCTTCTACCTTGCGGTTGAAGTCGTTCATCGGTACACCTCGTTGGTTCGAACGCGAAAACCGTCACGCGTCGCTTGCGGTTGCCAGGGCACAGTCATTATTTCGCGGTTGGTGGCGAGGGTCAACCGGGGGGACCATGAAGGTCAGTCGTCGGTCGTCAGTTTTCAGTCGTCGGTCTTCAGTCATCAGGATCCCGGACTTTCTGCCTGACGACTGAAGACGGACGACCTATTTGCGCTAGAATCGCGGCATGCGAAATCGCCGACCGATGATTCTATTGCTGAGCGCAACCTTGGCGCTCTCCGGCTGCACGGTTTGGGGCGAGCACCCGATCAGCCATTGGCAGGATGCGACCGGTGGCGAGGGACTGGAGCGCAGCTACTGGGAAGATGTGAAGGCAGGACAGTGGGATGACTTGGATCGCCATTTGGCGGGCAACTATGTTTTGTTCACTCCCGAAGAGGGACGGCTCGACCGCGAGGCCGCGCTGGCGCACGTGCGGCAATTGCGCCTTCTAGACTACTCGCTGGGCAATTTTCAAACCGAATTGAATGGCGGGACGCTAGTGGTGACCTACACTATCCTCATGCGGGGAAGCTATGCCGGGCAAGGCGTGCCGTCCGCGCCGGTGCGCATGATGACAGTGTGGCAACAGCAGAAATCGGGCTGGATGGCCATTACGCATACGGTGATCGGGCCGGAGAAAACAGTCGTCGGTCCGCAGTCGTCGGTCCGCAGGCAGAGTGGGCAGCACTGGGGATCGGGGGCCTGACGACTGCTGACCGCAGCCTGACGACCAACTCCATGCGCCAAAAGCTCGGAACTAACACGTCCGCGGGCGGGAAGCAGTTCCGCAAGATTCTCCTCTCCTGGTATGAACTGCATCGACGCGACCTGCCGTGGCGGCGGGATCGTGATCCTTACCGGGTGTGGCTTTCCGAGATCATGTTGCAGCAGACGCGAGTAGCGGCCGTAGTCGAGTACTACGAGCGTTTTCTGCGGCGTTTTGCCACCGTGGAGAAATTGGCGGCGGCGCGAGAAAGCTCGGTGCTGGCCGCGTGGAGCGGGTTGGGCTACTACCGCCGCGCGCGCATGCTGCATGCGGCGGCGAAGAACATTGTGAAGCAGCACGCCGGCAAATTTCCCAGCGGCGCGGAACGACTACGCGAGCTTCCTGGCATCGGACGCTACACGGCCGCGGCGATTGCCAGCATTGCCTTCAGCGAGCCGGTGGCTGTGGTGGATGGAAATGTCGAGCGCGTGCTAGCGCGATTGCTTGGGAAACAACTGGCTGGCGAAAACCTGTGGCGTGCCGCGGAAGAATTGTTAGACCGCGAAATGCCGGGCGATTTCAATCAGGCGATGATGGAGCTGGGTGCTACAGTGTGCTTGCCGCGGCGGCCGATGTGTCTGGCTTGTCCGGTGCAGGGCTTGTGCGCCACTCGCGGCGAAGTGGAAAAGACTCCGCAGAAAACGCCGCAGAACAAGCGCGAGATCCATTACGCGCTCGATTGCCGCGATGGGTCGGTGTGGCTGGTAAAGCGTCCCGACGAGGAATCGTTGATGCCGGGAATGTGGGAATTGCCGCAGGTTCCGGGGAATACCGACGGCCAGTCGTGGCTCACGCTGCGGCATTCGATTACGGTTACGGATTACGTTGTCCGGGTTCGGCAGGGGCCGGCTCCAAACCGGGCCGCGGGCAAGTGGGTAGCGAAGTCGCGGCTGGCGGCGCTGCCCTTGACTGGCCTGACCCAGAAGATTCTGAGAGCGGCGGCGGTGATTTAGGCAGCAAGAATGCGCGCTGGGAAGGGCACGAATGAAATTCGTGCCCTTCCCAAAACCGCCAGTCCAAAGTATCGTAAATGCTGTAGGCTTGGGGAGATCATGACTGCTCTATCCGCCGGACGAACCGCTCCCGACTTCAGCCTGCCCAGCATGGATGGCAGCGAATTCTCCTTGCGCGAGCAGCTGGCGCGCGGGCCGGTGGTCGCGGTGTTTTTCAAAGTCTCCTGTCCGGTTTGCCAATTCGCGCTTCCCTATCTTGAGCGGATCTACAAGGCGCATGGCAACAAAAACGTGGCCTTCGTGGGAATTTCTCAGGATGAGGAACAAGACACCGCTAAGTTCATGAAGCAATATGGCGTGACTTTCCCCATTTTGCTCGACGATAGCGAGACCTTCCCGGTCTCGAACGCCTACGGCTTAACCAACGTGCCGACGGTTTTCTGGATCGCGCAGAATGGCAAGATTGAAATCTCCAGCGTGGGCTGGTCGCGCCAGGACGTTGAAGACATCGGTCGCAAGGCAACCGAGGCCGGCGGGGGGCTAGCGGTCCCGGTGTTTGAGCCGGGCGAGGAAGTGGCCGATTTCCGTGCCGGTTGAAGCTCCAGAAACTAGTCCCGCGGTCGCGGGACAGGCTGGAATTCGGCGATGGGCTGCCAACTGGTAACTTCGTTTCTTCTCTCCTTCCCATACAATAAACACTTCCGTACCAGTCACCCTGATTGAGGAGTTTCGTTCCATGCCCAAGGGCCGGATTGTGTGGTTCGCTTCTCTCGTCACTTCGTTGCTGTGGGCGGCGCCGCCAGCTCCGGCGCCATACACGGCGATACGCCTTCCCGGTGCGGCGATCGCCGCGATGCAAACCATCAATCCGGAACACATTCGATGGCATGTGCGGTTCCTTGCGCATGATCTGCTGGAAGGCCGCGGCACCGGGCAGCGAGGTGGCGACATCGCCGGCGAGTACATTGGCACACAATTCGCGTTGTATGGGCTGAAGCCGGCGGGCGACAACGGAACGTACATGCAAAAAGTTCCGCTGGTCGGCGTCACCACGCTGCCGGAGACAACTTTTTCTCTGGTGCCCAAGGCAGGCGCGGCGATGGATCTGAAGCCGCTCGACCAGTACGTTGCCTACAACGAAACCCAGCAGCCCGCGTCGGACGTCGACGCTCCGATTATCTATGTGGGTTACGGCATCGAGGCACCCGAATATCACTGGGACGACTACAAGGGCGTGGATGTGCGTGGCAAAGTGCTGCTCATGCTGGTGAATGAGCCGCCGTCGAACGACGTAAATTTCTTCAAGGGCAGGGCACTCACTTACTACGGGCGCTGGACCTACAAGTACGAAGAAGCCGCGCGCAAGGGGGCGGTCGGCGTGATTCTGATTCATCAGACGGATATGGCAAGCTATCCGTGGGATGTGGTGCGGAATTCGAATTCCGGAGAGAAATCCTATCTCAAGTCCGAGGGCGCACCAAAGCTGACGGTCGCTTCGTGGGTGCAGCTTGACGTCGCGAGGCGATTGGCGGCGTCGGCGGGCATGGACCTCGACAAGATGATGGACGATGCGCGCTCGCGCGATTTTCACCCGGTGGATCTATCCGCGAGGTTAAAGGCGCACATGGTGAGCAAGATTCGTCCTTTTGCGTCGAATAACGTCATTGCAATGCTGCCGGGCTCGGACCCGCGCTTGAGAGCCGAGGCCGTGATCTACACGGCGCATTACGACCACTTGGGGATTCGCCCGGATATGCCGGGGGACAACATCTACAATGGGGCGGACGACAACGCCACGGGCTGCGGCATTCTGCTGGAAATTGCTCGCGCTTATTCGCTGGCCACGCAGCGGCCGGCGCGGTCGATCATTTTTGCCTCGGTGACGGCCGAGGAACAAGGGTTGCTTGGCTCGGAATATTTAGGCAAGCATCCGCCGGTGCCCGCGGGGAAGATCGCGCTCGATTTGAACTATGACGATCTGCCTCCGCTCGGCGCGCCGCAGGATGTGGAAGTTTCCGGCGCGGAACGGACGACGTTTTATCCCATGGTGCAGGCGACGGCAGTGGAATTCCGGCTGGCAATTCGTCCGGACTCGCATCCCGAGGCGGGCTACTACTATCGCTCGGATCACTTTAGCCTGGCGCACGTGGGCATTCCGGCGTTCTCGGTCAGCGAGGGAGTGAAGTATAAGGGACACGACGAAGCCTGGGGCATGCAGCAGGCCGAGGAATACACGGAGAAGCATTACCACCAGCCGAGCGATGAGTACCATCCAGAGATGGACTTTACCGGCGACGCGGCCATGGCGAGGTTTGGGTTCGCGCTGGGATGGGAAGCAGCCTCGCAGGCGCGGTTGATTGGCTGGCAGAAGAATGATGAGTTCGAGGCGGCGCGGCTGAAGAGCTGGGCAGGAAAGTGAGATTGTCATTCCGAGGAGCACAGCAACGAGAAATCTGCTTTCTGCCAACAATCGAAGAAAGACAGATTTCTTGCTTCGCTCGAAATAACAACTGTACGAGCCAGCGCTAACTTTCCATCACTCTCAGGCGCGGGCTGAGGATCAACGTGGGCGCGGTCGCGCGCTGCACATCGTCCGCGGTCAGATCGGGGGCGATTTCTTCAAGAACCAACCCAGTCGGCGTCACTTGAATCACGGCCATCTCGGTAACGATTGTGTTTACGACTTTCAGGCCAGTAAGCGGCAGGGTGCATTTGTGCAGGATTTTGGGTTCGCCGTCGCGCGTGGTGTGCTCCATGGCGACGATCACGCGGCGGGCGCTGGCCACCAGGTCCATGGCGCCGCCCATGCCTTTTACCATTTTGCCGGGAATCATCCAGTTGGCAATGTTGCCTTCTTCGTCCACCTCCATCGCGCCCAGCACACTCAGGTCGATGTGGCCGCCGCGGATCATGGCAAAAGAATCGGCGCTGGAGAAGTACGCGGTACCGGGAATTTCGCTGATGGTTTCCTTGCCGGCATTGATCAGGTCGGCGTCTTCGGTGCCTTCGATGGGAAAGGGGCCAATGCCCAGCATGCCGTTTTCGGATTGCAGCACCACCTGCATGCCGGCGGGGACGTGGTTGGCAATTAGCGTAGGCATGCCAATGCCGAGGTTCACGTAGAAGCCATCGCGCAGTTCGCGCGCAATGCGCTTGACGATGCGGTCGCGTTTGTCGAGGTCTTTGCCGGGTTTGGGCATAGCTCTTAGCCGTTAGCTTTTGGCCGTTAGCGACACTGCAAGTTAACGGCTGGCGGGTCGCGGGCGAACCGTTCTCCGCTCGATTCTTCTTTCGTACAATTCGCCTTGCAATATGCGCTTTACGTAGACACTGGGCGTGTGGATCATTTCGGGATCTAGCTCGCCGACTTCGACCAGGTGTTCGACTTCCGCAATAGTCACCTTCGCCGCCGTCGCCATCATGGGATTAAAGTTGCGCGCGGTCTTGCGATAGACGAGGTTGCCCCACTTGTCGCCTTTCCAGGCCTTGACCAGCGCGTAGTCGGCTTTGAGCGCGTGCTCCATCACGTACATTCTTCCGTCGAACTCGCGGGTCTCTTTGTTTTCGGCGACCACGGTGCCAACGCCCGCCGGCGTGTAGAACGCCGGAATGCCAGCGCCGCCGGCGCGAATGCGCTCGGAGAACGTGCCTTGCGGGATGAGTTGCAGATCGAGCTTGCCTTCGAGGACCATGGTCTCCAGTAATTTGTTTTCGCCGACGTAGCTGCCGATGTGCTTGCGAATTTGTCCCGCAGCCAGCAGCAAGCCATTGCCCAGGCCATCGACTCCCACATTGTTGCTGATGGTAAAGAGATTCTTCACGCCTTTGCGGACCAGGGCGCGAATGAGATTTTCCGGAATTCCGCAGAGGCCAAAGCCGCCGATCATGATGGTCGCGCCGTCGGGAATGTCCCTGACGGCTTCGTCGGCGTTGGCGACAACTTTATTCATCGGGGGAGATTCTAAATCAAAGGTCATCTCGCAGGCACCGAAGTTCGGAGCCCCTCTCAAGACTTGGTTTTCTTCTCTGCGTCTCTGAGTCTCTTTGGTGAACCTTTCTTCAATTGATGCGCCCGCTCGAACTCTATCGCCAGCTCCCGCGTATCGAGGTTTTCTCGGATGTGGGCTAGGCGCTGTTCCAGCTTCAGCAGAGCGTTGGCAATGTTTTTCTTGTTGGTGAGGGCCACATCGCGCCACATGGAGTAGGGGCTGGCGGAGATGCGCGTCATCTCGCGCAGGGCGCGCCCGCCGGCTTCGAGCAGAGGCGCGTCTTCGCCGTACTCCTCGACCAGCGCGGCCGCCAGCGCGGTCGAGATCATTTGCGGAAGATGGCTGATCCAGGCGCAAAGCTGGTCGTGCTCGGGAGCGTCCATGCCGGCGACGCGCGCGCCGATGGTTTCGATCCACTCGACAAATTCTCCGCTCAGGCCGCTGTAAACATTCTGGCCGGGCGACGGCGTGAACAGCCAGGCCGCGCCCTGGAACAGATCGGGATCGGCGAATTCCACGCCCGATTGCTCTTTGCCGGCCATGGGATGTCCGGCAAGAAAGCGGCGTCCGGTTTGTTTGCCGAAAACGGCAGTCGCGCGCGCCAGAATTTCAACTTTGGTGCTGCCGGTATCGGTGAGCAGAGTTTTGGGCGGGAGCGCGGGGCCGAGGCGCGCGATCAAATCCAAAATCGCACCCACCGGCGCAGCCAGCACGATGACTTGGCTGCCGCGCACGGCATCGGCAGGGTTGGTGTGGCCATCGTCAATCGCGCCTTTGTTGCGCGCGCGCTCCAGGACCGGCGCCCGGTCGCATCCGATGATGCGCCCGGCGAAGCGATGCTTCTTCAGCGCGAGCCCCAGCGACCCGCCGATCAGGCCGGTGCCAATGATCGTGATTTGGCGTATAGGCACTTTGGGTCAGGGCCGACGTGCGAATAGGAATTGTAAACGAGGTTGGAGAAGTCTCTAAGCCGGCTGGGTGCCGGTGCCCCATCCTAGCGCGTTCTGTGCGCTAGGGTGGGGATTCTAACCTCGCCCAGAACACACGTCTGAAGTCTTCTTCTTCATGACGTCAGAACAACAAAGTCAAGGACCGGCTAGCGCGTCGGAAATCTAGTCGTCTGATTACGTCAGTGATCTATCGGGAAGCCGAGAAAGATCGCAGAATGTTGCAATGGGAATTCCCTCTTACGATCGTGACCACGTGCCGCGCGGTGCGCCGATTGATCACATCGATGAGCGCGGCCAGCGTCGTGGTCTTGCCCGACCCTGCGGGCCCGCCGATCAGCACCAGGCCGCGCGTCAAGCTGGACAGTGCTTCGACGGGCGGCGGAAGATGAAGCTCATCGAGCCGCGGGACTTTGGGCGGCAACGCGCGAATGGCCGCCGCGGCGCGTCCTCGCTCGTGATGCAGATTGATGCGGAAACGGCAAAGGCCATCCACGCGGTAAGACGAGTCGCCGATGTTCGCTTCGCGATATTGCTGCGCCGCCCGTGGGGAGAGCGCGGGGAGCACGGCAGCTTCGATCTCGGGCCCGTCGAGCGGATCCTCGGCAAGACGATGCACCGTACCTTCGAGGCAAAGGCATGGCGGCGCGCCGGGGATGAGCAGCAAGTCACTTCCGCCCCGCGCGACTAGGGTGGAGAGCCATTGGTCCAGGCGCGCGGTGGGAGCGGGATTCATGCGGGTGCCGATCTTGGCTGTGTAGGGCGGACACTCCTGTCCGCCGCCGTTGACTTTGTTGTTGGTGTTGCTGTTCCTCCCAGGAAAAACGGCGCGTGCAAAGAAGCCTTAGAAGCGGAACACCCAACGTCAAAAGCGGCGGACAGGAGTGTCCGCCCTACACGGACTACGCGATCTTCCGCCCCACGGCCGGCGCAATGATGCGCAGCTCATCCATCAGCTTGGCAAACTGCTCCGGATAGAGCGACTGTGCGCCGTCGGAAAATGCCTTGTCGGGATTGTGATGCACTTCGATCAAAAGCGCGTCGGCCCCTGCAGCCACGGACGCACGCGCCATCGGCGGCACTTTATCCCGAATGCCCGTGCCATGCGATGGGTCGGCCGCCATCGGCAAATGCGAAAGTTTCTTGATGACGGGGATGGCGGAAATGTCCATCGTGTTACGGGTGTAAGTTTCGAAGGTGCGGATGCCGCGCTCGCACAGAATCACGTCGTAGTTCCCGCCGGACATGATGTACTCCGCGGAAAGCAGCAATTCTTCGAGCGTGGCCGCGATGCCGCGTTTGAGCAGCACCGGCCTTCTCACCTTGCCCAATTCGCGCAGCAAGTTGAAGTTCTGCATGTTGCGCGCGCCCACCTGGAAAATGTCGATGTAAGGCAGCATCAGGGCGATCTGCGAGATTTCCATGACTTCGCTGATCACCAGCAGATTGAATTTGTCGCCGGCCTCGCGCAAAAGCTTCAGGCCTTCCTCGCCCATCCCTTGAAAGGAGTAAGGAGAGCTGCGCGGCTTGAAAGCGCCGCCGCGCAAGCCTTTGGCGCCTGCTTTGGCGATAAGCTCAGTCACCGTGAACAACTGCTCGCGGGATTCGATGGAACATGGCCCCGCCATGACCACCACTTCGTCGCCGCCAATGCGTACTCCCCGGCCCAGCTCGATGATCGTGCCTTCGGGGCGAAAAGCGCGTCCCGCCAATTTGTAGGGAGCGCTGATGCGATGGACGTGTTCGACCCCTGCCAGCACTTCGAGATTGCGCGTGTCGAAATCGGTGCGCGCGCCGACGGCGGCCAGAATCGTTTGGCGTTCGCCGGTGGTGCGGTGGACGGAGAAACCCATTCGGACCAGGTGTTCGACTACATCCTGAATCTGCTCATCGGTGGCGAGTTCTTGCATGGCGACAATCATAAGAAGTCTTCAGTCGTCGGTCTTCGGTCGTCAGGTTTTGAAAACTGACGACCGAAGAACGATGACTATCTAATCGTTTACCTCCGATTCCAGTTCCGTGTCGGCAGTGCCCTGCGCTTGCCGTTCGCGGCGCAATCTCCTCTTTCTGAATCTGCCGCATGATGTCGATGATGCGTTCATAAATGCGCAATAAATCGCGGTCCGGCAGCGGGCCTTGGTTCAGCTTGCGCACATTTTCAAAGACGACCCGCTCGCGATCCGGCTCGTAAATCGGCAGGGCGGCGTCGTGCTTCAATTTTCCGATCTCGTGAGCGGCCCGTGCGCGCTGGTTGATACGCTCCACCAACTGCGGTCCAGGTCGTCGATTCTGATGCGCCAATCGGCGATATCCATAAAATCAGTCGTCCGCGATCGGTCGCTGGCCGTCAGGCGATCGGTCTTGCGCGAAGCCAAGAACCCTAAACTCTCCTCTGAAATACTCCGAACTTGCCGATCAGCCAACAGCTGAGGCGCCAAAGACGCCACGACCAACGACTGAGGGCTGACGACCAATAGCTGGCCTATGAATTGTGCCACAGACTCGACTTCTTTGCCTGGATTGAGCTCGACGGTCTCGACGATGGCGCTGCCCACGACGGCCGCGTCGGCGAACTTGCCCACCGCGGCGAATTGCTCGGGCGTGGAAATGCCGAAGCCGACGGCGATCGGTACTGTGGTGTGCTTGCGCAGGCGGCGTACGAGTTTCTGCGCGTCATCGGTCAATTGTTTGCGCGCCCCGGTTACGCCGGTCCGGGATACGGCGTAGACGAATCCGGTGGAGGCTTGCGCGATGCGTTTCAACCGCTCGTCGGAACTGGTGGGAGCGGCCAGGAAAACGGTGGCCAAGTTTCTGGGCCGCATCTCGCGCAGATAGGGAGCGGCTTCCTCAACCGGCAGATCGGTAATCAACGCGCCGTCTACGCCAGCGTCTTTCAGAGCGGCGGCGAATTTCTCCAACCCCAGGCGCAGCACCGGGTTGAAATAGGTGAAGACGATCATGCCGACATCTGTTTGTCTGCGAATGTCCTTTGCCAGCGCGAGCACTTGCGGCAATGTCGTGCCTTGACGCAGCGCGCGTTCGCTGGCGCGCTGAATGACCGGACCGTCGGCGAGTGGGTCGCTGAAGGGCACGCCCAGTTCAATGACAGCCGCGCCGGCGACAACCGTGGCCAGGACGATTTCGCGCGTGGTCGCGAGATCGGGGTCGCCGCAGGTGAGGTAGGCAACGAGGGATGGCTTGCGTTCAAAACGAAATGGCATGGGAAATCGTTAGATTGTAACAGGCGGATTACAGAAGTGTGGGCCTTGCCCCATTGACATATGCCTATACAATTGCATATCTTTAAGTTGTATGGCGACCCTGCAGGCGAACGGCTTCGACTGGGATAGGGCAACCGGGCCAAGTGCGAGAAACATGGGCTTTCCGTCGCAATGATCGAAGGCCTTTTTACGCGTCCGCTGGCCATTCTCCCCGACGCGGCCCACTCGCAGCGGGAAAAGCGCCTTCGCGCGATCGGACGAACCGAGAAGGGGCGTGGCGTGTTCATTATATTCACGCTTCGCCGCAAGGCTGATGAACTTCTGATCCGGCCGATCAGCGCCCGGTACATGCACAAGAAGGAGATCGAGGCTTATGAAGAAGAAAATCCCGCCCTTTAGAAGCGACCGCGCGGCGGCGGCTTTCGCCGACAAAGCTGACCTGTCGCAGTATGACCTTTCCGGCGCGCAGATGGTGCGTTTCGAGATCAAGCGCAAAGACAAGTCCATCAATCTGCGCTTGTCCGAGGAACTTTACGACGCCGTGCGTGAGCGCGCGGCCCGGGCCGGCTTGCCCTATCAACGTTTCATTCGGTTGACGCTGGAACAAGCGCTCGGCGCGTCGAAATAGAGGGGCGGCCGCTGGGAAGACTAGTCCAACTTGAGGTTCTCCCGCAGAATGCCGATGTCCTTGTCGCCACGCCCGGAAATATTCACGATCACCACTTCGGACCTCTTCATCTTAGGCGCGCGCTTGACCACTTCCGCCACTGCATGCGCCGACTCAAGCGCCGGAATAATGCCTTCGGTCCGCGCCAGCAGTGTACAGGCGGCAAGGGTCTCGGCGTCGGATGCGGCAACGTACTCGGAGCGGCCCGCGTCATGCAGCCGAGCGTGTTCAGGGCCGATCGAGGGATAGTCGAGGCCGGCAGAGACCGAGTGGGTGCTGGCGATTTGGCCGGCTTCATCCTGCAATACGTAGGAAAACGTTCCTTGCAGAACGCCCGGCAGGCCGCCACGGAAGCGGGCGGCGTGGTCTCCAAGTTTTTCGCCGCGGCCGCCGGCTTCGACGCCGATGAGCTTCACCTTTTTGTCTTTAAGAAACTGGTGGAAGATTCCGATGGAATTCGACCCGCCGCCTACGCAGGCGATGATTGCTGCCGGCAACTTGCCTTCCGCCTTCAGAATCTGCGCTCGCGCCTCGCGGCCGATGACTTTATGAAAATCGCGCACCATGGTTGGGTACGGATGCGGGCCGAGCACGCTGCCGAGCAAATAATGCGTGGTGCGAACATTCGTCACCCAATCGCGCATGGCCTCGTTAATGGCGTCTTTCAAGGTGCGCGAGCCCGAGTCCACGCCGCGAACTTCCGCGCCCAGCAGGCGCATGCGGAAGACGTTGAGTTCCTGGCGCCGCATGTCCTCGGTGCCCATGTAAACCACGCACTCGAAGCCGAACAGTGCACATACCGTGGCCGTGGCCACGCCGTGCTGGCCAGCGCCGGTTTCGGCGATGATGCGTTGCTTGCCCATCCGTTTGACCAGCAGCGCTTGGCCGAGGCAGTTGTTGATCTTGTGCGCGCCGGTGTGCAACAAGTCTTCACGCTTGAGGTAAATTTTCGCGCCGCCGAGCTTTTGCGTGAGGCGGCTAGCCAGAAATAGCGGCGTGGGGCGCCCGGCATAGGTATGCAGCAGTTCGTGGAAGCGCTTTTGAAAACTGCGGTCGCGTTTTGCCTTCTCGTATTCGCGCTCCAGTTCTTCGAGCGCGCACATGAGCGTTTCGGGCGCGTAGCGGCCGCCATAGACGCCGAAGCGGCCGGGGGCGGCTTTGACTTTCGTAGTCGCGAATTGAGTTCGGGCTGTTGCCATATCTACAAGTTTCGGTCCGCCTGGCGAACGGCGGCGATAAATGCGCGGACCTTTTCTGGATCTTTTTTGCCCGGCCTGGCTTCCACGCCGGACGAAACGTCCACGCCCCAAGGTTTCAGTATACGCATGGCTTCGGCTACGTTAGTAGGATTAAGACCGCCAGCAACGACGAGCCTGAAGCCCCGCTCCTGCATGCCGTCCGCGACCCACACGGCTTTCTCCCAATCAAATACCCGGCCGGTACCGCCAGGTTTCTGGAGAGAACTTGAATCTAAGAAGAACGTATCAAACAGGCCCTCGGGCTTCGCGGGGCGTTCTGAAATATCCCTCCGCAAATGCGAGAAGCGCTCCACGAGCTCCTTGATCTTTTCTGTTCCTCCGAAGAACCACGCTGCCGGAAATGACAGGAATAACTTTGGAGGCCGCGAAAAACCTGCCAAAGCCACCACCATCTTCGGCGGCTCCGCGGCGGACGGCAGAGAGCCCATGGTGTTCTGAATCGCGGTTAAACCAACCTGGCGAGCGATATCCACTGGCTGAAATCCGGAACCCTCCACGAACACTCCGACCTTTTCCACTAATTCGGGCAGCGCCGAGACGATCTCCCGCGCCACATCTGGACGAATGTACCGCGGACTCTTCTCATAGAAGACGAATCCCACCGCATCCGCGCCCGCTTCGACGGCCGCCTGCGCGTCCTCCAGATTCGTAATGCCACAGATTTTTATCCAGGTCATGAAACCAGTTCTCGGTTCTCAGTTGGCAGTTCTCAGTTCTTGGTTCTCAGCGGGTTGACTTGGTTCCGGCGGCTAACTCGCTCCCCGATTCTGCAACGAGGAGTCTCAGCGCTTCACCCGGCGATTTCGCCTTCATCAACCACTCGCCGATCAGGAACGCGTGATAGCCCGCTGAACGCAGGTGCGCAATGTCGGCGCTGTTGTGAATGCCGCTCTCCGCGACTTGCACCACATCCTTCGGCATGAATTTCGCCAGGCGCAAAGCGGTCTCTATATCCACCTTGAACGTCCGCAAATCGCGGTTGTTTACGCCGATTAAATCGCAGCCAGAAGCGATGGCTCGGTCGAGTTCCTCGCGATCGTGCGCTTCGCAAAGGACGTCCAAGCCATGCTGGTGGGCGCAGCAT
>CAVZMC010000001.1:0-9337 GCA_963776125.1 uncultured Acidobacteriaceae bacterium | reverse complement strand
CGGCTGGCAATCTGGTGTTCGAAGGCACAGCGGACGGCCATTTCGAAGCCTATCGTTCCGACACCGGAGCGAAAGTCTGGTCTTTTGATGCGCAGACTGGGGTGATGGCGGGACCAGTTACTTACACCGTCAATGGCGAACAATATGTCGCCGTACTGGCGGGCTGGGGAGGCGTGTTTCCGCTGGCCACCGGCGAAGTTTCCTTAAAGTCCGGCAGAGTTCAAAATGTCAGCCGCATGTTGGTGTTCAAGCTGGGGGGCAAAGCCAGCTTGCCTCCACTGCCCGAGGCGGAGGAGCCGGTGTTGCATCCGCCAGCATCCGCGGCTTCCGCTGCCGAGATTCATCGCGGTGAAGCGGTATTCCAGCGATACTGCGCCGCATGTCACGGGGATGTCGCGGTCAGCGGCGGCGTCCTGCCGGATCTGCGCCACTCCATCGCGCTAACGAACGACGCGTGGTTTGACGTCGTGCTCGGCGGCCTCCTGCAACCGAGCGGCATGGTGTCTTTCAAGAAAGAACTTTCACATCAAGACGCAGCCGCGGCCCGCGCGTATGTGATTTTCCGGGCGAACCAAAGCCTGGGAGAAACAAAACCACACTCGACACAATGACGCTGCAAATTTCCGCGCTGGATAGTTCGGTATTCCGATTAGGATTCGGCTTAGGCCGGCGCAGTGAAGTAGTTCAAGCTGACGGTGGCCAGTTCCGAGGGCGGGAACTTGTACTGATACCGCAGATCGGCGTGCAGTCCGGCCTCGCGGGCGCACTCCAGAAAGATTGGAAGTTCCACCAAGTACTGGTCGGAATAGCCGTGGGTTCCATCGTAGCCAACCGCCGGTGTTCTCTCCAGGTTCGCTGCCGTGAGGCCCGGCGGCAAGGTGTGCAGCTCCAAAACCAGAAGGCCGAAGCGCCCGACGTAAGGCGCCCAGCGACGCAGATGCCGCACCAGGTTTTCCTCCAATTCATCGGGAGCGATTTCTTCTCCAAGATGGCAGAACGCGCCGCTCGATGTAGCCTTACGAGTGCCCTTGTGATAGTTGGCGGGTGGTGAATAAGTGCGATTGTGATCGAGGAAAGAGCGCACGTGCAGCAGGTCGTGAATGTCGAGCCCGAGTGCCTCCAAATCGCCAGCCAACTGAGCGGGTCGATTGATGTCGCCCGCAATTATGTGATAAGTGGGACACTCGCTTTTGCGCAGCGTTTGTTTCGCGATGCGGCGCGCGACTTTGTTGAAGTCGACGCCGACGAGTATCAGCGGGTGCCCATCCAGCACTGCTCCGCGTGCCGTGCGCTGCTTCACCACGGAGTAAAGATGTTCGAGAAAAGTGCCGTCCCCACATCCCATATCGGAAATGCCAACCGGCTGGCGATCGAGAGGGCGGTTGAAGATCTCGATCACGATTTCGTCGACTTTCTTGAAGTATGTCTTGTGCGCGCCGCCACTGCCCCAGACGTTCATGCCACGATTCACCAATAATTCCCCACCGCTGTCGTCCACGCGTGGAATGCGGGGGTTTCCGAACAGCAGGGTGCTCACCGCATTCAAGAGCGGCAGATAGGAAACGGTTACTCCGTAAGAAGTTGCGATCTGCGCCGCATATTCGCCAAAGGAAGTCAGCCGGATGGTGTCGCGTTCCCGGCCAATCCAGCCTTGCGTGGCGAGCAGGTCGAATACGCAACCCAGGCTGGCGCGATTTCCTGCGATCTGGTCGATTTTGGCGGGGCCTTGCGCAAGTTGCTGCAGAACTCCGCCGCGAGCTAGCGCTACCAGAGCCGGGCCGACTAGCATTCCATCCAGATGCGTACAAATCTGCCCACACACGTTTGCCGTAGCGGGATCCGCGCTCGAACCGATCCCCCAACGTTCTTTCACTCGCGCCACCAACGCCTGAAGCGAGGGAAGCACCGGCGCATCCGAGTTACCGAACAGGAAATCCTCGAGAAAGACCGCCTTCGGGATAAAGGAAATTGCCTGTCCATAAAGCGCCGGCGCCACTTGGATTGCGATCCTGCCTTCGCTGGTCAAAGCGTAGGTGGGCGGCCCGTCGTGTTCCGAGCGCTGTTGCAGCCAGCCGCACGCGCTTAGCAAGCGAAGGGCGACGCGCAAATAGCCGCGGTTGCCACGGGTGTGCTCCACCACTTGATCGAGATCCACCCGCGCCGAAGCAGTCTGAAAAAGATCAAAAACTTTTCTGTCCGCAAGCGCTTTAACGGTAGGGGCGAGCACGACTCCCGCGAGGTGCCCAAACACCGCTGCTCGAACCGCCGCTTTCTCGTCTTGCTCCATCGCTGCCCGCCTGGGGGAGATCCCTAAAATGTGCGCCAACGATTTGTTCAGCCTCGTCCTTCAAACAGATTCCTGCCCGCCACCAGCGTGTGCATCTTGCGGTCGACCACGCTACGCTGCAGCATCCAGAAGCCGCAATCCGGATGGACGTAGCGCAGTCGCTCCGGTCCCAGCGTCTTCACAATGTGCTCGATGCGCGAAGCCACCAGGTCGGGGCTTTCGACTTCGTTGTCCTTAATGTCGATAAGGCCGATGCCGAGAGCAATCTTGGGATTGAGGTCGTTAAACACCGCCAACTCGTCGTATCCTCTGCGCGCGAACTCCAAGACCAAGTGATCGGTGCGCAGCGAGTTGAGAAAAGGGACGAGGTCGCGCCAGAAGCCGCGCAAAATGGGTTGTCCGCCGTAATTGCCAAAACAAACGTGAACCGCTTTTTCGTTCAGGACGCCGTCCAGCACATGGTTGATCGCCTCGGCAGCCCAGGGTGCGTCTTCGGGATAGCCGACAATGCTGGCCTCGTCCAACTGCACGACATCGGCCTCGATCATTTCCAACTGGCGTCGCAATACGGATGCAATGTCCATCGCCAAATCGGCCACGTCGCTGTAGAAGCAATTTGTTAGCAAACGCGCCAGCATGTGTGGGCCGGTGCAAGTGAACTTGAGGGGCAACTTGGTCAACGGACTGACGAATTCGTAGTCCTTAAGAAGGTTCAGCGTGCCTTCCCTGATTTTGCCCACGACCATCCCGGCGGTAAGCAGGGGATGGCCTGAGATGCGATCCGAGCGGAAGCGATCGAAATCGGAAAGAGCGAAATGCTTGCGGATCCCTTCCATCTGGGAAGCGAAATAATCCACCATGCCGTTGGTTTCCGGATGGCTGGGGTCAAAACGCATGAGCTCGCCGTCGGTAATCAAATCCAGGCCCGCGAGTTCCTGCGTCTTCATCACCGCCATCACGGCGTCACGCAATACCAGGCGAGAGGTATTTCCCACCAGCCAGGAGGGAACGGGGTAACTGCCGACGACCGTTGTCTTGATGCGTTGCGCCATGGTCCCTCCGCTGGACTACGCGCTGCGAACATATTTCGGAGTGTGAGCTTACTACAACCGGAATTCCTGGTTCCACAATTCCAGTTTGACAAGTGGCCTATACTACGGGCATTGCTCGTGGTTTTAGACCCGAACGCGGGGTTTGGGAGGTTGCCCATGTATCGAAGCGATGTGGTTGGAAGTCTCTTGCGGCCTGCGTTCCTGAAGGAAGCGCGTGATCGCCACGAAGCGGGCGCACTGACCGAAGCCGCTTTCAAGCAAATGGAAGATCGCGCCGTGGACGAGGCCGTCACGCTGCAGATTCGCTCCGGGGTGGAAGTGATTACCGACGGCGAAATGCGGCGCTACGCATTCTATGGGCACCTGATCGACGCGGTCGAAGGTTTCGACAAGTACGGCGGCTGGGCCATCCCGTTCCGCGACGAAAAAGGAGAAAAGCTGGTTCTGTCGCGGCCGGTGGTGGTTTCCCGCCTGCGGCGCAAGCGCCCCCTGTGCGCGGAAGAGTTCACTTATTTGCGCGCGCGCACCCATCATCCCGCCAAAACAACCCTGATCAGCGCGCAGCAGGCGGCGGCTTATTACGACGCCGAAAAATCAAAGGCCGCTTATCCCAACATCGAAAATTATCTCGCCGACCTGGTCGACATCCTGCGCGACGAAGTGGCGGAGCTGATTCGCTTGGGCTGCACTTACATTCAGATCGACTCTCCGCAATACACGGCGCTGCTCGATCCCGAGTTGCGGGAAGGCTACCGCCAGCGCGGCAACGATCCCGATAAACTGCTCGATCTTTCCATTGAAATGGATAACGCCGTGATCGGAAATCATGCCGGTATTACTTTCGGCTTGCATCTCTGCCGGGGCAACAATCAAAGCAAGTTCTATGCCGCGGGCGACTACGGCCCCATCACCAAGATTTTTCGCAACACCCGCTTTCAACGTTTCTTGCTGGAATATGATGACGAGCGGTCGGGCGGTTTCGAACCGCTGCGCCAGGTGCCCGACGACCGGGTGATCGTGCTTGGTCTGGTCAGCTCAAAAAGGGCCCAGCTGGAAAGTAAGGACGAGTTAAAGGGGCGCATCGATGCCGCGGCGGTGTTTGTTCCGCTGGAAAGACTGGCTCTTAGCCCGCAATGCGGATTCGCTTCCACGGTGGAAGGGAATTTGCTGACCGTGGAAGACCAAATGGCGAAACTTCGTTTGGTGGCTGAGACCGCCCAGGAGGTTTGGGGCAAACCTGTGCTGGCTGCTCGCTAGAAGGCGGACCCACTTGGCGGGTACTTGCGATTGCCCGGCCTGGGTTGGCGCTTGTGACTGAGATGCTTTTGGTGGCCGGTGCAAAAAGTGCGCCCGCCCAAACGCTATTTATCTTGACACCCGCTCCAAGTTGTGCAAAATACTGCGACACAGGATGGCGTGCAATACGTCTACCGAACGTACGTTCGCTCTAGAAAGGCTAACCTCATGAGACCGCGTCCGTTGTCGACCGTCTTCCTCGCTTTGGTTTTGGGTCTTCTCTTTAGCGCAACCGCCCTAGGCCAATCCATCACCAATGCCACCCTCAATGGCACGGTGCTTGATACCAGCGGCCGAGCCGTGGTCAAGGCGGCCATTTCCCTGCGCAACGAGAGCACCAATCAGGAGTACAGCACGACGGCCAACGACACGGGCTTCTATGTGGTTACCAATCTACCGCCCGGAACCTACGATCTGACCGCGCAGTACGCCGGCTTCGCCAAGTTCACCCAGACGGGCGTCGCCTTAAGCGTGGGCCAAACTGCAACTATCAATGTAACGCTGAAGGTGGCGAGCACGGGCGAGACCATTGTGGTGACTGGTGAAGCGCCGGTGATCGAGCCCACCCGAACCGAAGTCAGCCAGGTGATCGGCACCAGCCAGATCGTCTCCCTGCCCACCAGCACTCGCCGGTTCACTGATTTTGCGCTGCTCACGCCGGGAGTTGCCAGCAGCCGCACCAGCCTGGGGACGACCTTCACCGAATTCGAGGTAACGCAGATTTCTTTCGGAGGCATGCGGTCCTTCAGCAATGAAATTACGGTGGACGGAGCCGATTTCGTCAACAGCATTAGCGGCGTGCAACGCGCTACTCCGCCACAGGAGTCGGTCTCCGAGTTCCGCGTGGTGAACAACAGTTTCGGCTCGGAATACGGCCGCGCGTTGGGTGGCATCGTCAACATCGTCACAAAAGGGGGAACGAACGGCCTCCACGGCTCGGTTTACGATTATTTCCAAAACAACGCCACCGATTCGCGTTCGCTGCTGCAGCCAACTCCCCTGCCTGACGTTTTGCGTCAAAACCAGTTTGGCGGAACGCTCGGCGGACCCATCAAGAAAGATCGCACGTTCTTCTTCGCCAACTATGAGGGGCAACGCCGCGCGGAGTCGCCCACCTTCGCGCCGGATCTTTACAACAACATCGCAAATATCGATCAAGCTAAGGCGTACCTTGGGCTCTCGCCCGAGGGTTGTACCTTGCCGCCCGCGCAGTGCACCGGCTCGCCATTTTCCTACTTGAGTTCCACTCTGAAGACCGTACACAACGACTACGGATTTGCGCGCCTGGATCATCAGATCAACACCAATACTCAAATGGCGATTCGCTACATGGTGGAGGATGCGCGGGATACCGGCGAACTGATCGGCAATACCGAAGATGGCGGCGGCATCGGTTCCCCCAGCGGCGGGCGCAATCTGTTTATCCGCGATCAATCCCTGGTGGGCACGGTGAACTCGTTGCTCAAGCCGAGCCTGGTGAATACCACCATGCTGCAGTACTCGCGCCGCCACTACAACTTCCCCGGAGCCACGGGCGAGCCTAATCTCGACGTGGTCAACGATTTGAGCATGGGCCACAACTTCGGAACCTACGACGCCATCTATGAAAGCCGCGCCGAGGGCTCCGATTCCATGTCGTGGGTCAAAGGCACCCACGTGGTCAAGTTCGGCTTTGACGGGAACTATATCTGGGGCCAGAACAACTACCCGGGGTTCACGCCAGAACGAATTCTTATTCCGAGTCTCGACTGTATGTACCAATTTGCCGATACCATCAGCCTCATCACCAGCGGGACTCTTGGCACTATTCCAGTCAACGCCAACAATTGTCCTTTGTCGCCCCAAGCTGACGGCGTGCAGTTTTTGTATTGGGGAGTGGCTTTACCGAGAACGGGTTTCGCCAACGGCTACGTTCCCTCGCCGGCAACCGGCGGCGGATTCGGCAGCGGCTGGCCGAATGCTTTTCCCACCAATCAGTATTCCAACTTCGCCTACAACTTGAATCACGGCTATTGGGGTCTTTTCGCGCAAGATTCCTGGCGGGTAACTCCAAAACTGAGCGTGAATTACGGCATGCGCTGGGATTTTGAAACCGGGCTTAGCAATACGATCAACTCGGATTATCGCGCTTTCCAGCCCCGAGTCGGACTCGCCTATTCCCCGGATTCGAAGACTGTAATCCGCTCCGGCTTTGGTATTTTCTTCGATCGCAACAACCTTACGTTTTTCTACACCACGGGGAATCAGAAGGCGCTTCCTGGATATTTTTGTAACCCTCCAGGTGCAGATCCCGCTTGCGCGGCCAACGGATTCACCCAGGGGGTAAATATCCCCATGATTCAAAGCGGCGCCAGCACCGGCGGTTGGCAATTGTCGGCTGAACCGGGGTATCCCGGCACGCCCGCTCTGCCCTGTCCTGTTTTCGGCCTACCCGCAAACTGCAATGCTCCGGGTGGGACTAACATGATCAGCGTCGCCGCAGTGCAAGCTCTGAGCATATTGGGCGACGGTCCGAACGCCTATCCGGCGGTCAGTCTAACCGGTCCCTGCACGGCCAATCCGGTAACAGGCGCCCCGACGGGGGCTTGCGGCGTGGGTTCGGGTGGTATCCAGCGCAACGCGCGCCTGCCCTACGCCGAACAGGCGAGTTTTGAGATTGATCGCGAGATCGGGCACGGCCTGACCATCGACGTCGGATATCTTTTTGTCGAAGCCCATAAGCTCGTCCGCGGAAATAACATCAACGTGCCCTGCCCGTACGGCACCTCCAAGCCCAATAATCCGTATTATGCGCAGGGATTGGTTGATCCCAGCGGTTCGCTTACTCCCTGCAGCGGCAAACCGATTCTCGGACCGCTGGGCCTGGGCCCGTTCTTTAATTGGCTGGGGCCCGCCAGCCCAATTCCGCCCGCGTTTGCACCGCCCAATCCGTTACTTCCGGTGAACCCCAGCGGATTGGAATTCGGCGTCCCCGGCGGAGTTGGAGCACCCCCCACGCTCAGTGCCGGCCTTCTCGACTACAACAACGACGTTGCCAACGCTTCGTACAACGGCTTGACTGTCAGCGCGTTGGAAAAAATGGGGAAGTTTTTCAACCTGACGGCGAACTACACCTACTCGCATACCATCGACAACGGAAACTTCACCACATTTATCAACCTGCCGGAGAATCAGTTCGACTATCAGGCGGAGCGCGCCAATTCCAATCAGGACGCGCGCCATCGCTTCGTCGCCAACTTTACGGCCGACACGCCGAATCACGGCTTCGCCCGTCAGTTTGAGTTCAGCGGCATCATCACCCTCCAATCGGGGCGTCCCTTTACGCTCTTCAGCGGCAGCAACATCTTTGGGGACATAGCCGGGCTCAGCACAGACCGCGTAGGCGGCGCGCCGGTGGCCGGAACTTGCACCTCGGTGACCAATTGCACCACCACGGTTCCCCGCAACACCTACTTTGGCGACCCGCTCTATAGCTGGGACGCGCGGCTGTCGCGGTACTTCCAGATTACGGAACGGGTCAGGATGAGCCTCTCCGTGGATGCTTTTAACCTGCTCAACCGCCCGAATATCGATGAGGTGACGTCGGTGTACGGTTCGCCGGTATTCTGCGGAGCGAGCCCGGTAATTCCGCAGCACTTCAACGACGCCGCCACTTTGGCGATCCAGAATGGATCAGTCTCTTGTGCGACGCAGCAAGCGGCCGCGGCGCCGCCCGCCTTCCTGTCGCTTGGACTGTTGCCGGTGAGCGTTCCCAACGTGCCCAATCCGGTTTTCGGCAAGCCGCGCACCATGCTCAACCCGCGGCAGCTGCAGTTTGCGGTGAAGTTTTCATTCTAATCCGCCGCGCTACGGGTAGGTGACAATTTCAGCGGCTCGTAGCGCGGCTCGGAAGTCAATGACACGGTTTCAAGAAGAGGATCTTATGTTCATCCATCGCGTCTTTTTGTCAGTGTTGTTCCTCGCAGCGCTTGTCACACTGGCCCGTGCGCAAGATCAAAAACCCGCCATCAAACATGGTGCAGCGAAGGCTACGTCGCCGGCGTCTGGCAAAGAGATGTTCAACGCCTACTGCGCATCCTGCCATGGGACCGATGCCAAGGGCGACGGCCCGGCAGCCCCGGCTTTGAAAGTTCCCCCGTCAGATCTAACACTACTGGCCAAAAACAATGGCGGAACGTATCCCGCGATGAAAGTAAGCAGCGCGCTCAATGGCACGGCGGAATTGGCCGCGCATGGCAACAAGGACATGCCGGTGTGGGGCCCGATCTTCTTCAACATGAGCGGCGGCAGTTCGGGCCAGGTGTTGCAGCGCATTTCCAATTTGAACAAATACATCGAGTCGCTGCAGGCGAAGTAGAAGCGATCAGGTCTGCCGAGTCGGCTTAGCCGCGGCTCCGGGCGGGTTATCTGCCCATGCCAAGTTCTGGTAGCGGCGACGTAGTTCGATCTTCAGCAACTTCCCGGTCGAGGTGTGGGGCAACGCGTCGACGAAGATGAATTCATCCGGCAATTGCCACTTGGCGAATCGTTCGGCCAGGAATGCGCGCAGCGCTTCGGATGTGGGTTTTTCCCCATCGCGCAGCACAACCACTGCCACGGGACGCTCCTGCCATCGCGGATGGGGAACCGCAATCACCGCCGCTTCCTGCACCTGCGGGTGAGCCACCAGCGCGTTCTCCAGGTCGACCGAACTGATCCACTC